>NZ_JBXAQB010000017.1:0-167811 GCF_058806835.1 Roseococcus sp. GW821-FHT12F05
CGCATACCTTCTTCTCAGCCATCTGCATCGCAGCAGCCGTCATCTTCTGGATCTAATCAATGAGTCCTGAGCCTAGTCCAGCGTCACGCCGATCTGGCGGATCAGGCCCGACCAGTGCTCGAGCTCCTGCCGGGTGAAGGCCGCGAGCTCCTCCGGCGTCATGAAGGTGGCGTAGGTGCCGCTCTCCTCCGCGCGCCGGCGGAATTCCGCGCCGCGCACGATCGTGCCGGTCTCGTCCGCCAGCCGGGTGATGACGGGCGTCGGCGTTCCCGCCGGGGCGTAGAGGCCGAACCAGGCCTCCAGCTCGAAGCCCGGCAGGCCGGCCTCGGCCGTGGTCGGCACCTCCGGCAGCATCGGATGGCGCGTGTGGCTGGCGATCGCCAGCGCGCGGACGGCGCCGGCCTGCATCTGCCCGACGATCGCCGGCGGCGTGGTGATGATGAGGTCGATATTGCCCGCGATCAGGTCGTTCATCGCAGGGCCCGCGCCGCGATAGGGAACGTGGACCAGCGTGGTTCCGGTCATTCGGGCGAACTGCTCCGTCCCGATGTGCTGGATGGAGCCGGCGCCCGAGGTCGCGTAGGTCAGCCCGCCCGGATGCTGGCGGGCATAGGCGATCAGCTCCGCCAGGCTCCGCACGGGCAGCGAGTTGCGCACCACGATCACATGCGGGGCGGTCGTCAGCAGCGCCACCGGATCGAAGCTGCGGAGCGGATCCCAGGGCAGGTTGCGGTACAGCGCCGGATTGGCGACGTGCGAGCCGGAATAGGCCAGCAGCAGCGTGTAGCCGTCGGCCGGCGAGCGGGCGACATAGGTCGCGGCGACATTGCCGTTGCCGCCGACCCGGTTCTCCACCACGACCGGCTGGCCGAGAGACCGACCCAGCGCATCCCCGAGCAGCCGCGCGGTGAAGTCGCCGCCGCCGCCGGGCGCGGCCGGCACGACGATGGTGACGGCACGGGCCGGCCAGCCCGGCGCCTGGGCGCGCGCGGCGCCCGTGGCGAGGAAGGGCGCCAGCGCGATCGCGCGCCTGCCGAAGCCGCTCATCTCCACCTCCCTCAAACGGGCGTCAGCCCTCGTTGATGGTGACGCCGCGGCCCTTCAGCTCGTTCATGATGTCCTCCACATGGTGGAAGGCGGTGTTGGAGACGGGAAAGCCGCAATAGATGCTCTGCTGCAGCAGGATCTCGCGGATGTCCGAGAGCGGCATCCCGCCCTCCAGTGCCGCGCGGAGATGCATGCGGAACTCCTCCCAGCGCCCGAGCGCCACCATGGTGCCCATCACGAGGATGCGGCGGATGCGGTGGTCGAATTGCGGGCGCGTCCAGATCTCGCCCCAGCCGAAGCGCGTGATGAAGTCCTGGAACTCGCGGTTCACGTCGGTGATGCGGGCATTCGCGCGATCCACATGGGCGTCGCCGAGCACCTGGCGGCGCACCTTCATCCCAGCTTCGTAGAGATCGTCGGTCATTCGTTGTCCTCGCCCGGTCCGGTCCTGCGCCGGCTCCTTATACGAAGCATGCGCCTCGCCCGGCGAAGATCAACCCCGCTGCGGCCGCCAGGGCAGCTCCGCCGTGCCCGCGAGATGCCGGTGCATGCGCTCCGCCGCCTCCGCCCGGTCGCCGGCCTCCAGCGCCTCCAGGATGCCGAGATGGTCGGCCGCCGAGACGCGCACGCGCTCCACGCCGCGCTGCCAGTCGTAGTTGGAGAAGCGGCGGAGCTGGTTCTGCTGCTCGATGGCCTGGACGAGGAAGCGGTTGCCCGAGCCCTCGGCGAGGCCGCGGTGGAAGGCGGCGTTGGTCTCGAAGAAGATGACGGGATCCGTGTCCTTCCAGGTCCGGGCGAGGAAGCGCTCGTGCGCCTGGCGCATCCCGGCGATCCAGCCGGAGGGGAGCGCGAAGCCCGGCTCCAGCAGGCCGGCCGGCTCCAGCATCAGACGGAAGCGGTAGGAGGCGGCGCGGTCCGCGGCCGAGGCATAGGCCGGGCCGAAGCGCCAGCCATGCCCGCGGTTGCGGGTGACGGCGCCGACCTCGGCGAGCTGCCGCAGCGCGGCCGCCACGACGGCGCGGCCTGCGCCATAGCGCGATTGCAGCAGGCGTTCCGAGACCTCCTCGGGCAGGGCGCCGGTGCGGCGATCATGCGCCAGCTGCATGACCAGCCGCGCCACGGCGTCGCCATCCTGTGCGGCGGGGGCGGCCAGCCGTTCCGGGTCGAAGCCCGTGTCGCGCAGGCGGACGGCGCGGCCGTCCGTCTCCACCACGCCCAGCGATTCCAGCAGCGCCACCGCGCCCTCCACGGGCGTGCGCGAGACGCCCAGCTCCTTCGCCAGCGCGAGGCGCGAGAGCCTCTCGCCCGGCGCCGCTCCGCGGGCGCGCAGGCCGCGCAGGATGTCGCGCGCGAGGTCGCGGTGCAGCGCGGGCGTCTCGGCGGGAAGGGGATTGGCCGTCATCTGTGCTTTGTGTCAGCATAACGCATCCCTGGACAAGGTCCCATCGACATGGCGCATCCCGCGATCGAGCCCTTCCCCCTCATCGAGCTCTCCGGCGGGCCGGAGGCGCGGGGCCGCCTCTACGGCCGCATGGCCAAGGCGCGGGTGCACAAGACGCTGGCGCATTACGGCTCGCAGCTCGCCGGCCAGGGGCGCGACACCTCCGCCGTCCGCGCCATGGCGCGCGACTTCGTGCCCCGCATCGAGGCCTTCGAGCCGAACTTCGTCGCGGAGATGCGCGGCATCGCCGAGGGCGCGGACGTCGCCTTCGAGGATATCGTGCTGGTGAACTGCCGCACCGAGGTCCTACAGCTCGCCAAGCGCGCCGAGGCGCTGGCGAAGCTGAAGGAGGAGCCCGACGGCTGCACGGGCGCGATCATCCTCCCCGAGGCCAGCGCCGACGGCAGCGTGATCCACGGCCAGAACTGGGACTGGAAGAGCGAGTGCGCCGAGACCAGCGTGGTCCTGCGCATCCGCCGCGAGGACGGGCCGGACATCCTCACCTTCGTCGAGGCCGGCGGCCTGGCCCGCTGCGGCCTGAACGCGGCCGGCGTCGCCATCACCGCGAACTACCTGGAGAGCGACCGCGACTACACGCAGGAGGGCGTGCCCCTCTCGCTGCTGCGGCGCAAGGCGCTGGAGCAGGAGCAGGTCGCGCTGGCCTTCCGCAGTCTCTACTGCACGCCGAAATCCGGCTCGAACAACCTGATGCTGAGCCAGGCCGGCGGCTACGGCGTGGACATCGAATGCGCGCCGGACGAGTCCTTCCTGGTGCAGCCGGAGGGCGGGATCCTCGTCCACTCCAACCACTGGCTGAGCCCGGTGGCGTTGGGCAAGCTGAAGGACACCGGCCTCTTCAGCACGCCGGACAGCGCCTATCGCGACCGCCGCGTGCGCGATGCGCTGATGGCGAAGCGCGGCAAGCTCACCATCGACGACCTGCGCGAGGCCTTCTTCGACGACTGGCAGTCGCCCTGGTCGGTCTGCCGCCCGCCGCGGATGAACCTCGGCGGCAACCTGTCCGCCACCGTCGCCATGATCCTGATGAAGCCTGGCGAGGGGCTGATGGAGGTGGCGCCGCTGCCCGCGCTCAACCGGAGCTTCACGCGCTACACGCTTGCACCCGCGGCGGTGGAGAAGGCGGCCTGATCCGGAGACGGGAGGTCGGGGTCTCCCGCATCGGAGCGTCACGGCCGGTCGATCTGCCTGATTTGAGGGCGTTGGGCGGCTGTTCCGGCCCTGATGCGAATTTTTTGGGCTGGCGCCCCCCGCGCCGCCCGTGCCAGCTTCCGCCCACGCGGCGCGGAGACGCCTGCACCTGCCTGGGAGGACACGCGGACAGACTTCCCCGAACAGGAGGCGTTTCCCGCATGAAGATCCACCGCAGGCAGGGGCTCAAGGGCGCTGCCGGGGCCCTCGCCATCGCCGCGCTCCCCAGCCTTGCCATGACTCGGGCGGCCGCCGCACAGACCCGCGCGGAGACGCTGCGGCAGGTCACGGGCAACAACATCAACACGCTCGACCTGACCATGCCCGGCGCCACCCGCGAGAGCTTCGGCATCGGCATGCACCTCTACGACCGTCTCGTCGCCTTCGGGCGCAAGCCGGTTCCGGGCGGCTTCATCTACGACGCGACCAGCATCCGCGGCGAGCTGGCCGAGAGCTACACGGTCTCGCCGGACGGTACGCGCTTCACCTTCACCATCCGTGATGGGGCGAAGTGGCACGACGGCAGTCCGGTGACGGCGGAGGACGTGAAATGGTCGCTGGACCGCCATGTCACCGCGAACTCCCTGGCCAAGAGCCAGCTCCAGATCAGCTCCTGGACCAACGCCGACCAGTTCCGCGTGCTGAACCCGCGCACGGTCGAGGCTGTCCTGCCCCGGCCCGACCGGCGCGGGCTGATGAACCTCTGCGTGCCCTACGCCATCATGATCAACAGCACCCTGGCGAAGCGCTACGCCACCTCCGAGGACCCCTGGGCGCAGAGCTGGATGAAGGACAACACGGCCGGCGGCGGCGCCTATACGGTCGAGAACTTCCGGACCGGCGAGCAGTTGATTCTGCGCCGGAACGAGAACTGGAAGAACGGCCCCGACGGCAAGCTGCCCTTCTTCCGGCGCATTATCGCCCAGACCGTGCCGGAGGCCGCGACCCGCGCCAACCTGATCGAGCGTGGCGATGCCGACCTCTCCATCGACCTGCTGGCCAGCGATGTCGCCGCAATGCAGGCGCGCGGCCGCGTGAAGGTCTTCTCCACGCCGATCGCCAACGGCTTCACGCATATCGCGATGAACACGCGCATGGCGCCCTTCGACAATCTGAAGGTCCGTCAGGCGATCGCGGCCGCGCTGCCCTATGACGACATGTTCCAGGCTTCCATCTTCGGCCGTGGTGCCAAGCTTTATGGCGGCGACTGGACCGGCACGCCGCCGGACGCGAGTTTCCCGCGCCCGATGCCACTGCACACCAACCTGGACCGCGCCAAGCAGCTGCTGACCGAAGCCGGCTTTCCGAACGGCTTCAGCACGAGCTTCGCCCTCAGCGCAGGAGCGGCCTCGGCCAACGAGCCAGTGGGCGCGCTGCTCAAGGAATCGCTGGCCCGCATCGGCATCCAGGTCGAGATCCAGAAGATGCCGGATGCCCAGTTCAACACCGCGCAGGCGGAGAAGCGGCTCGGCCTCTTCATCGACGGCGCCACGGCCTGGCTGCCCGAGACCGACTACTACATGAAGCTCTACTTCACGCGCGACCAGCGCTGGAATTTCTCCAACTTCAACAATGCCGAGATGAACGCGCTGACCGAGCAGGCGCAGTACGAGCTCGATCCGGCGAAGTACGAGGTGATGTGCAGGCGCATGGTCGCCATCCTCGGCGAGGAGGTGCCGGAGATCTTCCTCTGGCAGCCGAACCACGAGGCGGTCATGGCGCAGAGCCTCAACGGTTACACCTACCAGTACTACCGCCAGATCGACTTCCGTGACCTGACCCGCGGATAGCCGCATGGGACGTATCCTTGGCGGGATCGGCCGGCGCATCGGCATGCGACTGCTCTCCTCCATCCCGGCGCTGCTGGGCGTGGTCGTGCTGACCTTCCTGCTGATGCGGGTGCTGCCGGGCGACCCGGCGGTCTTCTTCGCCTCCGGGCCGAATTCCGGGCAGGAGGAGATCGACAACATCCGCCGGCAGATGGGGCTGGACAAGCCGATCCCGCAGCAGCTGGTGTTCTATCTGCTGGATATCGGGCGGGGCAATCTCGGCCGCTCGATGAACACCGGGCAGCCGGTGCTGACGGACCTGCGGCAGCGGCTGCCGGCCTCGCTGGAGCTGACGCTCTCCGCACTGGTGATCGCGCTGTCGCTGGCGCTGCCGCTCGGCATCGCCGCGGCGCTGCGGCCGGGCTCCCTCATCGACCACGCCGTGCGCTTCGTCTGCACGCTGGGTGTCTGCGTGCCGACCTTCGTGTCGGGCCTGCTGCTGATCTACGTGTTCTACTACCTGTTCGGCCTGGCGCCGGACCCGACCGGGCGCATCGACATCTTCGCCTCCACGCCGCCCGAGATCACGGGATTCCTGCTGATCGACTTCGCTCTGGTCGGCGATTGGGAAGGCTGGTCCGCGGCCTTCAACCAACTCGTCCTGCCGGCCTGCACCATGGCGCTTTTCGTGCTGGCGCCGCTGGCGCGCATGACGCGGGCCTCGATGCTGGCCGTGCTCGGCGGGGACTTCGTGCGGACGGCGCGCTCGCTGGGCCTGTCGCGCAGCCGCGTGATCGTCGTCTACGCGCTGCGCAACGCGCTGCTGCCGGTGCTGACCATCGCAGGGATCGTCTTCTCGACCATGCTGGGCGCGAACGTGCTGGTGGAGAAGGTTTTCTCCTGGCCGGGCGTCGCCTCCTACGCGCTGGATGCGCTGCTCGCCTCGGACTACGCGCCGGTGCAGGGCTTCGTCCTGCTGATGGCCTCGATCTTCGTGATCGTGAACCTCGTCGTGGACATCCTCTACGGCATCGCCGATCCGCGGGTCTCCGTCTCGTGAGCGCGACGCTCCGCCATGCCGGCTGGGTGCTGCGCGGCAATCCCGTCACCGCGCTCGCCGCGACAGGGGCGGCGCTGCTGCTCTTCGTCGCGCTCTTCGCGCCCTGGATCGCGCCCTACGACCCCATCGCCTCGAACGTGCCCTTCGCGCTGCGGCCGCCGAGCGCGGCCCATTGGGCGGGCACGGACCAGCTCGGCCGCGACATCTTCTCCCGCATCCTCATGGCGACGCGGATCGACCTCGCCATCGCCGCCTCGGCCGTCACGCTCTCCTTCGCCGTGGGCGCGGTGATCGGCGCGATCTGCGGCTACACGGGCGGCACGCTGGATCGCGTGGTGGGCCGCATCGTCGACGTGCTGATGGCCTTTCCGCTCTTCGTGCTGGCGATGGCGATGGTCGCGGCCCTGGGCAACCGCGTGGAAAACATCGTCATCGCGACGGCCTTCATCAATCTGCCCTTCTATATCCGCTTCGCCCGCGCCGAGGTGAACGTCCGCCGCAACGCCGGCTGGGTGGAGGCGGCGCGCGCCTGCGGCGACAGCCACCTTTCCGTGATCCTGCGCTTCCTGCTGCCCAACGTGCTGCCGGCCATGGCGGTGCAGATCTCGCTGAATCTCGGCTGGGCGATCCTGAACGCGGCGGGGCTCTCCTTCATCGGCCTGGGCGTCACCGCGCCGACCCCGGAATGGGGGATCATGGTGGCCGAGGGCGCGCGCTTCATCACCGCAGGGCAGTGGTGGCTGGTCGCCTTTCCGGGCCTGGCGCTGATGCTGACGGTGCTGTGCTTCAACCTGCTCGGCGACGGGTTGCGCGATATCCTCGACCCGCGGATGCGGACGTGAGCGCGTCCGATGCCGGGAGCGCGGAATCGCGCGGACGGCTGAAGCAGCCGCCGGGCAAGCTTCTGCTGGACATCGAGGACCTGCGCGTCACCTTCACCACGCGCAACGGGCTGGTGGAGGCTGTCAGGGGCATCTCCCTCTCCCTCGACGAGGGGCGCACGCTCGGCATCGTCGGTGAGAGCGGGTCCGGGAAATCCGTGACCTCCTACGCCGTCACGCACCTGCTGGACCGCGCGGGCCGCATTGCCGGCGGGCGCATCCGCTTCCGCGGACGCGACATCACGAAGGCCAGCCGGCAGGACCTGCAGGCGCTACGCGGCAGCGCGATGTCCATGATCTTCCAGAACCCGCGCGGCGCGCTCAATCCGATCCGCACGGTCGGCCAGCAGATCGCCGATGCGCTGCGCGCCCATACCGACCTCTCGCGCGGCGAGGCGCGGAACCGGGCGCTGGAATCGCTGAAATCCGTGCTGATCCGCGATCCCGAGCGGCGCCTCGATGCCTATCCGCACGAGCTCTCGGGCGGCATGTGCCAGCGCGTGATGATCGCCATGGCCATTGCCTGCGAGCCGGCCTTGCTCATCGCGGACGAGCCCACCACCGGCCTCGACGTCACCACCCAGAAGACGGTGATGGATCTGCTGGCGCAGATCACCGCCGATCGCGGGATGGCGATGATCCTCATCACCCACGACCTCGGCCTGGCCGCGCAATACTGCCTAGATATCGCGGTGATGGAGCAGGGGCTGGTCGTCGAGCAGGGGCCGGCGGCGAGGCTGTTCCGTGAGGCGCAGCACCCCTATACGCGCCGACTGATTGCCGCCTCGCCGACGCGGCATTCCACCGTGGACGATCTCGTCGGCGGAACCATCTCGCGCCCGCCGCCGCGTCCGCGGCCGGAAAAGCCGGCCGGCACGCCCATCCTCCTGGAGGTGCAGGATCTCGCGAAGACCTATGGTCCCACCAAGGCGGTGGACGGCGTCTCCTTCACCCTGGAGGCCGGCGAAAGCCTTGGCCTCGTCGGCGAATCCGGCTCCGGGAAGAGCACCATCTCCCGCCTCATCTGCCGGCTCATCGACAAGACCGCCGGCGAGATCATCTTCGACGGCGAATCCATCGGCGGCATCGCCGCGCGCGACTTTCACCGCGCGTCCCAGCGCCGCGACATCCAGATCGTCTTCCAGGACCCGACCGACAGCCTCAACCCCCGCTTCTCCGCCTTCGACAGCATCGCCCACCCGCTGCGCCGGCTGGCGAAGCTGACCGACGCGGCCCTGCGCGCCCGCGTCACCGAATGCGCCGAGCGCTCCGGCCTGCCGCTTTCGCTGCTGGACCGCTTTCCGCACCAGCTCTCTGGCGGCCAGAAGGCGCGGGTGGGCATCGCGCGGGCCATCGCCACGCGCCCCCGCCTGCTGATCCTGGACGAGCCGACGGCCGCGCTCGACGTCTCCGTCCAGGCCGTCATCCTGAAGCTGCTGGACGATCTGCGGCGGGAAGAGAGGCTGGCCTTCCTCTTCGTCAGCCATGACCTTAACGTTGTCCGGATGATGTGCGAGCGGACCATCGTCCTGCAGCAGGGCCGGGTCGTCGAAGAGGGTCGCAGCGCCGCCCTCTTCGCCGCGCCCGCGGCCGACTACACGCGGGAACTGCTGGCGGCGATCCCGCATTTCGAACCGGAACTGATGGAGCACTCGTGACCGACGGCATTTTGACGGGAGGCATTTGGGAGGTCGGGACCGATATCGGCGGCACCTTCACCGACATCGTCGCGATCCGCCCCGGCAGCGCGGAGACCCGCACGGCCAAGGTGCCATCCCGGCCCTCCGACCCGGTGCGCGCCATGCTGGAGGCCGTCGCCGCGGTGGGGCTGGAGCATCACGAGGTGCGCCGCTTCGTGCACGGCACCACGCGCGTCACCAACGCCATCGTGGAGGGGCGGCTGCCGCGCGTGGCGCTGATCGCCACCGCCGGCTTCGAGGACGTGCTGGAGATCGGCCGCTACCGCCGCCGCGACCTCTACCGGCTGGACGTCGTGCCCAAGGCGCCGCCGCTGGTGCCGCCGGAGCTCTGCTTCGGCCTGCACGAGCGGATGGACCACGAGGGAAGCGTCCTGGAGCCGCTGGACCCGGAGGAACTGGAACGCCTTGCCGCCTGGCTGAAGGAGGCGAATGTCGGCAGCGTCGCGGTCTGCCTGCTGCATGCCTATGCCAATCCCGCGCACGAGCTGCTGGTGCGCGAGCGCATCGCGTCGCTGGTCCCGCATCTCTGCCTCTCGCACGAGGTGAATCCCGAGGCGCGCGAATACGAGCGCTGCTCCTCCACCGTCTTCAACGCGGCGACCATGCCGATCGCCGTGGAATATCTCTCCGAGCTGCAGGAGCGCCTGCCGCTCGGCCCCGGGCTCCAGGTCTTCCACTCGGCGGGCGCCATGGTGCCGGTGCCGGCCGCCAAGCTGCGGCCGCTGGTGATGGCGATGTCGGGCCCGGCGGCGGGCGTCTCGGCCTCGGCGCGCATCGCGCGGGATCTCGGCCTGCCGCGCATCATCACCTTCGACATGGGCGGCACGACCACCGACGTCTGCCTCATCGTCGATGGCGTCGCGGAGATGTCGGATTCGCGGATGATGGGCGACCGACCCCTGCGCCAGCCCATGCTGGCCGTGCATTCCATCGGCGCCGGCGGCGGCTCCATCGTGAAGATGGGGCCGGGCGGGTTGTCCGTCGGCCCCGAAAGCGCGGGCGCCGAGCCAGGGCCGGCCTGCTACGGGCTGGGCGGGACAAAGCCGACCATCACCGATGCGAACGCGCTGCTGGGCTATCTCGATCCCAAGGCGCGGCTCGGCGAGCGCATCGCCCTCGACCTGGATCGGGCCAAGGCGGTGATCGAGCCTATCGCACAGGAGCTGGGCCTTGGCCTCACCCAGACGGCGCTCGGCATCCTGCGCGTCGCCAACGCCACCATGGCGCGCGCCCTGCGTCGCGTGACGGTGGAGCGCGGCATCGACGGGCGCGACTGCACCTTGCTCGCCTTCGGCGGCGGCGGCCCCATGCATGCGGCGGGGATCGCCGAGATGTACGGGATCGAGCAGATCATCGTGCCCGCCGCCTCCAGCGCCTTTTCCGCGCTGGGCTGCCTGACGGCGGATGTCAGCTTTTTGCAGCAGCGCACCGTGCGCCTGCCGATCACGGGCTTCGGCGGTGCCGCCTTCGATGCGCACCTCGAAAACCTCAGGCAGAACGCGATGGAGCCGCTGGTCTCGCACGGCGTGCCGGCCGAGACGATCGGCATGGAATACACCGCCCTGATGCGTTACGCCGCGCAGAACGACGCGCTGCCGGTGCCCTTCGCGCTGCCGATCGATCCCGCTTCGCTCGAGGCGGAGTTCCACGCCCGCCACCATGAGCTCTTCGGCTATTCGACCCGCGAGCCCTGCGTGATTGAATCCCTGCGCGTCCAGGCGCGGCAGCCCTCGGGCATGCGCATCACGCGGCCGTCCGTCAGCGGCACGCCGCGGGCGGAGGGCACGCGGATCTGCAGCTTTGACGATGCGATGGATGTGGAAACGGCGCTGCTCGATCGCGACAAGCTCGCCGGTCCCGTCGCCGGCCCGGCCATCATCCAGGACGCCTGGTCCACGGTGATCGTCCCGCCGGGCTGGTCGGCTCGGCCGGACGAGCTCGGAAACCTCTTCCTGTCGAAGGTGGTGGCATGAACCCGAATCTCGATCCCTTCGTCGTCGAGGTGATCCGCCACGGCCTCTCCGCCGCCGCGGAGGAGATGAGCCTCGTCATGACCCGCTCCGCCCGCTCGCCGCTGCTGCGCGAGGCGGGCGACCTCTCCTCCGCCATCATGGATGCCGAGGGCGGGCTGGTAGGTCAGGGGCGCGACATCCCCGTCCATCTCGGCGCCATGGCCTACACCATCCGCGAGCTGCTGAAGGTCTACCCCGCCGAGCGCTTCCGCGAGGGCGACGCGGTCATCTACAACCTCGGCATCCTCGGCGGGAACCACCTCAACGACGTGAAGGTGGCGCGGCCCATCTATGTGGAGGGCCGTCTCGTCGCCTTCGCGCTGAGCCTCGCGCATTGGCCGGACGTCGGTGGCACCTGGCCCGGCAGCTACTACGCCGTCGCGATGGACACCTACCAGGAGGGGATGCGCATCCCGCCCGTGCTGATCTCCACCAAGGACGGCATCGAGCCCGGCGCGCTGGCGCTGATCCTCCACAACGTGCGCGATCCCGTCTCCTGCGAGGGCGACCTGCTGGCCCAGATCGCCTCGACAGCCGCCGCGGAGCGCCGCGTCCACGATCTCTGCGCGCAGCACGGCACGGAGGTCTTCGTCGCGGCCATGTCCCGCCTGCACGACCTCTCCGAGGCCGAGATGCGCGCCGCCATCGCCGCACTCCCCGACGGCAGTTGGGAGGGCGAGGACTGGGTCGACGGCGGCGACCCCGGCACCGGCCCCGCGCGCATCCATGTCCGCATCACCATCGCCGGCGACGAGGCCACGATCGACCTCTCCGGCAGCTGCGACAAGGTGACGAGCTTCTGCAACACCACGCCCTATATCGCGCGCTCCGCCGTCATCTATGGCGCGCGCGTGCTGAGTGGGCGGGACATGCAGCAGAACGAGGGCGCGCTGCGGCCGCTGACCATCATCACGCGGCCGGGCTCCATCTTCGAGCCGGGCTGGAACGCCGCCGTCGCCGCCGGCAACCACGAGACCTCGGGCCGCATCGTGGACGCGATGTTCAAGGCGATGGAGCACGTGATCCCGCGCAACATCTCCGCCGGCGGCGGCACCACGGCCGGCATGCTCACCTTCTCCGAGCGCATGCCGGATTCGAGCTGGCGCATGCTCTACGAGGTGCATGCCGGCGGCGAAGGCGCGCGCCACGACCGGCCGGGCAGCCCCGCCACGCGCGTGCACCTCACCAACACCGCCAACACGCCGACCGAGATGATCGAGGCGATGTACGCGTTGCGCGTCGAGCGGCAGATGATCCGGCGCGGCTCCGGCGGCGCGGGCGAGCATCGCGGCGGCGACGGGATCGTGCGGTCCTACCGCGTGCTGGCGAAGGAGATGCTGCTGACCACCTGCTGCGAGCGGATGGTCGTGCCGCCCTATGGGATGAAGGGCGGCGCGGAGGGCGCGCCCTTCGCCATCACGCTGCAGCGCGACGGCGCCACCGAGGTGCTGCCGGGCAAGGGCAACCTGCTGCTGCGGCAGGGCGACCTCGTGACGATCGAGACCTGCGGCGGCGGTGGGTTCGGCCTGGCGGCGTAGGACGGAGGGCAGGCGATGGAGCCGCGCACCGCCGAGGTGGTGCGCCGGAGCGGATCGCATGCCATCGGGGTCGCGGGGATCGGCGCATACGTCGCTGGGACTTGAACACGCGACTATAGCGCGCCGTCTACTCGTAAATTTGCAATCAAATCCCCATCTGTCTCATCGAGGCACCGAATTTCCGGCCATTTCGCCGGGATCAACCTAACCGAAGGGTCAATCAAACCCCGAGGGTGACCGCCTTCGATCGGATCAAGATGCCTCCTCACAGCTTTCGCATCGGCCAGACGGTCGCGCTTGTTCCCAGCGAATTTTTCGGGGTCGGACGCGGGCCGTATGCGATATTGCGGCTCCTCGCCAATGACGGGCTCGATCGCGAATACCGCGTGAAGCATCTCGTCGACGGTCACGAGCGCGTCGTCCAGCAGAGCGAGATCTTCGGCGAGTCCCCCGATCAGGCTCTCCCGGCGAGCGACGGATCGTCCTGACCGATCGCCTCGGCCGAACCGGCAAGCGGACGAGCGGGTGATGGGCGGCAGGCCCGCCCCGCGCGGGCGCTGCTTCATGGAGACACGGACATCCCCATCCTCGCCATCCGCCACCTGACCACCTACCGCTACCGGCAGCCGGTCGCCTTCGGCGAGCACCGCATGATGCTGCGTCCCCGCGAGGGCCACGATCAGCGCATCATCGAGGCGCGGCTCGACATCCAGCCGGCGCCGGCGGAGCTCCGCTGGCTGCACGACGTCTTCGGCAACAGCGTCGGCGTCGCGCGCTTCGAGGGACGCGCGCGCGAGCTGCGCGTCAGCAGCACGGTGCGGCTGGACCACACGCCGACCAACGCCCTCGACTATCCGATGGAACGCGACGCGGAGACCTACCCCTTCTCCTACGATGTCGACGACATGGCCGACCTGGCCCGCTCGATCGAGCGGCAGTACCAGGATCAGGACCGCGAGGTGGACCGCTGGGCGCGCCAGTTCCTGCGGCGCGACGGTCCCACCCGCACGCGCGACCTGCTGACCGGCATGACCAACGCGATCCGCGAGCGCTTCACCTATATCGCCCGCTCGGAGCGCGGCGTGCAGCCGCCGGTGCAGACCCTCGCGAAGAACAGCGGCACCTGCCGCGACTTCGCCGTGCTGATGATCGAGGCGGTGCGCTCGCTCGGCATCGCGGCGCGCTTCGTCTCCGGCTACATCTGCGTGCCCGATCGCGGTGGCCGGGTCGGCGGCGGCTCCACCCATGCCTGGCTGCGCGTCTACCTGCCCGGCGCCGGCTGGGTCGAGCTCGATCCCACCAACGGCATCATCGGCAACCGCGACCTGATCCGCGTCGCCGTCACGCGCGACCACCGCCACGCCTTGCCCCTGCACGGAACCTGGACCGGATTCCCCTCCGACAACCTGGGCATGACCGTCGAAGTTAATGTCACGGCTGCCGACTGATCGCGCCGCCCGCCCCTCTTCAAGGAACCCCACATGCGGATCACCGCTGGCTGCCAGATCACCTACGACTGCCCGCAACCCACGCCGATGCTGCTGATGGTCAGCCCGCATCCCTCGCGCGAGCCGGACCTGCTGGGCCCTGCCGAGCTCTTCCTCGATCCCCCCATCCCGTGGCGCGCCTACACGGACGGCTTCGGCAACCGCTGCACGCGGATCGTGGCGCCGGCCGGGCGGCTGACCATCTCGACCCGGCTCACGGTGCAGGATCCCGGCACGACGGACGTCTACGCCCCGGCGGCCTGGCAGCGCCGGGTGGAGGAGCTGCCCGACGAGATGCTGATCTACCTGCTGGGCAGCCGCTACTGCGACACCGACCGGCTCTCCGACACGGCCTGGTCGCTCTTCGGCTCGGGCCCGGCCGGCTGGACGCTCGTTCAGAACATCTGCGACTACGTGCATGAGCGGATCCAGTTCGGCTACGAGCACGCCCGCGCCACGCGCACCGCCTCAGAGGCCTTCGAGGAGCGGCGCGGCGTCTGCCGCGACTATGCGCATCTCGCGGTCACGCTGTGCCGCTGCCTCAACATCCCCGCGCGGTACTGCACGGGCTACCTCGGCGACATCGGCATGCCGCCGCCCTATGGCCCCATGGATTTCGCGGCCTGGTTCGAGGTCTATCTCGACGACCATTGGCACACCTTCGATGCGCGCAACAACACGCCACGCATCGGCCGCATCCTGATGGCGCGCGGGCGCGACGCGACCGACGTCGCGATCGCGACCACCTTCGGCCCCTGCACGCTCTCGGGCTTCAGCGTCTTCACCGACGAGGTCCCGGGCTGACGCCGGTGGGACCCGCGGCCGTCACGGCGGTGAACGAGGACGGTCGCTCGCCGGTCGTCCTCATTTGCGAGCACGCGTCCAATCACATCCCGGCCCGCTACGATGGGCTGGGCCTGGCTCCGGCGGATCTGCTGCGGCACATCGCCTGGGACATCGGCGCGGCGGCGCTGGCGCGACGGCTGTCCACGCTGCTGGACGCGCCGCTCTTCCTCTCGGGTTATTCCCGGCTGCTCATCGACTGCAACCGGCCGCCCGGCTCGCCGACCAGCATCCCGTTGCGAAGCGAGGACACCCTCATCCCCGGCAACCGGGCGCTGGCGCGGGACGAGATCGAGCGGCGCGAGGCCGAGTTCTTCGCGCCCTTCCAGGATCGCATCGCGCGCTTTCTCGATGCGCGCACCGAGGCGGGCCGCCCCAGCACGATCCTGGGCGTGCACAGCTTCACCCCGGTCTTCCTCGGCCAGGCGCGGATCTGGCACGCAGGCGTGCTATACCGGAACTCGACACGGCTGGGGGAGCGGCTTCTCGCCAGCCTGCGTTCCGACCTCGCGCTCACCGTCGGCGACAACGAGCCCTACCGCATCCTGCTGGACGAGGACTACACCGTGCCCGTGCATGGCGATGCGCGCGGCCTCCCCGCCGCCCTGCTCGAGGTCCGGCAGGACCTCCTCGCCACCTCCGATGGCATCGAAGCCTGGGCGCAGCGCATCGCGAAGGCTCTCAGGGAGCCTGGCACGAGGTGATCGCCCGGACGGCGCGGGTTGAGCGGGCATCGCGTCTTCCCGTCCTCCTCCGGATATCCGGCAAAGGGCACGTCGGGGCAGGTGTCGGGAACCAGTATCGAGCCCGCGATCGGGAGCAGCGCATCTCGATCGTCATGGGGTGGCGGGTGGTGGAGCTGAGCGGAATCGAACCGCTGGCCTCGTCATTGCGAACGACGCGCTCTACCAACTGAGCTACAGCCCCGATCACACCACCGGATGCGTTGTGGCGCATCCGAGGCGGCGGGTATTGCTTGATGGGCGCGGGGGTGTCAAGCGCCCCCTCCGTCTCATTCCGGGGTTGCCCAGCCCGCAGGCTTCCGCGACAAGGACGGCTGTCGCAACCCGGAGCGCCGCCCCGCGATGATCCTCGATGCCCTCTTTTTTCTGATCCAGGCTGGTTTGACCCTGTTCTTCTGGGCCATCCTGATCGCGGCGATCCTTTCGCTGCTGACCGGCTTCGGCATCCTGGACACGCGCAACCGGCTGGTCTGGTCGATCTGCGACTTCTTCTACCGGGTGACCGAGCCGGCGATGCGCCCGGTGCGCAACCGGTTGCCGAATCTCGGCGGCATCGACATCTCGCCGCTGATCGTCCTGCTGCTGGTGCAGGCCTGCATGCTGCTGGTGGGCGCCATCCAGGGCTACCTGATCCGCGGCGGCCTGTACTTCTGATCCCATGACCCGGATCCCGGCCTCGATGTACGGAGCGCGCTTGCACGCGGAGGGCTGAAGCGATGACGCAGATACTGGATGGCAAGGCAGTCGCTGAACGGCTGCGCGGAAAGCTGGCGGAGCGGATCGCGGTTCTGTCCTTCAAGCCTGGCCTCGTCGTGGTCCGCGTGGGCGAGGACCCCGCCAGCGGCGTCTACGTCCGCAACAAGGACCGCGCCGCCACCCAGGCCGGCTTCGCCTCGCGTACCCGGCACCTGCCGGAGGAGACCACCGAGGCCGCACTGCTGGCCGAGATCGCCGTGCTGAACGCCGATCCCGAGGTGGACGGCATCCTCGTCCAGCTTCCCCTGCCGAAGCACATCCGCTCTGAGATGGCGATCGCCGCCGTCGACCCGGCGAAGGATGTGGACGGCTTCCATCCGATGAACGCGGGAAAGCTCGCCTCCGGCCTGCCGGGGCTGGTCCCCTGCACGCCGCGTGGCGCCATGCACCTGCTGGCCGAGGCGAAGGCGAAGCTGCCGGGCGCCCGCGCGGTGGTGGTGGGCCGCAGCCAGATCGTGGGCCGGCCCATGGCGCAGCTCCTGCTGGCCGCCGACTGCACGGTGACCATCGCCCATTCGCGCACGGCGGACCTGCCCGGCGAGTGCCGCCGCGCCGACATCCTCATCGCCGCCGTGGGCCGGCCGGAGCTCATCCGCGGCGACTGGATCCGCGAGGGCGCTATCGTCATCGACGTGGGCATCAACCGCATGCCCGACGGCAAGCTCAAGGGCGACGTGGCCTATGACGAGGCGCTGCCGCGCGCGGCCGCCATCACGCCCGTGCCGGGCGGCGTCGGGCCGATGACCATCGCCTGCCTGCTGGAGAACACGCTGGAGGCGGCGCTGGCGCGGCGCGGCTAAAGCGGGTTCACGAGCCCGACCCAGCAGAACCAGCCGACCGCCGGCGCTCCGATCATCGCGCCCCAGCCGAAGGGCTTCTCGCCCTGTCCGGGCACGAGGCGACCGTAGAGACCGGCGCCGATGATGACGGCACAGAAGATCAGGATCACGGCCAGCATCGCCTTGAAGGTCAGCGTGCCGATGAGGTCGAACCAGCCGGCGCGGGCATCGAGCCAGCGGTCCACCGCGTCCGGGTCGAAGCCCAGCAGCACCAGCGCCAGGCCGATGAGGAAGAAGGCCAGGATGAGGAAGAGATAAAGGCCCGAGGCCGGGCTGCCGGGCCGCAGACCCCCGCCCCCATCGACCCAGCTCCGGCGGCAGATGTTGCAGAGCCCGCCGATCCAGCCCGCGATCCAGCGCATCCCCCCTCCAATCTCGACGCCGCCTCGGCCGCCCCGCAGGATAGGCGAAACGACGGAACGCCTGTCATCAACCTGCTCCTCGCCACCGCCTATGTCCTGCTCTGGGGCTCGGCCTTCAACGCCGCGCGCGTCATCGCGCTGGAATGGCCGCCGCTTTGGGCGCTGCTGATCCGCTTCGTCGGCGTGGTGCCGCTGCTCTGGCTCCTGGTGCGCTGGCGGGGCGCATCCATGCCCGCTGCCGGCGACCGCTGGCGGGTCGTGGTCATGGGCGTGCTGGGCATGGGCGGTTACCTGGCCTGCGCCTGGGTGGCCTCGGCGCATGTGCCCTCGGGGCTGGTGGCGCTGCTGGCCGCGGTCTCGCCGCTCTTCGTGGGACTCGGCGAGCGGCTGCTGGGCAAGCGCCTCGCGCCGATGGCCTGGGCCGGGCTGGGCCTCGGCTGGCTGGGCGTCGCCACGCTCGGCCTGATGCGCTCGGCCGACGGGCTGGAGGCGGCGGAGGCCTGGGGCATCGGGCTGGCGCTGCTGGGCGCGCTGCTCCAGGCGGTGGGGGTGCTGAGCTACGCCCCGGCGCGGGGCCGGATCGACCCCTGGGCGACCAATTTCACCCAGAGCATTGCGGCGACAGCGCTGATGGTCCTGCTCGTCGCCGCCTCGGGCGAGCCGCGGCCGGCCACGGCGAGCTGGCCCGTGATCGGCGCGCTCGCCTATGTGTCGCTGCTGGTGGGGATGGTCGGCTACGCGCTGTTCTTCATCGTGATCGGGCGGTTCGGCGCCTCCAACGCGGCGGCGCTGCAGCTGCTGGCCCCGCCGGTGGCCGCGGTGATCGGCTGGGCGCTGCTTGGCGAGCGGCTGGCCTGGGGCGACCTGCTGGGCGGGGCCATCACCCTGGCCGGTCTTCTGCTCATGTTCCGCGCGCGCTGAGGCTGGGTTAGGCTCGATCATGCTCCATGGCCGAAAGATCCTTCTGATCGTCTCGGGCAGCGTTGCCGCCTTCAAGGCGCTGATGCTGGTCCGGCTCCTGCGCGCGGAGGGCGCCACGGTGCGCGCGGTGCTGACGGCGGGCGGGGCGCGCTTCGTGACGAAGGAATCGCTGGCCGCCATCACCGGCGAGCACGTTTCGGACGATCTCTGGGCCGCCGAGAGCGAGATCGGCCATATCCGCCTGGCGCGCTGGGCCGATGCGGTGGTGGTGGCGCCGGCTTCGGCGAGCCGGTTGTCGCAGATGGCGCAGGGCTTCGCGGAGGACCTGGCCGGCTGCGTGCTGCTGGCGACGCGGGCGCCCGTCCTGGCGGCGCCGGCGATGAACCCGGCCATGTGGGCGCATCCGGCAACGGTCGCGAACGTGGCCCTGCTGAAATCGCGCGGCATCCGCTTCGTGGGGCCCGGCGAGGGCGCCATGGCCGAGCCGGAGAGCGGCCCGGGCCGGCTCTCGGAGCCGGAGGAGATGGCCGCGTCGATCCGCGCGCTCTTCGCCGACGGGCCGCTCAAGGGGAGGCATGTGCTGGTCACTGCCGGACCGACGCAGGAGCCGATCGACCCGGTGCGCTATATCTCCAACCGCAGCAGCGGCAAGCAGGGGCACGCCATCGCGGCGGCTTTGGCGGCGCTGGGCGCGCGGGTGACGCTGGTGACCGGGCCGGTGACGATCCCGGTCCCTGATGGCGTCGAGGTGAAGCGCATCGAGACGGCGCGCGAGATGCTGGCCGCCTGCGAGGCCGCGCTGCCGGCCGACGCCGCCATCTTCAACGCCGCTGTCGCCGACTGGCGGGTGGCGCATGAGGCGGATCAGAAGATGAAGAAGGAGCCGGGGTCCGGTGCGCCGACGATCGCCATGACGCTCAACCCCGACATCCTGGCGACCATCTCGAAGCACGCCGTGCGCCCGAATCTGGTCGTCGGCTTCGCGGCGGAGACCGAGCACGTGATCGAGCACGCACGGCAAAAGCTGGAACGGAAGGGCTGCGACTGGATCGTGGCGAATGATGTCTCGGGCGACGTCTTCGGCGGCGGCGAGAACACCGTGCACCTCGTGAGCGCCACGGGTGTGGAGGATTGGCCGAGGATGCCGAAGGAAGAGGTGGCGTCGCGGCTTGCCGCGCGCGTGGCGGAGTTTTTCCGGTGAAGGTTCTGATTCAGCGCCTTCCGCATGCCGAGGGCCTGCCGCTCCCGGCCTATGCCACCGAGGGCGCGGCGGGCATGGACCTGCTGGCGGCCAAGGCGATGACCGTCCCGCCCGGCGGCCGTGCCCTGGTGCCGACCGGCCTCTGCATCGCCCTGCCCGCGGGCTACGAGATGCAGGTCCGTCCGCGCTCCGGCCTCGCGCTGAAGCATGGGATCACCCTGCCCAACGCGCCGGGTACGGTGGACGAGGATTACCGTGGCGAGGTGGGCGTGATCCTGCTCAACACCGGCTCCGAGCCCTTCGAGATCGCCCGTGGCGACCGTATCGCCCAGGCCGTCTTCGCGCCGGTGACGCGGGCGGAATGGGAAGAGGTGGTGGTGCTGCCGGAGACGCAGCGGGGGACGGGCGGGTTCGGAAGTACAGGCAAGTCCGTATTGTAATTTATATTTACATGGAGAAATATACTGGAGGATCAACCTTACGGGGAAGGAAAGATCCAAAAGAATATTTCGTATTTTCGGCCTATTGGGCCTTTTGATGACTTCGGCGTGCGCCACCATCACATCCGGCACGTCACAACCGATTACCGTCACGAGCGAGCCCGCGCAGGCGGTGTGTGAGATGCAGCGCGACGGAGCCTTGGTGGGGGCTGTGAGCGTGACACCGGGAACTGTCACTGCGAGCCGCTCGTCCCGGAACATTTCCGTTCGCTGCGAGCGCTCCGGATATCAGCCCGGCTTCACCACCGTGCCGGCCAACTTTCAGGCCATGACCCTTGGCAATCTTCTCGTCGGAGGAATCATCGGGGTGGCGGTTGATGCGGCGTCGGGGGCAATCGGAGAATATCCCGCGAGCGTTCATGTCACGCTTGCAATAGCCCAGGCCGGCGTTGGCGGTAATTGCCATGATGCGCGGCGCCGCGAAATCGGGGCTCAGGCGGATGAACGGATCGTGGCTGTTCGTGCCGCTTGTACGGATAGACCTGCCACAAGCGGTGCACCGACGAGCTGCGACCTGGCGGTCAACTCGATCAATTCGCAGCGCGAGAATGAGCTCCGCCTTCTCCAAGAACAGATGGCCAGGACGCCCCCGACGTGATCGCCATGGGGTGGTCGCGTCCTGTTTTCGGCACCATATCCCTCCCATGGACCTCGATTTCACCGAAGACGAGCTGCATCGCTACTCGCGCCACATCCTCCTCAAGGAGGTCGGCGCGATCGGCCAGGCGAAGCTGCGCGCGGCGCGGGTGCTCATCGTCGGCGCCGGCGGGCTGGGGTCGCCGCTGGCGCTCTATCTCGCTGCGGCCGGCGTCGGCACGCTCGGCCTCGTGGACCACGATGCGCTGGAGCTTTCCAACCTCCAGCGGCAGGTCGCGCACAGCACCGCGCGCATCGGCCAGAACAAGACCGACAGCACCGCCGTTGCGCTCCGCGAGCTCAACCCCGACGTCCGGCTCGAGCTCCACACCCGCCGCATGGATCGCGCCGCCGCCGAGGAGCTGATCCCGCAATACGACGTCATCTGCGACGGCACCGACAATTTCCCGACCCGTTTCCTCCTCGGCGACGCCTGCCACCTGCTGAAGAAGCCCCTGGTCAGCGCCGCCGTGCTCCGCTTCGAGGGCCAGCTCTCCGTCTTCCGAGCGCATGAGGGCCCGCCGCATCCCTGCCACCGCTGCCTCCACCCGGAGATGCCGCCGGAGGGCATGGTCCCCACCTGCTCGCAGGCGGGCGTGCTCGGCGCTGTCGTGGGCGTGATGGGCACGCTCCAGGCCACCGAGGTGCTGAAGGTGATCCTCGGCATCGGCGAGGACATGTCCGGCCGCCTGCTGCTCTGGGACGCGCTGGACGCCCGCTTCCGCATGGTGAAGCTGCGCCGCGACCTGGAATGCGCCCTCTGCGGCGGGAACGCCACGATTCACGACCTCTCGGCGCATCAGTGAACCCGCTGGGAATCCTGCTCATCTCGGGCGGGCATGAGCGCGGGCACTATGCGCTGATGCTCGCCACGGCCGCCGCCGCGATCGGCCGGACGGTGACGCTCTTCGCCACCAATGCCGGCTGCCGCCTGCTGCTGAAGGATGCGCCCCTCGAACGCGATGGGCGGGAGGACAAACTTTCGCAATCCGGCGTGGCGACGCTCGCCGAATTGATGGAGGCCGCGCAGGCCCTCGGCATCCGCATGATCGCCTGCGAAGCCGGGCTGCGCGCCGAATCGCTGGCGGAGCAGCCCCTCGCCGAGGGGGTCGAGGTCGCCGGCATTGTTACCTTCCTGGGGGCCGTGGGCCCCGGACAGGTCATTTCGCTCTGACCTCCCTTCCTCTGGCCCTTGACCCGGCGCGGCCGGGCGCGGCATCGAAGGGGAGATGAGGGCCCGCTTCGCCATCGCGATCTTTGCGCTCGCCGGTGCCGTCGGCACCACGGGCCTTGCCCCCGCGCAGACCAGCCTGGGCGGCTCGCAGACGCTTGCGCCGCCGCGCGCGGCCGGAACGCCGCCCGCTTCGCCAGCACCCGCCGCCACGCCGGCCCCGGCCCGCCCGGCCCAGGCGCAGCGGCCGGCGACGCCGGCGCGCCCCACCCAGGCCCAGCGCCCCGCCTCCGGCCAGCGTCCCCAGGCGCAGCGGCCCGCCACGCCGCAGACCGCGGCCCAGCGCCAGGCCGCCGAGCGTCAGCGCCGCGCCGCCGCCCAGGCAGCCGCCGCGGCGGCTGCAGCAGCAGCGGCCGCGGCAGCCGCCGCCGCCGCGCAGGTCCCGCCGCCCGCGCCCGAGCCGCAGCCGACCATCGGCAGCGTCACCGGCCTGCCCATGCCGCGCTTCGCCGCGCTGCGCTCCAACGACGTGAACCTGCGCGTCGGCCCCGACCGCCGCTATCCGGTCGAGTGGCGCTACCAGCGCGCCGACCTGCCCGTGCAGATCATCCGCGAGCACGACCAGTGGCGCCGCATCCGCGATCCGGACGGGACGGAGGGCTGGCTGGCCGCCTCCAACCTCCAGCCCGGCCGCCGCACCTTCATCGTCCGCGGCGAGGCCACGGCCGAGATCCAGCTCCGCCGCCGCGCCGAGGACGGCGCCGCCCCGGTGGCGCGACTCCGCCCCGGCGTGATCGGCCGCATCCGCGGCTGCGACGCCGGCAGCGCCTGGTGCGAGGTACAGGTCCAGGACCGCCGCGGCTACATCAAGCGGTCCGAGATCTTCGGCGTGATGCCGGACGAAGAGATCAAATAGCCGGCAGCGCCTCGTCCAGCTTCAGGACCTCGCCCGCGAGGTAGAGGCTTCCGCAGATCAGGATCCGGCCCGGCGCTTCCTCCGTCACGATCCGCGTCAGCGCGGACCGCACATCCGGCCCCGGCCGGGCCACGCCGCCGCTGGCCGCGACGATCTCGTCCACGGACATCGCCAGATGCTGCCCGGGCTCCTGCACGGCCGTGATGCTGTCCGCCAGCGGCAGCAGCGGCGCCAGGAATCCCTCGGCCGTCTTGCCCTGCTTCATGCCGACCACGAGATGGACCGGCTTGTCGGTCCATTCGGCGAGCGTCTCGGCCAGCGCGGCGCCGGCGCCGGCATTGTGGCCGCCGTCGAGCCAGAGCTCCCAGGGCGGCGGCGGGACCAGCGCCCCCCGCAGCCGCTGCATCCGCGCCGGCCACTCCGCGGCGGCCACCCCGCGGGCGATGGCCCGGTCGGTCAGCCAGATGGGGTTCCAGGCACGCATCGCCGCGACCGCGATGCCGGCATTGTCGGGCTGGTGCGCCCCGCGCAGCCCCAGCGGCGGCAGCGCCAGACGGCCCTTCGCGTCCCGGAAGAGGTAACCGTCCTCCTCCATCGGGGTGATCCACCACTCGGCGTCCCGGGCCAGCAGAGGCGAGCCCAGCGCGGCCGCGCAGGCGGAGATGACGCTGGACGCGGCCGGGTCCTGCCGGCCGGTCACGCAGGGGATTCCGGCCCGGATGATTCCGGCCTTCTCGAAGGCGATCTTCTCCAGCGTGTCGCCCAGGAAATCCATGTGGTCCATGGAGACGCTGGTGATCGCGGTGATGGCCGGCGCCGGGACCACGTTGGTCGCGTCGTAGCGGCCGCCGAGGCCCACCTCCAGCACCAGCATGTCCGCCGGCACGCGGCTGAACAGCAGCAGCGCGACCGCGGTGGTGATCTCGAAGACGGTGATGGCATCGGCGCCGTTCACCTCTTCCACTTCCTCGAGCGCGGCGACGAGGAACTCCTCCGCGACGAGCCGGCCCGCGAGGCGGATTCGCTCGTGGAAGCGCACGAGGTGCGGCGAGGTGTAGACATGCACGCGCCGCCCGGCCGCCTCGCCGATGGCGCGCAGGAAGGCGCAGGTCGAGCCCTTGCCGTTGGTGCCGGCGACATGGACGACCGGCGGCAGCTTCCGCTCCGGATGGCCGAGCTTCTTCAGCAGCTTCTGAAGGCGCCCCAGGCTGAGGTCGATCAGCACCGGGTGCAGCGCGTGGAGCCGGTCGATGATCTCTTCCGAGCGGGACACTATGCTGCCCTCAGACGCCGGGCGGTTGGGGCAAGCAGCCCCAACCCGGCGGCTTGGCTTCGCCGCGCCACTGGAACGCCGAGCCGGGAAGTGGAGTGGGCGGCGCCGGCCGCGGTCGCGGCCGGATGCTGGGCGAGCGGCACTTTGGCTTGCGCAACCATCTCAAGCCGCCGCCGGCGTGGGTTCCCCTTCGGCGTCGCGCAAAAGTCTGATCAGACGGCCAAGCGTCGCGCGCATCTCGCCGCGCTTCACCACCATGTCGAGGATGCCGTGCTCCAGCAGGTACTCGGCCCGCTGGAAGCCCTCGGGCAGCTTTTCGCGGACGGTCTGCTCGATCACGCGCGCGCCGGCAAAGCCGATCAGCGCGCCGGGCTCGGCGATCTGGATGTCGCCCAGCATGGCGAAGCTGGCCGTTACGCCGCCCGTCGTCGGATCGCAGAGCACCACGACGAAGGGCAGGCCGGCATCCTTCACCATCTGCGTCGCGATCACGGTGCGCGGCATCTGCATGAGGCTCACGGCGCCCTCCTGCATGCGGGCGCCGCCGGAGCTTGCGAAGACGATCAGCGGCGCGTCCTGCAGGACGGCGAGCCGCGCGGCGGTCACGATGGCCTCGCCCACGCCCGCGCCCATGGAGCCGGCCATGAAGGCGAATTCGAAGGCCGCGACGACGGCGCGCTGCGCCTCGATGTTTCCGTGCCCCACCAGCACCGCGTCATCCATGCCGGACTTGGTCTGGGCGTCGCGCAGGCGCTCGGAATAGCGGCGCTGGTCGCGGAAGCGGAGCGGATCGGCCGGGGCCTTGGGCAGCTCGATCTTCTGCCAGCCTTCGTCCAGCGTCGCATCGAGCCGCTGCCGCGCCGAGAGTCGCATGTGATGGCCGCAATGCGGGCAGACGCGGAGGTTCTTATCCAGGTCCGTCTGGAAGATCATCTGCTCGCAGGCGGGGCATTTGTGCCAGAGGTTCTCCGGCACCTCGCGGGAGCCGAAGAGCGTCTTGATCTTGGGCAGCGCCCACTCGGAAATCCAGTTCATGTATCTTTGCCCTCAGGCGCCTGGCGCCGGCTCCACCGGCCTGGTTTCGCGCCCGTCAAGGCGCGCCAGGCTGGGAGGTCGGTCGCGGCGCGCCGGCCGCAGTCATGGCCGGATGCTGCATCGTGGTTCGCGACCTGACATGACCGCGCTTGGCGTGCGGGTCAAGCGATGTTGCGAGTCAGGCGCAACGCGGCGCTACAACCCGCGACATGCCCGTGCTAGGGAGAGCTCATGCCTCGAGTGGCGGCCGCACGGCTGCGTCCCGCGGCCCCTAGCCCTCGCGCCACCCCCCGGCTCGAACGACGGCCCCCCCCGAGCGGGCCACATCCCAGCGGGCCCCCCGCCCGCGCCGCGACGCCGGCCCGCCGAAGCCTCGGCGGCCGGCTTTTCCGGCTGGGCGTCATCCTGGCGATCTGGGGCGCCTTCGCGCTGGCCACCGTGCTGCTCTGGTTCACCTGGGACATGCCGCGCACGGATTCGGCGCTGGAGCATCAGCGCCGCCCCAGCGTCACCCTCCAGGCCAGCGACGGCGGCCTGCTCGGCACGCAGGGCGACCTCTATGGCGAGACCATGCGCCTGCGCGACATGCCCGCTTATGTCCCGGCCGCGCTGCTCGCCATCGAGGACCGCCGCTTCCGCAGCCATTTCGGGCTGGACCCGATCGGTCTCGCCCGCGCGATCTACCGCAATTTTTCCGCGGGCGACGTCGTCCAAGGCGGGTCCACCCTCACGCAGCAGCTCGCAAAAAACCTGTTCCTGAGTCCGGCGCGCAGCACGCGGCGCAAGGTGCAGGAGGCGCTGATGGCCCTCTGGCTGGAGCACCGCTTCACCAAGGACCAGCTGCTCGAGATCTACCTGAACCGCGTCTACCTGGGCGGCGGCGCCTACGGCATCGACGCGGCGGCGCGACTCTATTTCGGCGTCTCGGCGCGGCGTCTGACGATTCCGCAGGCCGCCATCCTGGCCGGCCTCCCGCAGGCGCCCACACGCTACAACCCGCGCTCCAACCCCGACGCCGCCATGGCCCGCGGCCGCGACGTGCTGGCCGCCATGCGCGACACCGGCGCCATCACCGGCGAGCAGGCGGCCCAGGCGGCCGAGGAGATGCGCATCCCGCCGCGCCCCTCGCGCAACGGCGGCTGGTTCGCCGACTGGCTCTTCGAGGACATCCCCGACGCCTTCCCCGGCAGCGCCGACCTCGTGATCCGCACCACGCTCGATCCGCGCTGGCAGAACGCCGTCGAGTCGCGGCTGGCCACGCTGCTCGACGGGCCGGGGCGCCAGGCGCGGGTGGGCCAGGGCGCGGTGATCGTCATGGACGCCGGCACGGGCGCCGTCCGCGCCATGGCCGGGGGGCGCGACTTCCAGCGGTCCCCCTTCAACCGCGCCACCGACGCGCGGCGGCAGCCGGGCTCCACCTTCAAGGCCCTGGTCTATCTGGCCGCGCTGGAGCACGGCGCGAGCCCGGGCGATTCCGTGAGCGACCTGCCGATCGGCTCCGGCCGCTGGTCGCCCTCCAACGGGCATTGGCGCTCGCGCGGGTCGATCACGCTGGAGGAGGCCTTCGCACAGTCGGTGAACACCGCGGCCGTGCGCGTCATGCAGATGGGCGGCGGGCCGCGCGCGGTGGCCGAGGTCGCGGGGCGGCTCGGCATCCGCGGGCGTTTTCCGACCGACGGCTCGATCGCGCTCGGCACCGGCGAGGTGACGCTGATCGACCTGGCCGCCGCCTATGCCACCATCGCCAATGGCGGGCGCCGCGTGACGCCCTACGGCATGGCGCGCGTCGAGGCCGAGGGCCGCGTGGTCGGCGCGCCGCGGGCGGAGGCGCCGCAGGTCATCACCAGTTCCAACGCCGAGCAGATGCGTCAGATGATGTCCGCCGTGGTGCGCTACGGCTCCGGCCGCGCGGCGGCGGTGCCAGGGCTGGCCGTCGGCGGCAAGACCGGCACCACGCAGGACTACCGCGACGCCTGGTTCCTGGGCTTCGTGCAGCTTCCTTCCGGGCCCGTCGTGATCGGGGTATGGCTCGGCAATGACAACAACGTCGGCATGGACGAGATCTCCGGCGGGTCGCTCCCGGCCCGGCTGTTCCGGGAGATCGTCGAGGCGGCGCGGGCCGCTCAGTAGCCGATGACCCTGCGCTGGGACGTGCTGCTGGCCATCCTGGGGATGGCGCTGTCCACCTATCTGCTCCGGGCCGGCGGCTACGCGCTGCTCCGTGCCTTCCGGCCGACCCCCTTCGTGACCGCGATGCTGAGCCACATGCCCGGCTGCATCTTCGTGGCCTTCGTGATCCCGGCGCTCGTCATCGGCGGGCCGACGCAGATGCTGGCGGCGGCCGGCGTGGTGGGCGTGATGATCGGCACGCGCAGCTACATGCTGGCGATCGGCGCCGGCGTGGCGGTGATCTGGCTGATGCGGCAGCTGCCGGCTTGAGTTTCGCCGACGCGGCGCTTCGAGTCCCGGCGCATGGACTTGGATGGCTGCGGCCTGGGGCAAGGCTCTGCCGAGAGCCACCTTCTCCAATCTCTTCGGATTGCCGGGATCATGTATCCAAATGGCAGGTGCTGACCGAAAGCGGAGCGACCGCTTTCGGTGGGTGAGGCAAAGAAGCGGACATCGACGTTCAGACCGGCTCTGACCCTAACCAGACCAAACGCCATCTGGCGCATGTGCTGTGATGGAGAGCAGACGTGGAAGCTCTTCGCGCGGGCACCGATGCCCCGAGGGCTCTAGGACATGCGTGTGGGAGCCGTGCTTGAGCGCGGATGTCGGTCACGCGCGGGGCGCTGTGAGATCGCCACGCCAGCGATGCAGATGGCCGCTCCCGCGACGAGCGTCGAGGTGAGTGGCTCGTGCCGGAAAATCACCCCAGCGGCAATCGCGAAGGCGGCCTGCAACAACGTGTAGGGCGCCACCTGCGCCATCGGGCGCCGCGCGAGCAGCCAGAACCACAGGCCGAAGCCGCCGATCCCCCCCAGCAGCACCGTATAGGCAAACGCCAGCCACGCCGCGCGATCCGCGGTCGCCAGCGCGTTCATCTGCCCCGCCTCGATGAAGGCCGATACGAACCAGACCTGCGGCACCGTGAACAGCGACATCCACGCCATCAGCCTCATGGAATCCAAGGGGCCGTAACGCTTGGTCAGCACGCTGCCGGTCGCGAGCGCCAGGGCCGATCCGAGGACCAGGAGCGTCGGGACGATCGGGACGGCGACCGTGGGATCGGCCACCGCCAGGGTCACGCCGGCCAGGGCGATCAGGACGCCGGCGGCGACGCGCCGCGACGGCCTCTCCCCGAGCAGGGGCCATGCCAGGACCAATGCGAAGGGCGACCACAGCTGGTTGGCGAGGCCGGTCACGCTCGCCGGTGCCCCGGTGAGGCCGACGAAGACGAGGCCGAAGTTGAGCCCGCCGATGAAGATCGAGATGAGGAGAAAGACGCCCAGTTCATGCCTGGAGGGCCGTCCGACGAAGGGCAGCAGGATGGCGGCGACGACCGCGAAGCGCAGACCGACGAAGAAGAGGGGCGGGAAGACGGCCAATCCCGCCTTGATGACGGCGTACTGCACCCCCCACAGGAGCGGCACAAGCACGGCGCAGAGAATCTCCAGCGGAGCCATCGCATTCCTTTCGGGGCACGTCGGTCCCTGGACGGTCGGAGCGTCGGCCTGCGCGCTCGCTCGTCCCTTCACGGTCAGGCCTCAGCTGGCCGCGGTCACGAAGGCGGCGAGCTCAAGCCCGAAGCGTGTCGGCTCCTCGTAGAACGGGCTGTGCCCGCT
Organism: Roseococcus sp. GW821-FHT12F05; assembly: GCF_058806835.1. Classification (NCBI taxonomy): domain Bacteria; kingdom Pseudomonadati; phylum Pseudomonadota; class Alphaproteobacteria; order Acetobacterales; family Roseomonadaceae; genus Roseococcus; species Roseococcus sp. GW821-FHT12F05. The sequence continues at coordinate 29,126 of NZ_JBXAQB010000017.1, forward strand.
CTCACCGAACACGGACAGGCGGCTTTCCGGTTTGAGCGACCGGATGCGCTCCGACATCGCCAGGCGAACGAGGCGGTCATGCGCGCCGTGCGTCAGCAGGATCGGACCCTCGTATGCCGCGAATACAGGCTCGAGATCGGTGGTCGCGGTCTGCACAAAGCCCTCGTTCGCCGCACGTGCTGCCATGCCGTTGACGACGAGCATCCGCTGGAGCTCGGCGCCGCTTGGCGGCTGGTGAAAGCAGGCGGCAAGAAACTCCGCCGTCGCGGCGACACGCGTCGCCAGGTCATGCGAGGTCGCGGTGCCGGTGAAGTCACCGGCCAGCGGCGTGAGCAGGTCCGGCGACAGCTTGCTGACCGCGTCGACCAGGTTGACGCCGGCGATGCCGGAGCCGCCATGCTTGCGCAGGTACGCTCCAGCCACGTAGCCACCAAGCGACCAGCCCACGAGGACAGGGCGGCGCAGCTTTGTCGCCGCGATCACGGCCGCGACATCGTCGGCCCAGCAGTCAGCGTCGGAATAGGCCTCCAGAGCGCTGGGCTTGTCGGAGTCTCCGTGCCCGCGCAGGTCGAAGCGAACCGTCCGGAAGCCCGCCAATGCCGGATCGGCGAACTGCTTGTCCCAGCTCAACCCGCTCTGACGCAGACCGTGGATGAAGAGGATCTCCCGCGCGGCGGGGGCGCCCTTTGCCTCGGCCGCCAGCACCGTGCCGTCGGCCGAGCGGACGGAGAACAAATCGCGGTCAGCGCCCGTGCCGTCGGGTGCTTCCCTGCCGGCTGACGCATGCGCCTGAGCCGAAGCATCCTCGGGCTGCAGGGCTGCCGCGCCGAAGGCGGCGGCAACGGTCATGAAATGGCGGCGGGTATGATCCATGAGGCGAGCCCTATTGTTTAATGATCGCTATTCAATCTCCTTGACGGGGCATGTCAAGCTGTAGTTTAGTGGTCGCTATGGAACGGGGTGTGAAGTCACGCGGCGGACGGCCGTGGAGCTTTGATCGGGATGCGGCCATCGAAACCGCCATGCTGCTGTTCTGGCGCCATGGCTATGAGGGCGTGTCGGTCGGAGACCTGACGAAGGCGATCGGGGTCGCGCCGCCGAGCCTGTATGCCGCCTTCGGCAGCAAGGCCGGCCTCTATCAGCAGGCGATGAAGCGTTATGAGGAGACGCTGGGCTGCCTGGATCTGGCGCTGATCGGATCGGCGAAGTCGCTGCAGGAAGCGGTGCGTTTGCTGCTCGAGGGTGCCGTCAGGAACGTCACGCAGCGCGAGCATGAACGCGGCTGCATGATTTCGAGCGGCCTCGTGGCCTGTCACCCTGAACATGCCGCGCTCGCCCGCGATGCCGCCGCGCGGCGGGAGGCGCTACGCGGGAGGATCGTGCAGGCCCTTTCCTCCTTTGCCGAAGAGGATCAGGTCCAGCGGCTGGCCCGGCATCTGGCTGCGGTCATGCAGGGGATCTCGATCCAGGCGCGCGACGGCGTCGTATCGTCGGAGCTGCAGGGCATCGTCGAGGACGTCGTCGCCGGCGTTGCTGCACGCTTTCCTCAGGATTGAGAGCGTCGAGCAGGAACGAGAGGAAGCTCGACATCCATTCAGGGCTGTAGGTCACCGTCTGCCTTGCTGCGTTCCGGCACATAGGCGGATCGGCAGCTCTCCATCCTCCTCGGCCATCCGCAGGTCCGAAGCTCGCATCTGCCTCTGGAAGGTCAAAGGTGCCACGGGGATGACCGACGTGGGCGCAAAGCGGATCTCGATGCGAAAAATGTTAAGCCGCTTTCTCCCAGGCCGGCCTTCCGATCGGTTTTCCCCTAAGCCGGCGCCGTCTCCGGAATGGGCGGCTCCGGCGGCGCCTTCGCGAAGAACAGCCGCAGCCCCGCCGCGTCGCAATGCTGCTTCATCCGCCGGTTCAGCTCGCGCGCCACGGCCCAGCGCCGCGCCGGCGGCGTCATGATCCGCGCGCGCATGAACACGCCCATGTCGGTCATCTTGTCGACGCCCATGACCTCCAGCGGCGCCAGGAGCTGCGGCGCCCAGGCCTCGTCCTCGCGCATGGCCTCGCCCACCTGGCGCAGGACCATCACCGCCTTGTCCGTATCCACGGAGTAGTCGAGCGCGACGTCCACCACCGCGTAGCCGAAGTCGCGCGTCTGGTTCGTCACCGTCGAGACCGAGCTGAAGGGCACGATGTGGATGGACCCGTCCAGCGCCCGCAGCCGGATCGAGCGGATCGAGAGCTGCTCGACCGTCCCCGACAGCCCGCCGACGGTGACCGTGTCGCCGACCGTCACCGCGTCCTCCAGCAGGAGAAAGATGCCGGTGATGACGTCGCGCACCAGCGTCTGGCTGCCGAAGCCGATGGCGAGACCGACGACACCGGCACCGGCCAGCAGGGGCGCGACGTTGATGCCGACCTCGGTCAGGAAGGTGATGCCCACCACCACCAGCAGCACGCCGGCGATGGCCGTGCGGAGCATGGGCAGCAGGGTGCGGACCCGCGCGCTGCGGGCCGCCGAGCCGTCCTTCGGCAGGGCCTTGAGCTGGCGCTGGATGGCGGAATTCGCCGCCTCCCAGGCGATGAGCGCGACCGCCGCGGTGATCCCGATGGTCGCGGCGCCCGAGACCAGCCGCCCGCCCCAGCGCCCCGGCTGGAACCAGGAGAGCGAGTGCAGCCCCCAGGCCTCCAGCAGCAGCACGACGACCACGGCCGTGATGATGGCCGAGACGATGGTGCGCAGCGCCGGCAGGTAGCGGTTGGCCCGCGCCTCCAGCCCGGGATACTTGCCCGAGAGCTCGGTGCTGACGCGGAACAGCCAGTCGAGCAGCCGGCGCGCGCCCTCGTCGAGCAGCTTGCCGCCCACGACGATGGCGATGGTGGTCGCCGAGGCGCCGAACAGCCGCTCGAAGCCGCGGTCGATGTCCAGCGCCCAGACCGACCACGCCGCCAGCAGCCAGAGGATGATGATCACGTGCCAGGCCTGGGCCAGCCGGTTGCGCGCCGCGCGCATCCAGCGGCGGCTCGCGGTCGGCTGGTCGTCCTCCGCGAGCGCCGGGGCGTCCAGCAGCTGCGCGACCGAGCCGCGATTCTGCATCACGACGACGGCGACCAGCATGGTCAGCACCAGCAGGCCGAAGCGCCAGATCGTCTGGTGCGCGCCATAGGGCAGGCCGAAGAGCATCGCCGACTCGGCCAGGGTGTAGAAGAGCACGCCGGTCAGCGCGAGGCGGCGCAGCCAGAGCATCGCATAGGCGGCCGTCTCGTCGTCGCAGGCGGCGAGGCGCAGCCGCGCATGGCTTGGCGCGAAGAACATCCGCCCCACGGCCATGATGGCGCGGGCGCTCATATAGGCGAAGACGACCTGCTCCATGATCAGGCGGTTGGACGGCCAGAGCGCGTAGGCATCCACGACGGCGATCGCGAAGAGGCCGAATCCCAGGATGGGAACCATGTCGAGCGCGAGGTGGGCCAGCAGGTAGGGCAGGCTGCGGAAGCGGCGCATCGGCCCCTCCACCGCCTCCACGCGCAGCTCGAGCATCCGGTGTGGCCGGCGCGTGGCGTAGCGCAGGACCCGCTCGATCACGATGCCGCCGACCAGGACCAGGGCCAGCTTCCAGGCCAGGTTCAGGACCTGCGCCTGCAGGCGCTCGTCATAGGTCAGCCGGCTGAACCAGTCGCCGACGGCGCTGAGCTCCGTGGCGGCGGAGAGGCGCGAGAGGATGTTCTCCAGGAAGGCGGCGAGCCGCTGGCCGACGCCGGTGACGATCTCGGCGGGGACGGAGGCGGGCTCCTCGGCGGCCGGGGCAGGGGCCGGCGCGGCCGCAGGGGCGCCGGCACCGGGCGAGGTCTCCAGGGCGCGGATCAGCGCGGCGCGGCGGCTCTCGTCGCGCAGGATCTCCAGCAGGGCGCCCAGCTCGGCCTGGGTGTCGGCCGAAGGCGCTGCGGGTGCCGCCGCCGCGGGGGCTGGCGCCGTGGCTGCCGGGGGCGGAGCGGCCGGCGCGGGCGCGGCGGGCGTCTGCCCCAGGGCCGGAAGGGCCAGGAGCAGGGCGAGGAGGGGCAGGAGTCGACCGAACATGCCCCTGGTTTTGGGCCCTGGGGGGCTGAGGTCAAGTTGCCAGGCTGTCACGGCCGGACGGTTGCCGGGGCCGGCCCGCATGCCCACAATGACGGGATGAAGACATTCTTCACCATTCTGGTGATCGCCTCGATGGCGGCGACACTCGGTGTCCTGGTCGCCGGCATGATCGGCATGGCGCGCGGCGTGTCGGGCCAGACCTCGCAGAAGCTCATGCGGTATCGCGTGCTGCTGCAGGGACTTACGCTCGTCCTGTTCGCGCTCCTGATGATGATCTGGAAGTAGCGGGGGGCCGAAACCCCTCCGCGACCAACTACCGGCTGAGCAGCCAGTCCGGCAGGCCCGTGACCAGCGTCACCGGGAAGAGCGTGATCAGCACCACCGTCACCACCAGCATCAGGAAGAAGGGCATCGAGGCGCGTGCGACCTCGAATTGTTCCTTCCCAGTCATGGTTTGCATGACAAAAAGGTTGAACCCCACCGGCGGCGTGATCTCCGCGATCTCGACCAGCAGCACGATGAAGATGCCGAACCACACCAGGTCGAAGCCCGCATGCTGCACCAGCGGGATCACGATGGAGGTCGTCAGCACGATCATCGACACGCCGTCCAGCGCCGTGCCCAGCAGCACGTAGACCACGGTCAGGATGGCGATCAGCCCGTAGGGGCCGAGATTGAGATGCGCCACGCCCTCGGCGAGCGCCGCCGGGATGCCCGTCAGCGCCATCGCCTTGGTGAGGAAGGCCGCGCCCGCCAGGATGAACATGATCATGCAGGAGAGGCGCGTCGCGCCCTTCACGCTGTCCAGAAAACTCTGCCAGGTCAGCACGCGCTCGCCGGCGGCGAGGCCGAGCAGCGCGAAGAAGGCGATCGGCCAGAACTGCGAGAAGGGGATGAGCCCGGTCGCCCAGGCGATCAGGTCCAGCGCCAGCAGGCCGAGCCCGGTCCAGCGCCCCGCCGCCATGAGCAGCGAGCCGAGCACGCCGAAGGCCGCGGCCTCGGTGGCGGTCGCCCAGCCCACGAACATCGTGCCGATGACGACCACGATCAGCACCGCGCAGGGGATGAGCTTGGAGCTCTGCCGCATCTTCTCGCCGAAGGAGATGCGCGGCTCGGGCGCCGGTTGCTTCTTCGGGTTGAGCAGCGCCCAGACCACGATATAGGCGCTGAACAGCAGCATCACGATCAGCCCGGGCAGGCAGCCCGCGATGAAGACGCGCACGATCGAGACCTCGGCCGCCACCGCATAGACCACCATGATGATCGAGGGCGGGATGAGGATGCCGAGCGTGCCCGAGGTGGCCAGCGAGCCGATCGCGACATCCTCGTCGTAGCCGCGCTTCTTCAGCTCCGGCAGCGCGATCTTGGAGACGGTGGCGCAGGTCGCGGCGGAGGAGCCAGAGACCGAGCCGAAAATGCCGCAGGCCAGGATGTTCACGTGCAGCAGCCCGCCGGGGATGCGCCGGACCCAGGGGGCGAGGCCGTTGAACAGCTCTTCCGAGAGCTTGGTGCGGAACAGGATCTCGCCCATCCAGACGAACATCGGCAGGGCGGCCAGCGTCCAGGAGCCGGTGGCCTCCCAGAAGGAGGAGGCGAGGTAAAGGCCGGGCGACGGGTGCGCCGCCGCCATGGCGACATAGCCCACGGCGGCGAGCGACATGGAGATCCAGAGGCCGGCGCCCAGCAGCAGGCAGAGCAGGACCAGCAGGAGCAGCGCGAAGGTGAGGAGGTCCATGTCAGGTCCTATGGGCGGTTGCCGCTGCGAGCGGACCGGTGAGGGATTTTTCGTTCCTGGCGCCAGTCCGAGCGCCGCCGATGCCGGCTGCATCGGCCAGCGAGGGCTGGCGCCAGGGGCGGAAAAGACCCGCCGGACCGCCGCATCGGCAACCGCCCATAGGACCTCTAGACCTCTGCCGAGAAGTCGCCGGCGGCGGCCCGTTCCTCGGCGGCGCGGACATAGGAGGGGATCGCTCCCTTCAGCACCGCGACGAACTCGTCGACGATCGCGATCAGCAGGATGCCCGAGCCGAGCGGCATGGCCAGCTTCGGGATCCAGAGCTGGAAGGGCACCGTGCCCTGCGCGACCTCCTCGATCTCCCAGGAGAACATCACGTCCTGCGCGGTCCAGAACGCGATATAGCCGACGAGCAGGGCGGCCAGCGCCAGCACCAGCAGCTCCATGATCCGGCGGGCACCCGGCCCGAGCCGGTCGAGCACCATGCCGACGCGGATCAGCTCGCCGCGCTTGAAGGTGGCGCCGAGCGCGAAGAAGGTGGTCGCGACGCAAAGATAGGCGCTGAGGTCGTCGGCGCCCGGGAGCTGATGGTTCGTCTCGCGCAGCGCCACCTGCGCCATCATCACGACGAAGATGGTGAACAGCGACAGCGCGGCGAAGCCGGCGCTGGCGGCGTAGAGGGCGTCCAGCGCACGGCGCATGTTGTGACGACCCTCAGGCGCGATAGGCCGCGATCAGCTTCTGCCCGTCCTCGCCGGTGCGCGAGACCCACTCCTCGGTCATCTGCGCGCTGATGCGGCGCATGCCCTCGACCAGCTCGGGCGTCGGTTGGGCGATGGTCATGCCGCGCTGGCGCAGCGTGGCCTCGGTGGTGGCCGTGGCCTCCTCCGCCATCTGGTAGCCGCGTGTCTCGGCGGCGGCGGCGGCGGCGGTGACGGCGGCCTTCGCCGCGGCGGGCAGGGCGTCGAAGACGCGCTTCTGCACCATGATGGCGTTGCGGGTGAAGGTGAAGCCGACGGGGGTGAAGACGCGGCAGTAGTCCCAGGCCTGGGTGTCCACGCCGGTCTGCGCGGAGGTGACCATGGCGTTCACCACGCCGGTGGCGAAGGCCTGCGGCACCTCGGCCTGCTGGACCAGCGTCGCATTGGCGCCGATCAGCGCGGCGAAGCGGTTGGTCATGACGTTGAAGGTGCGGAACTTCGTGCCGCGCAGCCCTTCGAGCGAGGTCAGCGGCGCGTTGGTGTAGAAGCCGCCCGGGGGCCAGGGCACCATGTAGAGCAGCGTGATGCCCTGCCGCGCCAGGCGCGCCTCGATATAGGGCTTCGCGAGGTCGGACAGGCGCTTGGCGGCTGCGAAGTCCGGCACCAGGCTGGGGATGCTGTCGACCTCCAGGAAGGCGTCCTCGTTGCCGTAGGCGGAGAGCAGGATCTCGCCGAGCTGCACCTGGCCCGTCTGCACGCCGCGCTTGATCTGGCCCATCGGCAGCAGCGCGGCGTTCGAGTGGAGCTGCACCGCGACATCAGCCTTCTGCAGGTCCGCAAGGAACAGCTGGATGTTGCGCGTGTGGAAATTGCCGTCCGGGTAGGCGGTGGCCATCTGCCAGCGCGTCTGCGCCCGCGCGAGGCTGGGCGCGAGCGGGGCGGCGGCAGCGGCGGCCATGAGGGCGCGGCGGGTCACGGTCATGGGTCGGGCCTCTCCGGGATTTATTTGCGGCCGGATCATCGGCCGAGGCCTGACGCCGATGCAAGCCCGGCGTTCCCTGTCTTATCCGTCGCTTGGCGCGGTTTGCCCGTGCGGCAGGCACAGCCGCACGGGGTTTGGCGTGAACTCGCGCTAAAGCGGGACCGGTCTTGCCAGGTCGCGCTTCGGCGCTTTGCCTTAGCCGGCGGTCGCGACGTAGAGCTTGAGCTCCTCCGTCTCCTGCTCCGCCTCGGCGATGCGCGCCTTCACGAGGTCGCCGATCGAGACCATGCCGGCCAGCGCGCCGTCCTCGTCGAGGACCGGCAGGTGGCGGACGCGGCGGTCGGTCATCATCCGCAGCGCGTCCTGGACGGTGCTGCTGGGCGTGACGGTGTGCAGCACGCGGGTCATGAGCTGGCCCGCGGTCATGCGCATCACCGGCTCGCCGACGCCGGCCATGGCGCGCACGATGTCGCGCTCGCTGACGATGCCGAGCACGGTGCCGTCCGGCTCGACGACGAGCACGGCGCCGATGCGGTGCTGCGCCAGCGTGCGCGTGATGGAAGCCACGCAGTCGTCCGTGCGGACGGAAATGATCTGGCTGCCTTTTCCACGCAGGATGTTCTGGATCACCATGAGCTTTCCTCCTTCATCCCCCTTTGAGCGCCCCTGGGGCAAGGAATTGCCTTGCTGTAAGGTTGCGCCCTTGCCCGTGTGGGTTGCAACGGAAAGCGTTGCTGCAGCGCGGCATCGCTTTGCGATGCAACGGAATATTTTTTCTCAGCCCGCCGTCGTCCCGGTGAGCTGCGTCCGCACCAGATCCGCGAAGCGTCCGTTCAGCGCGATCAGCCCGGAGAAACTGCCGCGCTCGACGATGCGGCCCAGGTCGAAGACCAGGATCTCGTCCGCGTCGCGCACGGTCGAGAGCCGGTGCGCGATGATGAAGGTCGTCCGCCCCGCCATCAGCGCGCGCAGCGCCTTGGCGACCTTCGCCTCCGTCGCGGCGTCCAACGCCGATGTCGCCTCGTCCAGGATCAGCACCGGCGGGTCCTTCAGCAGCGCCCGCGCGATCGAGAGCCGCTGCCGCTGCCCGCCCGAGAGCGTGGCGCCGCGCTCGCCCACCATGGTGTCGTAGCCGTTGGGCTGGCGGATGATGAAGTCGTGCGCCTCGGCCATGCGGCAGGCGCGCTCGATCTCCTCCTGCGTCGCGCTCGCCCGGCCGACCAGCAGGTTGTCGCGGATGGAGCGGTTGAACAGCATGCTCTCCTGGAAGACCACGCCGATGTTGCGGCGCAGGCTCTCCAGTGTGATGTCGCGCAGGTCCACGCCGTCCAGCGTGACGCGCCCTTCGGTCGGGTCCCAGAGCCGCTGGAGCAGCTGCATGGAGGTCGTCTTGCCCGCGCCGGTGGCGCCCACCAGCGCGACCGTCTGGCCGGGATGGGCCACAAGGTCGATGCCGCTCAGGATGCGGCCGCTGTTGGGGTAGGAGAAGCCGACGCCCTCGAACCGCACCTCGCCCACCGCGCGGCCGATGTCCCTCGCATCCGGCCGCTCGGGCACGGTGCTGACCGTGTCCAGCACTCGGAAATACTGCCGCAGCGAAGGCGCCTGGAACAGCATGTGCGAGACGAAGCCGACCGCGCCCTCCATGCGCGAGACCAGCAGCGTCGCGAAGCCCATGAAGCTCACGATGTCGCCCACGGTGGCCTTGCCCTGCAGGTGCAGCAGCGTGCCCAGCATGAAGATCATGATGACGGTGATGGTGCTCGAGGCGCGCGTCAGCACATTCACCACGGCCCACCAGTTCAGCACGGGGAACTGGTGGTCCAGCACCTGGCGCATGATGTCGCCGAACATCTTCGCCTCGCTGTTGAGGCGCGTGAAGGACTGCACCACCACCACGTTGGACAGCGCGTCCTGCGCCGAGCCCGCGAGCTGGGTGTGGAACTCCTCCACCTTCATCTGCGCCGTCTGCGTCTTGCGGATGACGAAGGCCGTCAGCGCCGTGAAGACGACGACCAGCCCGATCAGCAGCAGCCCGAGCCGCCAGTTCAGCGAGAGCGTCAGAGGCAGCAGCACGAGCGCGCTGACCACCGTGATGAGGTGCTCGCGGAAGAAGGCGAGCCAGAGGCCGAAGAGGTTGTCGGTGCCGACCAGCATCACCTTCATCAGCCGGCCCGACTGCACGTCGCCGTGGAACTCCAGCGGCAGCGCGAGCACGTGCTGGAAGTAGCGCGACATCATCAGCAGGCGGTTGCGGTGCGCCATGCGGTCCGCGAGCAGCGAGACCGCGACGTTGGCGCCGATCGAGGAGAGCCCCACCGTCGCCCAGATGGCGAGCAGCGTGTAGGCGGCAGACCAGACGTCCGCGACCGCCATGCGGTCCGCCCTGGAGAGCAGGTCGATGACGCGGCCGAACAGCACCGGCTCCAGGAACTGCAGCCCGGCCAGCGCGATGGCGGCGGCGGTGAGGCCGAAGGCGACCCACTTGTCGGGCCGCAACAGCGCCAGAACGCGCCAGTAGAGATGGAGAAACGCCATCGGCCTTTATCCTGAACGGCTTCGAACACTGCCTGTAGCGACCATGGGGCGACGCGCAAGCCTGTCCAGGGTTTCGACTATGGGAGGAACCGTCGCCGCCGAAGCGGGTTGCATCCCCTTCACGCTTGAACGTGGCGCGGCGCCGGTCCAATCTCCTCGACAAAGATACAAATTGGAGACGTTCAGATGCTGCTTCCGCGCCCTTCGCGCCGTGCCGTGCTTTCGGCGACGTTCCTCGCCCCTCTGGCTTCGCCTTTCCTCGGTACGCTGCCGGCGCGTGCGCAGGGCACCTGGTCGCCCAGCCGGCCCATCCGCCTCGTGGTCGGCTTCACCCCCGCCGGCACGACCGACATCGCGGCGCGCCTCCTGGTCGAGCCGCTGTCGCAACGGCTGGGCCAGCAGGTGGTGATCGAGAACCGACCCGGCGCCGGCGGCAATGTGGGCGCGGACGTGGTGGCGAAGGCCGATCCCGACGGACTCACCATCCTGATGCAGACGATCAGCTCGGGCGCCATCAACTACCAGCTCTATGGGCCGCGCATGCCGTACAAGCCGGAGGACTTCGCCGGCATCAGCCTCGTCATCCGCGTGCCCAACGCGATCTTCGTGCACCCCGCCGTGCGGGCGAACACGCTGGAGGAGCTGGTGGCGCTGGCCAAGGCCAATCCGGGCAAGCTCAACATCGGCAGCAGCGGCGTCGGCACCTCGCTGCACATGACCGGCGAGCTGCTGAAGCTCGCCGCCGGCATCGACCTGACGCATGTGCCTTTCCGCGGCGCCGGTCCCATGCTGCAGGAGATGATCGCCGGCCGCATCGAGGTCGGTGTCGACAACCTGCCGAGCGTCATCAACCACCTGCGCGAGGGACGTCTGCGGCCGCTCGCCGTCACCACCGCCACGCGCAGCCCGCAGCTGCCGAACGTGCCGACCACGGCCGAGGCGGGCCAGCCGGGCGTCGAGGCCACCGCCTGGTTCGGCCTGGTCGGGCCGGCGCGCATGCCGCGCGCGGCGATCGAGCGCATCAACCGCGAGGTCGAGGCGATCGTCGCCGAGCCCGCCATGTGGGCGAAGTTTGCGGACCTCGGCGGTATGCGCGCCGACCTCGCCCCGGGCGGCGGCAGCACGCCGGAGAACTTCGACACCTTCATCCGCAACGAGATCGCCAAGTGGAGCGACGCCGTCCGCCGTTCCGGCGCGACGGTCGAAGGGTCGTGAGTCTCCTCGCCCCTCGCCGGGCCGTCCTCGCGGCGGGCCTGCTCACGCCCGCGGTGCTGCGCGCCCAAGGTGGAGCCCAGGGGACGTGGTCGCCCACGCGCCCGCTCCGCCTCGTCATCCCCTTCCCGCCGGGCGGCACGACCGACCTTGTCGGCCGCATGGTGGCCGAGCGGCTGGCGCCCAAGCTGGGCCAGCCCGTGGTGGTGGAGAACCGGCCCGGCGCCGGCGGCAACCTTGCCGGCGAGGTGGTGGCGCGCGCGGAGCCGGACGGCACCACGCTGCTCTTCACCTCGATCGGCACGGGGGCGATCAACTACTCGGTCTATGGCGCGCGCATGCCGTGGAAGCCCGAGGACATGGCGGCGGTCGGCCTCGTCACGCGCATGCCCAACGTGCTGATGGTCGCGAACCGCATGCCCGTGATGAACATGACGCAGTTCCTCGACTTCGCGCGGGGACGGCAGGGCGAGATCACCTACGGCACGGCTGGCATCGGCAGCAGCCCGCATGTCTGCATGGAGCTGCTGAGCCAGATGACCGGCATCCGGCTGGTGCACGTGCCCTTCCGCGGCTCGGGCCCCATGCTGACCGAGCTGATGGCCGAGCGCGTGGATTGCGGCATGGACAACATCCCCTCCGCGCTGAACTTCATCCGCGAGAACCAGGTGCGGGCGCTGGGGATGAGCGGCGCCTCGAGGGCCAGCGTCGTGCCGAACGTGCCGGTGATCGCGGAGAGCATCCCGGGCTTCGAGGCGACGGCCTGGTTCGGCGTGCAGACCTCGGCGCGATCCCCGCGCGCGGCGATCGCGCGGATCGGCGCCGAGATCGACGGCATCGCGCGGAACCCAGCCTTCCGGGCACGGCTGGCGGAATTCGGCGCGGACGGGCCGGGCCTCACGCCCGAGGGCGGCAGCACTCCGGCGGCCTTCGAGGCCTTCCTGGTGGCCGAGATCCGGAAATGGGCCGAGGTGGTGGAGAAGGCGAAGCTGACGGCGACCTGATATGCGCCGCCGGCCGATGGATCGGCTGACATAACGGGGATATCAGGCCGGGAGGTTCTCCCGGAGATGTCCCCGATGCCGCTGACGCGCCGTTCCGTCCTCGCCCTGCCCGCGCTGATCCCCGCCGCCGCCCTGGCGCAGACCCAAGCACCGACCCCCTGGGCGCCGACGCGCTCGATGCGTATCGTGGTCCCCTTCACCGCTGGCGGCGCCACCGACGTCACGGCCCGCGTGGTCGCCGAGCGGCTGACGCAGCTCCTCGGCCAGCCCTGCGTGGTGGAGAACCGGCCCGGCGCCGGCGGCAATGTGGGCGTGGAGGTCGTGGCCAAGGGCGATGCCGACGGTCACACGCTGCTGATGTGCACGATCGGCACGGCCAGCATCAACCAGTTCCTCTATCCGCGGCTTTCCTTCGACCCGGTGCGCGACCTCACCTCCGTGGCGCTGGCGAACCTCGTGGTCAACGCCCTGGTGGTGCCGCCCGACCTGCCGGCGCGGACCGTGCAGGAGTTGATCGCGCTGGCGAAGCGCGATCCGGGCGCGTTGAACTACGGCACGCCCGGCAACGGCACCTCGGGCCACATGTGCGGCGAGTACTTCAAGTTCCGCACCGGCACCGACATCGGCCACGTGCCCTATCGCGGCACGGGCGCGCTGATCCCGGACCTGCTGGCCGGCCGCATCCAGATGACCTTCGACAACCTCCCCGCCTATATCCCGCACATCCGCGAGGGCCGGCTGCGCGCGATCGCCATGACGAGCAGGGAGCGCTGGTTCTCCATGCCGGAGGTGCCGACGGTGGCGGAGAGCGGGGTCGAGGGCTTCGAGGCGGTGGCCTGGTTCGGCCTGCAGGTGCAGTCGCGCACGCCGCGGCCGGCGGTGGACCGGCTGACGGCCGCCGTGCAGGAGATCTGCCGCGAGCCCGGGACGATCGCGAAGTTCCGCGAGCTGGGCGCGATGCCCTCGCAGCTCGGCGGCGCCGATTTCGACCGTTTCATAACAGCTGAGAACGAGAAGTGGGGCGCTGTGGTCCGGGCCGCGAACATCCGTCTCGATTAAAGCGTGATGACCGAAGGCGAAGGCGCCGGAGGTCTGAATCACGCGCCAAACAAAAGGCTGGACCATGATGCCTGAGCGAATGCGAACGCATCATGGTCTGGTGACAGTTTTCGCCATTCGGTCAACCTGGGTTCCATCCGCCCGTTGAAGGGGCGGATGGAGGAACGGCCGATGGAACCGATCACGAAATTTTCCGCGCTCTCTCCCTACCTCGTCGTGAGGAAGTGCGAGGAGGCGCTGGAGTTCTACCGCCAGGCCCTCGGCGCGGAGGAGCGCTACCGGCTGACGGAGAAGGGCACGGGCCGGATCGGCCATGCCGAGATGACCCTCTACGGCTCGCTCTTCATGCTCTCGAGCGAGTATCCGGAGATGGGCATCATGGGCTCGGACGGAAAATCGCCGATCCGGCTGCACCTGATGGTGCCGGACGTGGACGCGGCGCTGGAGCGGGCCAAGGCGGCCGGCGCCACGGTGGTCCGGCCCGCGACGGACGAGTTCTACGGCCACCGTGCGGCCTGCTTCGAGGACCCTTTCGGCTTCAACTGGCTGCTGAGCCAGGAGAAGGAGAACGTCTCGCCGCAGGAGATGCAGCGGCGCTACGACGCGATGATGGACGAGATGGCCGCGAAGAAGGCGGGGTAGCGGGCGCTCAACGAAGCCGAAGGGATCAGCGGACCTTCACCCGAATCCGGCCGCGAATGCGGCCGGCGCGCCGCGACCAACCTGCCAACTTGCGGGCCCTCACATGGCGCGAAGCCAAGGCGGCGGAGCCGCCGCCCGGCGCTTGAGGGCGCAATAAAGACTCGAAGATCGCTTACGCGATCTTCGAAGCGATCCAGTCCTTCATCTGGCTGCGGGGCATGGCACCGACCTTGGTGTCCACCGGCTTGCCGTCCTGGAACAGGATCATCGTGGGGATGCCGCGCACCGAATAGTTGTTCGGCGTCATCGGGTTGTCGTCGATATTGACCTTCGCGATGGTCAGCTTGCCCTGATACTCCTGGGCGATCTCGTCCAGGATAGGCGCGACCATCCGGCAGGGGCCGCACCACTCGGCCCAGAAATCCACCAGCACGGCGCCCTTCGCCTCCAGCACATCCTGCTTGAAGCTGTCGTCGCTCACGGCCTTGGTCAGTTCGCTCATGGGGGGTCCCTCGATTCCGATGCGGGAAAGGTCGTGTCGCCTCTGCTCCGGGTCAAGCCGGCGCGTATCGATCCAGTAACATGGCAGGCAACGGCATGGCGCGGGCGCCGTAGGTCCAGACGAGGGCGCACTCTACCGGCCGGCCCGGGAAGGCGGCGCGGAGCACGGCGCGATAGGCCGCCATCTGGCGCAGATAGGCCGGCGGCGCGGCCTCGGCGAGCTCGGGCGGCGGGCGGTTGGTCTTGAAGTCCAGCACCAGGATTTTTTCCGGCGTGACCAGCAGCCGGTCCACCTGGCCGAGGATGAGCCGCTCGCCGATCCGTCCCGCCAGCGGCGCCTCGGCGAGGCTGCCGGGACCAAAGGCGGGGGCCAGCTCCGGGTCGGCCATGACGTCCAGCGCCTCGGCCAGGATTTCTTCCTGCTGCGCCGGGTCCAGCCCCTGGCCGGGACGAGCGAGGAAGGCATGGCCGGCCGCTTCGCGATCCGCTTCCGGGAGATCGGGCAGGGATTGCAGCAGCGCGTGGATGAGGTTGCCGCGCCGGAAGCGCTTTCCGAGCGGATCGCCGGGCGCGTGCGGCGCCGCGGCCGGCAGCTCGACCTCCGTGTCCTCCATGTGCGAGGGCGTGGCGATGCCGGGCGCCTCCACCGGCCGGGCCGGGATGCGCGCCCAGCCGGGCAGGATCGCGGAGGCGCCGGCCGCGCGGCGGGTCTCGTCCCGGCGCGGGTCCGTCTGCCGGGATTCGAGGCGTAGCAGCAGGCCGGGTCCGAAGCCGGCCGTATCAGCGCCCCACTCCTCCGGCGCGAAGATCTGTTCCTGGAGATCGTCGAGATTGCCGAAGCCGGCCTCGATCTTTCGGTACCAGCACTCGTCCGGCGGCTTCTTCCCGCGATGCCAGCCGCAGACCAGCAGCCGGTCCTCGGCGCGGGTCAGGGCGACGTAGAGGAGACGGTTGCTCTCCTCGTTCTCGCGCGCGGCACGGGCGAGGTCGGCGGCCTCGTAGGCCGGTGCGGCGAAGCCCTCCTTGCGCGGCGCCCAGAGGGGGAGTTCGTCGTCGGTCCAGCGCAGCCCGGCCGAGCGCGGCGGCGAGCCGGTGGTGTCGGGCAGGATGACGATGGGCGATTGCAGCCCCTTGGCGCCATGCACCGTCATGACGCGTACGAGGTCGGCGCTGGTGTCCGGCTCGCGCTTGATCTCGGCGGCGGCGCGGCGGAGCCAGTGCAGAAAGCCCTGGAGCGAGGCGGGATGTGCGCGCTCATGCGCCAGCGCCGCGGTCAGCAGCTCGTCCAGCGGGTCCGCGGCGTCAGGGCCCAGGCGGGCCAGAAGCCGGGCGCGGCCGCCGCGCTCGCCCAGCAGCTCCGCGATGAGGGCGTGGGGCGGCAGGTGGTCGGCGCGGGACTGCAGAGCGGCGAGCAGGTCGGCGGCGCGGCCGGTTCGGGTGTCCGCGCCGCGCTCGGCCATCAGCCGGGCGTGCAGCGAGGCGGGGCGGCCATGGGCGAGGGCGAAAAGATCCGTGTCGTCCAGCCCGAAGAGCGGTGACTTCAGCGCGGCGGCGAGCTGGAGGTCGTCCTGCGGCAGCAGGATCGCGTCCAGTGTGGCCAGCACGTCCTGCACGGCGAGCTGCTCGATCAGCACCATCCGGTCCACGCCGCCGACGGGCACGTCGTGCTCCTTCAGCGCGCGGACGAGCTGGGCGAGGAAGGCGTCGCGCCGGCGCACCAGCACCAGGATGTCGCCGGCCCGGATGCGGCGGCCCTCCGAGGGATCTCCCTCGTGGCGTGCGGACAGGCGCTCGTGGTCGATCATGTGGCGGATGCGGCGCGCCAACGCCTCGGCGAGGCGGGCGTCGGGGCCGGCCTCGGCGGTGGGGGTCTCGGGCACGTCCCAGGGCGGCGGCTCCTGGGCGGCGTCGGGGGTCTGGAGGGGCCAGAGCTCGACCAGGCCGGCGGCGCCGGCGCGGTCAGGCAGGTGCTTCAGGACCTCTCCGGGGACGACCACACCCGGGCAGGCGGGGCCCGCCATGAAGACCGCGTCTACCAGCTTCAGCACGGGCGGCGCCGAGCGGAACGACACCTCCAGCGAGACCTTCCTGAAGGTTTCCCCGGCCGCTTCCACCGCAATGGAAAACTCGCCCTCGGCGCGCGGCAGACCGGCGGCGTCGGCGCCCTGGAAACCGTAGATGGACTGCTTGACGTCGCCCACCGCGAAGACCGTGCGCGGCGGCGCGTTCTCCCGCGTGCCCTTCCCGGAGAAGAACTCCGAGGTCAGCGCGCGGGCGATGCCCCATTGCTCGGGATTGCTGTCCTGCGCCTCGTCCAGCAGCACATGGTCCAGCCCGCCGTCGAGCTTGAACAGCACCCAGGCCGCGCCGGGATCCTGCAGCAGCTTTCCCGCGGCGGCGATGAGGTCGTCGTAGTCCAGCCGCCCGATGCGCTCCTTGGCGACGCGGAACTGGCTCAGCACCGGCAGACCGAGAGCGAGGGCAGCTTCTGTCGCCTCGAAGAGGTTCAGCGCCTTCAGCGTCTCCAGGTGGGCAAAGATGCGCTCGCATTCCGGGCAGAGGATGGCGAGTGCCTGCGCCTGCATGGCCGCGCCCAGGCCGCCCTTGGTCGCGAGAAATTTTTCCGCGCGCACGGAGCCGGTCTGGGTGAGGAAGATGATCTGCCACTCGGCCAGCGCCGCGATGCGCTCGGCCGGCGTGCCCAGCGCCAGGAATCTTCGGATGGCGGCGCCGCGCTCCTGATCGTTCTTATTGGTGCTGGCGACGAGCATGGCCGCGGCGCGCGACAGCTCGCGCTCCTCGGGCGAATGGGCGATGGCGTGGTGCAGGTGGGCCGCCGCGAGGCCCGGCTCCAGCCCGAGTGCGCGGGCGATGCGCGGCGCCAGCAGCGCGGGCCCGCCGGCGCGCTGGATGGCGGCGTTCAGCCGCGGCTCAGCGTGGCGCAGCTCGGCCATCAGGCCGCCCAGCGCCTTGCCCGAGGCGAGCGTTGCCAGCAGCGGCAGCGCGTCGTGGCTCGGCAGGATAGATTCGCGCGCCGAAGCCAGCTCGGCGGTGGCGTCCATCTCCTCCAGCACGGAAAATCCCGGTGGCAGGCCGGCCTCCAGCGGAAAGGCCTGGAGCAGCGATTGCGCGAAGCCGTGCAGCGTCGCGATGCGCATGCCGCCCGGCAGCTCCAGCACGGCGGCGAAGGCGGCGCGGGCCCGGGCCGTCTCCGCGCGGGTGGCCTCGCGGTCGAGCAGCTTGCGCAGGTCGGCCGCCAGCGCGTCCGGCACCGCCACGGCCCAGTCGCCGAGCCGATGGTTGAGGCGCGTCGCCATCTCGGCCGCCGCAGCCTTGGTGAAGGTGAGGCAGAGCAGCCGTTCGGGCTTGGCGCCGCCCAGGATCAGGCGCAGCAGCCGGTCCGTCAGCAGCTTGGTCTTGCCGGAGCCGGCCGAGGCCGTGACGAAGGCCGAGACCTCGGGGTCCGACGCCTCGTTCTGCCGCCTTTGGGCGATGTCGCGCGCCTGGCTCATTCCTCGCCCTCGGCCGACCATTCGGCGGTGCGCGCGAGGTGACGGTAGTCCGGCGAGGCGCGGCGGCCTGGATGCGGGCTGGCGAGGAAGGGCCGGTCGCCGAGCAGGAAGCCCTCGGCGATGCGGGTCAGCGCCTGTTCGGCATTCGTCACGGCCTCAGCGATGTCGATGTCCGGCGCCGCGACGTGGCCCGGCTCCAACGCGCCGGTCAGCCGCCAGTATTCCAGGGCCGAGACGGCGCCGGCGGGCAGGTCGCGGAAGGCGCCGCGCGCGGCCATCAGCGCCTCCAGCGGGAGCTGCGGCGCGCTGCCGGACTCGACCTCCTTCTTCGAGGGCACGGTGCCGGACTTGTAGTCGAGGATGCGGTAGCTGCCGTCGGCCAGCCGCTCCACCCGATCGGCGCGCGCCTCCAGGGCGATGGTGCGGCCCCCCCGGCGGAGCTCCAGGCGGCCTGGCAACTCGGGCCAGATCGCGTGGACCTCGCCTTGCCGCTGTGCCTCCATTCCGCGGACGAATTCTCCCACGCGGGCGAGGCGGACGCGCCACAGGGCCTCGACGGCGGGGCGGAGCACGGCGCGTCCCAGCGCCGTCTCGGAGGCCGCGTCCCAGAGCGCCGTCGCTGCGTCCTGTCCGGGCCAGGGCCGCGGCAGGGATCGCAGGAAACGGTGGATCGCGTCGTGGATCAGGTTGCCGTAGTCGGCCGCGCCCGGCTCCTGCTCCAGCGGGTCGAGTGGGAAGAGGCGCAGGATACGACGCGCGTAGAAGGCATAGGGATCGGCCAGCAGCGTCGCGACGTCGCTGAGCGTGAGGCGGTCCGGCCGGGCCTCGGCGGGTGGGCGCGGCGCGGGGCGGGGCCAGGGCCTCACCTCGTCCGGCTGGTCCAGCAGCGGGGCCCAGTCGGCGCAGGGGTTCTTTTCGAGTGCCAGCCCCCGCTCCTGGCCGGCCAGGAAGGTGTCGAGCCGCGTCAGCCAGCGCGCGGGCACGCTGGGCGCGCCACCACGCCGGGCCGCACGCGACAGCACCGCCTCGCGCGCGGAGGAGGCCGCGAGGAAAAAATCCGCCGCGACGCGGCCGATGCGCAGCTCGGGCGATGGCAGGCCGAATTCGCGCCGCATGGGACGGCTCATCCAGGGGCCGGGATCGGCGGCCTGGGGCCAGATGGTCTCGTCCAGCGCGCCCAGGATCACGCAGTCGAAGTCGAGCAGCCGCGCTTCCAGCAGGCCCAGGATCTCCACCTGCGGATGCGCCGCATCCGGCCGCCCGCGCGAGATACGCGGCGCGCGCGTGATGCCCTGGGCCAGCGCCGCCTCGAAGAGCGCGGGCCATTCCGTCGGCCGCAGCGGCGGCAGCTCGGCCATGGCGGGGGCGAGTTCGGCGAGGTGGCGGGCCAGCGCCTCGCCCTCGGCCTGGGCATAGAGACGCAGGCCGCCGGGCAGGTCCGGCGTTCCGGCCAGTGCCTCCGCGGCCTCCAGATGCTCGGCGAGCAGGTCGGCCGGCGGGCGGAGGATGCCGCTCGGCAGCTCATGGAAGGGGCCGAGGGCGGCCTGCAGGGCATCGAGCAGTGCCCTGATACGCGGCCCCGCCTCGCCATCGCGGAGGCCGGCCACCGCTGCGCGCAAGCCCGCGAGGCCGGGCGCCGGAGCCGGCCCGCGCAGCATCGCGCGCTCGAGGAACTGGACCGCCGAAAGCCATTCGCCACGCGCCCAGCCGGCCGCACAGAGCGGGTGCTTCAGCACGGCGAGCAGCGGCACCGGGCCGCATTCGCCGGCCGCCAGATGCGCGATGAGCCGGAGGAAGGTGCCCGGCGGCGTCTCGGACAGCGGCTGGCCGGCGGAATCGTCGGCCAGAATGCCGTGGCGCGGCAGCTCGGCGGCGACGCGGCGCGCGAGGTCGCGATCCGGCGTGATCAGCGCGGCGCGCGCGCCGGGTACCTCCAGCGCACCACGCAGGGCGAGCGCGATGGCGCTGGCTTCGTGCTGGCTGTCGCTCGCCTCGATGCGCGAGAGGCCGGAGAGGGCCCCCTTCCAGCGTCCGGGATCGCGCGCCTGCCAGGGCTCCAGATGCCCCGCGGGCAGCAGCGCCGTGCCGAGCAGCGCCGGCCGCTCGCCGGAAGCCGCGCCGTGCCAGGGCAAGGTGTCGGCCATGGACGCGCCCATGCGCGCCAGCATGCGGCGCTGGCCGGCGAAGGGGTGGGTCGGCGCCTCGGCCAGCTCCTCGAAGGGGATGGCTGACGTCGCCATATCCTCGCCGGGCAGGACCACGGCGCCCTCCGGCAGGCGGATGGCAATGGTCCTCAGCAGGTCGGCCGCGGCCGGCACCGTGCCGCCCATGCCGATGCCGGCGGCGATCACCGCGGCCTCCGGCGGTGCGCCCTCCCAGGCCTGGCGCTGCGCCCGCAGCGCCAGCACGCGTCGCACGCCGATGTCGAGCAGGCCCTGCTCCGCGAGCCAGTTCTGCCATTCCTCGACGACGCCGCGCAGGAAGATCGTGGTGATCTGCCAGTGCACCGCGAGCGCCTCCGGCGCCAGCGCCTCCAGCCGCTCCAGCCAGCGGAAGCCCAGCAGCTCCGGGTCTTCCGGGATGGGCTCGGCCTCCTCCAGCGCGATCTCGTCCAGCAGGCGCCCGAGCTCCAGGCCCAGTGCCCAGGCGTGCTCGGCGGTGGGCGGCCCGCCGCGCGAGGGCGGGCGCCGCGTGGAAAAGCCGGCCAGCACCGCCTGGCGCCGCAGCGGATCCACCGCCGGCGGCAGGCGCAGCAGCGCGGGCAGGGCCAGCTCGTCCGCATCCTCCACCGAGAGGCCGGCCAGCGCGCGCATGCGCGGCAGCAGCAGCGCCGGCACCTCGGCTTCGCGCAGGAAAGCCGTCTGCAACGCGCGCGCGGCGCGGCGGGTGGGCAGCAGGATGGTCGCCGCCGCCAGCCGCTCGCCCGTGCCGAGCCGCGCCAGCGCCCCCCTTGCCAGCGTCGGCAGGAAGGGCAGTCCCGGCGCGATGGAAAAGAGCTTCACAGCCAGTGGCTGAACAGCCCGTCGCGCAGCCGGCGCTCCGTGCGGGCGAGATCGGCCGGGGTGGAGAGATGGAACCAGGCGCCGTCATGCACGAGGCCGAAGAGCCGGCCCGCCTCGATGGCGCGGTCGAAGCACCGGTTGAGGCTGAATCGCCCTTCCGGCTCGGGCGCGACCAGCGCCGGCGCCATCACCTGCACCCCACCATAGATGAAGGGCGCGACCTCCGCGCCCCTGGGCCGCCGCAGCCGGCTCGCGCCGTCGAGGAAGAAGTCGCCGCGGCCGACCTCGCCTTCGACCTGGGAGGTGCGGATCAGCAGCAGCAGCGCGTCCATCCGCGCGGGGTCGAAGTGCTGCGCCAGCAGGTGGAGCGCCGGCGTCGGTCCGTCGAGCCAATAGGCATCGCCGTTCACCACCGCGAAGGGCTGTTCGCCGAGCCGGGGCAGGGCGCGGCGGACGCCGCCGCCGGTCTCCAGCAACTCCGGCTCCAGCTGCAGGCGCAGGCGGGGCGGTGTGCCCTCGCGCGCGGTCAGCGCCTCGGCCACGCGCGGCGCGCACCAATGCGCGTTCACCACCGCCTCCTCCACGCCCGCCATGGCGAGGCGGTCCAGCGCATGGTCGAGCAGCGAACGGCCGAGCAAGGGCAGCAGGGGTTTTGCGGTATTCGCCGTCAGCGGCCGCATCCGCTGCCCGAGCCCGGCGGCGAGAACCATCGCGCGCTTCATGCGGGGTTCTTCCGTTGCTCGCGCGGCACATGCGCGTCGAGGAAGCGCGCCAGCGGCGCCGCGGCCTCGTGCGCCAGCGCGCGGTCCAGCAGCGCCCAGCAGCGCGGGCCATGCGCGAGGTAGTGCGGCTTGCCGTCGCGCCGGTCGAGCCGCACCCAGAGCGCCGCCACCCGCAGGTGCCGCTGCGCGCCGTGCACGGCCATGGCGGCCCGCAGATCCGCGGCGTCGAGCCCCGGGCGATGCGCCAGGTATTCGCCGATCACCGCCTCGCGCAGATCCGGCGGCACGTCGCGCCGCGCATCCTCGACCAGCGAGACGAGATCGTAGATGGAATTGCCCACCGCCGCGTCCTGGAAGTCGATCAGCGCCATGCCTGACGGCGTGGGGATGAGGTTCGCGGGGAAGAAGTCGCGATGCACGATGCCGAAGGCGGCGAAGGGCGCCAGCATCTCCCGGATCGCGGCGTCGAGGGCCGTACGCACCTCGTCAGAGGTCGGCGCGCCGAAGGCCGCGGGCCACCACCACTCCAGGAAGGTCGCGGCGGCGGTGCGTGACTGGGCCTCGGCATCCCAGGTCGGGAGCCCCTCGGGCGGCGGCGCGGCGTGCAGCCGGGCCATGCTGCGTGCGGCATCCAGGTAGAGCGGTGTGGGGTCGGCCCCGGCATCCAGCGCCTCGGCCATGCTGGCGGCGCCGAGATCCTCGACCAGCGCGAGATTCTCCGCCGTCTCCACGGCGATCACCGCCGGCGCCGGCACGCCGATCGCTTCCAGGTGCCGCGCCACGCGCAGGAAGGCGGCCAGGTACTCCGCATCCGGCGTCTGCATGAGCAGCGCGCCGCGCGGGCCGCCGGTCAGGCGCGTGTAGCGCTTGCTCGCATCGGCCGGCATGGGCTCCTGATGGGCCGCGCCGAAGCCGTTGGTCTCGAGGAAGCGCGCACTCATGCGAGCCGCCCCTCCCAGCCCTCGATTCGCGCCCGGCGCGAATCCTCGTCGGTGCCGGGGGCCAGGGTCACGCGCAGCGCGTCCTCCGGCGCGAGCGGCCCGAGCCGGTCCGGCCATTCCACCAGCACGATCCCCTCCCGCGCCTCGTCCCAGCCGAGCTCCGCCAGCCCGCCCGGGCCCGAGAGCCGATACAGGTCGAAGTGATGCGCCGCGCCTCCCCCCGGGAGGTCGTAGCTCTGGACCAGGGTGAAGGTCGGGCTCGGCACCTCCAGCCTGGGATCGCCCGTGGCGCTGCGCAGGAAGGCCCTCGCCAGCGCCGACTTACCTGCGCCAAGCGGTCCTTCCAGCAGCAGCGCGTCGCCCGGCCGCGCCAGCCCGGCGAGGCGCGCGGCGAGGGCCTGGGTGGCGGCGAGGTCGGCGAGAATCATCTCCATCTCCGCCCATCTTGCCGTCCGTGCCCGCAACCAGCAAACCATTGGGCAAAGGCTGGACTGAAACGTCAAAGGAAGGCATGCCAGAGGCCATGAGCGACACCATCGACACCGACGTGGCCATCATCGGCGCCGGGCCCTGCGGACTCTTCGCCGTCTTCGAATGCGGCATGCTGAAGATGCGCAGCGTCGTGATCGACACGCTGGAGGAGATCGGCGGCCAATGCGCCGCGCTCTATCCCGAGAAGCCCATCTACGACATCCCGGCCCATCCCGCGATCGCCGGCGCCGAGCTGATCAACCGCCTTGCCGATCAGGCCGCGCCCTTCTCGCCCGAATACCTGCTGAACCAGCGCGTCGAGCGGCTGACGCCCACGGCGGACGGCTTCCTCCTTCAGACGAGCGCGAACCGTGCGGTGACGGCCAAGGCGGTGATCATCGCCGCCGGTGCCGGCGCCTTCGGCCCCAACCGTCCGCCGCTGGAGGGCCTGCCCGGCTACGAGGCCTCCGGCGGCGTCCGCTACATGGTGACGAAGCGGGAAGAGTTCCGCGGCAAGCGCGTGGTCATCGCCGGCGGCGGCGACAGCGCGGTGGACTGGGCGCTGAGCCTCAAGGACGTCGCCGAGAAGGTCATCGTCGTGCACCGCCGCCCGAAGTTCCGCGCGGCGCCGGAATCCGCGGCCCAGCTCGAGGCCGCCGCCGCCCGCGGCGAGATCGAGATGGCCATCCCCTACCAGCTCCACGGGCTGGAGGGCGACGGCTCGAAGCTGGACGCGGTGGTGCTCGCCACGCTCAAGGGCGAGGAGAAGCGCGTCGAGGCCGACCACCTGCTGGCTTTCTTCGGCCTTTCCATGGAGCTCGGCCCGATCGCCGATTGGGGCCTGGGGCTGGACCACAGCCACATCCAGGTGGACCCCTCCACCTGCGAGACCAACATCCCCGGCGTGCACGCGATCGGCGACATGGCGACCTACAAGGGCAAGCTGAAGCTCATCCTGCAGGGCTTCTCCGAGGCGGCGATGGCCGCGCATGCCATCCACCCCCGCGTCTTCCCGGGCGAGGCGCTGCATTTCGAGTATTCGACGAGCAAGGGCGTACCGGCCTGATGGAGCCCGGCGAGCGGAAGGCGCAGTTCGGCGAGGCGGCCGCGGATGCGCGGAGATACGCACCCGCGGCCGCACGGAACCGCGATCCGCTGCTGGGCGTCCTGCGCGGGGTTCTGCCGCCCGAAGGGCTCGTCCTGGAAATCGCCTCCGGCTCCGGCGAGCACGCGATCCACTTCGCCGCCGCGCTGCCCGGCCTGACCTGGCAGCCGAGCGACCCGGACGAGGGCGCGCGGGCCAGCATCGACGCCTGGGTGCGGGAATCGGGCCTGCCGAACATCCGCCCCGCGCTGCCGCTGGACGCCAGCGCCTGGCCCTGGACCATCGAGGCCGCCGACGCGGTCCTCTGCGTGAACATGATTCACATCGCGCCCTGGTCGGCGGCGCTCGGCCTGCTGCGGGGCGCGGGCGGGCTGCTTCCGCCTGGCGCGCCGCTGATCCTCTACGGCCCCTTTCTCCGCGCCAGCGTCCAGACGGCGCAGGGCAACCTCGACTTCGACGCCGACCTCCGCCGCCGCAACCCCGAATGGGGCATCCGCGCGCTGGAGGAGGTGGCCGCCGCGGCCGAGGGCTTCTCGCTGGAGCGCGTGGTGGAGATGCCGGCGAACAATCTCACGGTGATCTTCCGGCGGACCTGACCCCGATCGGATTCGATTCCCAAGCGCGATTTGAAAGGCGCAGTCTCCCCGCTGCGGCGTGCACGCCACGCCGCCAAGGCTCAAGCCATGAGGAGACGGCCATGAAGGAAGACGCCATCTATCGTCGGACCGACATCGTCGGCAGCTCGACGAAATCCGTCAGCGACGCGGTTGAGAAGGCGATCGCCCGGGCCTCCAAGACGCTCCGAAACCTCGAATGGTTCGAGGTCACCGAGATCCGCGGTCGGGTCTCGGATGGGAAGGTCGCGCAGTACCAGGTCAGTATGAAGATCGGCTTCCGCCTGGAGTAGCGAGGATCGCCGCCGCGGCGTCGGCCATCACCTGGCCGCCGAGGACGAGGTCCTCCTCCTTGGTGTCCTCGCTCCAGTGGTGGCTGACGCCGCCGATGCTCGGCACGAAGACCATCCCGGCCGGCATGGCCATGGCGAGGAATTGCGCGTCGTGGCCCGCGCCGCTCGGCATGCGGCGCCAGCGGCCCGGGGCGCGGCGTTCGGCCGCCGCGGCGATGGCCTGCTGGAAGCCCTCGTCCATGGGCGTGGGGACCGACTGACTCAGGCGCTGCGCGGTCAGGCGGCAGGGGCCGGCAGCATCGGCGGCCGCCACCAGTTCCTCCAGCTTCGCACCCATCGCGGCGAGCACGGCCGGGTCGGAATCGCGGAAGTGGAACAGCACCTCGGCGCCGCCGGGGACCATGCCGGGCGCGCCGGGATCGAGCGTGATGCGGCCCGTCGTCCAGACCGAGCGCGGGCCGGCGACCGCCGGGAAGCTGTCCTCGACGGCGGCGAGGAGGCGCACCACGGCCACGCCCGCATCCTTGCGGACGGCCATGCGCGTGGTGCCGGCGTGGTTCTGGATGCCCTCGGCGGTGATGCGGTAGCCCCAGTTGCCGAAGATGGCGGTGACGACGCCGATCCGGTCGCCCGTGTCGTCGAGCTCGGCGCCCTGCTCGATATGCGCCTCCAGGTAGCCGAGATACTCGCCCGGCTTCACGCGCAGCCGCTCCTTGCTCCCAAGCCCGGCCGCCGCCAGCGCCTCGCGCAGCGGCAAGCCGTGGAACTTGTTGCTTGCGGCGTCGATCTCCGCCTCGGGAAGGTCGCCCACGAAGGAGCGGCTGCCGTGGAAGCGGCCGTAATGCCCTTCCTCGTCGGCGAAGGCTGCGACGTCGATGCCGGCGCCGAGCGTGCGCGCGACCTCCAGCCCGATCATCACGCCCAGCGCGCCGTCGAGCCAGCCGGATTCGTTCTGCGTCTCGGTGTGGCTGCCGAGCAGCAGGCGTTTCCCGCCCTCCGCCGCCGGGCCGCGGCCGATGACATTGCCGATGCCGTCGATCTCCGGCTCCAGCCCGGCCTGGCGCATCCGCTCCATCAGCCAGCGGCGCGAGTCCATGTCCACCTCGGTGTAGGGCGGGCGGTGCACGCCCGTCTTGAAGGGGCCGAACTCGCGGAGGCGGTGCAGGTCGCCGAGCAGGCGGGCGCCGTCGATCGGGGCTGGGGTCACGCGATGATCCTCATCTCTCGCCGGCGAGGATCATGCTGCGGCCGCGAACAGACAACACCCCTCGATCACGCCGGCGCCAGGACCCGCTCCGCCCGCTCGGCGAACATTCGCGCGAAGGGGCTTTCCGGCTTGGCCGCCACCCGCTCGGCGGCGAGCGCCTGCGCCAGCGCGAGATGCCCGCCGCGCAGCGCCGCCTCGATCAGCGTGAGGTCGATCAGGTCGCGCTGGGCATGGCTGCCGCCGAAGACCGCCGCCCCGCTGCGCACCGGCCGGATCGCGCGGATCGCCGCGTCGTAGCGCCCCTCGTGGAAGGCGGCGAAGCCGCGCATCAGCGGCAGCGACACCTGCCGCGCGGCGCGGGCCTGGTCCCCCGCGCCCTCGGCCGCCTCGGCCACGGCCTCGATCGCCGCCCGGGCCTTGGCGTCGCTGCCGGCGCCGAGGAAGGCCATGAGCGCGTGCAGGTCGTTGAAGGCATAGAAGCCCGGCTCCCAGATCTGCGCGAAGCGATGCGCGAGCCGCTGCCAGCGCGCGCCCGGCGTCATGCCGCGCAGCTGCAGCCGCCAGAGCAGCGCCGCCATGTCCACGAGCTCCAGCATCACCGGCGGCTCGCCGCCCGCGAGGGCTCCGTCCACCAGCTCCAGCACCATGGCCGTGTCGCCCAGCTCCAGGTGGTAGAGTGCCAGGTGCCACCAGTTGTGCACGGCGAGGAAGCTGCCCTCCGACCAGCTTGCGATGTCGCCGCACAGCCAGCCGATGCCCTCCTCCGGCCGGCCCTGCATCTCCAGCACATGGGCCACCGCATGGCGCGCCCAGCCGTCGCGGCGCTCGGCCTCGACGGCGAGGCGGCCGGCGCGTTCGGCGCCGGCATAATCGCCCGTCTCCTCCAGCCCGAAGGCGAGCATGCCCTGCACCGCGTGCCAGCCCGGCACGGAGGGGTGCCAGGCCGGCACGGCGCGCTGGATGCGGTCGCGCAGCATGCGGGAATGACCGGTGAAGAAGTCGAGCTGATGCCCGCCCATCAGGGCGAGCAGGTCGCGCGGATGGTCGATGGCGACATCCTCCATGACGCGCGCGGCCACCCGCCAGCGCCCTTCGGCGAGGTGGTCGAGCGCCGCGAGATGCCCCTCCTCGCGCGCATTGCGCGGCAGGGCGCGCGCGGCTTCCAGCGCGGCGCGGGCGACCGGCAGGGCCTGCGGCTCGGTGGAGAGCAGCAGCATCCAGGCCTTCAGCAGATGCGGCATGACGAAGCCCGGGGATGCCTCGATGAGGGCCTCGGCGCCGCCCAGCGGGTCGCCGGCATAGAGCGTGGTCTCGCGCAGCAGCGCGTCCCAGCCGGCGGCGGTCAGGGGGCTGGCGCCGGAGAGCGCCTGGCCGTGGATATCGGTGACGGTCATGGCCGTTCTCCTCAGGGATGCAGGTGCAGGATGATGTCGGCACGCGGGAGGAGCGGCGGCTCCTTCGGGCCCAGGCCGATGTCGCGCCGCATGTGGTCGTCGAGATGCTCGAGCGCGTCGTGTGCCGCCTCCTGGGTGGGGCAGCGATGCGCGCGGCCGCAGGCGCCGAGCCAGAGCTCGCGGAGCTGTGCGAAGAGATTCGGCGCCGGGGGCGCGCCGATGAACTGGTCGGTGGTCATGGTCGTCCTCGATTGGGAGGCCCGTCCATGCCGCACTGCGCGGGTTGCGGCTGTTCCCCGAGGAACAGCTCGATTAGGGGCCCAGCACCTTCGCCAGGAAGGCCGCGTCGAGGTCCTTCATCACGGGATGCGGCGAGAAGCTCTCGCCCGTCGCGCCTTCGAGGAGTTGAAGCGCGGCGGCGATCAGCGGCACGGGATGCCCCGCCGCGCGGCCCAGCGCCTCCAGGAAGGCCAGGCCGGCGCCGAGCTCGGGCAGCGGCGGCATGGCCTCGGGCAGCCCGCCCTGTTCCGTCACCATCTCCGCCATGCCGGGCAGGGGGCCGCGGCCGCAGGCGGCGGCCAGCGCGTCGCGCTCGGCGGCCAGCCCGAGCAGCAGCCGCGCCACGCCGTGCGGGATGGAGGCCGGCGCCAGCATCCGGGCGGCGCCGATCAGCGCGGTGGGCTCGGCGAGACCGGCCGCCAGCACGTCGGTCAGCGGCTCCACCGGCAGGCCGAAGAGGTCGACCAGCGTGTCGGCCAGCAGCCGCCGCGCCGCCGCCGGCAGCCCGCCGGCCCAGATCCGCGGCCGGATCGCCGTGATATCGATGGCGCCGTCGCCGTCCCGCCGCGCGGCGACCGGCGGCACCGGCAGCGCGCCCACCGGCAGGGACAGCCCGCGCGACTGGGCGAGCCCGTGCAGCAGCAGCGGCGCCAGCGCGCCGGGCGGGGCGAGGAGGACCGCCGGCTCGCCCACCATTGTCGCGGCCATGCGGTGCAGCAGCTGGGGCAGGACATGGCCGGGCAGGGCGACCACAACCACCTCCGCCCGGTCCACCGCGCGGCCGAGATCGGCGGCGATGCGCAGCGGCCAGCTGCCCGTGAGCACCCCGCGCGTCTTGATCCCGTTGCCGAGATGCCGGGTGCCGCCGCCCCGGGGCGACCAGAGCGTGACCTCGTGCTCCCGGCTGGCGGCCAGCCCCGCCATGGCACTGCCGGCCGCGCCCGCCCCCAGAACGGTGACTCTCAAATGGCGACCTTCATGCCGTGAAAACCCCCCGACCCGTGCCAGACTGCCGATTGGCACCTCTCCAGTCCATCTCTGTCACACAGGATTCGCCATGTCGTCATTGCCCTGTTGCGGAAGCGGAGATAGCGAGGTCGGATGAGCACAGATGTCGCCGCCACTCCCGTGATCGCGCCCCCTGTTATCGCAACCGGCAAGCCGGCCAAGCGCCGGCTCCAGCGCGCCAAGCCGATCCGCGTCAAGCCGCGGCTGCCGGGGCATCTCTGGAACGACGTGCTGGGCGATCGTCCGCTGGGCGGCCGCTTCCGCGCCGCGCGCCGCATCCTCTGCGTGATCGTCTTCACGCTGCTCTGCATCCCCGTCCAGGGCGTGCTGGTGCAGTTCTCCGGCCCGGCCAAGAACCACTTCGCGCGCTATTACTTCCGCACGCTGTGCTGGCTGATCGGGCTGAAGCTGCGCGTCATCGGCACGCCTTCTTCCGAGCCGCGGACGCTCTACGTCTCCAACCACACCTCCTGGCTCGACATCCTGGTGCTGGGCGCCACGGTGGATGCGCGCTTCGTCTCCAAGTCCGAGGTGGCGGAATGGCCGCTGATCGGCTGGGTGGCGAAGCTCGGGCGCTCGGTCTTCGTGAGCCGCAGCCGGGGCCGGACGGGCACCGAGGCGCAGGAGCTGCGCACGCGGCTGGAGGAGGGCGAGAGCCTGATCCTCTTCCCCGAGGGCACCACCAGCGACGGCGCCCGCGTGCTGCCCTTCCGCTCCTCCTTCTTCTCCGTGGCGAATGCGGCCGCGCGCATCCAGCCGGTGACGGTGGTCTACGACCGGCTGGGCGGCCTGCCGGTCGGCCGGCGGGATCGCCCCCTCTTCGCCTGGTACGGCGACATGGAGACGGGCAGCCACGCCTGGCGCCTGTTGCGCCGGACGGGCACGCGGGTCAGCATCGTGCTGAACGAGGGATTTCGGCCGGAGGCCGTGCCGGACCGGAAGGCGATGGCGGCTCGCGTGGGCCGCGCGGTGACGGAGACGGCGGCCGCGCTGCGGCAGAACCGCGACGTCGCGCCCAGGGCGGCTTGAGACCTGGGCCGCCTGAGACCTGGGCCGCCCGGGATGCGGGTCGCCAGAGATTCACACGGTTAGCCCTTGACCGACACGGCTCCGCTCTGGGACCGTTCTTCTCAATGAGACGCCAACCCGTCACGCAGGAACGGGGCCGCTCTTCTTGACCACGCGGCCCAGTGTCCGCATCTCCCCGCCCTGGACCGTCCTCCGGACGGACAGCGAGGGAATTTCATGACCGATCCGACCCCCCAGGCCGCCGTTGGGCCGAAGAAGCGCCTCTTCCTGCGCAGCTGGGGTTGCCAGATGAATGTCTACGACAGCGGCCGCATGGCGGACGTGCTGGCGCCGCTCGGCTATGCGCCGGTGGATGCGCCCGAGGGCGCGGACATGATCATCCTCAACACCTGCCATATCCGCGAGAAGGCGACGGAGAAGCTCTTCTCGGAGCTCGGCCGGCTGCGCCTGATGAAGCTGGAGAAGGAGGCCGGTGGCGGCGAGATGGTGCTTGCCGTGGCCGGCTGCGTCGCCCAGGCCGAGGGCGCCGAGATCGTGGCCCGCGCACCCTATGTGGACATCGTGCTCGGCCCGCAGAGCTACCACAGGCTGCCGGAGATGGTGGCGCGGGCCGGCCGCGCGGCGGGCGCCGTCATCGAGACCGAGTTCCCGGTGGAGGAGAAATTCGACCACCTGCCGGATGCCGCCGCGCCGCAGGGCGTCACCGCCTTCCTCACGATCCAGGAGGGCTGCGACAAGTTCTGTTCGTTCTGCGTCGTCCCCTACACGCGCGGCGCCGAGTACAGCCGCCCCGCCGCCGCCGTGCTGGCCGAGGCGCGGCGCATGGCGGCGCAGGGCACGCGGGAGCTTTCGCTGCTCGGGCAGAACGTGAACGCCTATCACGGCGAGGGGCCGGACGGCTCGGAATGGGGCCTCGCGCAGCTTCTCTATGCCCTCGCGGAAATCCCCGGCATCGAGCGGCTGCGCTACACCACCTCGCATCCGCGCGACATGGACGAGGCGCTGATCGCCGCCCATCGCGACCTCCCCGCTGTCATGCCCTTCCTGCACCTGCCCGTGCAGTCCGGCTCCGACCGGGTGCTGGAGGCGATGAACCGCGGCCACACGGCGGACGACTACCTCCGCCTCGTCGACCGGCTGCGCGAGGCCCGCCCGGACCTCGCCCTCTCCACCGACATCATCGCTGGCCATCCCGGCGAGAAGGAGGAGGACCACGAGGCCACCCTGGCGCTGATCCGCCGCGTCGGTTTCGCCTCGGCCTTTTCCTTCAAGTATTCCGCCCGTCCTGGCACGCCCGCGGCCGGCGCCCCATATCGCGTGGACGAGGCCACCAAGGACCGCCGGCTGCAGGAGGTCCAGGCGCTGCTGCGGGACCAGCAGGCCGCGTTCAATGCTTCGATGACGGGACAGTCCGTCGCGGTGCTCTTCACCGGTCCGGGCCGCCATCCCGGGCAGCTCGCGGGCCGCACGCCCTGGCTGCAACCCGTTCATGCCCTGGGGGATTCGTCCCTCATCGGCCGTGTCGCACCGGTGCGCATCCTCACCGGGCATCCGAACTCCCTGCACGGGGAGCTGCTCCACCACGATCCGCACCAGGAGAAGAACGCCGCTTGAGCAACACCGTCGCCCTCCGCACCCGCCCCGGGACCTCCGCCCCGCCCCCGTCCGAGCAGCGCAGCGTCACGCTGCAATTCGAGGACAACGCCCTCCTGCCCCTGCTCTACGGCGAGCATGACCGGCACCTGGCGCGGATCGAGCAGCGATGCGGCGTACGATTGGCGAGCCGCGGCAACCGTCTCACCATCAGCGGCACGGGCGAGCGGACGGACATGGCGGAGCAGGTGCTGCGCGGGCTGTGGCGCGGGCTGGAGCGGGGACAGTCGCTTTCCGCCTCCGAGGTCGAGGCGGCCATCCGCATGGCCGAGGGCGAGATGGAGCAGGATCCCCGCCTGCCGCTGCAGGACATCCCGCAGATCCGCACGCGGCGCGGCGCCATCGCGCCCCGGACCCCGGCGCAGTCGGCCTACATGGACACGCTGGCGCGCCACGAGATGGTCTTCGGGGTCGGCCCGGCCGGCACGGGCAAGACCTACCTTGCCGTGGCGCAGGGCGTGGCGCTGCTCCAGGCCGGCCGCGTGGACCGCATCGTGCTGTCGCGCCCGGCCGTCGAGGCGGGCGAGCGGCTGGGCTTCCTGCCCGGCGACATGAAGGAGAAGGTCGATCCCTATCTCCGCCCGCTCTACGACGCGCTGCACGACATGCTGCCGGCCGAGCAGGTGGCGCGGCGGCTGGCCGCCGGCGAAATCGAGATCGCGCCGCTGGCCTTCATGCGCGGCCGCACGCTGGCCCATTGCTTCGCCATCCTGGACGAGGCCCAGAACACCACCCCCGCCCAGATGAAGATGTTCCTGACGCGCATGGGCGAGGGGACACGGATGGCCGTCACGGGGGATCCGAGCCAGGTGGACCTGCCCCCCGGCCAGAAGTCGGGGCTGGTAGAAGCGATTTCCATCTTGCGTGATGTCCCTGGAATTGGTTTCACGCATTTCGACGAGCGCGATGTGGTAAGGCATCCGCTCGTGGGCCGGATCGTGACGGCCTATGGACGTGCGGAGAGCGGTCGCCCCTCCAGGCCCCAGCCGGGGACAGGGCGCGCCGCTGGGAAGGAGTTGGATGTCGCCGGGAAGTAGTCTGCCTGGCAGTGGTTTTGCCGCTGCCGGGCTTTCGGATGTCGAGATCGTCTTCGCGGCGCCCGGCTGGAGGGGCGCCGTGCCCCGTGCCGAGGCCCTGGCGCGCCGCGCCGTCGAGGCCGCCCTGGCCGACCAGCGCGCCTCCGGCCATCTCACCCTCCTCCTCACCGACGACGCCGAGATCCGCCGGCTCAACGGCGGCTTCCGCGGCAAGGAGAAGGCGACCAACGTCCTCTCCTTCCCCGCGCCCTATGGCAGCCTGACGCTGGGCGACCTGGCGCTGTCGCTGGGCGTGGTGCGGCGTGAGGCGGCGTCCGAGGGGCGCAGCATCGCCGCGCACTACGCGCATCTCATCGTGCATGGCGTGCTGCACCTGCTGGGCCACGACCACCTCGCCGCCGGCGAGGCCGTGGCGATGGAGCGGGCCGAGGCGCGCATCCTGCACCGGCTCGGCCTGCCCAATCCCTGGCGGGTGAGGGGAGCGGCCTGATGCCCTCCGACCATCCCCACCGGCACGACGTGATCCGCCGCATCCGCGGCCTCTTCGGCAAGCGCGAGGAGAGCCTGCGCGACCGCGTCGAGGAGCTCATCGACGCGCCAGACGAGCTCGAGACCGACGCCCGCACCCTCGGCCCGCACGAGCGCGCGCTGCTCGGCAACGTGCTGAAGCTGCGCGGAGCCACGGCCTATGACGTGATGGTGCCGCGCGCCGACATCATCGCCCTGCCCTCCGAGCTCACGCTCGAGCAGGCGCTGGCCCATGTGCAGCGTGAGGGGCACAGCCGCTATCCGGTCTACCAGGGCCAGCTCGACGACGTGCTGGGCATGGTCCACATCAAGGACATCTTCGCGGCGGTGGGGCGGCAGGCGCCGTTCAACCTGCGCTCGATCCTGCGCAAGCCGCTGCTGGTGGTGCCGAGCGTCCCCGTGCTCGACCTGCTGCTGCGCATGCGCGAGGCGCGCATCCACATGGCGCTGGTGGTGGACGAGTACGGCGGCATCGACGGGCTCGTGACCATCGAGGACCTCGTCGAGACCATCGTGGGCGACATCGCCGACGAGCATGACGAGATCATGGGGCCGCAGATCATCGAGCGCGCCGAGGGCGTGCTGGAAGTGGACGCGCGCACCGAGATCGAGGCCTTCGAGGAGAAGATGGGCCCGATCCTCACGGACGAGGAGCGCGGCGCGGATATCGACACGGTGGGCGGGCTGGTGCTGACGCTGGCCGGGCGTGTGCCGGCGCGGGGCGAGATCTTCACCCATAGCTCGGGGCTGGAGTTCCGGGTGCTGGACGCGGATGCGCGGCGAATCCGGCGGCTGCGCGTGCGGCGGCCGACCGCGGAGGGTGCGAAGGCGGCGGAGTAGGGCGGGTCAGCGGTCCTGGGCGCCGTGCCAGACGCGGAGGATGGTCACCTCCGCATCACCCACCTCGTACACGATGATGTAGGGGATGACGGCGGCGAGCTCGCGCGTGCCGGCGATGAGGCCGGGTCGGCCGCGTCGCGGAAACATCGAGAGGCTATCGCCGGCTAGGATGATTTCGCGCGCCACGCGGCGAGCCGCGATGGGTTCTCCTCGGCGATATGCCGAAAAATCCGGGACAGGTCCGCCGCGGTTTCCGGCCGCCACCTGACCTTCATGGACGGGGCTTCGGCGGTTCCGCGGAGAAATCGCCGTCCGCGATCTTGAGCAGCCAGGCCCCCATGTCTTCATGCGGGATGCTGAGCGGGTTGGCTCGCGCCTCCGCCACGGCCGCTGTCAGCGCCTCGTGCTCGGCGGCTTCCTCGTCGAAATCGGACAGGGGAACAGGCTGATCCATGGCGCCTTTCTAGTACGAAAGACCCGGTGCAGGCACGGGTTTCATGCCACCGTCTCCCTCACCCCAATGGCGGACGAACCGATCCGGGCTATAGCCGCGGCATGGCATCGCTCCTCGCCCGCCTGTTTGCCCCCTTGGCCGCCCGGCCCCGGCTCGCCGCCTTCCTGCTGGGCCTCGTCTCCGTGCTGGCGTTGCCGCCGGTCTATGCGGTGCCGGTCCTGCTCTTCACCATCCCGGCCTTCCTGACCCTCCTCGGCCGGGCAACCACCTGGCGGCAGGCGGCCTGGCTGGGCTTCTGGTTCGGTTTCGGGCACCAGCTCGCCGGGCTCTACTGGGTCACCCACGCGATCCTGACGGATGTCGCAAAATTCTTCTGGCTGGTGCCGCTCGCCGCGCCCGGCCTGGCCCTGCCCATGGGCCTCTACACCGTCATTCCGGCGCTCGTCGCCTGGCGCGTCGGGCCGGGCTGGCCGCGCGTGCTGGGCTTCGCCGGCGCCTGGGTCGTGGCCGAGTTCCTGCGCGGCTGGCTCTTCACCGGCTTCCCCTGGAACCTGATGGGCACCGTCTGGGCCTTCCGTCCGGAGCCCCTGCAGCTGGCCAGCCTCGTCGGCGCGCACGGGCTCTCGCTGCTGACGCTCCTCCTCGCCGGGCTGCCGGTGCTGCGCAGCCGCGGGGCCAACCTCGGCGGCCTGGCCGTGCTTGCGCTCTGGATGGGCTTCGGGTTCTGGCGCCTGCATGCGATCCCGCCGGCCGAGACGCCGGTGCGGATCGTGCTGGTCCAGGGCAATGTCGCGCAGGACGTGAAGTGGGACGCGTCGCAGCGGCTGCCCATCTTCCAGCGCTACATCTCGCTCACGTCAGAGGCCGCCCGCGCCTCGGCCGCGGCGCATCCCGACCAGCCCGTCCTGGTGATCTGGCCCGAGACGGCCAGCCCCTTCCTGCTCGCCCAGGATCCCGATGCGATCCGCCTCGCCGCCCAGGCCCTGCCGCCGGGCGGGCTGCTGCTCGCCGGCACCGTGCGCGCCGAGTGGAATGCCGAGGGTCGACTTTCGAGCCTCTACAACAGCCTCGTCGCGCTGAGTCCCGAGGCCGAGGTCCTGGGCGTCTTCGACAAGGCGCATCTCGTGCCCTTCGGCGAGTACATGCCGCTCGGCGGGCTGCTGCCGATCCGCATGGTGACGGGCGGCGTCGACTTCTCGGCCGGTCCCGGTCCGGGCGTGCTGCGGCTGCCGGAGGGCCTTCCCTCGCCCGGGCCGCTCATCTGCTACGAGGTGATCTTTCCCGGCGCGGTGGTGGGCGCGGAGCGGCCGTCCTGGCTGCTCAATGTCACGAACGACGCCTGGTTCGGGCTCTCCGCCGGCCCCTACCAGCATCTGGCGGCGGCGCGGATGCGCGCGGTCGAGGAGGGGCTGCCCATGGTGCGCGCGGCGCAGACGGGCATCTCCGCCCTCTTCGATGCCTCCGGCCGGCAGGTGGTGCGACTAGGCCTGGGCGCGACGGGCACCGTCGAGGCCGCGCTTCCGGCGCCCCTCGCGCCGACGCTGTTCGCCAGAGGCGGGCTCTGGATTCCCATCGGACTCAGCATGGTTTCTCTTCTGATGGCCGGTCTTTTTTTGCGCGCCCGTCCGGTTCCTCTCCCTGGAATCCCAGTCTGATGCAATTTATTTATTGAGAATTGGGAAAAATATTGACGCTACCGCAGGTGGGCGCTATCGACTGTGACACACGCGGGGTGTCCTGCGACGCAGCCTCAAGGCGTGTTCCGGGCCAGTCACGCATAAAAAATGCAACCCCACGCAGCTTGTGAGCGTAGGGCTTGGTAGGACGGCCTGAGCCGAAGGGATCAGGTGCATGGGTGTCAGTATGAGAGAAGCGATGTCGACCGGCGGAAGCAGCGAGCGGGCAGAGAAGGAACATCGTCCGAGCCCGATCGACGTTCATGTCGGCTCGCGTGTCCGTCTCCGCCGGACCCTTCTCGGCATGAGCCAGGAGCGTCTCGGCGAGGCGCTGGGCCTCACCTTCCAGCAGGTGCAGAAGTACGAGCGCGGCGTGAACCGCATCGGCGCCTCGCGCCTCTTCGATCTTTCGCGCGTGCTCGACGTGCCGATCAGCTTCTTCTTCGACGACATGCCCGGCACGGTCGGCGGCAGCCAGGGCTCCGCCCGTCGTGTCTCCGGCTTCGCCGAGGCGCAGGACGGCTTCGAGGACGACACGCTCCACCGCCGCGAGACGCTGGAGCTGGTGCGCGCCTATTACCGCATCTCCGATCCCGCCGTGCGCAAGCGCGTCTTCGACCTCATCAAGGCCATGACGCCTGCTGAATAAATCGCGGAGCGATTTATTCAGCAGGGAGTCTTTTTTGTTCCCTCAGGCGTCGGGCGGCGGCTCCGCCGCCTTGGCTTCGCCGCGCCACTGAGGCACCAGGCCATTGGGTCAGTTGGGCGCCACCGGCCGCTGTGCGGCCGGATTCGTCATGCGCTTCGACCATTCCGGCCGGGTCGCTACCCGCCCAATCGATACCCGCCCTCATCCGTCAGCAGCAGCTTCGCCGCCTGCGGCTCCGGCTCGATCTTGCGCCTGAGACGGTAGATATGCGTCTCCAGCGTGTGCGTCGTGACCGCGCTGGAATAGCCCCAGACCTCGCCCAGCAGCTCCGCCCGCGGCACCGCCCGCCCGCCCGCGCGGTGCAGATAGAGCAGGATCGCCGCCTCCTTCTCCGTCAGGCGGATCCGCTTGCCGTCGGGTCCCAGCATCAGCTTCGCCGCCGGATGGAAGGCGTAGCCGCCGAGCGGGATCGCCGCATCCGGCGAGGCCTCGAAGGTTGCGAGCAGCGCGTGCAGCCGGGCCACAAGGTCGGGCAGCCGCACAGGCCGGGGCACGCGTTCGCTGATGCCCGGCGGCAGCACGTGCGGCGCCAGCTCCTCCGCCCCCTGACCCAGCAGCAGCACCGGCCGGCCGCCCCCTGCCTCGCGCAGCAGCGGGCCCCAATGCGAGGGCCCCGGCAGCGCGGCGGCATCGAGCAAGGTGGCGTCGATGCGCCCGGCCGCCTCGGCCAGCCGCTGCTTCCCGGCCTCGGGCGTCGCGGCCTCGGCGGAAAAATCGGTGCCCTGGGCAAGCTGGGGCGGCAGCAGCGCGGCGAGCGCGGCATCCGTGGTCACGAGCAGGAGTTTTCGGCCAGGCATGCGGGCCCATGGGTTACCAGCGTGCATCGGGCATAGCACCCGCGCTGCCGCGGGGGGAAGGTTCGGCGAAACCACCCCCTTCCGAACCGGTTGAGAAACTTTGCTGGCCACCCCCTGCGAGACTGCATCTGAACGCCACATTTGATTCGTATGTGGAAGCGCCACAGGATCACCGCTTCATGAAACGAAACGCCATTCAGGCCTCGGCAAACCAGGCCCCCAAGCCCCTCTCCGCCGAGACCCTGGCGCTGCGCGCGGTGCATCGGGCCGTCTCGGAGCTGCGGCGCGGCACGCCCGTCGTCCTGCGCGGCCAGGCCGGCCAGGCCTTGGCCGTGGCCGCCGCCGAGACCGTCAGCGCGCCCGGCCTCGCCGAGATCTTCTCCCTCTCCGGCGCGCCGCCGGTGCTGCTGCTGGCTCCTGTCCGCGCCGCCGCGGTGCTCCAGCGTCCCGTGCCG
This sequence comes from Roseococcus sp. GW821-FHT12F05, assembly GCF_058806835.1. NCBI lineage: Bacteria > Pseudomonadati > Pseudomonadota > Alphaproteobacteria > Acetobacterales > Roseomonadaceae > Roseococcus > Roseococcus sp. GW821-FHT12F05. The sequence continues at coordinate 67,298 of NZ_JBXAQB010000017.1, forward strand.
CTGAGCGCGCCGGAGGAGGGCGTGGTCGCCCTGCGCCTGCCGGCTGCCCTGACGTCGCCCGAGCGTCTGCGCAGCCTCGCCGACCCGACCGAGGAACTGCTGCTCGGCCCCGAGGGCCAGGCCATGGAGCGCGCGGCCCTGCCGCCTTTGGCCGCCGCCGCCCTGGCGCTGGTGAAGCTCGGCCGGCTGCTGCCCGCCCTCGTTGCCGCGCCCATTCCTGACCGCGAGGCCCCTGGCCTGCTGAGCGTCACCGCCGCCGAGATCCTGGCCTATCCGACCACCGCCGCGACCACGCTCCGTGCCGTGGGCGAGGCCCGCGTGCCGCTTGAAGACGCGCCCGAGACCCGCATCACCGCCTTCCGCGCGGCCGATGGCGGGATCGAGCACCTGGCGATGATCGTCGGCGACCCGGCTGCCGTCCTCGCCGCCGGCGGCGCGCCGCTGGCCAGGCTCCACTCCGAATGCTTCACCGGCGACCTGCTGGGCTCGCTGCGCTGCGACTGCGGCCCGCAGCTCCGCGGCGCGCTGAGGCGCATGGCCGAGGAGGGGGCGGGCGTGCTGCTCTACCTCGCCCAGGAGGGCCGCGGCATCGGCCTCGTGAACAAGCTGCGGGCCTATACGCTGCAGGACCAGGGGCTCGACACGCTCGATGCCAATCGCGCCCTCGGCTATGGCGCCGACGAGCGCAACTTTCTCGTGGCCGCCACGATGCTGCGGCTGCTGGGCATCCCGCGCGTGCGGCTGCTGACCAACAATCCGGACAAGATCTCCGCCCTCTCGGCCTGCGGCATCGAGATCGTCAGCCGCGAGCAGCACGCCTTCGCCGGCAACGGCGTGAACGACCGCTATCTCGCGACCAAGGCCGAACGCTTCGGGCATCTTTTTTAATGCCCTCAAACGGCGGGCGGCGGCTCCGCCGCCTTGCCTTCGCTGCGTCGCGGGACCGCTGACCGGAAGGTGGAGTGGGCGGCGCCGGCCGCGTTGCGGCCGGATGGTTCTGGTTGGTCAGGTTTCGGGATCGAGCGCCAGCGTGGCGAAGGTGGCGAGCCAATGCTCGCCCATGTAGTCGTCGGCGAGGTGCGGCAGGCTTGCGGCCAGATGATGCCCGGCCGTCTCCAACGCGACCGCCCGACGCCGATCGTCCGCGGGCAGCGCCGAGGCCATTGAGCGCCAGCACCAGGCCCGGCTGAGGTTCAGCCCATCCAAATGCACGATCTTGCCGTCCGCGCGGTCGCTGACCGCCGCCGGGCGGAACAGGGTGGCCGGCTCACCCGCGGCGATGCGCGGCAGGAATCGGTCGAGCCAGGGCCGGAATTCCTGCGCCGGGAGGAGCCGCCGCAGGCACTCGGCCTCGATGAGGGTAGACGACAGAAAATCGTCGCCGCCCGGCTCGCCCCAGGCAGGGCAGTCCGTGTCCTCGCCGTACCACCGCCGCGCCGTTTCCTGGAGCAGGCCCGACAGCGCCTTGTCCTGCGTTGCCTCGGCATAGTCCGCGGCCATGCGGAGGCCGAAGGCAGTATTGAAATGCGTACCGACCCGCACCGGGTAGGTCGCGAGCGGCAAAAAACCACGGAAGCGCTGGGCGAAGATCTCCGCCAGTGGCGCCAGGTTCCGGGCCCATCGCGGATCGTCCAGTCGCATCAGCTCCTCGGCGAGCTTCAGAAGCCAGGCCCAGCCATAGGGCCGCTTGAAGCCGAGCGCCGAAGGGGGTGCCAGATAGGCGCATTCGCCCGCGACCTTTTCCGGCGTGAACTGCGAGTCGAACAGGGCGCGGATTGCCGGCGCGGAGGGCATCGCCGGGAAGCGCCGCAGCAGCCGCGCCAGCATCCAGTGGCTATGGACGCAGGAATGCCAGTCGTAGCTGCCGTGGAAGATCGGATGCAGCGCGCTTGGAACCCGCGCGTCCGAGGGGCCCTCGAGCACGTGCTCCGGCTTGTTGGGATATTCGCGCCGGACATGCCCGAGGGCGATGGCGGCGAATTTCTCCGCAGCCTCGGAGGTGAGGCTCGAAGCTGTCATCGGCATTCCTTTCGTGCGACGGCGCGCACCGTCCCGATGCGGCGGAGAAGCGTGCAGATCGACGAAGGGTTTCGCGCGCCCGAGGGACGCGCAGGGCCGGCGCTCAGGTCACGCGATCCAGCTCGGCCTCGGTCATCGTTCCGGGCACCACGGTCATCGGCACGGTCATCTTCGCGGCGAGCCGGCCGGTCAGCGCCTGGATCAGCGGCCCCGGCCCCTTGCTGTCCGCCGCCGAGGCCAGCACCAGGATGGAGATGCGGGGATCCTCGGCCAGCAGGGCCAGGAGCTGGTCCGCCGTCTTGCCCTCGCGGGTGATGAGCATGGGCAGCCCGCCCGTGATCGCCTTCACCTGCGCCGCCAGGCCGGCCAGCAGGGATTCCGCCTCCTCCAGCCGCTCCTGCGCCATCAGCGCGCCGATGCCGGCCCATTCGGCCTGCTCCACCGGCTCCACCACGCGCAGCAGCGCCACGCGCCCGCCGGATTTGGCGGCGCGCAGCGCGGCGTAGCGCAGCGCCACGGCGCGCTCCGGGCTGTCGTCCACCACTACGAGAAAGACGCGATCGCGCCTGGCACGCTCGGCCGCCGCTTCGACCATCAAGCCCTCCGGAAGACCACGCTCCCCGCCCAGCCGGCAAAGGCGGCCGCCAGGATGCAGAGGAGACCGTAGAGCACCGGCTGCCCGTGCGCGACCTTCTCGATCTCGGCGGCCGTTCCGGTCCTTTCCACGATGAAGCCGAGCTGCTCGGTCGCCACGATTCGCCGGGCCCGGACCAGCATCACCTCCACCCGGTAGCTGCCCGGCTGCACCGTGGAGGGGAGGTAAAGGCGGAAGTTGAACAGCCGAGAGCCGGCGATCTCGATCGGCGAGGGGTCCTCCTGCCAGAGCCGGGAGGTGCGCTTGAGTTCCACCAGCGCGCGCCGGAAGCCCGGCGCCCGGGCGCCGGTGAATTCGAGGGGGATGGAATCAATGCCGATCCCGCGCTCCTGGCGCATCTGCTCGGGCAGGAGCTGCCAGGGCGGGCGCGTGCCGGCGACGGCGTAGAAGACCGGCACGTCCTCGAAGCGCGCCGAGGGGCCGTTGAGCCAGAGCCCGAGCACGTTGACCTTCCGCCGCACGACGAAGGGGCCCTGAGGCCCGCGCGCCATGACGATCACCTCGTCGCCGCCCGGGCCGAGCGGCTGCTCGGTGCTGCCGAAGACCAGGATGCTCTCGCCGATGAAGGCGGTGGTGATGGCGACGCGCTCGGTGGAAAGGCGGGCGACGAGCTCGGAGGGCTGGGCGGCGGCGGGCCACCAGAAACCGCAAGCCAGAAGAAGGAGCATCGCCCCAAGAATCCGGTCGCACAGCGGCCGGCGCGCCCAGACCGGCCGCCGGGCCGGCGCGCCCGCGTCGGCGCGAAGCCAAGCCGCTGGAGGCGGCGCCCGGCGTCTGAGGGCGGTCATAAAGCCGGTCCGACGCTGAACAAGCTCGCGGGGATCCGCAGCAGATCCCAGAGCAGCGAGCCCGCCACCGCCAGCACCAGCGCGCCCAGCAGCGCCCGCGTCTCCTCGCCGCGCAGCTTGCCGCCCATCGAGGCGCCGAACTGCGCGCCCGCCACGCCGCCCAGCAGCAGCAGCAGGGTCAGCACGATGTCCACGCTGCCGACCTGGATGGCCTGCAGGAACGTCACCGTGGCCGTCACGCAGACCACCTGGAAGAGCGATGTGCCGATGACCACCGCCGTCGGCATCCCGAGGATGTAGATCATCGCCGGCACCAGCATGAATCCGCCGCCCACACCCATCACCGCCGAGAGCACGCCGATGAGGAAGCCGACCCCGAGCGGCGGGATCACCGAGATGTAGAGTCGGCTCTTGCGGAAGCGGACCTTGAAGGGCAGCCCGTGCGCCCATGTGTGGTTGTGCAGCCGGTGCGCGTCGCCATGGCGGCGCCGGCGGAAGATGGCGCGCACGCTCTCCATCACCATCAGCAGGCCGACGGAGCCGAGCACGACGACGTAGAAGATGGCGACCGCCGCATCCACCTGGCCGAGCCGGCGCAGCATCGCGAAGAGCTGCACGCCCGCGACGCTGCCGAACATGCCGCCGGCCACCAGCACGCCGCCCATCTGCCAGTCGACATTGCCGCGGCGGGCCTGCGCGATCAGGCCGGAAACCGAGGCGCCCAGCGTCTGGTTGGCGCCCGAGGCGACCGCGACGGTGGAGGGAATGCCGAGCAGGATGAGCAGCGGCGTCAGCAGGAAGCCGCCGCCCACGCCGAAGAGCCCCGAAAGCCAGCCCACGGCGAAACCGACGCCCACCAGAAGGAGGACATCCACGCTCATCTCGGCAATGGGCAGATAGACCTGCAAAACGAAGGACCAAGCGAGGGACGCGGCCACCCTTCACCCGTAAAAATGGCAAGGCAAGGGCAGGGCCAATGTCATCCCGCATCACCTTGCGTATCGGTATCTTTCATGCGGAGCCTGTGGCCAGACAGGCACAAGAGGCGCAAAACGGAACTGCCATGATCAGCCGCCGATCGCTCACCGCGCTGCTCGCCGTCCCGGCGCTGCGTGCTTCCGCCCAGCCCGCGACCCGGGTGTCGCTGGTCCATCTGAACGACTTCCATTCGCGGCACGAGCCCATCGCCATGACCTCGGCCGCCTGCCGCGCGGGCGAGACCTGCTTCGGCGGCTCGGCGCGCATTGCCACCGCCATCGCCGAGGCGCGCGAGGCCGCGCGCGCGGCGGGCCGCGCCTCGCTGCTGCTCGACGCCGGCGACACCTTTCTGGGCAGCCTCTTTTTCACCCAGCACGAGGGCATGGCCGAGGCGGCCGTGCAGAAGGAATGGGGCGTGCAGGCCTTCACGCTCGGCAACCATGAGTTCGACCTCGGGCCGGAGAAGCTGGCGAAGTACCTGGCCGCCGTGCCCTTCCCCGTGCTCTGCGCCAATATCGACGTGACGCAGGAGCCGGCGCTGGCCGGCAAGCTCGCGCCCACCATCGCCTTCCGCCGCGAGAACCTGCGCGTGGTGGTCGTGGGCCTGACCACGCCGGAGACGCCGATCCTCTCGCAGCCGGGGCCGAACGTGCGGTTCACCGATCCGCTGGAGGCCGCCAACCGCGCCGTCTGGGAAGCGCGGCGCGAGGGGGGCGCGACCGTCGTGGCGCTGTCGCATCTCGGCGTCAGCGCCGACCGCCGGCTGGCTGCCGAGGTCGCCGGGGTGGACGTGATCCTGGGCGGGCATTCGCACACGCTGGTGGCGCCGCCGATCGTCGTGGACGGGAAGGACCGGCCGGTGCTGATCACCCAGGCCCAGGCCTTCGGGAAGTATCTCGACCGCTTCGACCTGGACCTCGCCGCCGACGGCCGCATCGCCGCCTCGCAGCAGCACATGCGCGAGCTGACGGCCGACATCCCCGAGGACCTTGGCGTGGCCGCGATCGTCGCGCGCTTCGCCGAGCCGCTGGAAGCGCTGCGCCGCCGCCCGGTGGCGCAACTGCCCGAGGCGCTGGACAACCGCTCCTGTTACCTCGTCCCCTGCGCGCTGGGCGAGATGGTCGCCGAGGCGATGCGCAAGTCCGTCGAGGCTGAGATCGGCTGGCAGAACGGCGGCGGGCTGCGGGCCGGGCTGCCGGCCGGCCAGGTCTCGGTGGGCGACCTGCTGACCATGCTGCCCTTCGGCAACACGGTGGCGCGCGTGCGGCTGCGCGGCGCGACGATCAAGGCTGCGCTGGAGAACGGGCTCTCCCGGCTGCCGGAGGCCTCGGGGCGCTTCCCGCAGGTCGCGGGGCTGCGCTTCACGGTGGATGCGGCACGCCGTGCCGGACAGCGGGTGACGGCCGCCGAGGTGCGCGAGGCGGATGGGAGCTGGAAGCCGCTCGATCCGGAGCGCGCCTATCTCGTCGCGACGAACGACTTCCTCCGCCGCGGCGGCGACGGCTACGCGATGTTCACCGAAGCCGCGCTGGAAGCTCGCGACGATGGACCGCTGCTGAGCGACGCGGTGGAGAAGGCGCTGGGGAGCAGCTAGCTAAGACAGACACCCGGGCACGAAGATCATCAGTTGACCGTCTTGCCCAACCGCTTTAGCCATTCGCTTGCAGCTGCCAGCAAGGCGCTGTCGTAGGCGTTACCGTCATCCAACGCGTCCTTGGTCGAGTGGATCCCAGCAGGGAGATCTCGACACGAAAGACGCCACGGTATGCCAGAATTCCCTGTTCCTGGTCCGCTTGTCCGATCGCGACCTGTATCCTCGCGGGCTCGCCCCGACAGGATGCTTGCTGCCGGCTCGGGACCCGTCCACAGGGCCGCCGTGGCCTTTCGTCCGACCAACTCCGACGGAAGGCTTCAGCCATGCAAATGACAGGCAACACCATTCTCATCACCGGCGGCACCAGCGGCATCGGCGCCGCGCTGGCCGAAGCGCTCTACGAGCGCGGCAACCGCGTCATTGTCACGGGGCGGCGGCAGGCGCTGCTGGACCGGATCGCGTCGGGCCGTCCTGGCCTGGTCGGGATGCGGCTCGATCTGGGCGACCCGCCCTCGCTGTCGCGGCTGGCCATCGACCTTCGCGCGCGATTTCCGGAACTCAACATCCTCATCGCCAATGCCGGCATCTCGCGGGCGGAGGACATGGCCGCGGAAGGGTGGGATGCCTCCGATGCCGAGGTGATCGTGGAGACCAACATCCTGGGCGTGCTGCGCGTCACGGCGGCGGTCCTGCCGATCCTGAGAAACCGGCCGAACGCGACGATCATGGCGACCAGCTCCGCCCTGGCCTTCGTGCCGCGCGCCGATTTCCCGGCCTACTGCGCCAGCAAGGCCTTCCTGCACTCCTGGCTCACCTCGCTGCGTCATCAGCTCCGGAAGGTTCCCGTCGAAGTGCTCGAGCTTTCGCCGCCCTATGTGCGGACGGAGCTGACGGGCGCCGAGCAGGCCTCCGACCCACGGGCCATGGCGGTCGAGGCCTATGTCGCGGAGGTGATGCAGCTGCTGGAGCAGGGCGCCCACGCTCGGGGCGAGGTCCTGCTCGAGCGCGACCACGCCCGGCGGTGGGCGGAGCGGGATGGCCGTTATGATGCCGTCTTTGCGGCCATGAATCCGGGCTGAAGCGCTCCGGATTCGCCGGGTTCCTGATGGGGGCGAGCGAGGGAGCGACGCCTCCTCACGCCCGCGGCAGGAACCCCACGATCCGCTTCACCTCGGTGACGATGGGCTGCGCGATCGCCTCGGCTTTCTGAGCGCCTTTGCGCAGCTCCGCGTCGAGGGACGGCAGGTCCTCCAGGTAGCCCAGCATCTTCGCGCGGATCGGCTCCAGATGGGCGATCAGCGCGTCGGCCAAGACGGACTTGAAGGTGCCGAAGCCCTGGCCCCCGTGTTCGCGCAGCACGTCGCTCGGCAGCATGCCCGTCACGGCCGCGAAGATGCCGACGAGGTTGCGCGCCTCGGGCCGTGTCTCCAGGCCCGCGAGACTCTCCGGCAGCGGCTCCGGGTCGGTCTTGGCGCGCTTGATCTTGCTGCTGATCGTGTCGGCGTCGTCGTTGAGGTTGATGCGCGACTGGTCGGAGGGGTCCGACTTGCTCATCTTCTTCGTGCCGTCGCGCAGCGACATCACGCGCGCCGCCACGCCGAGGATATGCGGCTCGATCCGGGGAAAGAACTCCACGCTGTAGTCGTGGTTGAACTTCTGGGCGATGTCGTTGGCCAGCTCGAGATGCTGCTTCTGGTCGTCGCCGACCGGCACGGAGGTCGCCTTGTACGCGAGGATGTCGGCCGCCATGAGGTTCGGATAGACGTAGAGGCCGGAGGACACCTGCTCCTGGTTCTTGCCGGCCTTGTCCTTGAACTGCGTCATGCGGTTCAGCCAGCCGAGCCGCGCCACGCAGTTGAAGATCCAGGCGAGCTCGGCATGCGCCGGCACCTGGCTCTGCACGAAGAGGGTGCATTTCGCGAGGTCGAGGCCGCAGGCCAGCAGGGTCGCCGCCATCTCGCGTGTCTGGGCGAGAAGTTGCGTGGGCTCCTGGAAGACGGTGATGGCGTGCATGTCCACCACGCAGAAGAGGCACTCGTGCTGGTCCTGCATGGGCACCCAGTTCCGGATCGCGCCCAGGTAGTTGCCCAGGGTGGGCACGCCGGAGGGTTGGATGCCGGAAAACACGCGCTGCATGGGATGAGGACCTGTGTGGCTGGAAACGGGCGGGCAGGCTTCGCGCTCCCCGGCCCCGAGGTCAAGTCGATGCGCAGATTTTGCGCGCATCGGGGCCATGCGGCGCCGTCGCACCAGCCTCCGGAGTCAGGCTCGCCGCACCCCCGTGAAATTGGAAAAGCCCACCGGAATGTCCACCAGGTTCCGGGCGTGCCCGATCACCCGAAAATACTCGCCGAGCGGCATGTAGGGCACGTCCTGGAAGAAGCGCTCCTGGATCTGCCGGGCCAGCGCCTGCTGTGCCGGCAGGTCGGGCGCCTCCATCCAGGCCTGCCGCAGCCGCTCCAGCTCCGGGCTGTCGGGCCAGCCGAACCAGGCGCGGCTGCCATTGGCGCGCAGGCCGAGATTGGCCACGGGATCCATCACGCTCGGGCCGCCGAGGCCGGTGACGAAGACGCTCCAGCCGCCGCGCTCCACCGGCTCGCGCAGCCCGCGGCGCTGCACGATGGTGCCCCAGTCGGCGGAGAAGGCCTCGGCGTTCATGCCGGCCTGGCGGAACATGTCCACGGCGACATCGGCCATGACCTTGAGGAAGGCGAGGTCCATGGGCTGCAGCACCACGATCTTCTCGCCCTTGTAGCCGGCGGCGGCGAGGTCGCGCTTCACCTTCTCCAGGTCGCGCGGGCCGCGGAGCGGCGCGAGGCCCGCATCGTTCGCCATGGGTGTGTTCGGCAGGAAGAGGCCGACATCGGTGCGCCAGAGGCTGGGATCGGCGCCGAAGCCCGCCGTCATGTAGGCGGACTGGTCGAGCGCGCCGAGCACCGCGCGGCGGATGGCCGGATTGTCGAAGGGTGGGTGCAGGTGGTTGAAGCGCAGGATGCTGATGCTGCTGTCGTCGGTCACCTTCACGCTGACGTTGCGGGCGCGGCGCAGGAGCGGCAGCAGGTCGTTCGGCGCGTATTCGAGCCAGTCCACCTCGCCCTGCTGGAGTGCGGCGGCTGATGTCGCGGGGTCGGGCAGGATGCGCCACTCGACGCGGTCCATGTTCGCGATCTTCGGGCCGGCCGTGCGGCTGGCCACGCCCTCGCGCGGCACGTAGCCGTCGAACTTCCGGTAGACGGCGAGCGAGCCGGAGATGCGCTCCTCCGGCACGAAGCGGTAGGGGCCGCTGCCGACCATCTCCGAGATCGCGCGCGACGGGTCCGTCATCGCGAGGCGCTCCGGCATGATGGCCGGCATGACCGAGGTCACCTTGCCCAGCGCGCGGGCCAGCAGCGGGAAGGGGCGCTTGAGGCGGAAGCGGATCGTGCGGTCGTCAGGCGCGGAGAGCTCGTCGGTCGCGGCGATCAGCTCGGCGCCGAACATGTCGCGCGCGCCCCAGCGGCGGATGGAGGCCACGCAGTCGCGGCCGCGCACGGGCTCGCCGTCGTGGAACCTCAGCCCCTCGCGCAGCGTGATGGTCCAGCTCTTCCCGTCGTCCTCGACGACATGGCCCGCGGCCATCTGCGGATGCAGGTTGTATTGTGCGTCCAGCCCGTAGAGCGTGTCGAAGACCATGAAGCCGTGGATCAGCGTGACGGTCGCGGTGTTGAAGACCGGGTCCAGCACGGTGATGTCGGCCTGCGGCACGAAGCGCAGCGTGCGGGAGGCGGCGCCCTGCGCGCCGACGACGCGGGGCGCAGCCAGGATGGCCCCGCCGGTCGCCCAGGAGGTGGCCATGAAGCTGCGGCGGCTCTGCATGATCGTCTCCTGCTGCGGTCCCGCGAGGGTTTCGTCCGCGCCGCGGCCTGTCAATCAGGATCGGACGGCCGGGGGCTCGCGCGAAGCGTCCGGTGCGAGGGGAATGGGCAGACGGCGCGCCGGCACGGTTGCGTCTCAGCACGATCATGATGATAATAAGAATCATTCGCAGTATTGGAGAACCGAATGGCGCCGCTGCTCCAGGTCAGGAACCTCACCGTCCGCTTCGACACGATGGACGGCACCGTCCAGGCCGTGAGCGGGGTGAGCTACGACCTCGCGGCCGGCGAGACCCTGGCCGTTGTCGGCGAGAGCGGCAGCGGCAAGAGCGTGCATGTCCTGGCCATGATGGGGCTGGTCCCCAAGCCGCCGGGCCGCATCGCCGCCGGCCAGGCGCTGTTCGAGGGGCGCGACCTGCTCGCCATGCCGGAGAAGGAGCTGCGCAGCCTGCGCGGCGGCAAGATCGGCATGATCTTCCAGGACCCGATGAGCTCGCTGAACCCCGTGCTCACCGTGGGCTTCCAGATCGTGGAGAGCCTGCGCAAGCATCTCGGCCTCTCCAACAGGGCGGCCTGGAACCGGGCGGCCGAGCTGCTCGACCTCGTCGGCATCTCCGAGCCGCAGCGCCGGGTGAAGCAGTACCCGCACCAGTTCTCCGGCGGCATGCGCCAGCGCGCCATGATCGCCATCGGCATCGCCTGCGAGCCGAAGCTGCTGATCGCCGACGAGCCGACCACGGCGCTGGACGTCACGGTGCAGGCGCAGATCCTCGACCTCATGCGCAAGCTCCGGCAGCAGCTGGGCATGGCGATGATCTGGATCACCCATGACATGGGCGTGGTCGCCGGCATCGCCGATAATGTCCAGGTCATGTATGGCGGCCGCATCCTGGAGCGCGGCCCGGCCCGTGCGGTGTTCCACGACACCCGCAGCGCCTACACCTGGGGCCTGCTGCAATCCCTGCCGGATCACGACGCGGCGCCCGCCGCGGGCGATCCCAGCGCGAAGCGGCTGGTGCAGATCCCGGGCTATCCGCCCAACATGCTGCAGCCGCCGCCCGGCGATCCCTTCGCGCCGCGCAACCCCTACGTCACGGAACGCTGCCTGACCGAGATGCCGCCGCTGGTCCAGGCCGAGGGCGCGGCGCCCGGCCATCTGGTCGCCGCCTGGTACGACCTGCGCAAGGCGCGCGCGGCCGCCGGCGAAGGGGTCTCCGCATGAACGCCGTGGTCCGCCCGCTGCTGGAGGTGGACGACCTCACGCGCCACTTCGTCGCCAAGGATTTCTTCGGCCGCGAGGTGCACCGGGTGCGCGCGGTGGACGGCGTCTCCTTCACCGTGGCGCCCGGCGAGACGCTCGGCCTCGTCGGCGAGAGCGGCTCGGGCAAGAGCACCACCGGGCGGCTGGTGCTGCGGCTCGACGACCCGACCGGGGGGCAGGTCCGCTTCGAGGGCCAGGAGATCACCGGCCTCAGCAAGTCCGCGATGCGGCCGATCCGCCGCCGCATGCAGGTGGTGTTCCAGGATCCCTATTCCTCGCTCAACCCCCGCATGCGGGTGGGCGAGGCGGTGGCGGAGCCGCTGCGCAGCCAGCACCTGGTCAAGAGCCGCGCCGAGCGGCGCGACCGGGTGGCCGCGCTGTTCCAGCGCGTCGGCCTCGATCCGGGCTTCGCCGAGCGCTTCCCACACCAGTTCTCCGGCGGCCAGCGCCAGCGCATCGGCATCGCGCGGGCGATCGCGGTGGAGCCGAAGCTGATCGTGGCGGACGAGCCGATCACCGCGCTCGACGTCTCCATCCAGGCGCAGATCGTGAACCTGTTCATGGACCTGCAGCAGGAGATGGGCGTGGCCTATCTCTTCATCGCGCACGACCTCGCCATGGTGCGCTTCCTCTGCCACCGCGTGGCGGTGATGCTGCGTGGACGCATCGTGGAGATGGCGCCGACTGAGCAACTCTTCGCCGATGCGCGGCATCCCTACACGCAGGCGCTGATCTCGGCGATGCCGATCCCCGATCCGGATCGCGAGCTCACGCGCCAGCGCATCTTCTACGAGGCGGTGACGCCGCCGGCGGAGGCGCGACTGGAGCAGGTCAGCGCCGGGCACTGGGTGCTGGCGACCTAGCCTCGGCGCCTGCGCCGGGGCTGGCGGGTGGTGCGGGGGCGGCGCATCATCCGCCCCTTCTTCGGAGAACCCCGCCCATGGCCCTGCGCTGCGACCTGATCATCCGCGACGCCACGCTCATCGACGGCACGGGCGCGCCGCGCCGCCGCGGCGACATCGGCGTAAGGGGCGACCGGATCGCGGCGGTGGGCGACCTTTCCGCCATGAGCGCCGACCGCGAGGTGATGGCCGGGGGCCGCGTCGTCGCGCCCGGCTTCATCGACGCCCACACGCATGACGACCAGGCCGTGCTCTGCGGTCCGGCCTGCATGCTCTGCCGGGTCTCGCAGGGCGTCACCACGGTCGTCATCGGCAATTGCGGCATCAGCATCGCGCCCGTGGCCATGGCCGAGCGCGCGCCGCCGCCCATGGATGGCGTGGTCCATCCGGAATGGTCGATCTTCGACAGCTTCGCGAGTTTCGCCGAGCGGCTGCGCGAGACGCCGTCCTCGGTGAACACGGTGGCGCTGATCGGCCACATGTCGCTGCGCGTCGGCGCCATGGGCCGCAACGACCTCGACCGTCCGGCCACGGACAAGGAGGCCGAGCGCATGCGGAAGATGCTGGCCCAGGCGCTGGCCGAGGGCGCGTCCGGCTTCTCCACGGGCCTCTTCTACCCGCCGAGCAAGCACGCGCCGACCGACGAGGTCATCGCCGTCGCCGAGGCGCTGCGCGGCACGGGCGGCCTCTACGTCACGCATATGCGCGACGAGGCGAACCACGTGCTCGACAGCATCGAGGAGACGCTGAAGATCGGCGCGGCGGTGGGCGCGCCCGTCGTGATCAGCCACCACAAATGCGCGCAGCCGGAGAATCACGGCCGCTCGGTCGAGACGCTGCCGCTGATCGATAAGCTGTCGCAGAGCCATTCCGTGGCCTTCGACGTCTATCCCTACGCGGCCTCCTCCACCTCGCTCGGCGCCAGAAAACCGCGGCCGGACGTACCGGTCATGGTGACCTATTCCGTGCCGCATCCAGAGATGGCCGGACGGGCGCTGAAGGACGTCGCGGCCGATTGGGGCGTGTCGCTGGAGGAGGCGGCGCAGCGGCTGATACCGGGCGGCGGCGTCTTCCACAACATGGCGGAGGAGGACGTGCGGCGGATCATGGCGCACCGGCTCTCCATGATCGGCAGCGACGGCGGGCCGCTGGCGAAGCACCCGCATCCGCGCCTCTGGGGCACCTTTCCGCGGGTGCTGGGGCAGTATTGCCGCGAGCTCGGGATCTTCGATCTCGAGACCGCCGTCCACAAGATGACGGGCCGCACGGCGAAGGTCTTCGGGCTGGAGGGACGCGGCACGCTGACCGAAGGCGCCTTCGCCGACCTCGTGATGTTCGACCCCGATACGGTGAAGGACCGCGCGACCTTCACGGAGCCGCGCCAGGTCGCCGACGGCATCCTCGAGACCTGGGTGAACGGGCAGTCGGTCTACACCTACGAAGGCGGCGCGAGTGACACCCCGGCCGGCCGGCTGCTGCAGCGCGCGGCGTGATCCTGCGCCGCGTCGCGCTGCCGGATGCCGTGGCCGGCGGCCTCTGGCTGAGCGCCATGCCGGGGCGCGCGGGACCGCTGGCTGATTTCCTCGCCGCCGCGACGGCGGATCGGATCGGCCATATCCTCTGCCTGACCGGCGATGTGGAGATCGCACGGAAATCGCCGGACTACGCTGCCGTCATCGCGGCGGGCGATCTTCCCTGGACACGGCATGTCCATGCCATCGAGGATTTCGGCATTCCCGCCGATCCTGCGGCCTTCGCCCGACAGATCGACGAGATGGCGGCACTCCTCCGCGAGGGCGAGCGAGTGACCGTGCATTGCGCCGCGGGGATCGGACGGACAGGCACCGCGGCGCTCTGCCTGCTGCTGGCGCTCGGGCTGGACCGGCGGGCCGCCGAGCACCTCGTCGAGGCCGCCGGCTCCCATCCGGAGACGCCGGAGCAGAGCGCCTTCGTGGATCGATTCAGGGCGGGCTAATCCCCCGGGCGCAGCCCCGCCGACTGAACGACCGCGTGGAACTTCTCCAACTCCGCCTGCCAGAACAGGGAAAAGTCGCGCTGGCCGCGGAAGACGATCGGCGTGGAGATCCGCTCGAAGCCCTCGATGACCGCAGGTGCCCGCAGGCCGCGCTCACAGGCCGCCTCGGCGCGGGCGAGCACGTCGGCCGGCGTTCCCGCAGGGGCGTAGATGCCGGCCCAGATGGAATAGACCAGGTCGAAGCCCTGCTCGCGCAGCGTGGGCGTGTCCGGGAACTCCGCCGTGCGCCGCTCGGCCATCACGCCGACCGGCGTCAGGTTGTTGACGCGCAGAGCGCCCGGCAGGTCGGCATAGATCTCCACGTCGTTGCGCAGGAGGGCGATGATCGCCTCCGAGCTGCCGCGGAACGGTACATGGGTCATCTCCACCCGCGCCTGCTGCGCGAAGGCGGCCATGACGATGTGCGGGATGGAGCCGGGCCCCACCGAGCCGTAATTGAAGCCACCCCGCGCCGCGCGGGCGCGCGCCACCAGGCTGGCCGCATCGCGGATCGGTCCGGTCGGGGCGGCCATCATCATGACGGGCGCGTCGCCGACCTGGCAGAGCGGCGCGAAATCCGCCACGCGATAGGGCAGGTCGGCGCGGAAATGCGGCTGGATGGCCATGGGTCCGGTGGTGGACAGCAGCAGGGTCGTCCCGTCAGGCCGCGCCCGCGCCACTTCGGCGGCGCCGATCGCGCCGGCCGCGCCCGTGCTGTTCTTCACCACGACCTGCGTGCCGAGGGCGGCGGAGAGCTCGGGCGCCATGAGCCGCGCCATGCGGTCCGCCGAGCCGCCGGCGGCGAAGTTCACGACCAGCGTGATGGGAGTCTGCGCCTGGGCCGGAACGGCCAAGGCGAGCAACAGGGCGCTGGCGAGCAGGGATCGCACGGGGTTTCCTCATCATCCCCGCGTGTTTCGCCGGGACATCGCCGAGCGGAATTGCCCGGCAAGGCTTTGGTGAAGCAATAAACCAGCCACGGCGCGACGCGCCGGAGAGGCGATCCGTTGCGCCTAAGGAACGGGCTGGTTCCGCGACGCGTTGCTCACGCAGCACGCAGCCGGGCGCGGTTGACGGCGAGGAGGCACAGGATCTCGAACATCATCGTCGCGCCGATCAGTGCCGTGCCGCCGCTGCTGTCGAAGGGCGGCGAGACCTCCACGACGTCGGCACCGATGAGGTCGAGCCCCATGAGGCCGCGCAGCATGGCCTGCGCCTCGCGCGGCAGGAACCCGCCGATCTCCGGCGTGCCCGTGCCGGGCGCGAAGGCTGGATCGAGGCAGTCCACGTCGAAGGTGAGATAGGCGGTGCCGGCGCCGATCACCCGGCGCGCCTCGGCCACCACGCCGCCGGTGCCGAGGGCCAGGCATTCCTCCATGGGGATCACGCGCACCCCGGCCTCGCGCACCCAGTCCATGTCCGTCAGGTCGAAGAGCGAGCCGCGGATGCCGATCTGGACGATCCGCTTCGGGTCGAGCAGCCCTTCCTCGATGGCGCGGCGGAAGGGGGTGCCATGGGTGTAGCGGCTGCCGCCGAAATAGCTGTCGTTGGTGTCGGAATGCGCGTCGAAATGCACCAGGCCGAGCGGCGCCAGCTCCGGGCTCGCCTGGACGATGCCGCGCAGGATCGGCAGCGAGATCAGATGGTCGCCGCCGCCCGCCAGCGTCCATGCGCCCTGGCCGCGCAGCTCCGCGACCCTGGCCTGGATCAGCGCCAGGGATTCCATCAGCTCCATCGGGTTGCTGGCGGTGTCGCCGACATCGGCGACGCGGCACAGCGCATAAGGCTCGGTACGGGTGACGGGATGCACCCGCCGCAGCATGGAGGACATGCTACGCATCTCGCGAGGGCCATGGCGCGCGCCGGGGCGGTTGGTGGTGCCGCCGTCGAAGGGAACGCCGAGCAGGGCGATGTCGAGGTCCTTCGCATCGGTCCGCTGCGGCAGCCGCATGAAGGTGACAGGTCCGGAGAAGCGCGGCGTGACCGTGCCGTCCAGGGGTTGCGGCCAGTCCGACTCGGGCTTCATGACGACTCCGGGAATATGGCCACATGCTGCGCGCGGTGGCGCGGGCTGGGCAACCCGCCGCTTCGATGTCAGCGGCGCAGGCTGCGCTTCAGCTCGCGCAGGTTCAGCCCGCCGCTGAGCTGCGCCACCAGGAAATAGCTCGCGCCGCCGACCGCGCAGACCACGCCGAGCAGCGCGATGCCCATCAGCCCCGGCCCCGGCCCCAGCGCCCAGTTCAGCACGGCCAGGACCACGCCCATCACCGCCGAGGCCAGGAAGAGCCGCGGCGCCACGCGGCGCAGCCGGTGATCCCAATGAAGCTGGCCCCGATGCGACAGCAGCCAGGCCAGCAGCCCCGCATTCGTCCAGGCCGAGATACCGGTCGAGAGCGCCACGCCCACATGCTGCAGCGGCCCCATCAAAGCGAGGTTCAGCGCGAGGTTCAGCGCCACGCAGAAGATGCCGATCTTCACGGGCGTCGCCGTGTCGCCGCGCGCGAAGAATCCGGGAACGAAGACCTTCACCAGCACGAAGGCGGGCAGGCCGAAAGCGTAGGCGACGAGCGCGCGCGAGGTGAGCCGCGCCTCCTCGGCCCCGAAGGCGCCGCGTTGGAACAGCGCCTGCAGGATCGGCAGGGCCAGCACCGCCAGCGCCACCGCCGCCGGTACCGCGAGCGCGATGGAGATCTCGATGGCGCGATTGATGCTGCGATGGGCCGAGAGCGGCTGGCCCGCATGGATCTGCTTGGCCAGCAGCGGTAGCAGCGCGGTCGCCACGGCCGCGCCGATCACGCCGAGCGGCAGCTGCGCCACGCGGTCCGCGTAGTAGAGGTAGGAGACCGAGCCCGATGGCAGGAAGGACGCGATGATCACGTCCACCGCGAGGTTGAGCTGCGTCACGCCCGCGCCGATGAGGCCCGGCCCCATGCGCCGCAGCACCAGCCGCACCTCCGGCGGCAGGGCCGGCGCGTGGAAGATGTTCAGCGCCATTCCCGCCCGCGCGCAGGCCCACATCACGAGCCCGAGCTGCACCGCGCCGGAGATGGTGACGCCCCAGGCCAGCGCATGCGCCGGCGTCGCCACGAAGGGCGCGAGGGCGAAGAGCGCGATCATCGAGAGCAGGTTGAAGAAGATCGGCGCTGCCGCCGCCGCCGCGAATTTCCCGAGCCCGTTCAGCACGCCGCTGACCAGCGCCGTCAGGCAGATCAGCAGCAGGTAGGGGAAGGTGATCCGCGTCAGCTCGACGGCCAGCTCGAATTTCTGGGGGTCGTCGCGGAAGCCTGGCGCCAGCACCTGCATGAGTTGCGGCATGAAGACCAGGCCGAGCCCCGTCAGGATCGCGAGCCAGAGCGTCAGCAGCATCGCCATCCGCTCGGCAAGCGCCTGCGCCGCCGCCGGCCCGCGCTGCGTCAGCGCCTGGGCGAAGGCGGGGACGAAGGCCGCGTTGAAGGCGCCCTCGCCGAAGAGGCGGCGGAACAGGTTGGGCAGCTTGAGGGCCACAAAGAAGGCGTCGGCCATCGGTCCCGCGCCGAGCTTCGAGGCGATGAGCATGTCCCGGAGAAAACCGAGCACCCGGCTCGCCATGGTCCAGGCGCCGACGGTGGCGATGGAGCGGAGCACGGAAGGCCTAGAATGCGATCGGCTGAGGCGGAATCGCCGAAGCCGTGAAGCGCCCTCTCAGCGAAGGCCCGAAGCATGATTCAGCGAAGCCGATCATGCTTCAGGCGGGGCCGGCGGCTTCGCGGTAGGGCGAAGGCCCGCCGCCGGGGGCGGGCGGGGGCGTCAGCGCCTCCAGCAGGGCCGTGCGCAGCGGCGCCAGCTTGCGCTCGTTCTCGACCTTCAGGCCGAAGACGTCCTTCACATAGAACACGTCCACCGCGCGCACGCCGTAGGTGGTGATATGCGCCGAGGCGATCTGCAGCCCCTGCTCGCTGATCGCGGCCGTCACGTCATGCAGCAGGCCCGGCCGGTCGCGCCCGTTCACCTCGATGACCGTGTGGGTGTTGGAGGCGAAGTTGTCGACCACGACGCGCGGCGGCACGGTAACGGCGGCGAGCCGCGCGGGCTCGCGCCGCACCTTGCGGATCTCGGCGGCGAGATGGAGCCGGCCTGAGAGAGCCTGCTCGATCAGGACCGAAAGCCGCGCCAGCCGGTGCGGCGCCTCGAAGGCGCCGCCCGCGCTGTCCTGCACCCAGAAGGTGTCGAGCGCCATGCCGTTGGTCAGCGTGTGGATGCGCGCGTCCACGATGGAGGCGCCGGCCACGGCCAGCGCGCCGGAGATGCGGCTGAACAGGCCCGGATGGTCGCTGCAATAGACGGTGACCTCGGTCACCGCGCGGTCGGCCAGCACGCGGGTGCGGACGGTGAGCGGCGCCTTGTCGGCCTCGGCCTCGCGGATGATGCCGGCGTGCCGCGCATGCGTCTCGGAATCGAAGGAGAGCCAGTAGCCGGGATAGCCGAGCGACATGAAGAGGTCGGTCTCGGCCTTGCTGAAGGCGGGCAGCATGGCGGCCGCCGCCTCCTTGGCGCGGGCGACGCGCACGTCGCGCTCGGGCACGGTCATGCCGCCGGCGAGCACCTCGGAGACGCGCCAGTAGACCTCGCGCAGCAGGGTCGCCTTCCAGGCGTTCCAGACGCGCGGTCCGACGGCGCGCATGTCGGCCACCGTCAGCACCAGCAGCAGCCGGAGGCGTTCCGGCGACTGCACCTGGTCGGCGATGTCGAGGATGGTCTTGGGGTCCTCGATGTCGCGCTTGAAGGCGGTCTGCGAGACGAGGAGGTGGTGCAGGATCAGCCAGGAGACGGTCTCCGTCTCCTCGGCGCTCATGCCCAGGCGCGGGCAGATCTCCTGCGCGAAGCGGGCGCCGAGCTCGCTGTGGTCGCCGCCGCGGCCCTTGGCGATGTCGTGCAGCAAGGTCGCGACGTAGAGCGCGCGGCGCGATTGCAGCTGGGTCATCAGCTCGGTGGCGACGGGCGCGATCTCGTGGAGGTCGCCGCGGTCGATCTGCTGCAGCACGTCGATGGCCTCGATCGTGTGCTCGTCCACCGTGAAGACATGGTAGGTGTCGAACTGCATCAGGCCGACGATGCGGGCCCATTCCGGGATGAAGCGCCCGAGGAAGCCGGCCTCGTTCAGCAGCCGCAACCATTTCGCCGCGTCCTTGCCGCTCAGCAGGTCGAGGAAGAGGGCGCTGGCCTCCGGGTCGCCGCGGAGGCGGTCGGCCTGGCGCGCATGGCGGATCAGCGCGCGGATGGCGAGCGGGTGGATCTCGAGGTTTCGGTCGCGCGCGGCCTTCACGATGCGCAGCATCAGCACCGGCTCGCGCGAGAAGTCGCGGTCGGGCGGGGCGGCGACCAGCTTGCCGTCGGCGAAGGCGAGGCCGAGGGCCGCGATCCCGTCGTCGCCGCCCTTGCGCGTGGCGGGCGGGCCGAGGGCGGCGCGCTCGATCGCCGGCTCCAGCACGCGGGAGAGGCGCACCACCTCGCGCGAGGTGAGGAAGAGGTGCTTCATCAGCCGCTCGGCGCCGTCCTGCGCGCCGTGGCGGGTGTAGCCCATGCGGGCCGCGATGACCGGCTGGAGGTCGAAGGTGAGGCGCTCCTCGGCGCGGCCGGTCACGTAATGGAGATGGAACCGGAGGGTCCAGAGAAAGTCCCAGGCGCGGGCGATGGCGCGGACCTCGCCGTCGGTGAGCAGCCCGCCGCCGGGGCTGTCGGGGCCGACCAGCTCGTGCACGCGGCGGATGCCGAAGGCGTAGCGGGCAAGCCAGTATAAGGTCTGGAGGTCGCGCAGGCCGCCGCGCCCCTCCTTCACATGCGGCTCGACCAGGAAGGGGCTCTCGCCGTAGCGGGCGTGTCGCGCGGCGCGCTCGGTGCGCTTGGCGGCGAGGAAGGGTGCCAGGCCCTGGGCGCGGAGCGCGTTGAAATCGGCCAGGAAACCCGTGAACAGTGCCTCCTCGCCGGAGAGGAAGCGGGCATCCACCAGGGCGGTGAGGATGGTGGCGTCCTTCAGCCCTTCGGTGATGCAGTCCTTCGCGCTGCGCGTGGCGTGGCCCACTTTCAGGCCCAGATCCCACAGCAGGTAGAGCATGAACTCGATCATGCGCCGCGTGCGGGGCCCGGGCTCGCGCTCGGTCAGGAAAAGCAGGTCGATGTCGGAATGCGGGGCCAGGACGCCGCGGCCATAGCCGCCCGTGGCGACCAGCGCGAAGTCCACGAGGCGGCCGCCGGAGGCGGGCGGCACCATCGCGGCGGCGTAGTCCTGGATGGCGAAGAGCATGCCGTCCATGTGCTGACTGAGCCGCCGGGCGGCCACGAGGCCGTGGATTTCCTGGTTTTCGAAGGCCTTCTGCACCTGGGCCTGGAAGCGTCCGAGCTCGCGGCGCAGCAATCCGAGCGCGATGTCGCGCACGACCGGCACGCCGCCCGGAAGCAGCGCGTCCTGCAAGCTCAACTCGGCCCGTGCGGCCGTCGCCATCCTCATGTCAACCAGACTACAGAGCTTCCGTTCCGGCCGCGAGGGCCTTGAGGTGGTAAAGCGCGTCCTGCGCTTCGCGGGGCGAGAGCTGGTCCGGCTCCAGCTTGGCCAGCGCTTCGAGCACCGGGTTCCCGGGCACCGCCTGCGGACGCGCGAAGAGCGGCATCTCGGCGGTCAGCGGGTCGGCGGCCTCGCGCGAGCGCTCCTCCAGCGAGGTGAGCACGGCCGCGGCGCGCTTCAAGACGGGCGCGGGCACGCCGGCGAGCTTGGCGACATGCACGCCCCAGCTCTTCTCGGCGGCGCCGGCGGCGACGCTGTGCTGGAAGATCACCTCGCCGCGCCATTCGCGCACCTGCATGGCGGCGAGGCGCATCTCGGGCAAGCGGTCGGCCATCACCGTGAGCTCATGGAAATGCGTGGCGAAGAGGGTGCGGCAGCGGATGCGGTCGTGCAGCGCCTCCAGCACGGCGGTGGCGATGGCGAGGCCGTCCCAGGTCGCGGTGCCGCGGCCCACCTCGTCCAGCACGACAAGGCTGCGGGGGCCGGCGAGATTCAGGATGGCCGCCGTCTCCGTCATCTCGACCATGAAGGTGGAGCGTCCGCCGGCGAGGTCGTCGGCGGCGCCGACGCGGCTGAAGAGCCGGTCCACCAGGCCGATGCGCGCGGCGGTCGCGGGGAGAAAAAGCCCGGCCTGGGCCAGGATCACCATCAGCGCGTTCTGCCGCAGCCAGGTGGATTTGCCGGCCATGTTCGGGCCGGTGAGCAGGCAGAGGCGATGGCCGGGCGAAAGGTCGCAGTCGTTCGGCACGAAGCCCGGCCCCTTCGCCTTGCGCAGCGCGGCCTCCACCACGGGGTGGCGGCCGGCATCGATGGCGAAGTCCGGGCGCTCGGTGAGGTCGGGGCGGCACCAGGCGCCTTCCGTCGCGAGCTCGGCCGAGGCGGCGAGGACGTCGATCGCCGCCATCTCCCGCGCGGCGGCGGCGATGGGCTCGGCCTCGGTCAGTATGATCTTCCGGAGATGGGCGATGACGAGGCGCTCGCGCCTGCCCGCCTGCTCGCCGGCCTCCGACAGCCGCCGGTCCAGATTGGCCAGCGCCGCGCAGGTGAAGCGATGCGCATTCGCCATGCTTTGGCGATGGATGGGGGCGAGGTCGCCCACGGCTTTGGGCGGCGCGCCGCGCAGCAGCTTTTCCCCCGCGGCCGAGGGCACTTCCGCGAGATAGCCGAGCTGCTGGTGATGGCGGATCTTCAGCGCCGCCACGCCCCAGGCCTGGGCGAGATCCACCTGCATGGCCGCGATGGCGCCGCGCGCGTCGTCGCGCAGCCGGCGCAGCGCGTCGAGCTCGCCGTCATAGCCGACGGCGACCACGGTGCCGTCGTCGAGCCGTGCGGGCAGTTCGGCGGCCAGCGCCCGCGCCAGCTCGGTGGCCGTTCCGGGCGCGGCGGAGAGCGGCGCGATCGCCTCGACGAGCAGCGCAGGCTCCGCACCCACCAGCGCCGCCGCCAGTTTCTGCGCGCGCTGTAGCCCGTCGCGGATGGCGCCCAGGTCGCGCGGGAAAAACCGCTCCAGGCTGATGCGGGCCAGCGCGCGCGCCATGTCCGGCGCGCCCTTCAGCGCGGTGCGCACCGCGGCCCGGCGCGGCGTGTCCTCGCGCAGCGCGGCCACCGCCTCGTGCCTGCGGCGGATCGCCGCGAGATCGTCCAGCGGCGAGGCCAGCCGCGCCGCCAGCTCGCGCGCGCCGGCGCCGGTCAGCGTGCGGTCCACGGCGGAGAGCAACGAGGCGCCGCGCGGCCCTTCCAGGATGTCCAGGCTGCGGCGCGTCGCGGCGTCCAGCAGCAGCACGCCCTTCGCGCCCTCGGCGACCGGCGGCGAGAGCCGCGGTAGCGCGCCGTTGTTCACCGCGCGCACATACTCGACCGCCATGGCCGCCGCTGCGACCTCGGCCTCGCCGAAGCTGCCGAAGCCGTCCAGCGCGGCCACGCCCAGGGCGCCCGCGAGCCGCGCCGGCGCGTCGCGCGGCGGGATGGAGACGACCGCGCCCTCGATACGCAGCGCCTCCTCGGCCAGGATCTCCGAAGGGTCGAGCCGGGCGATCAGCGCCGCCGGGTCCGCGCCCGCCTGGGTGAAGAAGAGCCCCGTCGTCACGTCGAGCCAGGCCGCGCCGCCCTGCACCAGCGCCAGCAGCCAGGCCGGGCGCGCCGCGTCGAGCAGCGCCTCCTCCGTCGCGGTGCCGGGGGTGACGATGCGCACGATCTCGCGCCGGATGGTCGGCGCGCGGCGGGCCTTGGCCTCCTCCGGCGTCTCCAGCTGGTCGCAGATCGCGACCCGGAAGCCGCGGCGGATCAGCCGCGCGAGATAGGCCTCGTGGCTGTGCGCGGGCACGCCGCACATGCGGATGGGGCGGCCCTGGTGCTCGCCGCGATAGGTGAGGGCGAGGCCGAGCGCCTCGCTCGCCGCTTCCGCGTCGTCATGGAACATCTCGAAGAAGTCGCCCATGCGGAAGAAGACGAGCGCCGATCCGGCCGCAGCCTTCGCCGCGAACCATTGTGCCATCGCGGGGGTGGCACCCTCCGCAGTCATCCTTTGCTCCACGAAGCTTGCATAGCCGAGCGTTTCGCACCCGCGAAGGGGCCTCCTTGCGGGGCACCTTCCCAATCGACAAGGTGAAGCCCAGGCAACTTGAATTCGGGACGAACGACAATGGACGATGTGCGCAAGGATGGGCTGGTGGATACGCGGACGGCGCGCATCACAGGGGAAGAAGCGCTGGCGATGCATGCCGAGGGCCGCCCCGGCAAGCTGGAGATCCGCCTCACCAAGCCGCTGGTCACGGCGCGCGACCTCAGCCTCGCCTACTCGCCCGGCGTGGCCGAGCCCTGCCTGCACATCCACCGCAACCCCGCGCTCGCCTACGACTACACGAGCAAGGGGAACTTCGTGGCCGTGGTGTCCAACGGCACGGCCGTGCTGGGCCTGGGCAACCTCGGCGCGCTGGCTGGCAAGCCGGTGATGGAAGGCAAGGTCGCGCTGTTCAAGCGCTTCGCCGACGTGGACGGCATCGACCTCTGCCTCAACACGGAGGACGTGGACGAGTTCGTGAACTGCGTCCGGTTCCTCGGCCCGAGCTTCGGCGGAATCAACCTCGAGGATATCAAGGCGCCGGAATGCTTCGTCATCGAAAGCCGACTCCGCGAGCTGATGGACATCCCCGTTTTCCACGACGACCAGCACGGAACGGCGATCGTCGCGGCGGCCGGCCTCATCAACGCCGCCCATCTGACGGGCCGCGACCTTAAGACGACTAAGCTCGTCATCAACGGCGCCGGCGCGGCGGCCATCGCCTGCGCCGAACTGCTGAAGGCCATGGGCGTGAGCCCGCAGAACGTCATCCTCTGCGACACCAAGGGCGTCGTGTACCGCGGCCGCACCGAGGGCATGAACCAGTGGAAATCGGCGCATGCGATCGACACCGACCGGCGCACGCTCACCCAGGCGCTGGAGGGCGCGGACTGTTTCTTCGGCCTTTCGGTGAAGGGCGCGTTGACGCCTGAGATGCTCCGGGCGATGGCGCCCGCGCCGATCATCTTCGCCATGGCCAATCCGGACCCCGAGATCACGCCGGACGAGGCCAAGGCCGCGCGGCCGGACTGCATCATCGCCACGGGCCGCTCGGACTATCCCAACCAGGTGAACAACGTCCTGGGCTTCCCCTTCATCTTTCGCGGCGCGCTGGACGTGCGGGCCAGCACCATCAACGACGCGATGAAGATCGCCGCGGCCCATGCGCTGGCCGGGCTGGCGCGTGAGGAGGTGCCGGAGGAGGTGGCGCGCTCGGGCGCCGGCAAGCAGCTCGTCTTCGGGCCGGAATACATCATCCCCAACGCCTTCGACCCGCGGCTGATCAGCCGCGTGCCGGTCGCCGTCGCGGAGGCCGCGGTGCGCTCGGGCGTCGCGCGCAAGCCGATGATCGACACCCAGCGCTATGGGCGCGAGCTGGCGAGCCGGCTCGACGTCGCGGTGAACGCGCTGGAGGCGATCCACGAGCGCGTGCGGGAGAACCCGCAGCGCGTGGTCTTCGCCGAGGGCGAGGACGAGACCGTCATCCGCGCTGCGATCAACTTCCGCAATGCGGGCTACGGCTATCCGATCCTGGTCGGCCGGGAGGAGCGCATCAGCGGGACGGTCGCGGCACTCGGCGTGCGGCTGCCGGACGGGATCGAGATCCACAATGCCCGGCTTTCCTCGCAGAACCGGCGCTATGCCGAGTGGCTCTACGCCCGCAAGCAGCGCGACGGCTTCCTGTTCCGCGACTGCCAGCGGCTGGTGAACCTGGACCGCAACGTCTTCGCCGCCTGCATGCTGGCGATGGGCGACGCCGATGCGATCGTCACCGGCGAGACGCGCAGCTACTCGGTGACGCTCGACGGCCTCAACATGGCGCTGGACCATGACGGCGTGCTCTTCGGCCTGACCATGATGATCGCGCGGCGCTCCGGCACGGTGCTGGTGGCCGATACGGCGATCCATGAGCGGCCGGACGCGGCGACGCTGGCGGAGATCGCGATCCGCAGCGCGGCCACGGCACGGCGCATGGGGCTCACGCCGCGCGTGGCCTTCCTCTCCTTCTCCACCTTCGGGGATCCGAAGGGCAGCATTCCCGGCAGCCTCCGCGAGGCGGTGAAGCTGCTGGACGCGGCGGGGGTGGATTTCGAGTATGACGGCGAGATGGGCGCGGATGTGGCGCTGGATGCGAACCTGCGGGCGAACCTCTATCCGTTCTGCCGGCTCACCGGGCCGGCCAACGTGCTGGTGATGCCCGGGCTGCACGCCGCGCATATCCTCACCAAGGCCGTGCCGCACCTGACCTCGGCGACGACGATCGGGCCGATCCTGATGGGGCTGCGCCAGCCGGCGCAGATCGTGCCGACGGGGGCAGGGGTGAACCAGCTGCTGGATATGGCGGCGCTGGCGGCGTACCAGGCGATCGTGAAGTAAAAGCGAGGGGCTCTGCCCCTCGGTTGTCTCCGCTTCGCGGCCAAGCCCCGCCAGGGCTTTGGCCCTGGACCCTATGACTTTGATCTTGAATGAATTCGCCGGGGTGTTTGAGGGGTAGAGCCCCTCAGGCCGGCTTCCCCGCCACGACCACCATGGCCGGCTTCAGCAACCGTCCATGCAGCGTCCAGGCGCTCGACCAGGCCTGCAGCACCGTGCCCGGCGTCACGCCTTCCGGCGCGGGGGCCTCGCTCATCGCTTGGTGCAGCTCGGGGTCGAAGGGCTGTCCCTCCGCCGGCTTGCGGTGGATGCCGTTGACCTCCATCCGCTGGAGCAGGAAGCGCTCCACGCCCTCGAAGCCCTGGCGCATCTTGCCGATGATCTCGGGCTCGCCCTCGGCGGGCGGCGGCAGCATGGTGACGCCGCGGTGCAGGTTCTCGAAAGCCTCCACCACGTCGCCCGCGAATTTCTGGACGGCGTAGTTGCGGGCCTTCTCCACCTCGTCCTTGGCGCGGTTGCGGACGTTCTGGATCTCCGCCTCGGCGCGGAGCCAGCGGTCCTTCATCTCGGCGAGCTGGGCCTCGAGGGCGGCGATGCGCTCCTCGGGCCCAGGGGGGGATGCAGGCGTCGGGGGCACATCGGGGGTGTCCGGCGCGAGGTCGGCCGGGTTCGGGGTCTGCGGATCGCTCATGGCTCGTCAGGTAATCGTCCGATGACGCCGGATCAACCCAGCAAACGGCCGATCACGCGCGCCGTGTAGTCCACGACGGGAATCACCCGGCCATAGTTGATCCGCGAGGGGCCGATCACGCCGATCGCGCCCACGATGCTCTGGTTGCTGCCGGCGGGGCCGCTGCGGAAGGGCGCCACCACGACGGAGAGGCCGGCGGAGGAAAAAAGCCCGCTTTCCGCGCCGATGAAGATCTGCACGCCCTCGCCGCGCTGGGCGAGCTCCAGCAGCTTCAAGGTGGTCTCCTGGGCCTCCAGCCGCTCGAACAGCGCCTGAATCTCGGAGACGGCGGAGAGATTCTCCATGTTCTGCAGCAGCCGCGCCTGGCCGCGCAGGATCAGCGAGCCGCTGCCCCCGCCCGCCCAGGTGGCCAGCCCGGCCTCGATCACCTGCTGCGTCAGGGCATCGAGCGCGGTGCGGTTGGCCGCGATCTCCTCGGTGACGTTGGCGCGGGTCTCGTCCAGCGTGCGGCCGGCGAGGCGGGCGTTGAGGTAGTTGCCGGCCTGGACGAGCGCGGAGGGCGGCAGCTCGGCCGGCACCTCGATGACGCGGTTCTCCACGCGACCGTCGCCCTGGACGAGGACCACGAGGGCCCGGCCAGGGCCCAGCGGCACGAATTCGATATGGCGCAGCGGCGCCTCGCCCTTGGGGGCGATGACCAGCCCGGCGGCGCCGGCGAGGCCCGAAAGCATCTGTCCCGCCTCGGCCAATGTCTCCTGCAGGGAACGGCCATGGGCGGCGCAGCGGGCGGTGATCTCCGCCCGCTCCTCCTCGCCGAGGTCGCCGAATTCCAGCAGGCCGTCGACGAAGAGGCGCAGCCCCTGCTGCGTCGGCAGGCGGCCGGCGCTGGTGTGGGGGGCGTAGAGGAGGCCGGCCTCCTCCAGATCCGCCATGACGTTGCGGATGGAGGCGGGGGAGAGGTTCAGGGGCAGGCGGCGCGAGAGCGTACGGCTCCCCACGGGCTCGCCGGTCGCGACATAGACCTCGACCAGCTCGCGGAGGACCGCGGTGGATCGGGCATCGAGGGCGCTAGAGGCGATCCCGGGCACCGTGAACAAGGGTGACTTCAAGGGGGTGTGCATCGCTCGTGACAGCTTGGGTATCGCCGGGGTCCGGGTCAACCATTGATTGGCGCACCCCTGGTCAGCGGCCGCCACCTGCGGCTATTGCGCGGGCTGGACCCAACCGGGTCTAGCCAATTTGCCGAGAGGCTGATTCACGCTTCAGATCGAGCGATCTGAAGCGATCAGGCTCTAAAACCCGAGGAATCCTGCACATGCGCCCATCCGGCCGCGCTTCCGACGCCCTGCGCTCCGTCTCGATCGAGACGGGCATCTCCAAGCATGCGGAAGGCTCCTGCCTGATCCGCATGGGCAACACCGAGGTGCTCTGCGCCGCCAGCGTGGAAGGTCGGGTGCCGCCCTTCATGCGCAACCAGGGGCTGGGCTGGGTGACGGCCGAGTACGGCATGCTGCCCCGTGCCACCCACACCCGCGGCGACCGCGAGGCGGCGCGCGGCAAGCAGTCGGGCCGGACGCAGGAGATCCAGCGCCTCATCGGCCGCAGCCTGCGCGCCGTGGTGGACCGCAAGGCGATGGGCGAGATGACGATCACGCTGGATTGCGACGTGATCAACGCCGATGCCGGCACGCGCTGCGCCGCCATCACCGGCGCCTGGGTGGCGCTGCGGCTGGCCTTCCAGCACTGCGTGAGCAACAACATCATGAAGGCGATCCCGCTGACGGACCATGTGGCGGCCGTTTCCTGCGGCATCGCGGGCGGCGAGGCGATCCTGGACCTCGACTATGCCGAGGACAGCGCGGCCGATGCAGACGCCAACTTCGTGCTGACCGGGGCGGGCCATCTCGTCGAGGTGCAGGCCACGGCCGAGGGCGCGCCCTTCAGCGAGGCGCAGTTCCTGGCGATGCTCGACCTGGCGCGCGACGGCGTGGCGGCGCTGGTGGCGAAGCAGAAGGAAGCTGTCGGGCTGTGACCGATCGGCGGAGGGCGGAGGGGCCGCAGGCCACGAGCACCGGAGCCGTGAATCGGCCGCCCGAACATGTGAGAAAGCTGGCGCCCGGCAAGCTCGTCCTGGCCAGCCACAACGCCGGCAAGCTGCGCGAGTTCGGTGGGCTGCTGGCGCCCTACGGGATGGAGCTGGTCTCGGCCGGCGCGCTCGGCCTGCCGGAGCCGGAGGAGACGGGCGACACCTTCATCGCCAACGCCACCATCAAGGCGCTGGCGGCGACGGCGGCCACGGGGCTGCCGGCGCTGGCCGACGACAGCGGCATCGAGGTCACGGCGCTGGGCGGCCGGCCCGGTGTGCGCACCGCCGACTGGGCCATGCGCCCGGACGGCTCGCGCGACTATCCCTCGGCGATGGCACGGATCGCGGCCGAAGACGGCAGCGCGGACCGGCGCTGCGCCTTCGTGGCCGTGCTGGTCCTGGCCTGGCCGGACGGGCACACGGAATCCTTCGAGGGTAGGGTGGAGGGATGTTGGGTCGCCCCGCCGCGCGGGGAAAACGGCTTCGGCTACGACCCGATGTTCGTCCCGGAAGGCAAGTCGCTGACCTTCGGCGAGATGACGCCGGAGCAAAAGGCGCGGCACAGCCACCGTGCCCGGGCCTTCGCGGCGTTGGCGGCCGCCAGCCTGAGTTGAGAGGGCTCTGCGCGGCCCTGAAGACTTGGCCGCCCGATCGCTCTTAGCCTCCCTAACTTTCGTTATGCACAATAGATTATAACGGTAGATCGCGACAATTAGGGGCTGTTCTGCCTCTCCTCGCGAGCGTAGCGTTTCCGAAGACGGGCTGCATCCCGATCCAACGGGATCCGCCGGGACCGGAAACGATTGCGGAAACAAGAATGACAGAGATCCGATACATCGCCCCTCAGACGCTCGACGAGGCCGTCGGGGCCTATGCCGCCGCCGCGGGCGCCGCGCGCATCCTGGCCGGCGGGACCGACCTTCTGGTGCAGATGCGCTCCGGCGTCGTCCGCCCCGGCACGATCATCGACATCAAGAAGATTGCCGAGACCATGGCCATCGAGGAGACCGCCGATGGCGGCTTCGTGATCGGCGCCGCGGTCTCCGGCGCGGAGCTGGCGGAGCATCCGCGCTTCGGGAAGGTCTGGCCCGGCGTGCTGGAGGCCATCAACCTCATCGGCTCCACTCAGGTGCAGGGCCGCGCCTCGCCGGGCGGCAATCTGTGCAACGGCTCGCCGGCCGGCGACAGCGTGCCGGCCATGGTCGCGGCCGGGGCGGTGGTCACCATCCAGGGTCCGAACGGCCGCCGCACGCTGCCGGTCGAGGCCGTGCCGGCCGGGCCGGGGCGCCTCAACCTCACCCCGGGCGAGATCCTGGTCAGCTTCACCTTGCCGCCGCGGCCGAAGGGCTCCAGCGACGCCTATCTGCGCATGATCCCGCGGACCGAGATGGACATCGCGGTGGTGGGCGTCGGCGTCAGCCTGACGCTGGAGAACGGCGTGGTGAAGGCGGCTCGCGTGGGCCTCGGCGCCGTGGCGCCGACCGTGCTGCTGGTCGCCGATGCGGCCAAGGCGCTGATCGGCTCCAAGCTGGAGGATGCGGCGCTGGACGCCGCGGCCGCCGCCTGCAGCGCCGCCTGCAAGCCCATCAACGACAAGCGCGGGACCATCGTCTACCGCACCAAGGTGGCCGGGGTGCTGCTGAAGCGCACCACCGCCATCGCCGCCGAACGCGCCGGGAGGGTCTGAGCCATGGCCAAGATGCATGTCGCCACCACCATCAACGGCGAGCCGGAGGAATTCCTCTGCGACCCGCACCAGAGCCTGCTGGACGCGCTGCGCGTCACCTTGGGCCTGACCGGCACCAAGGAGGGCTGCGGCACCGGCGATTGCGGCGCCTGCTCCATCCTGCTGGACGGGCGGCTGGTCTGCTCCTGCCTGACGCTCGCCGCCGAGGCCGAGGGCAAGTCGATCGCGACGATCGAGGGCATGGCCGGCGAGGAGCTGCACCCGCTGCAGCAAAAGTTCCTCGAGATGGCGGCGCTCCAGTGCGGCATCTGCACGCCAGGCGTGCTCATGGCCGCGCGCTCGCTGCTGGAGCGCAATCCCGATCCGACCGAGACGGAGGTGCGCTTCTGGCTCGCCGGCAACCTCTGCCGCTGCACCGGCTACGACAAGATCGTCCGCGCCGTCCTGGAAACCGCCGCTGAGATGAGGGAGTCCGCCTGATGAACGTCATCAACAACAAGTGGATCGGCCAGCGCACCATCCGCCCGGATGGCGCCGACAAGGTCACGGGCCGCGCCTCCTATTCCAGCGACACCAGCATGCCCGGGATGATCTGGGGCAAGGTGCTCCGCAGCCCGCATGCGCACGCCATCATCAAGTCCATCGACACCTCGAAGGCGGAGAAGCTGCCGGGCGTGAAGGGCGTGGTGACCCACAAGGACATCGTGGAGTTCCCGCTCGACAAGTCCGTGATGCTCGGCATCCAGGACATGCGCTGGATGTGCCGCAACGTCATGGCGCGCGAGAAGGCGCTGTTCCACGGCCATCCGATCGCGGCCGTCGCCGCCATGAGCGAGGCCATTGCGGCCGAGGCCTGCAAGCTCATCGAGGTCGAGTACGAGGTGCTGCCGCACGTCATCGAGATCGAGGACGCGATCAAGCCGGATGCGCCGATCCTGCACGATTTCCTCTCCTTCGAGGGCAAGCCCTCCAACATCGCCGGCAAGCTGGAGCACAAGCTCGGTGACGTCGATGCCGGCTTCGCCCAGGCCGACGTGATCGTCGAGCGCAGCTTCAACACGCGCCCGGTGCACCAGGGCTATATCGAGCCGCATTCCTGCCTGGTCAGCGTTGTCGACGGCAAGGCGGTGATCTGGAGCTCCAGCCAGGGCCAGTTCATGGTGCGCGCCATGACCTCGCTGCTGACGGGCATCCCGCAGAGCGACATCCGCGCGATCCCCGCAGAGATCGGCGGCGGCTTCGGCGGCAAGACCATCATCTACCTGGAGCCGGTCGCCACGATCCTGGCGAAGAAGACCGGCCGCCCGGTGAAGATGGTCATGACGCGCGAGGAGGTCTTTCGGGCCTCCGGCCCGACCTCGGGTTCGATGAGCACCGTCAAGATCGGCGCGACGAAGGACGGCAAGATCGTCGCAGCGCAGGGGACCTTCTATCTCCAGGCCGGCGCGCTGCCGGGCTCGCCGATCCGCGGCGCGGCCGGCTGCGCCTTCGCGCCCTACGACATCCCGAACGTGCTCTCCACGGGCTTCGACGTGGTATCCAACCGCTCGAAGGTCGCGGCCTATCGCGCGCCTGGCGCGCCGATCGGCGCCTATGCAGCCGAATGCGTGCTCGACGAGGTGGCCGAGGCGCTGAAGATGGACCCGCTCGAGCTGCGGCTGAAGAACGCGGCGAAGCAGGGCACCAAGGCGGCGCATGGGCCGGTCTTCCCGGTCATCGGCTTCATCGACACGATCGAGGCCGCGATGGCGCACCCGCACTACAAGGCGCCGCTCGGCAAGCTGCAGGGCCGCGGCGTGGCCAGCGGCTTCTGGTTCAACGCCGGCGGTGAGAGCAGCGCGCAGGTGAACATCACCGAGGACGGCAATGTCGTGGTGACCACGGGCCATCCGGATATCGGCGGCTCGCGCGCCTCGATCGCCAATATCACGGCGGAGCTGCTGGGCATCGACTACAACCGCGTTTCCGTCCTCATCGGCGACACGGCGACGATCGGCTATTCCAACCTGACCGGCGGCAGCCGTGTGCTCTTCGCCTCGGCGATGGTGGTGACGCAGTCGACGGAGAAGGTGATCAAGACGCTGTGCGAGCGCGCGGCGAAGCTCTGGAAGATCGATCCGGAGGCGGTGGTCTGGGAGGATGGCGAGGCGAAGCCGGCCGGCGAGAACGCCGGCAAGTTTCCCGCGCTCAGCCTCGCGCAGCTCGCGGCCAAGGCGAGCGAGACCGGCGGTCCCATCGGCGCCGGCGTGCAGCAGAACACCCAGGGCGCCGAGGGCGGCTTTGCCACCCATGTCTGCGACGTCGAGGTCGACCCCGACCTCGGGATCGTGCGCGTGCTGCGCTACACCTCGTTCCAGGATGTCGGCCGTGCCGTGCATCCGGCCTATGTCGAGGGCCAGATGCAGGGCGGTGCGGCGCAGGGCATCGGCTGGGCGCTCAGCGAGGAGTACCTCTACGACAAGAACGGCAAGGTCGATAACGCGAGCTTCCTCGACTACCGGATGCCGGTCTGCTCCGACCTGCCGATGCTCGACACGGTCATGATCGAGGTGCCGAACCCGAAGCACCCGCAGGGCGTGCGCGGCGTGGGCGAGGTGCCGCTGGTGCCGCCGCTGGCCGCCGTGGCGAATGCCGTGGCGAATGCGCTGGGCAAGCGGTTTTACGCGCTGCCCATGTCGCCGCCACGCGTGCTGGAAGCGCTGGACTGAGAGTCTACCCTTCAACTAAATCTACTATTTATCTTCCGGATTTGAAAAAACCGGTGAAGGAAGCCCGAAGTTAGTCGTGTCGCCAAACCAGGAGAGACGCCTCTCCTGGTTTTCGGCGGATATTTCTGTTTCGACCGAAGCACAATAGAGGGCGTTTACCAAAGCCTGCATAGAATCCTCTCCACCAAACTTGCCTTTTCGGTTCGTCTGAGGGCCTTTGATTTCATAGTGACAGAACCAACAATCCCCCTCTTTTGCTAAAACTGGACGCCAGAGCCTGATTTCGAAACGTGGCTGACCATCGACTTCAAGAATTCTAGTGGCAATGACATCTGTCAGATTATATTCGGACATATTTTTGATTCTCTCTTCTATCTGCCAATTATAAGACGGGGGATGTGACCGCCGCGGCCACATTGCACAAATCGCTCGAAGGCGCTTTGCCAGCAGGACTGCCTCGCTGATGTCGTGATACGTGTTCGACAAATGGCCTGATCGCGCTCAAGTTGAGCGTCGCAGGCTGCGGTGCGTGTATAAGCAATTCTTTCCGCTGAGCTAACAACCTCGCCTCGTGAGCCCCCATCACCTCCTGGGGGTCACTGCGCGTGTGGGCTGAGACTTGGATTATTTTCCCGTCCACGCTCCTGGTGTAAGCGCGTACTTGGACGATGTCGTTGTTGTGATTATAGATAAAATTTTTTGCTGTCGCAGGTCTTTGCGTCGCCGAAAAAACCGAACTCCGAGAAATCGCGTTTCTTGAGGGAATGCTGGTTGGGGTGAGCGCAGCCATATCGACACCTCGACTGTTCGGGCGAGAGTATCGCATTTCCTAGGAAAAAATTCAAGAACAAAATAGAAACTTACGTCGCCACGGCTTTACGATCGACAAGGACCGAACGCAAGCTACGGGCTCCATAGGTGCCAGTCTGTGTCGCCCTATCGTTGATCAATATGATGACGATGGACGTGCTGAAATCCCGGCACCGGCGCCGACATGGTACCCTGGGAAACGACTGCGCAGCTACCCGCCGGCTTTCACCCATCGTCAGACGGCGTCCTCCAGAATCATCGCTGCCGCCTTCTCGCCGATCATGATGGTCGGCGCGTTGGTGTTGCCCGAGGTTAGCGTCGGCATGATCGAGGCATCGGCCACGCGCAGGCCCGCGATGCCGTGCACCCTTAGCCGGGCATCCACCACGGCCATGGCATCCTGGCCCATCCGGCAGGTGCCGACGGGGTGGTAGGTGGTCTCACCGGCCGCGCGCACCCAGTCCAGGATCTCGTCATCCGTCTGCCGCGCGGGGCCCGGCGCCATCTCGGTGAGATCGAGCGGCGCCATCGCCGGCGCGGTCATCACGGAGCGCGCGATCCGGATGGCCCGCACCGTCAGCTCCGCATCGACGGGCGAGGACAGGAAGTTGAAGGTGATCGCCGGCGGCTGGCGCGGATCGGCCGAGGTGATGTGGATGTGGCCCCTGCTCTCTGGGCGCATGGGATGCGCGTAGCAGGTCATGCCCGACCGCCTCGCGATCCTTGGCCCTTTCGGAGTGGGCTCGGTCAGCATCGGCACCCAGCCGAGCAGGACATCCGGCGCCTCCAGCCCCTCGCGCGACCGGACGAAGGCGCGCAGCGGTGCGCCCACCATGGCGAGCAGGCCATCGCCGAACAGCGCATAGCGCAGCGCCTGGTGCACGAGGCCTAGGCCGCGTCCCCGATCGTTGAAGGTCCAGCCCTTGGCGCCGACCGCCCAGCGGGTGCGCGGCGCATAATGATCGCGCAGGTTCTCGCCGACGCCGGGCAGCGCGTGGCGCGGCTCGATCCCCAGGGCGCGCAGCCGGTCGGGCTGGCCGATGCCCGAGAGCTCCAGCAGCTGCGGTGAGTTGATGGAGCCGCCGCAGACAACCACCTCGCGCCCCGCCAGCGCCTCCTGCGAGACACCCGCCGCCGTGTAGCGCACGCCGGTGCAACGGCTTCCCTCGAAGAGCAGCGATTCCGTCAGCGCGCCGGTCTCGATATCCAGGTTGAGGCGCTTGCGGATGGGCTCCAGGTAGCACGCCGCCGTGCTCATCCGGCGGCGCGAGGCGATCGTCGCCTGGCTCATGGCGATGCCGTCCTGCCGGGCGCCGTTGTAGTCGGGGTTGTGCGGAATCCCGACCTCGCCGGCGGCGCGGATCACCGCCGCATAGAGCGGATCGCGCGGCGGCGGGTCGGTGACGCGGAGCGGGCCCTCGCGGCCGCGGAAGGCGTCGTCGCCGCCGCCCTCGTAACGCTCCATGCGCTTGAAGAAAGGCAGCACGTCCGCGTAGCTCCAGCCCGCATTGCCCATCTGCGCCCAGGTGTCGAAGTCCTGGGCCTGGCCGCGCACGAAGGCGAGGCCGTTGATCGCGCTCGATCCGCCCAGCATCCGCCCGCGCGGCACGGGCAGGCGGCGGCCCTTGGTGCTGGCCTCGGGCTCGCCGCTGTAGAGCCAGTTGACCGCGGGGTTGGTGATGAGCTTCGCGTAGCCGACGGGGATGCGCGACCAGGGGTGGCTGGCGGGTCCGGCCTCCAGCAGCAGCACCCTGTGGCGCGGATCGGCGGACAGCCGGTTCGCCACCACTGCCCCGGCCGATCCCGCACCGACCACGATGTAGTCGTAGCTCCGCATGCTGCCGCATCCTCCCCGATCGCAGCTCTCGGCGGAGCGCGATTCCTGATGGCTCGATGAACCCACGCGGCGCACGTCTGCGCAAGCCAGGCACGGCCTGCCGCTTGGGCCTCGCCCGGAACCCTGCTACTGCGCGGCTCATGCGCGCCCTTCAGCTCCTGGCCGACCGTGACCTCCGCCTCATGGAGATCGACCCGCCGCCGCCTCCCGGCCCCGGCGAGGTCCAGATCGCCATGCGCGCGGTCGCTCTCAACCACATCGACGTCTGGGGCTGGCGGGGCATGGCCTTCGCCAAGCGGACCCTGCCGATCAGCGTCGGCGCCGAGGGCGTGGGCGACGTGGCGGCGATCGGTTCCGGCGTCACCGGCTTTGCCCAGGGCCAGATGGTCGTGCCCTATGGCGGCCTGACCTGCGGCCAGTGCAAGGAGTGCCGCGCGGGGCGCGACAACCTCTGCGAGAACGTCGCCGGCGTCCGCGGCTTCCATGTGGACGGCTTCGCGCGCGGGCTCATCAATGTCCCGGCACGCCAGGTCGTGCGGGTGCCGCCCGGCGTGACGGTGGAGGACGCGGCCTGCGCCGGCATCACCTATTCGACCGTGCAGCACATGCTCTTCGACAATGCCAAGCTGGAGCCGGGCGAGACGGTGCTGGTGCATGCGGCCGGCTCGGGCATCGGGACCATCGCGGTGCGCATGGCCAAGGCCATCGGCTGCAC
Organism: Roseococcus sp. GW821-FHT12F05; assembly: GCF_058806835.1. Lineage (NCBI taxonomy): Bacteria > Pseudomonadati > Pseudomonadota > Alphaproteobacteria > Acetobacterales > Roseomonadaceae > Roseococcus > Roseococcus sp. GW821-FHT12F05. The sequence continues at coordinate 103,368 of NZ_JBXAQB010000017.1, forward strand.
AGTGATCGGCACGGTGGGCGACGAGGCCAAGGCCGTGAAGGCCCGCGCGCTCGGCGTCGACCACGTGGTGAACTACAACACGGACCGCTTCGAGAGCGTCGCCCGCCGCGTCACCAACAAGCGCGGCGTGGACGTGGTCTTCGAGCATGTGGGCGCGGCCACCTGGGCCGGCTCGCTGCTCTCGATGAAGATGGGCGGGCGTCTCGTCACCTGCGGCAGCACCAGCGGCGTCTCGGCCGAGACCAACCTCATGATGATCTTCCAGCGCCAACTGAAGATCCAGGGCAGCTTCGGCTCGACCATCCGGAACATCGGCGAGGGGCTGGCCAAGATGGCCCAGGGCATCCGCCCTGTGATCGACACGGTGCTGGACGCCGAACGCTTCCAGGAGGGCCTGGCGCGGCTTGAGGCGCGGAACGTCTTCGGGAAGATCGTCATCAAGCTGTGAAGCGGCTGCAGACCATTGGGGAATGGGCGGTCGCGCAGCTCGTGCGGCTGATCTTCGCGGCGCTGCGGGCGCTGGGGCCGGACCGCGCCTCCAACCTGGGCGCCTGGGCCGGGCCGCGGGTCGGCGTCTGGACACGCAACCACCGGCACACGATGGAGAACCTCCGTCTTGCCTTCCCGGAGAAGACCGAGGCGGAGCGGCTCGCCATCGCCCGCGAGGCCTGGGCGAATCTCGGCCGTACCGTCTGCGAGTACCCGCATCTGGAGGCGCTCTTCGACGTCGACGGCGGCCGCGTCGAGGCCGACGAGGCCACCCATGCCCGCTTCGAGGCGCTGCGGCTGTCAGGGAGGCCGGCGCTCGTCTTCGCCGCGCATCTCGGGAACTGGGAGCTGCCGGCGGTGGCGGCCTTCAAGCTCGGCCAGCCGGCGGCGATCCTCTACCGCACGCCCAACAACCCCTTCGTCGCGGCCGACATCGTGGCCATGCGCGAGCCCATCATGGGCCGGCTGATCGCGGCCGGGATGACGGCGCCCATCCGCATGGCGGAGGCGCTGGACCAGGGGCTGACGCTGGGCATGCTGGTGGATCAGCGCTTCGGCCGCGGGCCGCGCGTGCCCTTCTTCGGCCATCCGGTGGCGGCGAACCCGTTTCTTGCCCGGCTGGCGAAGCGCTTCGGGGCGCCGGTGCACGGGCTGCGGGCCATCCGCCTGCCGGGCAACCGCTTCCGGCTGGAGTTCACCGAGCCGCTGGAGCTGCCGCGCGACGCCAAGGGGCAGATCGACGTGGAGGCCAGCACGGCGCTGGTGAACCAGGTCATCGAGGGCTGGGTGCGGGAGACGCCGGGGCAGTGGCTCTGGATGCACCGTCGCTGGCGGGCGTAGCGTCCTGTATCGACAATGTTGAGACATTGAGCGTGAACCGGCTAGATCGATGCCCCGTCGGCGCGGAGGGGGCATCATGAAGGTTCTGGTGAAGAAATGGGGCAACAGCGCCTCGGTGCGAATTCCGGCCTCCGTCATGGCGGCAGCCCATCTCTCAGTGGATCAGGCCGTGGAAATCCGCGAGGAGGACGGCCGGATCGTCATCGAGCCGGTGAGGGAGGATGTGTTCGACCTCGCGGCCCTGGTCGACGGCATCACGGACACGAACCGCCACGACCCCGTGGATTTTGGCGCCCCGGTCGGTCGTGAGGCTTGGTGGGGCCACCCTCCTATGTGCCGGATGCCGGGGATATCGTCTGGCTGCAATTCGATCCTCAGGCGGGCCACGAGCAGGCCGGACACCGCCCGGCGGTGGTGCTGAGTCCCGCCGCGTACAATGGCAGGACCTCGTTGATGATCTGCTGTCCGCTGACGATCAGGATCAAGGACTATCCCTTCGAGGTGCCGATCACCGGCTCTCCTGCGAGCGTGGCGCTGGCGGATCAGGTGAAGAGCCTCACTGGCAGGCCAGGCGAGCAACCCGCAAGGGGCGGGTGACCCCGGCGGAGCTTGGACAGATCCGGGCGAAACTGCGCGCGCTGATCGGGTAGGTTCAGAAGATCCAGCCGACCGCGTGGATGCCCATCCAGACCAGCGCGCCGAGCACGCAGGTGGCGAAGAGGCAGCCCAGGATGGTCAGCCCCACGCCGATGCCCACCACGCGGCTGTCCGCCTCCACCACGCCCAGCGCCATCACGATGGTGCCGAAGGCCGGCGGCCCGTTGGTGCCCGGGCCGGGGAGGATGAGCATCGCCGCCGTGTAGACGGTCAGCCATCCCACCAGCCGGTCGCCCAGGGGGCTGATGAAAAAGCCCTCGCGCGGCTTCACGAAGCGCTCGATGTGCTTGAGCCATCTGGAGGAGGCGCCAGCCAGCCGCAGCAGGTCCTCGCGCTTGATCGACTGGCGCGCGATGAAGCGCGGCAGCTTCGGCTCGCGGCGGCCCAGGCCCATCTGGAGGCCCAGGATCAGCATGGGGATGCCGAAGACCGACGCCATGCCGGGCAGCAGCGAGGGCAAGCAGAGCAGCAGGATCAGCAGGCCGAAGGCGCGGTCCCCGAAGGCTTCACCCATCTCGCCCAGCGTGATGCGGGCCCCGGGAAACTGGGCGGCCACCTCGGTGACGATGCGCGAGATGGGCGCCAGATGCTCGTCGTGCAGGTCGGTCGGAGTGTGCGCAGGGCCGTCCAAACGATTTTTCCTTGTTCGACCGACCCGAAGCGAAACCGGCCACGCGCGGAAGCTAGCGTCCTGCGCGCATGAATCCAGTGAAATGTTTTGCTCGCGGCGCGTAACCCGCGCCGAGGAAGGATTTCGCCCGCGATGGGTGGCTCCGGACCACCCTCGGTTGCATTACGCCCCGGTAAAGACGGGCTTGCGCTTCTCCATGAAGGCGCGGCGGCCTTCGCGGTAGTCGGAACTGTCGAAGCAGGCGCTCTGGGCCGCCTCGATGGCCGCCATGTCCCGGGCCGCGGCGTCGGACAGCACCGCACGCACCGTGCGCTTGTTGGCCAGCAGCGAGAGCGGCGCATTCACCGCGATGGTCGAGGTGATCTTCGCGACCTCGGCGTCCAGCGTCTCGGCCGGGTAGAGCTTGTTGATGAGGCCCATGCGCTCGGCCTCCTCGGCGGGGATGCGGCCGCCGGTCATCAGGATGAAGTGCGCCTGGGCCGGGCCGACCAGGTTCACCAGGTTGCCCACCATGTCGAAGCCGTAGGCGATGCCGAGCTTGGCCGCGGGAATGCCGAACTCGCTGCCCGTACCGGCGATGCGCATGTCGCAGGACATGGCAATGCCGAGGCCGCCGCCCATGCAGAAGCCCTGGATCTTCGCGATCACCGGCTTGGAGAACTCCAGCAGCCGCTTCCGGCCGTGGCTGGTCTTCTCGTTATAATGTTTCTGGGCCTCGGCATCCGAGCGGTTCTTCTCGAACTGGCTGATGTCGGCGCCCGAGACGAAGGCCTTGCCGCCGGCCCCCTCCAGCACGACGCAGCGAATCGCCGGGTCGGCCTCGAAGAGGTCCAGCGCCTCGGCCATGCCGTCCCACATCGCGATGCTCATCGCGTTGCGCTTCTCGGGCTGGTTGAACACCACGGTGCCCACGCCGCCCTCCTTGCGCGCGAGGATCTTCCCGTCCGCGTAGCTCGTCTCGGTCATCGCATCATGCTCCCAAAGCCTTCGCCGCGCGCAGGGCGGCAATCTCGTCGCTGGTCAGCCCGGCTTCCGCCAGGATCTCCTCCGAGTGCTCGCCGAGCCCCGGCACGGAACGCCGGATGCCGGGCTTCAGCCCCTCGATGTTGATCGGCGTGCGCACCACGCCCGCCGTTCCCATCCTCGCATGCGGCACCTTCCAGACCATGTCCAGATGCTCGACCTGCGGGTCCTCGAAGACCTCCTGGATGTTGTTGACGGGACCGCAGGGGATCCCGACCTCCTCCAGCTTCGCGATCCAATACTCGGAAGGCTGCTGGCTGGTGACTTCGGCGACAGCGGCATTGACCTCGGCGCGGCGCTTCGTCCGGTCCTCCGAGGTCTTCCACTCCGGCTTCTCCAGCCACTCCTCCTTGCCCACGGCGCGGCAGAAGACGGCCCAGAGCTTGGGCGAGGACGCCGCGATGTTGATCGGCTTGTCGGAGGAGGGGAACACGCCCATCGGCGTGTTCACCGGATGGTCGTTGCCCGCCTGGCCCGCGATCTCGCCCTTCTGCAGCCAGCGCGTGGCCTGGAAGTCGAGCATGAAGACCTGCGCCTCCAGCAGGCTGGTGTGGACCCAGCGGCCCTTGCCGGTCTTCTCGCGCTCGAACAGCGCCATCATCACGCCCAGCGCCAGCAGGTTGCCGGCCGTCAGGTCGTCGATCGGGATGCCGACACGCATCGGCCCGCGGCCCTTCTCGCCGGTGATGGACATGAGGCCGCCGAGGCCCTGCGCGATCTGGTCCACGCCGCCGCGCGTCGAATAGGGCCCGGTCTGCCCGAAGCCGGAGATGCTCGCATAGACCAGCCGCGGGTTGATGGCCGAGAGTGTCTCGTAATCCACCTTCAGCCGGAACTTGACCTGCATGCGCATGTTCTCGACCACGACGTCGGCGGTCTCGGCCAGCTTCAGGAAGGCGGCGTGGCCCTCGGGCGTCTTGAGGTCGAGCGCGATGCAGCGCTTGTTGCGGTGCAGGTTGGTGAAGTCGAAGCCGTCGCGCGCGCCGCTCATGCCGTCATTGGCGACGGGCGGCTCGACGCGGATGATGTCGGCGCCCCAGTCGGCCAGGTGGCGCACGCAGGTGGGTCCGGCCCGGGCCAGCGTCAGGTCGAGGACGCGGAGGCCGTTGAGCGGCAGGGTGGTGGTGATCTGAGCGGCGGTCGCGCTGTCATCCGGCATGGTTCGTCTCCCTCTCCGGATGAAAGGCTACGCCGCGGGGCTCGCCGTGAACAGACGGAGTCGGACGAGGAGCTTGAAGATCGACCCCAGCAGGAAGTTGCACATCAGCGTGCGCGCGAGGTGAAAGCTCAGGACGAGCGGCACCGCGACGCCGAGCGTCCGGGCCGTGACGCCCATTTCCGGCATGCCGCCCGGCGCCATGCCGATCATGACGGCGCCCGTGGGCAGGTCGGCGATCCAGGCAAGCCCCACGGCCATCGCCGTGCAGCCCGCGCAGAGTGCGATGGAGGAGAGGATGGAGGCGTGCATCAGACGCCGCGAGCTCAGCAGGAACTCGAGCGTCATCCGCTGGCCGAGGGTCGAGCCCATGCCGATCTGCGCGGCATTGACCATCCATTGCGGCACGCCCGAGGGCAGGAGGTCGAAAGCCGCCGCGATGATGGCGAGCAGGCAGGGCCCGATCATCCAGGGATTGGCGAGGCCCAGACGCCGCATGCCCTGCGCCGCGGCGAAGCCCGCCACGATCATGCCGGCCAGGGCCAGCGGCTCGACGGGGATATGCGGCGCGAGGAAGGCGCCGCTGTCGCCGTGCGGCGCGAAGGCGGTGAGCAGCGGCGGCATGATGAGCACCACCACCAGCACGCGCATGGTCTGGGCCAGGGTGACGGTCTGGATCGGCGCGCCGGCGCGCTGGGCCAGGACCGCCATCACCACGATGCCGCCGGGGATGGTGGAGAAGAAGCCGGTGTTCGCATCGAGCCCGGCCATGCGGGTGAAGATCGGCACGGTCGCGATGCCGGCGCCGATGGAGAGGAAGGCCGCGATGACGATGGCGGGCAGCTCGCCGAGCAGCGCTGCCAGCACGGGGCCGGAGAAGGTCTGCCCGAAGGCGAGGCCGATCAGGATGAGCGCGGCGGGCCGGGCCGCGACCGGGACCTTCACCGGGCGCAGCCAGGAGAGCGCCGCCGTGCCGAACATGGCGCCGATCATCCAGGCCAGCGGGATGTGCAGCAGGGAGAAGAGGAAGCCGCCGGCGATGGCCGCGAGAAGCGTCAGGAGCTGGGTGAGGAGCGAGGGCGGGAATGTCACGGAGAGGCAGGATCGGCGCAGTTGTGCAGCGCGTCAAACCTGGGCGGGGATTCATCAGGCGTTAATCAAATCCATGGATTTTGGGACAGCCGCCTGATGGGAATTCCGTATATGAACCCAATCCTTCCGGTGGGTGCCGCCACGGCTCCCCGTCCCGCCGCGCCCGCCCATCAGCCCGTGCCGGAGGCGCCGCAGCCCGCCGCCGTGCCGCCGCCGCCGAATCCCAGCATGCGGCTCGATCCGACCCTCGGCGTGGTCGTGATGGAGTTCCGCAACGGCTCGGACCAGGTCCAGCGCAGCGTGCCGAGCGAGCCGGAGCTGGAGGCCTACCGCCTCGCGCAGCGCATCGGGCTGAAGCTCGATGCCTCAGGGGCCGGTTGAGGAGGTCACGCGAGCAATCGGCCATGGCCCGGCCGGCCGTGCCTCACGCCGGCGAGGCGCAGCGCGTTCCACGCCATGGCGGAGGCCGCCGAGACCACCGGCTTGCCCAGATCATCCTCCAGGGTCTGCAAGGCTGATATCGTCGGCATGCCGGTGCCGCTGAGGAACACCGCATCCGCCTCCGGCCGATCGACGGCGCGGGCGATGGCATAGGCGCGCTCCTCGTTCTCCTCGTAGATGTTGCGCACGTTCTCCAGCATGCCGTGGCTCACCACCTCGATGCCGTGCGCTTCCAGATGCCGCCTGCCCTGCAGGGTCGTGGCCTCGGAATAGGGTGTCCCATAGGCGACCCGCCGGCAGCCCAGCTCCTCCAGGGCCGCCAGCGTGCTGCCGAAGGCGGTGATGAAGCGGGCGCCGGTCAGCGCCTCCATCTCCGCCACCAGCGCCGCCTCGCGCTCCTGGCCCAGGGTGTAGCTCGTCGCGGTGTGCGCCAGGACGATGACGTCGGGCGACAACATGGCCAGCAGCTTCACCGCGGCGGGCAGGCTGGCGACCTGGCTGAGGTTGCGCTCGTCCTGCCCGGCATGGGTCCCGGCCGGGCCTTCCGCGTGCATGCGCGTGAAGTGCATCGAGACCCCGGGCGGGCAGAGCCCGTACATCTCGGGCTCCACCGTCGGGTTCCCGGGAGGCACCAGAAAGCCGATCCGCGCGCGCCAACCCTTCATATTCACGTCCTCCCGTTCCGATGCCGTCCCTAGGCCGGACGATGCACCTGAAGAAAGCTGCGGATATGGCGCACGGCAAGGGCCACCCGTTCCACGGGGTCCTTCCAGGGATACAGGCTCACCTGGGAATTCGGCGCGAGCATCGCGCTCTCCATCGCGACGGCGTAGGGATGCGCGGGGATGTCGTCCGGGAGCACCAGCACCGGCGTCCGGCAGTTCCGCACGAAATCCCGTGTCACGGTGAAGACGAAATCCGGATTCGTGCGGTACATCCGGGTCAGGAAGGCGCTGACCCCATCCATGGTGATCTCGGGCCGGCGCGCGCACAGGGCGGGGCCCCAGTTCGCCATGTTGTTGTCGTAGAACAGCTCCGGCATCTCCGGGCGAAAGCCGCTCGGCTGTGCCATCACCGCCGCGACGACGCGGTCCGGGGCGCGTCGCAGCAGGTTCCACGCGAGGGGGCCGCCGATGCAGAAACCCATCACCATGAACTTCCCGACGCCGAGGTGATCCATGAGGGCGAGGTGATCGTCGGTATAGGCGTCCCAGGGCCGGTCGACGTCCAGGGGGCCCGATGAGCCGCCACCCTGGGCGTTGCGCAGGTCCATCGTGATGCAGCGGTACTCGGCGCTGAACTCTTCCAGGGCGTTGAACGGCGCCTTCCGGGTCGCATACTCCATGGTGGCGTTCAGGCCGCCGCCCGGGAGCACGAGCAACGGCAGGCCCGTCCCGGCTTCCTCGTAATGGATGCGCACCCCCCCGCTTTCATACACCGGCATCAGACCATCCCCGTCCCATTCCTTGGCGTTGCCGCATTGGCCCGATGCTAGAGCTTCGGAGTGAGAGGCCGCAACGCGACCGGCCGGAATGTGAATCGCAGGCCGCCTGCCCGCCCATCATCAAACGCTGAAGCCGCCGGACCAGCCGAACATCGCGAGCGCGTTGGGGGCGCTCGTGTCCGCCTCGTTCATCGCGACATTTGCGAGGTAGCGCTCGGCGAGGCGCTGCACCTCCTTCGGATTGCTCAGCTTGTCGAGCTTGAGCCGCGCCTCCACGGCGCGCGCCTGTGTCTCCACGGGCTGCACCGCTATCGATTCAGGCAGGCCCAGCGCGCCGGTGATGACGCGCCGCAGGATGGGGTCGCCCAGCACCGCATAGACATTGCCGTCCACCGCCGCCGCGCGGTCCTGGAAGACGATCGCGTCGCCGAGCCCGGTCTGCTTCGCCTCCAGGTCGTCCTGCCAGCGCGCGCGCTGCAGACCCTCCTGCAGTGTCGCCTGGACCTTCGGATCGCGCAACGCGTCGATGCCCTTGGCGCCGAGCTGCAGCGCCTCCGCCGCCGCCTTCCAGCGCGTGTCGGAGAGCCGGTTCACCAGGCTCTTCGTGTCCTTCGGATCGGAGAGCAGCGCCTGGATGGCGAGGCCTGGCTGGGTCGCGCCATCGGGGATGCCGAGCGCGGTGGTGACCACCTGCAGCACGCGCGGATCCTTCAGCGCCGTCCTGATGTCCGGCGCCTTCTCCACGGCCTTCCGGAACTGGTCCATGGCGCGCTTCTGCATCGGCTCGGTGGCGATGCGCGCGAGCGCCTTCGTCTCCTCGCCGGGCTGGAGCGCGCGCCGCAGCGCCGCGATGGCGCCGCCCACATCACCCATGGCTGGCCTCTGGCAGGTCCCGCCGCGGCGCCGGCAGCGGCGGCAGGCCCAGCACCTCCTCCTCGTGACGCATCACGCGCCGCGCGATCTTCAGCGCGAGGTAGCAGTCATCCGCCTCCGCCGCCTCCAGCGAGCGGGCCAGCATCTCCCGCACGGTGGGCGAGGTCGTGGCCTCGATGAACTCGGCGATCAGCCGGCGCGCGGCGGAGAGGCCGGGCTCGCGCTCCTCGTCGCCGCCGATATAGGCGGTCTGCAGCGCGAAATAGATGCGCCGCGCCGGCGTGTTCGCGCCGTCCGGCGCCATGATCTGCTTGCCGAACAGGAAGCGGGCCTTGGCCGCCAGCTCGATGCGCGTCCGGTTGCGGAAGCGGATCGGCGCGCCGTTCACCACCATGAGGTCGCCCTGGCGCAGTTCCAACACGAGCGTGGACATCTTGTTCCCCTTCAGATCTGGTCCGGAAGGCGCGCCGCAGCTGCGACCGGCGAGCGCCGTCCTGGCGCCGGGCCGTGCCTCCGGCGACGGGGTGCTTCCCGCCGCCGCTGCATCCTCGCGCAGTGAGGTTAACGCCGCTTGAAGATCGATGATGTCGGCGGTCATCGCAGGAAATTCGCGAGGTTGAGGTCGCTCAGCGAGCCGATGGCGCGGTAGCTCGCATCCAGCGTCGTCTTGGTGGCCTGCAGCAGCGAGAGCGTCTCGGCCATGTCGACATACTGGATGTCGGAGAGCTGGCCCTCCAGCACCGTCGAGAGCTGATCGTGCCGCTTCTGGGCCGATTCCATCCGGGCCTCGACATGGCCGAGCGCGCCGGCCTCCTCGGCCAGCGACGCCTCGGCCGCGCCGAAGCCGTCGCGGATCGTCGTCACCAGCCGGTCGAACTCCAGGGGATCGGCGGCCATCTGCGCCGGCGTCAGCGCGGAGAGGCTCATCAGGTTGCGCATCATGTCGCGCGCCCAGCTCCCCGTGGTCTCGCCGGAGCTCACCGCCTCCGCATTGGCATTGGCCTTGATGCCGTAGCCGATGATCTCGCCATCGGCCGAAGGCACGCCGCGCCGCGCCTCGCGATTGGCGGCCGGCAGCGTCTCGTCGGCAGTCAGGAAGGCGGAGAAGGGCGTGACGCCAGCGGCCGTGCTCTGCGCGATGCCGCGCGTCGCGGCCGAGACCGTGGCGGCATCCGTCGCGGCGAGATTGCCGATCGCCGCCGCGATGTCCTGCGCCATCTGGCCCGTCGCCAGCCGGTCGGGATCGGGGATGGGCGGATGCGCGAGGTCCGTGCCGCCGAAGAGGTACTCGCCGGCATGCTGCGTGTTCAGCAGATGCGCCATCTCGGTCAGCGCCGCGCGCGCCTGCGCCTGCACGGTGGTCAGCGAATTCGGGTCCTCGCTGGTGATCCGCTGCGTCACGGTCGAATGGAAGTCGCGCGCGATCTGGGTCAGCCGCCCCAGCGCCTCCTGCATGATGCCGGTGCGGCCCAGCGCCTGGTCCATGGAGGTCTTGTAGACCTCGCGCCGCCCGACCTCGCCGCGCAGCGAGACGAGGCGCGACACCTCGGGGCCGAGGTCGCCGAGGTTCTGGGCGCGCAGCCCGTCCGCGGATTGCCGCGTCAGCGTCGCGAGGCGCGTGCGCAGCACCGCCGTCTCCCGCGCCACGCTTCCGAGCAGGTCGATGGTCATGTTTTATGGCCTCCCGTCAGAGCACGATCCGCTGAGGCGGAATCGCCGAAGCGGTGAATCGTCCTCTCAGCAAAGGCTAGGTCGTGATCCACTTCGATCACGACCTAGCGCCCGACGCCCTGCAGCGCGTCCCACATCTGCTGCGCCGTGGTCATGACGCGCGCATTGGCGGCATAGGCGTTCTGCAGCTTGATGAGGTTCGCCACCTCGGCATCCGGATCCACGCCGGATTCATTCTGGAACCGCGCGTCGAGCCCGGCCTTCAGCCCCTCGGCGCGCATCTTCGCCGTGGTCGCCGCGGCGCGGTCGGCGGTCTGCGCGCCGGTGAGCGTGGCCGCATAGGCCTCGACGGAGCGCGCGGGGATGAAGGGCGAGCTCAGGCTGCCGTCGGGGCCGAGACCGCTCGACGGGATCGAGGCCCAGTTGGTGCCGTCACGCACCGTCTCGCCCAGACTGTGGTCGATGATGCGGTCGAGCAGCGTAGCGAAGCCGGAGGGACCGCCGGCGGGATTGGTCGTGAAGCCGGAAGGCCCGCCGGGCGTGTCGACGACATCGTGCGTGCCGTCGCGCAGCAGAGCGGGGTTGTCGGAGACGGCCGCGCTGATCCGGATCTGGTTGGCGAAGCCGATCTGCCCGCTCGCCGGATCGGAATAGCCGAGCGACACGTCCGGCACCGTGCCGGAACTGCCGGTGAAGAGGGTCAGGCCCTGCGCGTCGAAGCGGCTGGCGAGCTGCGCGGCGGCCACGTCGAGCTCCGCCTGGTAGCGGGGCAGGGTGGAGTCGCGCAGGTTGATGTACTCGCCGAGCTTGCCGCCCACGAGCTGCCGCGTGACGTCCACGCCGCCCATGGCGATGGCCGGGATCGTGCCGCCGGCGCCGTAGAAGGAACTCGGCCCGATCGTCGCCATCGCCGACGAGAGCGCGTCGCCTTCGGGATCCAGCGGCAGGCCGAGCCCCCCCTTGGTCACCAGCACGAGGCCGCCGTCGGACTGGTGCAGCGCCTGCACCGGCAGGCTCTCCGAGAGCTTGGAGAGCGCCATGTCGCGCTGGTCCTCGAGGTCGCCGATGGGCAGGCCGCGCACCGTGTCGCCCCGGATCTGTGTCGTCAGGTCTGCGATCTGGCGCAGGGCGGCGTTGATGCGCTGCACCTCCTCGAGGATGCCGTCCTGCGCCTGCTGCCGCGCCTCGCCCACCGCGTCGGCGACCTCGTTGAAGCGGGTGGCGACGGTCACCGCGGCCTGGGCGGCGTCGCGCTGCAGGCCGGTGTCGCCGGGCGCGCCGCGCAGGCTGGTGAGGCCGCTGCGCAGGGCGGCGATGGTGTCGCCCAGGCTGTCGCCGGCATCGGTGGCGCCGTGCACCGCCTCGATGCCGGCGAGCAGGCGCTCGCGCACCGCGGCGGCCGCGGCCTCGCCGCCCCGGGAGTCGCGCTCGGCGACGAGGGCGGCGTCCACATATCGCCGCGCCTCGCCGAGCCGGACGCCGAGCGGCATGCCGTTGGTGGTGAGCGAGATCGCTGTCGCGGACTTGCGCGTGTAGCCCGGCGTGTCGGCGTTGGTGATGTTCTGCGCGACATTGGCCAGCGCCCGCTGGGTGGCGAGCAGCCCGTTCCGCGCGATTCCGAAGGCGAGGTCGAGACTCATGGCGTGGCCACCTTATCGAGACGACGGTTAACGAGGAGTTACCGTCAGCGCTTCATATTGATCGTGTCCTGCAGCATCTCGTCCGAGGTCGTGACGACGCGCGTGTTCGCCGTATAGGCGCGCTGGGCGACAATCAGCTTGGTGAACTCCGTGCCGATGTCGACGTTGGAGCCCTCCTCCGCGCCCACCACCAGCTTGCCGACGCCGTTGGTCGCGGCGTCCATCACCTGCGCCTCGCCGCTCTCGATGGTGCGCATGAAGGCCTGGCCGTCGAGCCGCTGCAGCTTGTCGGGATCGCTGAAGGAGACCAGCGGCACGCGCGCGATCACGCGGGATTCCCCGTTGTCGTAGTTCACCGCGACGTCGCCGTTCTCACGGATCGCGAGTCCGGAATAGGAGCCGGGCGGCACGCCGTTCTGGTGCAGCGTGCGCAGCGAAAAGTCCGTGCCGGCCTGCTGCGTGATGCCCTGCGCCACGTCGAAGCGGCCGAGGTTCAGGTTGATGTCTTGGTTGCCCAGGCCGAAATTCATCTGGAAGTTCAGGTCCACCACCGCGTTCGTCGTGCCCGTCACGCCGTTGAAGCTGTCGATGGTGCCGTTGTTGCCGAAGACGATCGGGATGCTGACCGCGCCGCCGACCGGGTTGGGCGAGATGCTCATCTGCCAGCTTCGCGCCGGGCCGGCCGTGGGCGGCGGCCCGGCGGCGCCCGGCGTCTGCGAGAAGGTCAGCGTGAGGGCGTGCCGGTTGCCGAGCTGGTCGTAGACCGGCACCTGGGTGCTGAAGCTCTTCGCGTCGGCCGGCGTCGCCGGCGGATCGATCGCCGGCAGGTTGGCGGCGATCTCGACGGCGGAGGTGGCGATGGGGTTGAAGACCTGCTGGCTCACGCGCAGGGGCGCGAGCGTGGTGCGGTCGACATTGCCGTTGGAATCCACCGGCCAGCCCTGGAGGAAGTAGTCGGAGCCGTTCACCAAGTACCCGTCGCGGTCCATCCGGAAGTCGCCGGCGCGGGTGTAGAACTGCCGCTCGTCGAAGGCGGGCAGGCCGTTCGAGCTGCCGCGCGCCTGCGCGACGGAAAAAAACCCCTGGCCGCCGATGGCCAGCGAGAGCGGGTTGTCGCTCTGCTCGATCGTGCCCTGGATGGAGTTGGTGTAGTCCGGCCGCGCCATCACCGAGCCGGGCGCGTGCATGGTCTGCGTGGACTGGGTGACGAGGTTGGTGAAGTTGGTGTCCACGCGCTTGTAGCCGGCGCTCTGGCTGTTCGCGAGGTTGTCGGAGATGTGGCCGAGCGAGCGCGACTGGGCGTTGAGGCCCGAGATCGCCGTGGTCATCGCACCGAACAGGGACATGGGGGGAGACCTCTTCGCCAGGATCGCCGCCCGGTTCATTCCGGGCTGCGGCGGGGCGAGGCATGCGGCGTGCCAGGGATTCCACTGGTCCGGGCGGCAGGGATTGCCGGGCGGGGGCCGGGATTGCCGGTGGAAGGGTGCGGCTTGCCGGGTCGGGCTGGCCAAGGGCTGGCCCGGAGCTTGCGGAGAGCAGGGGCCGGGCATGGAGCCTGGCGCCGGAGCGGGCCGGAGGCACCGCGGGGGATCCGCCATGGATGCCGCCTTGTCCATCGTAGCGCCGGCGTCGGCTGCGCTTCCGGCCCTCGGAGTCGCCATGGCCGAGTCCGACGGCGAGGGAGGGTTCGCGGCGGCGCTGACGCGGAGCCTGGCGGTAGCGGTCGAGGCGGGCCCGACGTCGGCCGTTTCGGCGACGCCAGCCATGACCGCTCCCGTCAATTCCGTCGTGCCGGCGACCGCTCCGGCTGTTTCCATCGTGCCCACGCCTCTGACGGGTGATCCGATCCCCGTTCCCGCGGCGCCGACGCAGGGGACCGCAGTTGCGGTCCCGGCCGTGACACCCGCGCAGGCGCCTGAGCCGACGCCCACGGAAGCACCGCTGCCCGAGATGCTGTTGCCGCCGGTCGCCATGCCGGAATCGCCGGCCATCGCCACCGAACCTCCCGTGGACGGGCCGGAGATGGAGGAAGAACGCGGCGTAAAGCAGCCCATCGTCGCCGAGGACCTGTTCACCTCGCTCCTGCCATCGGCGCTTCCTGCGCCGACCCAGCCGTCCCGACCGCCACCGGCGATCAAGGCCGCCGTTCCCGCCCCCGCCGATGAAGACGAGGATCAGGCCAGCCCGGCCATCCCGGGCCTTGCGCCGCCTCCCGCCCCGCCGTCCGTGCCGCTGGCCGCGAAGGCGCCCGCCACTGCGCCGAGCAGCGCCCCGAGAGCGGCCACGCCGTCGCCCGACGGCATGGCGCCTCTCGCCACGGCTCCCGCTCCGGAGGCGGAGGCCACGTCGCCCCTGTCCGAGGCGCCGGCCCCACCGAAGCCCGCGCAAGCCGAGCTCCACGTCGTGGTCTCGGAACGCCCGACGCTGCCGCCCGCGGCGGGTCTTGCCCAGGCCGTCACGCCGATCCTCCCGCCGGAGCTGGCGGGCCTCCTGGCCTGGACGCGTCCCAACTTCGTGGAGGCCGCGGCCCCCCCCGCCACCGCGCCGCCGCCCTCTCCCGCGCGCCAGGTGTCCTCCGTCGCGGTCGCACTGGCCTTCGCGCCGGGCGGGTCCAACGGCTTCAGCCTGTCCCTCGAGCCCGCCGAGCTGGGCCGCGTCGAGATCCACGTGCAGCGCGAGGGCGACAGCCACAGCGTCCGCGTGACGGCGGAGCGGCCGGAGACGTTGGCCCTGCTCCAGCGCGACCGGCACGAGCTCGATCGCGGCCTTGCCGAGGCGGGGCTGCGCGTGGATTCTGCCGGCATCGACTTCTCGCTCGACACACCGGCCGGCGGCAGCAGTGGCGGCTTCGGCCAGGAGCCCGGCGCAGGCCGGCACGATGGTCCGCGCGGCCATGGCGGCGGCCCTGCCGCCCGTTTGCCGGCACCCGAGCGCGAGGCATCGCCGCCACGCGTGCTGCACAGCCTGCTCGACCTCAACATCTGACGGAAAGGGACGCCCGCCATGAGCGGCACTGTCAACGGCACGAACGGCGCGGGCAACACCGCCGCCCCGCGCAGCACCAGCCCCACCACGGGGTTCGGCGCGGATTTCAACACCTTCCTCACCCTGCTGACGACGCAGCTGAAGAACCAGGATCCGACCAACGCCATGGATCCCAACGAGATGACGCAGCAGCTCGTGCAGTTCGCCGGCGTCGAGCAGCAGCTCCGCACGAACACGAACCTCGAATCGCTGATCTCGGTGCAGCAGGGTGCGCAGCTCGTCGGCGCGGCGCCCCTGATGGGGCGGCTGGTCGAGGTGGAGAGCGACCAACTCTCGCTGCAGGGCGGCCAAGCCACGCTGCGGCTGCCGCCCGCGGGCGAGGCGCGCCGCGTGGGCATCGGCGTGCTGGATTCGCAGGGCAATCTGATCCGCTCGGCGCAGGTGGACCTCAGCGGCTCGACCCAGGACTGGGTCTGGGACGGAAAGGACGCGGATGGCGTGCAGCGGCCGGACGGCGCCTACAGCTACGTGCTGGTGGGCGCGGCCTCGGACGGCACGGAGGCGGAGGTGACCGGCACCGTGCTGGCACGCGCGACCGGCGTGGAGCGGCGCGAAGGCGAGGTCCGCCTGAACCTCGGCGCGGTCACGGTGGCCTTCGACAAGCTGCGCGGCCTGCCCGGCGGGAGTTGACGCCATGAATCGCCGATCGCGTTAACCCTTCGGCAAGGGGTCTCACGGCAAGTTCTGCCCAGGGCGCAGGAGGCGCTCCGGGAGACCTTCATGTTGCCTTGCCATGCGCGACGTCCGGGGGGACCGTGCAGAACCTGATCGGGCAGCTCCGCGGGCTCGGGCGCGTGCAGCTTCTGGCGCTGGCGGGCGTGGGAATCGCCGTGCTGGGGCTCGTCGCCTGGCTGGCGCTGCGCGCCGGCACGCCGCCCATGGGCCTGCTCTACGGCGAGCTGGAGACGCGGGACGCGGGCGCCGTGGTGGCGTCGCTGGAGCGGCAGCGCGTGCCCTATCGCCTCGCCGCCAACGGCACGCAGATCCTGGTCCCGGCCGAGGACGTGCCGCGGCTGCGCCTCTCCCTGGCGCGCGAGGGCCTGCCGTCCGGCGGCTCCATCGGCAACGAGATCTTCGACCGCGGCGAGAGCCTCACCACCACGCCCTTCCAGCAGGAAATGAACCGCCTCCGCGCATTGGAGGGGGAGCTGGCGCGCAGCATCCGCGCGCTGCAGGGCGTGCGGGCCGCGCGCGTGCATCTCGTGCTGCCGCGCCGCGAGGCCTTTTCCCGCGAGCGGGCCGAGGCGCAGGCCAGCGTGCTGCTGACCATGCAGGGCGTGCAGCGGCTGGACCGCGAGGGTGTGCAGGCGGTGCTGCATCTGGTGGTGACGGCGGTGTCCGGGCTGCGGCCGCAGAACGTCTCCATCGTGGACAGCCGCGGCGAGCTGCTGGCGCGGGGCGGCCAGCCCCTCACCGGCCCGGCCGGCGCGCAGACGCAGGACGAGCTGCGGCGCGGGCAGGAGGCGCGGCTGGCACGCGGCGTGGAGGAGATGCTGGAGCGCGTGCTCGGCCCCGGCCGCGTCCGCGCCGAGGTCGCCATGGAGATGGACTTCGACCGGGTGGAGACGCGCGAGGAGCGCTTCGACCCGGACAACCAAGTGCCGCGCAGCACCCAGTCCACGACCGAGAACAACCGCACGCAGGAGAACGGCACGGTCAGCGTCGGCAACAACCTGCCCGGGTCCGAGCCACAGGGCAGCGGCAACGGCAACACCGAGAACCGCCAGGAGGAAACGATCAACTACGAGATCGGCCGCTCCACCCGCAATGTGCTGCGGGAGCATCCGGTGGTCCGCCGGCTGACGGTCGCGGTGCTGGTGGATGGCGTCACCGAAGCGCAGCCCGAAGGCCCGCCGGTGCACCGCGAGCGAACGCCGGAGGAGCTGGCGCGCATCTCCGGCCTCGTGCGCAACGCGGTCGGCTTCAACGAGCAGCGCGGCGACCGGGTGGAGGTGGTTTCCATGCGCTTCGCCGAGACGGAGGCCGTGACGCGCGAGACCGGACCGCTGGGCCTCGACATCTCCCAGGCCACGCTGGCGCGGCTGATGGAGACGGCGGTGATCGGGCTGCTGATCCTGCTCACCCTGCTGCTGGTGGCGCGGCCGGTCGCGAAGAAGCTCGCGATCTCGATGAACCCGATGCCGGCTCTCGCAGGCGCCGGTGGCGGCACGATGGCGCTGGATGCCAATGGCGTTCCGATTGTCGCACTGACCGCGGATGGGCAACCCATGCTGCCGCCCGGCGTCGAGCCCGGATCGGAGGAGGAGCGCATGATCCATCTCGCCCATGTGCAGGGCCAGATGCGCGCCTCGTCGATCGCGCGGATCACCGCGCTGGTGGAGGAGAATCCCGATCAGGCTCTGCTCGTCATCCGACGCTGGCTCACGCCGGAGGATGAAGAATGAGTGTCACGCGATCCCTGCGCGGGCCACAGAAGGCCGCGGTGCTCATGCTGGCACTCGGTGAGGAGCATGCGACGCGGCTCTTCGCGCGCATGCACGAGGACGAGATCCGCGACCTCTCCCACGCGATGTCGCAACTGGGCACGATTCCCGCGCTGATGGTCGAGCAGATCTGCGACGAGTTCGCCACGCATCTCGGCAAGGCGGGGCATCTTGTCGGCTCCTTCGAGAGCACCGAGCGCCTGCTGCTCAAGACGCTGCCGCGCGAGCGCGTGGCCCAGATCATGGAGGAGATCCGCGGCCCGGCGGGGCGCACCATGTGGGACAAGCTCGGCAACGTGAACGAGACGGTGCTCGCGAACTACCTGAAGAACGAGTATCCGCAGACCGTCGCGGTGGTGCTCACCAAGGTGAAGCCCGACCACGCCGCGCGCGTGCTTTCCATCCTACCCGACGGCTTCGCGATGGAGGTGGTGATGCGCATGCTCCGCATGGAGAATGTGCAGAAGGAGGCGCTGGAGGGCGTCGAGCGCACGCTGAAGATGGAGTTCATGTCGAACCTCGCGCGCTCCACGCGCCGCGACGCGCACGAGATGATGGCCGAGATTTTCAACGGGCTCGACCGTCAGGCGGAGGGCCGCATCATGGTTGCGCTGGAGGAGCGCAACCTCGAGGCGGCCGAGCGCATCCGCGCCCTCATGTTCACCTTCGACGACCTGCGGCGCCTGGATACGCAGGGGCTGCAGGTGCTGTTGCGCGCCGTCGAGAAGGACAAGCTGACCCTGGCGCTGAAGGGCGCGGCCGAGGAGATGCGCGAGCTCTTCTTCCGCAACATGACCGAGCGCGCGGCCAAGCTGCTGCGCGACGACATCGCTTCGCTGGGGCCGGTGCGGCTCAAGGATGTGGACGAGGCGCAGGCCGCGGTGGTCGCCGCCGCGAAGGACCTTGCCTCGCAAGGACAGATTCAGCTCTCGGAGGGCAAGGATGATCAGCTTGTGGAATAGTCTGTGAGCGATCCTGCGGATTTCGAGCCCACGCCGCCGGGCGTGACGCCCGCCGTCGAGCGGCCGCCGGTCCAGCGCGACCTGGAGGCGGTGTACGACATCCCCGTCCAGGTCAGCGCCGTGCTGGGCCGGGCGACGATGCAGGTGAGCCAGCTCCTCAAGCTCGGCCGTGGCGCGGTGGTGGAGCTGGACCGCAAGCTGGGCGAGGCGGTGGACATCTACGTCAACAACCGCCTCGTCGCGCGCGGCGAGGTCGTGATGGTGGAGGACAATCGCCTCGGCATCACCATGACCGAGATCGTGAAGGCGGATCGCGGGATATGACGCGGCTGCTCATCATCGGCTCGCTCTCGGGCGAGCTGGGGCAGGCGGCGCGGATCGCCAATGCGCGGGGGGCGACGCTCGCGCAGGCGGATGGCGTGGCCTCGGGGCTGGCGCATCTGCGCGGCGAGGGCGCCGACCTCGTGCTGGCCGACGTGATCCACGATCTGCCCTGGCTGCTGCAGCGCCTGGCCGAGGAGCGCATCGCCACACCGGTCGTCGCCTGCGGGCTGGACGCGGATTCGGAGGCCGTGCTGCGCGCCGTCCGTGCTGGCGCGCGCGAATTTCTCCCATTGCCGCCCGACGCCGAGCTGATCGCGGCCATGCTGGAGGCCGTCACCGCGAAGGACGGCGCGCCCGTCTGCCGCGATCCCGCGATGCAGACGCTGCTGACCCGCGCCGAGCAGCTCGCGCGCTCAGAGGCCTCGGTGCTGATCACCGGCGAGAGCGGCACGGGCAAGGAGGTGTTGGCGCGCCACATCCACGCCGCCTCGCGCCGAGCGCGCGGGCCCTTCGTCGCGCTCAACTGCGCGGCGCTGCCGGAGAACCTGCTGGAGAGCGAACTCTTCGGGCATGAGAAGGGCGCCTTCAGCGGCGCCGTCGCCACGCGGAAGGGCAAGTTCGAGCAGGCGGAGCGCGGAACGCTGCTGCTGGACGAGATCGGCGAGATGGATCCCCGCCTCCAGGCCAAGCTGCTGCGCGCCATCCAGGAACGGGAGGTGGACAAGCTCGGTGGCTCGCAGCCGGTGAAGGTCGACGTGCGCATCCTGGCCGCGACCAACCGCGACCTTCAGGCCGAGGTGCGCGCGGGGCGGTTCCGCGAGGACCTCTACTTTCGGCTGAATGTGGTGCAGCTCCGCATCCCGCCGCTGCGTGAGCGGACGGGGGATATCCTCGCCCTGGCCACGCATTTCGCGACGCGCTACTCGGCCGCGAACGGCCTGCCCGACCGGCTGCTGGCTCCGCTCGCGACGGCGCGGCTGATGGCGCATCCCTGGCCCGGCAACGTGCGCGAGCTGGAGAACGCCATGCATCGCGCGGTGCTGCTCGCCTCCGGCCGCGAGATCGGTGCGGAGGCGATCGAGCTGGGGGCTGTGCCGGATGTGCCGGCCGTCGAGCCTGCCGCTTCCATCGTCATGAAAGCCTCCGAACCCGCGATTGCCGCACTGGTTGGCCGGCGCATGGAAGAGGTGGAGCGCGAGCTCATCCTCGAGACGCTGGGCCGCTGCCTCGGTAATCGGACGCGGGCCGCGGAGATTCTTGGCATCTCCATTCGCACGCTGCGCAACAAACTCGCCGAATATCGCGGCCAGGGTCTCACCGTGCCGCCCGCGCCGGGCCAGATGCCTGATGCCTGGAAGGTCGCGTGAAGGCCATCGCGCTCCCGCCCTGGCTCGCCGGGCTACGTGTCTCCTCGGAGGCGGCGCTGGTCACCGGCATCGTGCTGGTGCTCGTCATCCTGATCGTGCCGCTGCCGGGCCCACTGCTGGACGCCGCCTCCGCGCTGAACATCACCGCCTCCGTGCTGATGCTGATGGTGACACTGCTGCTGGCGCGCCCGCTCGACTTCCAGTCCTTCCCGCAGCTCCTGCTCATCACGACGCTCTTCCGCCTCGGCCTCAACGTCGGCACCACGCGCGCCATCCTGGCGAGCGGGCATGAGGGGCCGGAAGCGGCAGGCGCCGTCATCGCCACCTTCGGCCGCTACCTGATGGGCGGCGACATCCTGGTCGGCATGATCGTCTTCGCCATCCTGCTGCTGGTGAACCATGTCGTCGTGTCCAAGGGCGCGAGCCGCGTGGCCGAGGTCGCGGCGCGCTTCCACCTCGACGCCATGCCCGGCAAGCAGATGGCGATCGACGCCGACCTCAACGCTGGCACCATCGACGAGAACCAGGCGCGCGAGCGCCGCCGCGAGCTCCAGGAGGAGAGCGGCTTCCATGGCGCGATGGACGGTGCCGCGAAGTTCGTGAAGGGCGATGCGGTCGCGGGGCTGGTCTCCACCTTCATCAACCTGCTGGGCGGCCTCGCGATCGGCGTGGGCCGGCACGGCATGGGCTTCATGGACGCGGTCGAGACCTATTCCATCCTGACCGTCGGCGACGGGCTGGTGGGGCAGATTCCCGCGCTGCTCGTCTCGGTAGCCGCGGCGATCATCGTCACCAAGGCGGCGCGCGAGGAGCAGGCGGACCAGCTCATGGCGCGCGAGCTCGCGGGCTGGAAGCCGCTCGCCATCGCCTCCGCCGCCTCGCTCTTCCTGGGGCTGATGCCGGGCATGCCGCTGATCCCCTTCGTCGTCGCCGCGGGCGCGACGGGCGCGGCCGCCTGGTTCCAGCGCAAGGCCTCGAAGCTTCCGCCACCGGAGCCGGACACGCCGCCCGCCGTGCCGACCGAGCCCGCCGTCTCCGAGGCGCTGCGCATGGACCTGCTGCGGCTGGAGCTTGGCTACGGGCTGCTCTCGCTGGCCTCCGGCGACGCGCCGCGGCTGACCGAGCAGATCCGCGGGCTGCGCCGGAGCATCGCGCAGGAGATGGGCTTTGTGCTGCCCTCCGTCCGCATCCAGGACAATCTGGACCTGCCGCCCGACACCTACATCCTGCGCGTGAAGGAGATCGAGGCCGCGCGCGGCCAGCTGCGTCCGCCGCTGCATCTCGCGATCAATCCCGAGGGCGGCACGCCCGACATGCCGGGGGAAAAGACCAGCGAGCCCGCCTTTGGCCTGCCCGCGCTCTGGATCGAAGAGAAGCTGCGCGACGAGGCGCTGATGCGCGGCTGCACGGTGGTGGACTGCGCCGGCGTGCTGGCGACGCATCTCACCGAGGTGGTGCGCGAGAACATGAGCGAGCTGCTCTCCTATGCCGAGACCCAGAAGCTGCTCGACGAGCTGCCGAAGGAGCAGCAGAAGCTCGTCTCAGACCTGATTCCGACACAGGTGAGCGTCGGCGTCCTGCAACGTCTGCTCCAGGCGCTGCTGGCCGAGCGCGTCTCCATCCGCGACCTGCCGACTATCCTTGAGGGCCTGCAGGAGGCGGCGACGGCCAATCTCCGCGCCGTGCCGCAGATGCTGAGCATCGTGCGCATGCGGCTCGCCCGTCAGCTCTCGGAATCCGCGCGGGGGCCGCAAGGCTACGTGCCGCTGGTCACGCTCTCGCCGGAATGGGAGGTAGCCTTCACCGAATGCCTCGGCGGTCCCGCCGAGGACCGGCAGCTCGTCATGGATCCGGGCCGCCTCCAGGCCTTCATGCAGCGGCTGCGCGACGTGCTCGATGCCCAGGCCGCGCAGGGCGAGCATGCGATCCTGCTCTGCTCCGGCGCGCTGCGGCCGCATCTGCGTGCGATCGTGGAACGCTTCCGCCCCAGCACCTCCGTGCTCTCGCAATCCGAGATCCATCCGCGCGCGCGCATCCGCACGCTGGGCAGCGTCTGACGGATGCGGCTGCGCGTCTTCCGGGCCCGCAATGCGTCCCTCGCCATCGCGGCGGCGCGCGAGGAGATGGGCGAGGAGGCCGTGGTGCTCGGCACGCGGCGCGTCGGCGGCGGGGTGGAGCTCACCGTCGCACTGGAGACCGCCGAGCCGGAGCTGATCCCGCCCGTCGCGGCGCCGCGCTTCGAGCTTGCGCGGCACAATTTGCCGCCGGCGCTGCGCTTCGCCGGAGCCGACCTCGCGGAAGCCCTCACCGCACGGCTCGACTTCGCGCCGCTGCCGGAGGATCGCCCGATCCTCCTCGTCGGTCCGCCCGGTGCCGGCAAGACCCTGAGTTGCGCGAAGCTCGCCGCGCGCGCGACCATGGGAGGGCAGCCGCCACTCGTCGTCACGGCCGACGGTAACAGGGCCGGCGCGGTGGAGCAGCTCGCCGCCTTCACGCGACTGCTTGGCCTGACGCTCGCCGTGGCCGCGCAGCCGGAGGTGCTGGCCAAGGCGATGCAGACGCGAAGGCCCGGCCAGCCCGCCTTCATCGACGGCTTCGGCTGCGACCCCTTCGACGCCGCGCAGGCCGAGCGCCTGCATCGCCTCGCCCAGGCCGCCGACGCCATGCCTGTGCTGGTCCTGCCCGCCGGCCTCGACGCCGAGGAATCCGCTGATCTGGCGCGCGCCTTTCATCTGCTCGGCGCGCGGCACCTGCTGCCCACGCGGCTCGACATGGCGCGTCGGCTGGGCGGCGTGCTCGCGGCCGCGGCGGCCGGGCTCGCGCTGACCGAGGCGGGGATCGGCCCGCAGGTCGCGGCCGGGCTGCAGCCGCTCACCCCCCGCTGGCTGGCCGACCGCCTCGCCGCCGGTCCTCAAAGGGAGACCACCCCATGCTGATCGCGATCGCCTCCGGCAAGGGCGGCGTGGGCAAGACCTGCCTCGCCATCGGCCTCGCCCAGGCGCTGGCCGAGGCGGGGCGCGATGTCCTTCTGGTAGATGGCGATCTCGGCCTCGCCAATGTGGACGTGCAGCTCGGCCTTCAGCCGCGGCTGGATCTCGGCGACGTTCTGGCCGGGCGCTGCGAGGCGGCGCAGGCGACGATCCGCCATCCGGCAGGCTTCGATGTCCTGCCCGGGCGATCCGGCTCGGCGGCGCTGGCGGCGATGGACGGGAGCGCCCTCGTCGCCCTGCTGCGGGAGCAGCGGCGCCAGGTGGTGCTGGACCTCGGTGCCGGTCTCGGCGCGGCGCAGCGGCATCTCGCGGCGCGGGCCGACCTGCTTGTCGTCGTCGCGAGCGAGGAGCCGACCAGCCTCACCGACGCTTATGCCGTGCTGAAGCTGCACCGCCGCGACGCGCCGCACGCGCGGGCCGGCGTGCTGGTGAACCTGGTGTCGCAACGCGCCCAGGCGCTGAAGGTCCATGCGGCGCTGGATTCCGCCTGCCGCGGCTTCCTCGGCGTCGGCGTGAAGCTGCTGGGGGCGGTCCGGCGGGACCCGAAGGTTCCGGCCGCGATCCGGGCGCAGGTCCCGCTTCTGACGCGCCACCCGTCCAGCCCTGCCGCGCAGGATCTGCGCGATCTCGCCGCGAGGCTACTGGACGACACGCCTCTGTCATCGAACCATGCGGAATCGGTCTGAACCAGGAGCCGCATGTCCCACGCCTCGGAGATCCAGGCGCGCCGCGTGCGGCGCTACTACCGCAACCTGGACCGGCTCTCCTTCTTTCGCGAGCGGCGTGCCGAGGGCGAGGCGGCGCATCCCGTCCACCGCGCACTGGCCGACCCCGAAGGCGGCCAGCCCTCGCCGATGGTCATCCATCGCCTGATGCTGGAGGGCGTCGTCCTGCCCAAGGGTTTCCGCGCGCTGGATGCCGGCTGCGGCTACGGCGCCACCATGATCGACCTTGCGCCGAAGCTCGGCGGCGACTGGACGGGCCTCACCCTCTCGCCGGAGCAGGCCGCGCGGGGCATGCGTGCCATCGCCGCGGCCAGGCTGACCGGCCGCGTGCGGATCGAGGTCCGCAGCTATGATGCGCCACCCCCCGGCCCCTTCGACCTGATCTATGGGATCGAGAGCCTGATCCACAGCGCCGATCTGGGCGTCACCCTGGCGGGGCTGGCGCGTTCGCTGGCACCGGGCGGTCACCTCCTGGTCGTGGACGACATGCCCGAGCCGGCGCTGCCGCCGGAGCCGGCGCGGCGGCTGGCCGAATTCCAGCATCACTGGCGCTGCCCCTCCGCGCCCGACTGCACGGGCTGGCGGCGGGCGCTGGAGGCGGCGGGGCTCACCCTCGTCGGCGAGCGGGATCTGAACCCGCTGCTGCAGGTGCGCGACATGGCGCATGTCGCGGCGCGCATCGCGCAGCTGCGGCGGCGCAGCCTGGTGCCGCGCCTCCTCGGTCTCGGCCTCAGGGCCGAGGCCGAGATCGGTGGGCTCCTGCTGGAAACCCTGCTGACGGAAGGCTGGATGCGCTACCGCCTGCTGGCGGCACGAGCCCGATTGTCTCAGGCCTCTTCGGCCTGAGACGTGAATCGGCCTCGCAGAGGAATCAGTCCTGCCACTTCACCGTGAGGAACGGCGCCGGGATGAGCAGCTTGCTCTCCTGCGTCGCGATCATGCCGCGCACCTTGCCGAGGTAGTCGAGCCAGCTCTGGTCGGCGAAGAGTTTCGTGCGGCGCTCCGCGCGCTCGGCGAAGCTCTCATAGGCCCACATGTGGATCACCTGGTTCAGCGGCCCGAACTCGGTCGTGTAGTAGCCCACGAGCCGGCCCAGGATGGGCTTCTGGATGGCGAGCCCTTCGGCCGCATAGGCCTTCACGTAGTTGCCGATCTGGCCTGGATGCATGGTGTAGATGCGCTCTTCGACGATCATGGCGTGTCCCCTTTGACCCGGGGACGCTACCGCGCCATCGCCGATCGCGGAAGGAGGGCGGGGCGACCTATCACTTCCCCGCGCCTTCGCCCTCCGCCGATCCGTTCGGCGAGAACTCCGCCCGGTTCAGGCTCGCCAGGAAGGAGCGGGACCAGCCGCTCGCTCCCGCCTCGGCGAGCTTGTCGTAGTCCAGCCGCCAGCGCTCGCGCCGCTCGGCGATGGGCATGTTGATCGCGAGATCCAGCGCCTCGGCGATCTCGTCCGGGTCGTTCGGGTTCACCTTCACCGCGCCCTCCATCTCGCGCGCCGCGCCGGCGAAGTGCGAGAGGATGAGCACGCCGGGATCCTCCGGCGGCTGGGCGGCGACGAACTCCTTCGCGACAAGGTTCATGCCGTCGCGCAGCGGCGTCACCAGCGCGATGTTGGCCATGCGCAGGAAGCCGGCGAGCGTCCGCCGTGGGATGGGCCGCGTGGTCCAGCGCAGCGGCACCCAGTCCACCTCGGCGTACTCGCCGTTGATGCGGCCGACCAGCTCGTCCATCTCGCGGCGAAGGATGCGGTACTGCGCGACCTCGCCGCGCGAGACCGGCGCCGCCTGGAGGAAGGTCACCTTGCCGCGGTGCTGCGGGTAGCGCTTGAGCAGGTCGGCGTAGCCGAGCACGCGCTGCGGCAGGCCCTTGCTGTAGTCCAGCCGGTCCACGCCGAAGATGAGCTTGCGGCCCACCAGGCTTTCGCGGAAGCGCTGCGCGTCCTTGCGGGAGGCGGCCTGCGTGGCGGCGCGCGCGAAGGCCTCCGTGTTGATGCCGACCGGGAAGACCGCGACCGGCGTGTTCACCCCCTGCTGCCGCAGCGCGTCGGAGAGGTGCTCGGCGTCGTCCGAGGTCTGGGTGCCGATCAGATCGATGGCCTGGAGGTCGCGCAGCAGCGCATTGGCCCGGGGCAGGGCGGCGAAGAGTGCGGGTGGTGGGAAGGGGACATGCAGGTAGAAGCCGATCTTCTGCCGCACACCCAGCTCGCGCAGCGCCGCGGCGAGCGGAAAGAGATGAAAGTCGTGGATCCAGATGGTGTCGTCCTCGCGCAGCAGCGGCAGGAGCTGTTCGGCGAAGCGGTGGTTCACGGCGCGCCAGCCCTCCTCCTCCGCGCGGCGGAACTGCGCGAGGCCGAAGCGGTAGTGCAGCAGCGGCCAGAGCAGGCTGTTGCAGAAGCCGGCATAGTAGAGCCGGTGCTCCTGCGGCGTGAGGTCGATCAGCGCATGCGTGCGGTTGCCGGCGGTGGAGATGCGCGGCTCGCGACGATCGGAGCTCTCGCCCGACCAGCCGAACCACAGCATCTCGCGGCGCTTGACCGCCTCCTGCAGCGCGACGGTGAGGCCGCCGGCCATGGGGCCGGATTCCTTCAGGGGCGGGACACGGTTCGAAACGATCACCAGGCGCGCCAAAAGCCATCCTCCCAGCTTCGGGACAGCCGCATGGCGCAGAGGATCAGGCCGACCTGCGAGTAGGTCTGGGGGAAGTTCCCCCAGAGCTGTCCGCTCTTCGGCTCCACATCCTCGGCGAGAAGTCCCACATGGTTGCGCAGGCTCAGGATCTTCTCGAAGAGCTTGCGCGCATCCTCCTTGCGGCCGATGGAATGCAGCGCATCCACCAGCCAGAAGGAGCAGACGAGAAAGGCGGTGTCCGGCACTCCGAAATCGTCGGGCAGGCCGTAGCGCAGCAGCAGCCCGTCGCGCATCAGCTCGCGCTCGATGGCCTCGACGGTTGCGACGAAGCGCGGATCGGAGGGCGGCAGCAGGCCGATCTCGGGCAGCAGCAGCAGAGCCGCGTCCAGCCCCTCGCCGCCGAAGACCTCCTGCAGCGCGCCGGTGGAATGGTTCCAGGCGCCGTCGAGGATGGCAGCCTTCAGCCGGTCGGCGCGGCGCTTCCAGTCCGCCGCCTCGTCTTCGAGGCCGAGATGGGCGGCGATGCGGCCGAGCCGGTCCAGCGCGCCCCAGCACATGGCGGCCGAGAAGGTGTGGATGCGCGCGCGGCCGCGATATTCCCAGATGCCGGCATCCGGCGTGAGCGCCGCCTGCTCCGCGCGGTCGCCGACGGGCACGAGGCGGCGGTACAGCGCCTCGTCGCCCGGAACCGGCAGGCGGCGGTCGAAGAACATCATGGCCGAGGCCAGCACGACCGAGCCCCAGACGTCGTTCTGCACCTGGATCGCCGCGGCATTGCCGACGCGGACGGGCCCGTCGCCCCGGAAGCCCTTCAGCGCGGTCGCGACCCATTCGTCGATCGGCGCGTTCGGCACCAGCGGATAGACGGGGCGGAGCATCGGCTCCTGCTCCAGCACCGCGCCGATGATGTAGTTAATGTAGCCCTCCATGGTCTTCGTGGCGCCCAGGCGATTCAGCGCCATCACGGTGAAGTGCGAATCGCGCAGCCAGCAGAAGCGGTAGTCCCAGTTGCGTGCGGTGCCCGGCGCCTCGGGGATGGAGGTGGTCAGCGCGGCGACGATGCCGCCCGTGTCGTCATGCGCGCAGAGCTTCAGCGTGATGGCGGCGCGGATCACCGCGTCCTGCCATTCGAAGGGCACCGAGAGGCCGCGCACCCAGTCCTCCCAATAGGAGGTGGTCTCGTCCTCGAACTCGCGGGCGATGCGGACGGCGGCGCCGTCCACCGTGTCGTCCTGGCCGATGAGGATGGAGATCGGCCGGTCCAGCGCGAACTCTGTCTCGCCCAGCACGAAGCCGAGCGGCGCATCGGTGGTCACGCGGATGGTGTCGGAGGCGCCGACGAAGCGGATGTGATTGGAGCCCGCGCGGCCCTGGGGCACCTCCTCGCCCCAGGAGAAGCGCGGGCGGATGCGCAAGCGGATGCGCGGGCGGCCCTGCATGGGCTCGATGCGCCGCACCAGCATGGGCGGGCGGAACATGCGGCCGAAGCGGCGGAAGCGCGGCATGTGGTCGGTGATGCGCACCCTGCTGCCGCGGTCGTCCGAGAGCTCGGTCTCCAGGATCGCGGTGTTGCGGCGGTAGCGCTGCTCGCTGGTCGCGAAGCGGGTCAGCGAGACCTCGCAGAAGCCGCCCTCCTGATCGGTGCCGTCGAGCAGCCCGCAGAAGATCGGGTCGCCGTCGAGGCGCGGCCAGCACATCCAGCTGACGCGCCCGTCCTTCGTGACGAGGGCGGCGACGGTGCCGTTGCCGATGGCGGCGAGATCAAGCGGCTGGGCCATGGGCTCCTGCCAAAAGGGATGTGAGCCAGGCGCGGACCGCCTCGGGCTCGGGGAAGTCGTCGGGGACACGATAGCCCATTCCGCCCAGCGCCTCTGCGGCGGCGATGCCGTCCTCGTCGGTCACGTCGTCGCCGATGAAGATGGGCAGGCGGCCGGCGAAAGGCGGCTCGCGCATGATCGCGCGCACGGCGATGCCCTTGTGGATGCCGCGCGGGCGGACCTCCCAGGCCATGGACGCCCGGAGGATCTCGAAATCGGGCGTGGTGTTGACCAGGGAGGCCAGGAGGTCGAAGGCCGGCTCGCCCTGGTCCGGCGCGAGGCGGTAGTGCAGGACGAAGCCGGCAGGCTTCTCCTCGAAGACGACGCCGTCATGCTGCTTGGCGAAACCCAGCGCCGTCCCGCGCCAGGCCTCGGGCGCGGCGGGCAGCACGGCGCGGCGGGCGTCGCCGCCCGGCACGGCGCGCATCACGGCGCCGTGCTCGGCGGCGACGGGCAGGCGGAGGGGGGCGAAGAGGTCCTCGACATCGGTCAGCGCGCGGCCGGTGATCAGGGCCAGGGCGCCGTGCATGGCGGCGAGCAGCGCCTCGAGGTCGATCCGCAGCGAGCCGGGGACGACCACCTCGTCCGGCCGCGGCGCGAGGTTGATCAGCGTCCCGTCGACATCGAGGAGGAGCGCGCCGCGCGCCAGGACCTCCCGCGGGCTTGGCAGGGCTCGCGGGTTTTTCAACGGGATTTCCATGGCCCCACCCTAACCATTGAGGGAAGCCTGGGTTGCGCCGCGGGAGGATGAATTCCCAGGATTATTTATAGCGTGCGATCGGCTGAGGCGGCTTCGCCGAGGCCGTGAATCGCCCGCTCAGAAGGGTGCGATCGGCTGAGGCGGCGTCGCCCGGGCCGTGAATCCGCCCGGCGAAATCCCTACTTGGTGACGAAGGCCTTTTCCAGCGCGTAGCTGCCGGGGGCATGGTTCGTGCCCTCGACGAAGCCGCGGGCTTCCAGCAGCGCCTTCACGTCGGCGTTCATGGCCTCGCTGCCGCAGATCATCACGCGATCGAATTCCGGGTCGAGCCGCTCGACGCCGGCCTGGCGCTCGGCCTCGCCGGATTCGAGGCGCGTGGTGATGCGGCCCTGGACCGGGAAGGGCTCGCGCGTGACGGCGGGCGCGTAGATCAGCTTCTCGCGGACCATCTCGCCCAGCAGCTCGTGGTCGCGCAGCTCGCCGGTGATGTAGTCGCGATAGGCGAGCTCCTTCACCTCGCGCACCGTGTGCGCGACGATGACGCGCTCGTAGCGGTCATAGACCTCGGGGTCGCGGATCAGCGACATGAAGGGGGCGAGGCCGGTGCCGGTGGCCAGCATCCAGAGGTTGCGGCCGGGCAGGAGGTTGTCGGTGATCAGCGTGCCCACCGGCTTGCGGCCGATCAGCACCTTGTCGCCCACATGGATGTGCTGGAGGCGCGAGGTCAGCGGCCCGTCCTGCACCTTGATGGAGAGGAACTCCAGATGGTCCTCCCAGGCGGGGCTCACCATGGAATAGGCGCGGACAAGCGGCTTGCCGCCGACGAGCAGCCCGATCATCGCGAACTGGCCCGAGGTGAAGCGCAGCGCCGGGTCGCGGCCGCATTTGAAGCTGAAGAGGCTTTCGGTCCAATGATGGACCCAGGTGACTTCCTCGGCGAAAAACCCCGGGGGGGCGCTGACGATGGGTTCGACGTCGATGTCCATCGGGTCGTTTTGGGGTGGGTTACGTTGCAGCGCAAGAAGAAGAATATGGACGCATGAGAGATTTTCATCCGCCGCATGACCCCGCCTCCGATCCGCCCGTGGGCCCGAAGGTCGATCCCACCCCGCGTCCGCTGCCGGCGCGCATCCCGCACAAGGGCCGCAGCGTCGATCTGGAGCCGCTCCATGTCCGCCACGCGGCGGATCTCTGGATGGCGGCCCAGGCGGACAACGCCCCGGAAAGCTGGGCCTATATGGGCTACGGCCCCTTCGCGGACGAGGCGGCGATGCGGACCTTCGTCGGCAATTTCGCCGCGACGCACGACCCCATGGTCTGGGCCGTCCGGCCGCACCGGACCGGCACGGTGGACGGCTGGCTCTCGCTGATGGAGATGTTTCCGGCGCATGCGCATATCGAGCTGGGGAATATCTGGTTCAGCCCCCGCATGCAGCGCACCCGCGCGGCCACCGAGGCCATGTACCTGCTCATGCGCCACGCCATGGACGACCTGGGCTACCGGCGCCTCACCTGGAAATGCAATGCGCTGAACGCGCCCTCCCGCGGGGCCGCCGGCCGGCTCGGCTTCACCTATGAGGGCACCCTGCGCGCTGTGCTGACGGTGAAGGGGCGGCGCCGCGACACGGCCTGGTTCTCCATTCTGGAGGAGGAATGGCCCGCCCGGCGCGATGCCATCGAGGCCTGGCTGAACGATTCCAACTGGGACGCGCAGGGCCGCCCGAAATCCTCGTTACGCCGGAAAGATTAATCTGGCGTCATTTCAAATCCAGGACTATCATTTCCAACAGATTACGCGTTGGGGAGGTTGGCCGTGGAATACATCGAATATGGCGACCTGTTCGCCTGGGCCCTGATCATTGGCGGCGGCGCCTTTGCCTTGTCCTACCGATGGATGCCGGTCGGCGCCGCGATCGGGACCGGCGTTCTCGCGGCCCTGCTGGCCAAGTCGCTGCTGCTCGAACTGGTTTGACAGGACTGCCATCCGACCGTCAGCCAACCGTCACACGGCGCTGATAGGCCGCCCCCTCCAATAAGAGGGGTTTTCGCCATGCGCCGCGTCCTGCTTGCCACCATTGCCTCCCTTGGGGCCGCCGTGAGCCTCGCGCTTCCGGCCGCCGCCGACCAGCGCTTCGAGGCGCGTCTCGTCGGCCACGCCATCCTGCCCGCCGCCAGCTTCGTCGCCCCGCCCGAGAACGCGCCGCCGGGCTTCGCCATCTCCGGCCGCTTCACCAGCGCCAACGGCAACCGCCTGCAGCAGCCCGGCAGCCTGATGGGCAACACCGGCGCCGCCTATGGCAGCCGCGACACCGG
This sequence comes from Roseococcus sp. GW821-FHT12F05, assembly GCF_058806835.1. Taxonomy (NCBI): domain Bacteria; kingdom Pseudomonadati; phylum Pseudomonadota; class Alphaproteobacteria; order Acetobacterales; family Roseomonadaceae; genus Roseococcus; species Roseococcus sp. GW821-FHT12F05. The sequence goes on from NZ_JBXAQB010000017.1 coordinate 134,645, forward strand.
CATTGCCCTGCCTTTCCAGGGCCAGCCCGTGCAGGGCTTCTCCGGCATCAAGCCGATCGGCGACGGCAGCTACTGGGTGCTGACCGACAACGGCTTCGGCGCCCGCGCCAACAGCCCCGACGCCATGCTCATGTTCCACCGCGTCCGCCCCGACTTCGCGACCGGCCGGGTGGAGATGATGCGTACCATCTTCCTCAGCGACCCCAACAACATCGTGCCCTTCCGCATCACCACCGAGGGCAGCAACGAGCGCTACCTGACCGGCGGCGACTTCGACCCCGAGAGCCTGCAGCCCCTGCCGGACGGCACCTTCTACATCGGCGAGGAGTTCGGCCCCTACCTGATCCAGGTGGATGCCGAGGGCCGCGTGATGCGCGTGGTCGAGACCCGGATGGACAACGAGGCGATCCGCTCGCCCGACCATCCGTCCCTCTCCACCCCCTCCACGCCGACCGGCACCGTGGCCTTCCGCGCCCGCCGCTCGGGCGGCTATGAGGGCATGGCGCTGACGCCGGACGGCCAGACGCTCTGGGCGCTGCTGGAGCAGCCGCTCTTCGTCGCCGGCACCGACCGCTCCGAGGGCAATTTCCTCCGCGTGCTGGAGTTCAGCGTCGCCCGCAACGAGTGGACCGGCCGGAACGTCCGTTTCCAGCTCGCCGAGGGCGCCACCAATATCGGCGACTTCAACTTCATCGACGCCACGCGCGCCCTGATCATTGAGCGCGACAACGGCCAGGGCGATCCAGGCCTCGAGTGCCGCGAGGGCCAGCGCCCGCCGGCCTGCTTCGTCCAGCCGGCCCGCGTGAAGCGGATCTCCCTGGTCGACTTCAGCCAGGTGGACGCGAACGGCTTCGTCCGGAAGATCGGCCATATCGACCTGATGGCCATGCAGGACCCGGACAACCGCGCCCGCCTGCGCGGCGACCTGCCGGCCAATGCGCCCGCCGGCCGCTTCACCTTCCCGTTCTTCACCATCGAGAACGTGGCGATGGTCGATGCGGACCACATCATCGTGGCCAATGACAACAACCTGCCCTTCAGCGCCGGCCGCCACCTGACCCGCGCCGACGACAACGAGTTCATCCTGCTGCGCGTGCCGGAGCTCCTCCGCGCGCGCTGAGGGCGATTTCGGATGGGCGGGCGCATCCCCTGGTGGGGTGCGCCCGTTCCGATTCCAGGATCACGTGTATATCTCCCGGAAGTGAAGCCGCTTGCGTGCACCGGGGACCGCCCTAGCATGCATGCGGCTGAGTCCCAGGTGAGGTCCCATGCCCAAGAGCGATGATGTGAAGGCCTTCATGCCCGGCGAGCGCGCCACCCTCGCGCCGCTCGGCGCGGGCGTGCTCGACGGGCTGCACTTCGCCGTCAAGGACCTCTTCGACGTCGCTGGCGCGCCCACCACCTACGGCAATCCCGACTGGGCGCGGACCCACCCTGTCGCCGCCGCGACCGCGCCCGTGGTGCTGGACCTGCTGGAGGCCGGCGCCGCGCTGGCCGGCAAGACCAAGACCGTCGAGCTCGCCTATGGCCTGACCGGCGAGAACGTCTGGTACGAGACGCCGCTCAACCCCAATGCGCCGGACCGTTTTCCGGGCGGCTCCTCCTGCGGCTCGGCCGCGGCGGTGGGCGCGGGGCTGGTGGATTTCGCGCTCGGCTCGGACACCGGCGGCAGCGTGCGCATCCCGGCCAGCTATTGCGGCGTCTTCGGCCTGCGCCCGAGCTGGGGCGCGATCAGCCTCGCCGGGGCCTGCGGGCTCGGGCCCAGCTTCGACACCTGCGGCTGGTTCGCCCGCTCGGCCGAGGTGGTGGAGAAGGTCGGCGCCGTCCTGCTCCCCGCCGAGGCCAGCCAGCCCGGCTTGCCCGGCCCCATCCTCAAGGCCGAGGAGGCCTGGATCAACGCCGAGCCCGCGACCGCCCGCGCCCTGGTGCCGGCGATGTCGGCGCTGGAGGCGATCGCCGGCGCGCCCATGCGGGTGGAGGTCGCGCCCGAGGGGCTGCCGGTCCTCTACGAGCACTTTCGTTGCGCCCAGGCGCAGGAGGCCTGGGCCACGCTGGGGAGCTGGGTCGCCGCCACCACGCCGCGCTTCGGCCCCGGCGTCGCTGAGCGCTTCGCCGCGGCGCGCGAGATGGATCCGGCCAAGGCGGCGGCCGGCCGCGCCTTCCGCCGTGCCTTCAAGCTGCGCATCGCGACGATGCTCGCGGGCGGGGCAGTGATGGCCTATCCGACCAGCCCCTGCGCCGCGCCGAAGCTGGGCGTCAGCCTCGCCGAGCAGAATGCGGTGCGCGAGGCGACCATGGGCGTGACTGCCATCGCCGGGCTCGGCGGGCTCTGCGAGGTCAGCATCCCCGTCGCGAAGGTGGATGGGGCGCCGGTCGGCCTGTCGCTGGTCGCGGCCGCGGGGCGCGACCGGGCGCTGCTGCGGCTGGCGGGCGCCCTGGCCCGGGAGCTCGGCCTGTCATGATCATCCGCGACGCCGAGGCCGGCGACCTGCCGGCCATCACTGCCATCTATGCCCATCACGTGCTGCACGGCACCGGCACCTTCGAGGAGGCGCCGCCGGACGAGGCCGAGATCGCCGCGCGCGTGAGGAAGGTGCAGGAGGCCGGCTGCGCTTGGCTGGTCGCCGAGAACGAAGGCGAGATCGTCGGCTACGGCTATTTCGCCCAGATTCGCGACCGCAGCGCCTATCGCTACACGGCCGAGGACAGCATCTACGTCCGCGACGACGTGCGCGGCATGGGCGTGGGCAAGGCGCTGGTGCAGGCGCTGCTGCATCGCGCGGCGGAGCGGGGCTTCCGGCAGATGATCGCAGTCATCGGCGACAGCGACAATGTGGGCTCCATTGGCCTGCACGCCTCGCTGGGCTTCCGTAACGTGGGCGTGATGAAGGCCGTGGGCCTGAAGTTCGGCCAGTGGGTGGACGTCGTCACCATGCAGCGCGCCCTGGCCGAGGGCGAGCGGACCGTCCCTTAGCCTTCGAAGCCGTACACCTCCGCGGGATTGTCGCGCAGGATCAGGGAGAGGTCGGCGTCGCTGTCCACGCAGCGGAACAGGTAGTCGAGCAGCGGGCGCGCCTCGGGCGTCTCCGGCTCGGTGACATGGGGCCAGTCGGAGCCCCAGAGCATCCGCTGCGGCGCGGCCTTCGCCAGCGCGCGACCGAGCACGAGCATGTCGTCGTAGCCCGGCGCGCCCAGCTTCGAATCCTGGTAGGGCCCCGAGAGCTTCACCCAGGTCCGGCCGGCGTCGATGAGCCGCCGCAGCGCGTGCCAGCCGGGATGCTGCTGCCCCTCAGGCAGCGGAATGCGACCGTGATGGTCGAAGACGATGGGTGCGGCGAGCCCGGCCAGCAGCGCCTCATGCTCCGCGATCATCCCGCCGAGCATGTGGAGCTGTACGTGCCAGCCCAGATCGGCGACGCGGCGGGCCAGCGGCTCCAGCATCCCGATGGTCGTCGCGCCGGCCTGCACCAGGTTGAAGCGGATGCCGCGAACGCCCTGGCTGTCCAGCTCCTTCAGCTCCGCATCGGTCACCCGGTCATTCACGACGGCGACGGCGCGCGCCCTGGACCCAAGCCGTGCTGCGACCTCCACGCTGCAGCGGTTGTCCGTGCCGTAGGGCGAGGGATGCACGACGACGGCACGCTCCAGCCCCAGCGAGGCGGCCAGGGCGAGATAGTCCTCGAGCGAGGCCGGCGGCGGGTGGAACACCGCGTTGGCCACGAAGGGGAAGCGCGCATCGAACACATGGAAGTGGCAGTCGCAGGCCCCGGCGGGCATCTGGCGCGTCATGCTGAGCGTTCTCCCACAGTCGCTTGGACCGTCCTGCCGAAGCGCGGCTTGCCGAGCTTGGCCGGATCGACCTTTCCTTCACGATACCGAAAAAATACAATCCGGGAACCCGGCGGGCCGCCACTGGCCTTCTGTGGCGTGGGGAAGGGGCGCCCGGTTCCGTGAAGAAGGTCTCCGACACCGTCTACTCCGTGCTGCGGCGCCGCCTGACGACGGGCCACTACGCCCCGGGCGCGCCGCTGCGGGAGGAGCATCTGGCGACGGAACTCGCGGTGAGCCGCACCCCGGTCCGCGCGGCGCTCGCACGGCTGGCGGAGGACGGGATGGTGATGGCCGCGCCCCGCCGCGGTTTCCTCGCCGCCGAATGGACGGACCAGGACATCGCCGAGGTCTTCGAGCTGCGCAGCCTGCTGGAGCCGCATGCCGCCGGCCTCGCCGCCGAGCGCGCCTCGCCGGAACAGATCGCGGAGCTCCACGCGCTGAACGACCGGATGGAGGCGGCGGCGCGCGCCCGCACCCCCGGTGGGACCGCCGAGATCCAGTCGATCAACAACCGCTTCCACCGGCTGCTGATCGCCGCCTCGGGCGCGCCGCGGCTGAAGGCCATGGCGGACAGCCTCGTCGACATGCCGATCATCATCGGCTCGTTCTACTTCTACACGGAGGCGGAGATTCTTCGCAGCCTGGGGCATCATCGCGACATTGCCTGCGCGATCGAGCTGCGGGACCGGGACTACGCGGTCCAGGCCACGCGCCTCCACCTGAAGGCGACCTACGAGCTCTTCATGCGCCGCCGGCAAGGAACGGTTGAGCCGCCCGGCTGATGCTGCGTTGCACCATCGAATTTTTCCGCCTTCGATATGGACAAGTCGGGGCGTCTGTTCTTTTTTTGCACTCCGCTCATCCGAGCGCGACCTGCCGGCCGTCCCGCCTTCGCAGCGTCCCATGAGAACCCGGGAACCGGGCAACGCCGTTCCAGGAGGAAACACCAGCATGACAATCACCCGCCGCGCGATCATCCCGGCCAGCGCCGGCCTTCTCGGCCTGCCTGCCCTTGTCCGCCCCGCCCTGGCGGCGCCCCGGCACACGCTGCGGATGGTCTATCCCGACACGCCCCAGCACCCCTTCATGGCCGTCGCCCGCCGCTTCGCGGACAATGTGAAGGCCAAGACGAACGGCGACGTCGAGGTGCAGGTCTTCACGACCGGCCAGCTCGGCACCCAGGTGAACATGCTCACGGGCATGCAGACCGGCATCATCGACCTCTGCGCGCACACCTCGGGCTTCATCGACACGCTCTTCCCGAAGTTCATGGTGATGGACCTGCCCTTCCTCTTCCCGGACTCGGCCGCGGCCGAGAAGGTCCTGGACGGGCCGGTAGGGCAGCAGCTCCTCGCGGACTTCCCGACCAAGGGGATCTACGGCCTGTCCTACGGCTATTTCGGCTGGCGCGTGGTCTCCACCATCGGCCGCCCCATGCCGACGCCGGACCTGATGCGCGGCCTCAAGATCCGCGTGCAGCCGGGCGCGATCTTCGCCGCCATGTTCCGCACGCTTCAGGCGACGCCGGTGCAGGTGGATCTCTCGGAGGTCTATCTCGCCCTCTCGCAGCGGGCGATCGAAGCGGTCGAGACGCCGATGATCTCGCTGGAGGCGACCAAGCACGACGAGGTCGTGCGCACGGTCAACCTGACCAACCACGTCTACAACGCCTGTGCCATGATGGCGAGCAAGCGCAAGCTCGACAGCCTCGACCGCCGCTACCAGGAGGCGATCCGCGCGGCCTCGGTCGAGATGACGCCGGACTGGCGCCAGTCGCTCGCCACCGCCACCGAGGAGACGCAGGGCCGGCTCCGCGCCAAGGGGCTGGAGATCTCGCCGGTCGACCGCGCCGCCTATCGGGCGGCGCTGGAGCCCGTCTACGCCGAGTTCCGCAACATCATCGGCGCCCCTCTGATGGACGCCGTCCTCAGCCAGGTCGCCTGAGCCGCCGCGCCTGGAGCGCGGTGCGTTCGCTTCCGCTCTTGTCGCGGGATTCAAGCCTGCGGCGCCTTCGGTCATCCGCTCTAGGGGTCAGCAGCATGTTCCAGATGGCCAGGCTCGCCCTGGGGATCCAGCCCTCGGGGGAGGACGCGCATCATGCGCCTGTCCTGCCGCTCCGCTCCGGGGCGCTTGCCGGCGCCTATACGGCGGCGATGGACGCGCTGGACATGGCCTGCCGCGTCCTGCTCCTCCTGCTCCTCACCGGTGAGCTCTGCCTGATCCTGGTGGAGGTGACGCAGCGGCTGGTGGCGGACCACTCCTTCCTCTGGGGCGAGGAGATCTCGCGGCTGGTGCTGCTCACCATCGCCTTCCTCGGCGGCGCGCTCTCCTATCGCGCGCGCAGCCACACGGCCGTCTCCTTCGTGCTGCAGGCCCTCTCGCCCAGGACGCGGCAGGCGGCGGAGGCGATGCTCGACCTCATGATCCTCGGCCTCGCCGTCATCTGCGGGCTGGCCTCGCTCGATCTGCTGGAAATCAACTCCTACTCGATCATGCCGATGACGGAGTGGAACCTCAGCCTCATCGTGATCCCCTTCACCACGGGCATGGTCTGCGTCGGCCTCTTCGCGATCGAGCGGCTGGCGCGGCACCACGCGCTCCCCGCCGTCCTCCGGGGCCTCGTGGTCCTGGCCGCCTTCTCGGCCCTCGTGATGTGGGTGGGCTCGCCCGACATCCGGCCGAGCCAGCCCGTGTCCATGGTCGTGATGCTCCTGCTGTTCTTCGGGGTGATCCTGATCGGCCTGCCGGTCGCCTATGCGATGCTGTTCGGCTCGGTCCTGTTCCTGACGCTCACCGACCTCGCGCCGATGGTGGCGGTGGCCCAGAACACCATCGACGGCTCCGGCCACTTCATCCTGCTCACCCTGCCCTTCTTCATCTGGGCGGGCATGATCATGGAGAAGGGCGGCATCAGCCTCCGGCTGGTCAACTTCGCCATGACGCTGGTGGGCCATTTCCGCGGCGGCCTGCTGCAGGTGGTCGTCATCACCACCTACCTCGTCTCCGGCGTCTCGGGCTCGAAGATCGCCGACGTGGTGGCGGTCGGCTCCGTCATGCGCGAGGAGCTCGAGCGCAAGGGCTACAAGATGAAGGACGGCGCGGCCGTGCTCGCCGCCTCCGCCGCCATGTCCGAGACCATCCCGCCGAGCATCGCTATGCTGGTGCTGGGCTCGGTGGTGCCGATCTCCATCGGCTCCATGTTCGTCGCGGGCCTGCTGCCGGCGGCGGTGCTGGCCTTCTTCCTGATGGTGCTGGTCTACGTCAACGCGGTGCGCAACCCGACCGCGCGGGTCGAGCGCGCCAGCGGCGCCGAGCGGCTGTCCGCCGCGGCGGGCGCCGTGCTGCCGCTGCTCATGCCGGCCATCCTCATCATCGGCATCAAGTTCGGCGTGGCGACGCCGACCGAGGTGTCGTCCATCGCCGTGCTCTACGGCATCCTGATCTCGGCCTTCGTCTATCGCTCCATCGGGCTGGCGGGCTTCGTGCGTATCGCGATCGCCTGCGCCGTCATGTCGGGGATGGTGCTCTTCATCATCGCGGCGGCGGGCTCCTTCGCCTGGATCATGGCGGCGGGCAACCTGCCGCAATACCTCGTCGCCACGCTGCATGCGGCGGGCGACAGCAGGTACCTCTTCCTGGTCGGCTCCATGCTCATCCTGATCGTCGTCGGCTCGCTGCTCGAGGGCCTGCCGGCGCTGATCATCCTGGCGCCGATCCTCTATCCGATCGCGACGCAGCTCGGCATCGACGGCGTGCATTATGCGATGGTGCTGCTGCTCGCCATGGGCGTGGGCATCTTCATGCCGCCGATCGGCATCGGCTTCCACATCTCCTGCTCGGTGATGAAGAGCACCGTGGAGGACACGTCTCGGGCGATCATGCCCTATCTGGCGATGCTGCTGGTCGGCATCCTGGTCGTGGCCTTCGTGCCCTGGTTCTCCCACGTGGTGCTGGATCTGGTCGGCCGCTGAGCGGCCGGCGGGGAACTTCTCCGCAGTTGACTCTTTCCCCTCCCGAGGCGAAGGGGCTGGGATTCAAGAATCCATCACGGAACCGCCATGTCTCTTGCTTTTGTGTTTCCCGGCCAGGGCAGCCAGGCCCAGGGCATGGGCCGCGACCTCGCCGAGGCCTTCCCCATCGCGCGCGAGACCTTCCAGGAGGTCGACGACGCGCTGGGGCAGAAGCTCTCGAAGCTGATGTTCGAGGGCTCGCTGACCGAGCTCACCCTCACCGCCAATGCGCAGCCGGCGCTGATGGCCGTCTCCGTGGCGATCTGCCGCGTCCTGGCCAAGGAGGGCGGGTTCGACCTCTCGCGGCAGGTCGCCCTGGTGGCCGGCCATTCGCTCGGCGAGTACAGCGCGCTGACGGCGGCCGGCGCCTTCGATCTGGCGACGGCGGCGCGGCTGTTGCGGCTGCGCGGCGATTCCATGCAGAAGGCAGTGCCGCCGGGCGAAGGCGCGATGGCCGCGCTGCTGGGCGCCGAGGCCGAGCAGGCGGTCGCGATCTGCGCCGCCTCCGAGCAGGGCGAGGAGGGCCGCGAGGTCGTCCAGGTCGCGAACGACAATGGCGGCGGCCAGGTGGTGATCTCGGGCGCCAAGGCGGCCGTGGAGCGCGCGATCGAGGCAGCGAAGGCGGCCGGCGTGAAGCGGGCCATGCTGCTGCCGGTCTCGGCGCCCTTCCACTGCGCCCTGATGGCGCCGGCCGCCGATGCCATGCGCGAGGCGCTGGAGAAGGCGGCGATGGCGCATCCCGCCGTGCCTGTGGTGGCGAACGTGACCGCGGCGCCGGTCAGCGAGCCCGACATGATCCGCGACCTGCTGGTGAAGCAGGTCACCGGGACGGTGCGCTGGCGCGAATGCGTGGCGGCGATGGGGGCCGCGGGTTGCACGCGCTTCGTGGAGGTCGGCGCCGGCAAGGTGCTGACGGGCCTCATGAAGCGCAATGCGCCGGAAGCGGCGGCGCTGGCGATCAACACGCCGGCCGACGTCGAAGCTTTCCTGAAGAGCCTGTGAAGACCAGCATCCTCATCACGGATGCGCCGTCCCAGGAGGATACCGACACCGTCATCGACGGGCTGGTCGCCTTCAACGAGGCGGCGATCGGTCGGTCCGGACGGTCGAAACACGACTTCGCCGCGCTGGTCCGGGAGGACCGCCGCACCATCGGCGGAGCGCTCGGCAGCTCCTATTACGACTGGCTGGTGATCGACGTGCTCTGGCTGCCGGAATCCCTGCGTGGCAGCGGGCTCGGCAGCCAGGTCATGCGGGCGGCCGAGGCGGAGGCGCGGGCGAGGGGCTGCGTCGGCATCCGGCTCGATACGTTTTCGTTCCAGGCCCGGGGCTTCTACGAGAAGCTCGGATTTTCGGTCTTCGGCACCTTGCCGGAGCATCCGCCAGGCCATACGCGCTACTGGCTTGCAAAACGTTTAGACTGAGGGTCACACGGACATGTTCAAGCTCGACGGCAAGATCGCCCTGGTCACCGGGGCGTCCTCCGGCATCGGCATCGGCATCGCCGAGGCGCTGCACGCTCAGGGCGCGACGGTGGTGCTCACCGGGCGGCGCGAGGCGGAGCTGAACGCCGTGGCCGGGAAGCTCGGCGAGCGTGCGGCCGTGATGCCGGCGGACCTCAACGACCCTGCCGCGCCCGCCGCGCTGGTGGAGAAGATCGAGGCCGATCACGGCCGGCTCGACATCCTCGTGAACAATGCCGGCTTCACGCGCGACATGCTGGCGCTGCGCATGGGCGACGAGGACTGGAACGCCGTCCTCGAGGTGGACCTGAACGCGCCGTTCCGCCTCGCGCGCGCCGCGCTGCGCGGGATGATGAAGCGCCGGACGGGGCGGATCATCTCCATCGCCTCCATCGTGGGCGTCACGGGCAATGCCGGGCAGGCCAACTACGCGGCGGCCAAGGCGGGCCTGATCGGGATGAGCAAGGCGCTGGCGCAGGAGGTCGCGCCGCGTGGCGTGACCATCAACGTGGTCGCCCCCGGTTTCGTGGCGACGCCGATGACCGACAAGCTCAACGAGGCGCACAAGACCGCCTTGATGTCGCGCATCCCGCTGGGCCGGATGGGCTCGGCGCAGGATGTGGCTTCGGCGGTGGCCTACCTCGCCTCGGACGAGGCGGCCTGGGTGACGGGCACGACCATCCACGTGAATGGCGGCATGCTGATGGTGTGAGGGTTCTTGCCCTCAAGCGCCGGGCGGCGGTGCCGTCCCCTTCGCGGCCGGATATCGGACCGGCCCGCCGATCCTTCCACGTCGTGTCAGTCCGGCAGCGTCCTGCGCCACTGCGCCTTCAGCGTGGCGTGCCGGCTGGGGTAGCGCTCCTCCAGGAACTCCGCCGCCTCGATCCGGTCGGTCCGGAAGTGCCGGAAATCCGTGCGCAGCTCGCACCAGGCGGCGAGGATGCGTGTGGCGTCGAGATAGCCGATGGCGATCGGCCAGATCCGCCGCTCGCTGACCCGCCCCTGCTCGTCGGCGTAACGCAGCGCCACCTTGCGGCCGCCGCGGATGGCCTGGCGCAGCGCGGCCATGTCGATGCGGTCCGGCGCGTTGTTCCAGGCGGGCGTGGCGAGCGAGGCCGGCTCCAGCACCATCGGGCGCAGCCGCTCGGGCACGGTCGCGGCGATCTTGGCCATCAGGTCCCGTGCGGCCTTGGCCAGCGCCGGGTCGCCGCGATGCGCGACCCAGCTGGCGCCGAGCACCGCCGCCTCCACCTCGTCGGCCGTCAGCATGAGGGGCGGCAGGTCGAAGCCGCCGTCCAGCACGTAGCCGATGCCGGCCTCGCCACGGATGGGCACGCGCTGGCCGATCAGCACGGCGATGTCCCGATAGACCGAGCGCTTGGAGGTCTCGAGCTCGGCCGCGATGGCATCGGCGGTTACCGGCGACCGGTGGCGGCGTAGGATCTGGATGATCTCGAAAAGTCGGTCGGCCTTGCGCATGGGCATCGTCTCGCACATCGCTGCTGACAGCAGGGTGGCAGCAGCGACCTCGTATCACGTCGGCGTTCCACGCAGGAGGACGCGATGATCATTCTCTACGGCGCCGGCCCCGGCTTCGGCCTTCCGGAGATCAGCCCCTACAGCATGAAGACGGCCGTGCAGCTGCGCATGGCGGGGCTGGACTTCGTGGTCCGGCCGGCCATGCCCGCGCAGTCGCCCAAGGGCCAACTCCCCTTCATCGACGACGAGGGCGAGCTGGTGGCGGATTCGACCTTCATCCGCCTGCACCTCGAATGGAAATACGGCTTCGACCTCGATGCCGGGCTGGACGCGCGCCAGCGGGCCGAGGCCTGGGCGATCGAGCGCATGGTCGAGAACCACTTCGGCTGGACGGCCGCCTGGCCCCGGTACTTCATGGAGGACAACTTCGCCCTCGGCCCGGCGCGCTTCTTCGACCAGCTGCCGAGGGAGCAGCGCCCGGCGATGCTGGAGGCGCTGCGCTCCCGGGTGGCCGCCAACTTCCGCGCGGTCGGCATCACGCGGCATGAGCCGGACGAGATCGAGTGGCTCGGCACGCGCTCGCTGCAGAGCCTGTCGGCCATCCTCGGCGACAAGCCCTACCTGATGGGCGAGGCGCCGAGCGGCGTGGACGCGATCGCCTTTGCCCAGCTCGCGGCGCTGCTGACGCCGCATTTCGACTCGCCGCTGCGCCGCCAGGCCGAGGGCTTCCTCAACCTCGGCGCCTATGCGGACCGGATGATGGCGCGCTTCTATCCGGACTTCGTCTGGAGCCGGGTGGGGATCCTGGAGGCCGCCTGAGAGGCCGTCTGAAGGCACCGGCGGGTCGGATTCGCGGGCCTTTTCCGCGCCCGGCGCGTCCGGCGCCTTCCGGGCACGAAGAATCCTCCACGAATCCTCCTCCGCCAGTGCCTTCAGGCGGCCTCTACCCTTCCTCCACCGCGACGTGCCGGATCTGCCGGATCAGCGCCCGGGTCGCCGGCGCCGCCTCGCCGCGGCGGAAGGCGGCGGCGATGTCGGCCAGGATCGGCGCGCCGCGCAGCGGGCGGTAGGTCACGCCGGGGAGGGCGAGCGTCCGCCGCAGGCTGTCCGGCACCACGGCCACGCCGAGCCCCAGCGCCACGAGCGTCGCCACCGCGATCAGGTCGCGCCCGCGATGGGCGAGGCGGGGCGTGAAGCCGCCGCGCTGCGCCACGGCCAGGGTGTGGCTATGAAAACTCATGCCCGCCTCCTGGTCAGGGATGATGAAGGGCTCGCCGGCCAGGGCGGCAGCGGCGACGCTCTCCTCGGCGATCAGCGCATGGCCGGGGGGGAGGGCGATGAGCAGCGGCTCGCGATACAGCCGCGCCGTCACGATGCCCGGCGGGGCGACCACGGGCGCGCGCAGGAAGCCGATGTCGAGCCTTCCCTCGGCGAGGGCCTCGATCTGCGGGGCGGATTCCATCTCGTGGAGGTGCAGCTCCACCTCGGGGTGCTCGCGGCGCCAGGCGGCGATGGTCTGCGCCAGCACGCCGGAGAAAGCGGCCGAGCCCGCGAAGCCGATCTCGATGATGCCGCGCGCCCCGCGCCCGGCCTGCTGCGCGACGCGGACTGCGTGGTCGAGCTGGTCCAGCGCCGGGCGCAGCTCCTCCAGGAAGAGCTTTCCTGCGTCGCTCAGCGCCACGGAGCGCTTGGTGCGCACGAAGAGCCGTGCGCCGAGCTGGCGCTCCAGCTCCTGCACCTGCTCGGTCAGCGAGGGCGGCGAGATGCCCAGGATCTCCGCCGCCCGGGCGAAGTGCAGCGTCCCGGAGACGGTGAGGAAGGCGCGGAAGTGGCGGAGCTCCATGGCGATGACCCTGGTTCGACAATTCGGCCCAGCCTAATTCTTTTGCACTGCAACATGAATGACTTTGTCAGCATGCGTGACCTATTTTTGCGCATGCGGTCCCCGTGGCCGCCAAGCCTGCCCAGGGAAACGGCGTCCAGCTCCTTCGAGGACCAGTTTGTCATGAGCAGCACCGTCGCCGACACCGTGACCCTGTCGGCCCATCCCCGGGCCGAGACGCCCTTCATCGAGCGCGGCACCGCGGATTTCTTCCGCACCAGCGTTGCGCTGTTCTGCGCGGGCCTCGCGACCTTCACCCTGCTCTACTGCACCCAGCCACTGCTGCCGGTCTTTTCCCGCGAGTTCGGGATTAGTGCGGCGGCCGCGAGCCTTGCCATCTCGCTGCCCTCCATCGCGCTCGCCATCGGGACGCTGGTCGCCAGCGCGCTCTCCGAGACCTTCGGGCGCAAGCCGCTGATGGTGGGCGCGGTCTTCAGCTCGGCCGGGCTGACCTTTCTCTCCGCCTTCGCGCCGAGCTGGGAGAGCTTTCTGGTCCTGCGCACCCTTCAGGGCCTCGCGCTGGCCGGCCTGCCGGCAGCGGCCATGGCCTATCTGGCCGAGGAGGTGCATCCGCGCTCCATCGGCTTCTCGATGGGCCTCTACATCAGCGGCAATGCGCTGGGCGGCATGGCCGGCCGCGTGGGCACCGGCCTGCTGAGCGACGTCACCTCCTGGCATGTCGCCATGGGCGGCATGGGCGCCTTCGGCCTGCTGACCGCGCTTGTCTTCCTGTTGAACCTCCGTCCGTCGCGCCACTTCCGGCCGCGGCCGCTGAACCTGACGGGTCTGGCGCAGGGTTTTGCCACCCACTTGCGCGAGCCGGGGCTGCGCGTGCTCTTCCTGGTGGGCGCCATGCTGATGGGCGGCTTCGTGACGGTCTACAACTACATCGGCTACCACCTGCTTGCGGATTTCGGCCTGAGCCAGACCTGGGTGGGCCTGGTCTTCACGGTCTATCTGGTGGGCATCGTGGCCTCGACCTTTATCGGTTCTCTGGCCGACCGGATCGGGCGGGCGAAGATCTTCTGGGTCAACATGGTGGTGATCCTGATCGGCCTGGGCGTGTCGCTGCTGCCTTCAGTGGCGGGCTCGGTGCTGGGGCTCGCGATCGTCACGCTGGGCTTCTTCGGCGCGCATGCCATCGGCAGTGCCTGGGTCGGGCGGCGGGCGCTGCACGCCAAGGCCCAGGCGTCGTCGCTCTACCTCTTCGCCTGCTATGGCGGGTCGAGCGTGATCGGCACGATCGGCGGCTGGCTCCTGACGGCTTATGGCTGGCCGGGCGTGGTCGCACTGGTGGCTGGCTGCATGCTGGTGGCGCTGGTGGCGGCGCTGTGGCTGTCGCGGCTGAAGCCGCTGGCGCAGCCTGTTGTGTGACCGACGGCGAACCGAAGCAGTTCGATTTCGGCGGAAGCGCCTGACATCCTGAAAACGATAGGCGCGGAACGAAATCCGCTCTCAGGCGTGGCGACCGAAGGCGCCGGAGGCCTGAATCACGCGTCAGAGCAAAAGACCAAGCCGTGCTGGGTGAGTGAAAGCATGGTTTAATCAAAAATTAGGCGTGAGGCGATCTCCTCCGCTTCCGGAGGAATAAACTTCATCAAGCCACTGCCAGGGCAATTCGTTATTTCCCCAACGAGGCAATTTCTTCCATCGGAATATAAATCAATACTTACAAATGAAAATCTAGCGCTTAATATACCGGAAATCTCCAGCATTTCTTTGAGATTTTCTGGTCTTTCCACATACTGATCGCTTTTTGGATATCGTGTCGAAAAATTCTGCTCGTTCCAGGACAAATCGAAAATCTTCCTTTTGTGATCTCCTCTGCGATCCACGTCAACCTGGATCATTTTGGGTTTTCCGCCAAAACAGAAAATTTTATAATCATTGATATTTGTGTCGTTAAATATAATCGGCTCTATAATGATTTTTGGCTGGAGAGTTTTGTAATTGGATTCCCGTGTACGTTCATAGTGATTGATTTCGAGCCAGCTTGCGATCTCGGTCAGATCGATATCTTCACCTTCCCTCCTGATGATGACGTGACCGCTCAGATGAGTGGGCTTGATGCAGCAAGCATCGGGAAATGTGTAGGAATGAACGTCACTGGCCGAATGCAGGACATGAATCGTCGGGACATTATATGAATCCCCTAGAGCAGATTTTACATATATTTTCATGAATTCTTTGTCCGTTACAAACACCCGCAACGGATTTTGTATTTCGGATGTCGTCTTGATGTTGTAGATGTAGTCATTGAAAAGAAGACGATCCGTGGGCATGCGCCGCATCCGGTTCGCAAACATGATGGTCGCGTAAAGCCAATCTCCGTGCTCGTCCTGCGACAAGGCTTTTTGGAGAAATTCGGCATGCATGGAACTGATCTGCTTGGGGCTGAAGAGCTCCGTGAGTAGCTGTGGCGGTATGACTTGCTTCATTTCATCCTCTGCCCATCGACAAATCGCGGTCGCACCACTTTTTTTGGATAGGATATGGGCGCAGCGAAAACCGGGCTCGATATGGCGTGGTCCAGAATACAGACACGCCGCGCATCCCAACAAGGCCGCTGCCCCAAACGAAAAAGGCGCGCACCCGCCAGGGATGCGCGCCTCTTCGTCAGCCACGAAGACTCAGTAGCGGTAGGCTTCGGCCTTGAACGGCCCGGAGGACGCCACGCCGATATAGGCCGCCTGGTCGTCGCGCAGCTTGGTGAGCTTCGCGCCGACCTTGTCGAGGTGCAGGAAGGCCACCTTCTCGTCCAGGTGCTTGGGCAGCACGTAGACCTTCTTCTCGTAGGCGCCGGGGTTCGTCCACAGCTCGATCTGCGCCAGCGTCTGGTTGGTGAAGGACGCCGACATCACGAAGCTCGGATGACCCATCGCGTTGCCCAGGTTCACCAACCGGCCCTCGGAGAGCAGGATGATGCGGCTGCCGTTGGGGAACTCGATCTCGTCCACCTGCGGCTTGATGTTGGTCCACTTGAAGTTGCGCAGCGCCGCGACCTGGATCTCGCTGTCGAAGTGGCCGATGTTGCAGACGATCGCGCGGTTCTTCATCGCGCGCATGTTCTCGAGCGTGATGACGTCGATGTTGCCGGTGGCCGTCACGAAGATGTCGGCGTTCGGCGCGGCATCGTCCATGGTCACGACCTCGTAGCCCTCCATCGCGGCCTGGAGCGCGCAGATCGGATCGACCTCCGTCACCATCACGCGGCAGCCGGCATTGCGCAGCGAGGCGGCCGAGCCCTTGCCCACGTCGCCATAGCCGGCGACCACGGCGACCTTGCCGGCCATCATCACGTCCGTGCCGCGGCGGATGGCGTCCACCAGCGACTCGCGGCAGCCGTAGAGGTTGTCGAACTTCGACTTGGTGACGCTGTCGTTCACGTTGATCGCAGGGAAGAGCAGCTTGCCCTCCTTCGCCATCGAGTAGAGGCGATGGACGCCCGTGGTCGTCTCTTCCGACACGCCCTTGATCGAGGCGGCCAGCTTCGCGAACCAGCCGGGCTTCTCGCCGAGCAGCTTCTTGATCAGCGCGAAGAAGACGGTCTCCTCCTCGTTGGTCGCCTTGTCGAGGAAGGCGGTGTCGCCATTCTCGGCGCGCAGGCCGTAATGGACGAGGAGCGTCATGTCGCCGCCGTCGTCCAGCAGCATGTTCGGCTCGCCGCCGTCACCCCATTCGAGGGTCTTCTGCACGTAGTCCCAGTACTCGACCAGCGTCTCGCCCTTCTTGGCGAAGACGGGCGTGCCGGCCGCGGCGATGGCGGCCGCGGCGTGGTCCTGGGTCGAGAAGATGTTGCAGGAGGACCAGCGGACGTCGGCGCCGAGCGCCTTCAGCGTCTCGATGAGGACCGCGGTCTGGATGGTCATGTGCAGGCAGCCGGCGACGCGGGCGCCCTTCAGCGGCTGGCTGGCGCCGTATTCGGCGCGGGTGGCCATCAGGCCGGGCATCTCGTCCTCGGCCATCTCGATCTCCTTGCGGCCCCAGGTGGCGAGGGAGAGATCGGTGACGATGTAGTCTTGGGCCATGCGCGCTTGTCCTTGTGCGGTCTGGTGCGGCGTGGCCGTAGCATGCCCCGGCAGGCCTGCCTAGAGGCATAAGCATGTCTTTATATGCCGCGACGGACGCGACATTTCTCTCTCGTGCCGCGTGGTTTACGGTGTTCCGGGCCGCATGACCGCGGGTGGGGGCAGGGAGATGGCTGAAGTTCTCGTGGTCGGAGCGGGGCCGGTGGGCCTGACGCTCGCGGCCGAGCTGGCACGCCACGGCGTGACCCCGCGCATCGTCGACAGGAGCACAGGGTCTTCGCCCTTCTGCCGCGCCATCGGCATCACGCCACGCACGCTCGAGGTCTTCGAGGATATGGGCGTGGCCCGCGCGATGATCGATGCCGGGCTCTGGCTGCCGGGCACGCGGATGATCATCCATGGCCAGGCCGTGCGCGACGTGATGGGCGATCTGGCGGATCTCCCCTATGCGACGCTGGGCGTGCCGCAATACGCGACGGAGGCCGTGCTGGAACGCCACCTGACCGGCTTCGGCGTGTCGGTGGAGCGCGGCGTCGCGCTGGCCGGCCTCTCCCAGTCGGACGACGCGGTCGAGGTGGAGCTCGACGGTCCGGATAGGCGCGAGCGCGCCCGGTTCCGCCACGTGATCGGCTGCGACGGCGCGCACAGCGCGGTGCGCCGCGCGCTCGGCATCGGCTTCGAGGGCGATGCCTTCCCGATGGAGTTCATGCTGGGCGACGTCGCCATCGACTGGGGCGCGGCGCCTTTGCCGCGCGGCCTATCGGCATGGGCGCTGAAGCCGATGGAGGGGGCGGCGCCGGACCTCTTCGTCGCCATCCCGCTGCCGGAGCCCGGCCGCTACCGCGTCTCGATGCTGGCGCCCGCGCGGCTCTCGGCCCCAGGGGGTCGCATGGGCGGCGGCACGGGCCACGGCATCCAGGCCGATCGCCCCGGCGCGACACTGGCCGATCTCCAGGAGGTCGCCGACCGGCTGCTGCCGGAGAAGGCCGTCCTCGGCGACATGCGCTGGTCCTCGATCTTCCGCATCAGCATGCGGCTCGCCACGGCCTATCGCGTGGGGCGTGCCTTCATCGCCGGCGATGCCTGCCACATCCATCCGCCGACGGGCGGGCAGGGCATGAACACCGGGATCCAGGACGCCTACAACCTCGCCTGGAAGATGGCGCTGGTGATGCGGGGCCTCGCCGGCGCGGCGCTGCTCGACAGCTACGAGGCGGAGCGCCGGCCGGTGGCGGCCGAGGTCGTCGCGCGCACCACGGAGCAGACCATCAATCTCGGCCGCGACCGCAAGCCGCCGCATCGGCTCGCCGACACGCAGCTGCTCGTCTCCTACCGCGACGGCCCGCTCGCGGCCGGCCCGACGGGCGGGGACCGCATGCCCGACGTGCAGGGCCTGCGGCGGCAAGGGATGGGCTTCCCGCTGCGGCTCTTCGACCTGCTGCGCGGCCCGGAGCCAGTGCTGATCCTAGCCGGCGCGGAGATCGCCCGGGCCGAGGCCTGCGCGGCGAGCCTGGGCCGGCTCTGGCCCGGCCTGCTGCGGGTGGTCGCAATCCTTCCCGCCGATGCGGTGCCCGGGCAGCCCTGGGGCGTCGAGCCCGTCCGCGATGCCGAGGGGGAATTCGCCAGGACTCTCGGGACGGGCGCCTGGCTGGTGCGCCCTGACGGCTATATCGGGCTGCGGGCCGATCCCTGGTCCGAGGCGGAGGTCATCGCCTGGCTGCGCGACAGGCTGGGCCTCGGCCACGCGGTGCCGCCTCCATCATGATCCCGCAGGCAGGCGCTCGATACGCCCGCTACCCCGCCTGCTTCCAGGCCGTCAGCTTGCGGTAGATCGTGCTCGGGTTGATCTCCAGCAGCGCCGCCGCGCGCGGCACGTCCTGGCCGGTGTGCTCCAGCGCTTGGAGGATCAGCCGCTTCTCCGACACCGCCAGCGGCTCGATGCGCGTGGTCAGCGCCTCCAGCGTCGGCCGCGCCCCGACGGGAGGCGCCGGTTCCGCGGCCGCCTGGTGCAGCAGCAGGACCGGCAGCATCTCGCGTGTCACCCGCGCGCCGTCATGCAGCACCACCGCGTTGCGCAGCACGTTCTGGAGCTGCCGGACATTGCCCGGCCAGGGATAGGCGCGGATCGCCGCCTCGGCTTCCGGGTCGAAGCCGGTGAAGGCCTTGCCCTCCTCGCGCGCGTAGAGGCCGAGCAGATGGCGCGCCACCAGCACCACGTCCTCGCCGCGCAGGCGCAGCGGCGGCAGCTCGATCGGCACGACGTAGATGCGGTAGTAGAGGTCCTCGCGGAAGCGGCCCGCCTGCACCTCGGCCAGGATGTCGCGATGCGTGGCGCAGACCAGCCGCACGTCCACCTTCTCGGATTTCGTGCCGCCCAGCGGCGTCACCACGCCGGTCTGCACGAAGCGCAGCAGCTTCACCTGCATCTCCGCCGGCATCTCGCCGATCTCGTCGAGGAAGAGCGTGCCGCCATCGGCCGCGCGCGCCGCGCCCAGCCGGTTGTCGGTGGCCCCCGTGAAGGCGCCCTTGACATGGCCGAAGAGCTCGCTCTCCAGCAGGTCGCGCGGGATGGCGCCGCAGTTCAGCGCGATGAAGGGCCGCCCCGCGCGCGGTGACGCGCTGTGAAGGGCCTCGGCCGCCAGCTCCTTGCCGGTGCCGCTCTCGCCCGTGACGAAGACCGTGGCGCGGGACGAGGCGACGCTCTCGATGGTCCGGTAGATGGCCTGCATCGGCGGCGAGGCGCCGATGAATCCGTGAAAGCGCCCGCGCCCGAGCTGCGACTTGGCGACGTCCAGCTGCTGCCGCAGCTCGCGCTTCTCCAGCGCGTTGTCGAGCGTCACGCGCAGCCGCGCGGAGGTGTAGGGCTTCAGGATGAAGTCCGAGGCGCCCTCCTGCATGGCCTCGACCGCCGCCTTCACCGAGCCGTGCGCCGTCAGCACGATCATCGCGGCTTCCAGCTGCGCCGCGCGCAGCCGCCGCATGAGCTCGATGCCGGAGAAGTCGGGCAGCACGAGGTCGACCAGGATGGCGTCCGGCCTCCAATCGAGCGCGAGGGCCAGCGCGGCGCCGGCGGTCTCCGCGTGGCGGATCTCATGCCCGCCGTCCCGGAGCATGGCCTTAGCGATCTCGGCCTGGGTGGGCGTATCCTCGACGAGAAGGATGCGCGCCGGCATCCTAGTGGATGAGGTCGTGCAAGGCCTCTAGCGCGCCTTTGGCCTCGGCCATCAGCCGCGGCAGGACGGTTTCGGCGGGTTCCGGCTGCCTGTGGTCCATGGCGATGCGGGCCTCGCGCTCCAGCCCCACGGCTCCCACCGCGGCGGCGGCGCCGGCCAGGCTATGGGCCGCGCGCTCGTAGCCGTTCTGGTCGCCGGCGGCGTGCGCCTCCTGCAACTCCTTCACCAGTCGCGTCATGTCCTCCTCGAAGGTCGCGATGATGGTGCGGAACACGTCCGGCGGCAGGTCCTCGGCCAATTGGCCGGCGACGGAGGGATCGAGGGCGCTCATGAAGCCGCATGACTTGCATTCCGCAATACCTGCGTCAACAGCTACGATCCCGGTTGGGACACACGGCCCGGCGATGGGCCTGCCTGCCTGCCGGCCGGCCGTGGCCGCTTCCTCCTATTGCGGCGTGATCCCCAGGGTCCGCACCACGCGGCCCCAGTTCTCGATCTCGTCAGCCAGGAACTCGGCCAGCTTCGCCGGCTCCAGGCTGCGCACCTCCAGCCCCTGCGGCGCCAGCCTCGCGCGCAGCTCGGCATCGGCCAGGATGGTGGCGAGCTCTGTGTTCAACCGCCGCACCACCTCCGGCGGCGTGGCGGCCGCGCCGGCCAGCATGAACCAGACGGACATCGAATAGCCCGGCAGCGTGTCCGAGACGGGCGGAATCTCCGGCGCCAGCGCCGAGCGCGTGGCGGTGGAGACGGCGAGCGCCCGCACGCGCCCCTCCCGGGCCTGCACCAGCGCATCGCCGAGGTCTGAGACGGAGAAGCTGATCCGGCCCGATATCGTGTCGTTCAGCGCCTCGGGCTGGCCCCGATAGGCGACGTCCACCACCTCGATCCCGGCCTGCCGCGCCATCAGCAGGCCGACGATCTGCCGGCTCGGCGCGCCATGGCCGAAATTGAGCTGGCCGGGCCGCGCCTTCGCATAGGCGATCAGCTCGGCGAGGCTGTGCACCGGCAGGCGCGGGTCGCAGACGAAGAGATAGGGCGCCTCGGCGATCATCGAGATGGGGACCAGGTCGCGCCGGGGATCGTAGCTGAGGTCCTTGATCATGTGCGGCGCGCTGGCCCCGGTGCTGACGCCGACCATCACGAGCGTGTTCCCGTCGGCGGGCGCGGAGAGCGCGGCGCGGATGCCGATCTGCCCCTGGCCGCCGCCACGGTTCTCGATGATCACGGGCTGGCCCAGCCGCTGCGCCAGCGGCGCGGTGTAGAGCCGCGTCAGGATGTCGGTCTGGGTGCCGGCGGGGAAGGTGACGATGACGCGGATCGGGCGGTCCGGCCAGGCCGCGCGGCCGATGCGCGGCAGGGCGGACGACAGCCCGGCTGTCGGCAGCGCCGCAAGCAACGCCCTCCGAGACGATCCTCGACTCATGGCGCTTCTCCCCCTGCGGCAGCCCTTTCGATGGCCCCCTGTTCCGGGAGCGGGCGCCGCCTTGTCTGCTTCAGGCTATCGCGGCGGGGCGGGCGTGGCCATATCAATCTCCCCGGCGTTCTCCTGCGGCAGGCGACACCGGCAGCGGCGACGGTTGACGCCGGACCGGAGACGGGACTACGCATGTCCCGTCCTCGCGATTTGTCCGGCCAGCTTGCGGCGAGGTCCCAACCGGGTCGTGTCCCTGATCGCTCCGATCGGGAATGCGGAAAACAAGCGCGCTAAACGGCCCGGGACCGGCCCTGTCGCGGGCGGTCTCCCACCCGTGTCAGGGTGCCGGACGCCTGTGTTCGAAGGGTGTCATCGATGTCGAAAAAGTTCCGTCCGGCCACGCAGCTCGTTCGTGGCGGCCTCACCCGGTCCCAGCACGGCGAGACGGCCGAGGCGATGTTCCTGACCTCGGGCTTCGTCTACGACAGCGCCGAGCAGGCTGAAGCCACCTTCAAGAACGAGATCGAGCACTACCAGTACAGCCGCTTCGCCAATCCCACGCTGACCATGCTGGAGGAGCGGCTGGCCGCGCTGGAGGGGGCGGACCTCTGTCGCCTCATGGCCACCGGCATGGCCGCGGTGCACTCCACCCTGCTCTCCACGCTGAAGACCGGCGACCGGCTGGTGGCCTCCCGCGCGCTCTTCGGCTCCTGCCACTGGATCATCAGCACGCTGCTGCCGCGCTACGGCATCATCGGCGAGTTCGTGGACGGCGGGGACCTCGACCAGTGGAAGCGGGCGCTCAGCAAGCCCGTCGCGATGGTGCTGCTCGAGACGCCGTCCAACCCCATGCTGGAGCTGGTGGACCTGCCGGCCGTGGCCAAGCTCGCGCATGCCGCCGGCGCGCTGGTGGCGGTGGACAACGTCTTCGCCACGCCGCTGCTGCAGCGCCCGCTCGACCTCGGCGCGGACATCGTCGTCTACTCCACCACCAAGCACATGGACGGCCAGGGCCGCACGCTGGGCGGCGCCGTGCTCGGCCCGAAGAAGTGGGTGGAGGAGACGCTGATGCCCTTCATCCGCAACACCGGCCCCGCCATGTCGCCCTTCAACGCCTGGGTGGTCCTGAAGGGGCTGGAGACGCTGAAGCTGCGCGTGGACCAGATGTGCCGAAACGCGGCCGCCGTGGCCGACTTCCTCTCCGAGCGCACGGAGATTGCGAAGGTCCTCTACCCCTTCCGCCCCGACCATCCGCAGCACGCGCTGGCGGTGAAGCAGATGACCGCCGGCGGCACGCTCGTCACCTTCGACATCAAGGGCGGGAAGGAGGAGTGCTTCCGCTTCATGAATGCGCTGCAGCTCGTGGACATCTCCAACAACCTCGGCGATTCCAAGTCGCTGGCGACGCACCCGGCCACCACGACGCACAGCCGCATCGGGCCGGAGGAGCGCGCGCGCCTCGGCATCAGCGACGGCACGGTGCGGCTCTCGGTCGGGCTGGAGGACGTGGCGGACCTCATCGAGGACCTCGCCGACGCGCTGGACGCGATCGGCGGCGCGGCCACCGCGCGCGCGGCGGAGTAGCCGGCCATGGCCCTGGAAACCTGGCTGGCCTTCCTGCTCGCCTCGGCCGCCCTGCTGGCCATTCCGGGGCCGACCATCCTGCTGGTCATCGGCCAGTCGCTGGGTGCCGGCCGTGGCCGCGCCCTGCCGCTGGTGGCGGGCGTCGCGCTGGGCGACCTGACGGCGATGACGCTCTCGCTGGCGGGGCTGGGCGCGCTGCTGGCGGCCTCCAGCCTGGCCTTCACCCTGCTGAAATGGGGCGGCGCGGCCTATCTGATCTGGCTCGGCGTGAAGCTGTGGCGCGCGCCGGTCTCGGCGGCCGCGGCGCCGCCGCTCTCCGCCCGCCGCGCCTTCCGCGACGCCTATGTGGTGACGGCGCTGAATCCGAAGAGCATCGCCTTCTTCGTGGCCTTCGCGCCGCAGTTCCTCGACGGCGGACGGCCCTTCCTGCCGCAGGCCGCGATCCTGGTCGCGAGCTTCGTCACCCTCGCGGCCGCCAACGCGCTGCTCTACGCGCTGCTGGCCGGCCGGATGTCCGGGCTGGTGACGCGGCCGGGCGTGCGGCGCGGCTTCAACCGGGTGGGCGGCACCATGCTGGTCGGCGCCGGCATCGCCACCGCCGCGATGCGCCGCGCGTGAAGCCCTACACCGCCATCACCCGGGGCGTTCGCGTCACCGTCCGGGCCTTCTACCTGGAGGACCAGTCGGAGCCCGACCAGGGCCAGTATGTCTGGGCCTACAAGGTCGAGATCGCGAACGAAGGCGCGGCGACGGTGCAGCTGATGAAACGCACCTGGCTCATCACCGACGGGCAGGGGCGCACCATGCGCGTCCATGGCGATGGCGTCGTGGGCGAGCAGCCGGTGCTCGAGCCCGGCGAGAGCTTCGACTACACCTCCGGCACCCCGCTGCCGACGCCCTCGGGCTTCATGCGCGGCACCTACCACATGGTCGTCCCCGACACGGGCGAGGAGTTCGACGCGGAGGTGCCGGCCTTCTCGCTGGACAGCCCGCACCAGGCGGGCGGGGTCCATTGAGGTGCTGACCATCTGGGGCCGGAAGACCTCGTCCAACGTCCAGGCGCTGATGTGGGGCGTGGGCGAGCTCGGGCTGCCCTACGAGCGGCACGATGCCGGGCACCGCTACGGCGGCACGGACACGGCGGAATTCCTGGCGATGAACCCCAACGGGACCGTGCCCGTCCTGCGCGACGGCGACGGTGCGCCGCTTTGGGAAACCGGCGCGATCCTCCGCTACCTTGCCGGCCGCTACGGCCGACCGCCCTTCTGGCCGGAGGAGGGCCTGGCGCGCGCCCATGTCGACAGATGGGCGGAGTGGGCGAAGATCAACGTGACGCTGGGCTTCACGGCGCCGATCTTCTGGCGGGTCGTCCGCACGGCGCCGAAGGACCGGGATCCGGCCGCGATCCGCGCCGCGGTCGCGAATCTGGACCCGGTGCTCGACATCGCCGAGGCGCAGCTGGCGCGCTCGGCCTTCCTCGCCGGCGACGCGCTCACCCTGGCCGACATCCAGTTCGGCCATGTGCTGTTCCGGTACTTCGACATCCCGATCCCGCGGGCGGACCGCCCCGCGCTCGGGCGCTACTACGCGGTGCTGGCGGAGCGGCCCGCCTTCCGGGAGCACGTCATGGTGTCCTACGAAGAGCTGCGGGTGGCCGATTGAGCTTGCGTGACAGCCCGACCTAACCATTTGTTCCGAATCGAGAAACGAAAGTCCGAACGCCATGAACATCCAGGCGCCGCCCGATCGGAAGGCGGAAGAAGCGACGACCCCCGTCAAGCCCACGCGCGAGGAAGCCGAGGCCGCCGTCCGCACCCTGCTCCTCTGGGCCGGCGACGACCCGGACCGCGAGGGCCTGCTCGACACGCCCGCCCGCGTCGTCCGCTCCTACGAGGAGTTCTTCGCCGGCTACGGGACCGACCCCGTCGAGCTGCTCGCCCGCTCCTTCGAGGAGACGGACGGCTATGACGAGATGGTCGTGCTGCGCGACATCCGGATCGAGAGCTATTGCGAGCACCATATGGTCCCCATCGTCGGCAAGGCGCATGTCGCCTACCTGCCGGACGGCAAGGTGGTGGGCATCTCCAAGATCGCGCGCGTGATCGACGCCTATGCCAAGCGCCTGCAGATCCAGGAGAAGCTGACGGCGCAGATCGCCAACACCATCGAGAGCGTGCTGCATCCCAAGGGCGTGGCCGTGGTGATCGAGGCCGGCCACCAGTGCATGACCACGCGCGGCGTGCACAAGACGGGCGTCTCCATGGTCACCTCGCGCATGCTCGGCGCCTTCCGGCACAATGATGCGACCCGGCGCGAGTTCCTCTCCATGATCACCGGCCCGCGCAGCGCCACCGAGGCCTGACGGCGGCGATGGCGGCGCCGGGCCCCTGGTGGCGCTCGGCCCTGTGGTCCTCCCTGGCGGGAGCGGGGCTTGCCATCTTGGGAATCGTGCCCGGCATGGGCCTGCCCGGCGCCCTGGCGCTGGCGCCCGCCGCGCCGGTGATCGCGGCGATCTGGGGCGTGCCGGCCGAGCACATGTTCCCGCAGGACAGCGCCTGGCCCTTCGCCATCATCGTGACCTTCCTGCTCGGGCCGCTGGTGCCGGCGCTCTGGCTGGCGACGCGGGCCCTGCGACTCTCGGGGTTCCGGCGCGCGCTGGCGATGACGGGCGGCATGGCGCTGGGCGGCACCCTGATGGCGCTGCTAGCCTATGCGCTGGGGGTGGCACCGCTGCTGGCGTGACTGGCGTGACGGCTCACTTCGCCATCTCCGGCACCCTCGCGGCCTCGCGCGGCTTGCGCATCGGCGACGGGTCCGTGCTGCCGGAGAGGCGGCGGATCACCACATAGAAGATCGGCGTGAAGATCAGGCCGAAGACCGTCACGCCCAGCATCCCGAAGAACACCGCCGTGCCCACCGCCCGCCGCATCTCCGACCCCGCGCCCTCCGAGACCACCAGCGGCAGCACGCCGAGGATGAAGGCGAGCGAGGTCATCAGGATGGCCCGCAGCCGCAGCCGGCAGGCCTCGGCCACCGCTTCCGCCGCGCTGCGCCCGGCCTCCTCGAGGTTGCGCGCGAACTCCACGATCAGGATGGCGTTCTTCGCGGCCAGCCCGACCAGCACGACGAAGCCGATCTGCGTCAGCACCGTCACCTCCTCGCCGGCCATCCGCACGCCGAGGGTGGAGGTGAGCAGGCACATCGGCACGATCAGGATCACCGCGAAGGGCAGGCTCCAGGAGCCGTACTGCGCCGCCAGCACGAGGTAGACGAAGAGCACGCAGAGCGGAAAGATCATCGCCCCGGTATTGCCGCTCTGCGTCTGCTCGAAGGAGAGGTCGGTCCATTCGTAGCCGATGCCGTCGGGCAGCACCCGCTGCGCCACGCGCTCCACGATGCGGATGGCGGCCGACGAGCCGAGGCCGGCCGTGGTCTCGCCCGAGATCTCGGCGGAGGGATACATGTTGTAGCGCGGCACGCGGGGTGGCCCCGTGACGTCGCGGATGGTCAGCACGCTGGCCAGCGGGACCATCTGCCCGGCCTCGTTGCGTGTGCGCAGCCGCGCGAGGTCGGCCGTGGTGCGGCGGAATTCCGGGGATGCCTGCGCCACCACACGCCAGTTGCGGCCATAGGCGGTGAAGTCGTTGATGTAGGAGGAGCCGAGCAGCGTCTCGAGGGATTGCGAGAGGCGCTCGGCGGAGACCCCCAGCATCTCGGCCCGCGCGCGGTCGATGTCCACGGCGAGCTGCGGCGCGTCGATGCGGAACGGCGAATAGACGGCGGTCATCCCGGGGGTGCGGGAGAGCTCGTGGACCAGCTCGCGCGTCGCGGCCTCCAGGATCGCCGTGCCGCGGCCGGTGCGGTCCTCCAGCCGCAGCGCGAAGCCGGCGCCGGTGCCCAGGCCCGGCACGGTCGGCGGCGGGATCACCACCACCGTCGCATCTGCCAGCACGGCCAGGCGCCGGCGCAGCTCGCGCACGATATAGGCCGAGGTCTGCCCGTGCGGCAGCCGCTCCGACCAGGGGGCGAAGACCGGCGTCACCGTGCCCTCGTCGCTCGCGGCCGTGTTGGTGGTGCCGGAGATGCCGGCGATGGCGGAGACGCTGGCGATGCCCGGGATGTCGCGCGCGATCGCGGCGGCGCGCTCCACGATCTCCGTGGTGCGGGCGAGGGACGCGCCGCCGGGCAGCGAGATCGACACCACCGCGTAGCCGCGGTCCTGCGTCGGCAGGAAGCCCTGCGGCGCCGTCCACAGGATCCAGACGACGGCGCCGATCAGCAGGGCGTAGAGCGCCAGCATCGGCAGCACATGCCGCGTCAGCCGCCGCACCAGCCGGCCATAGGCGCGTGCCATCCGATCGAAGCCGATGTTGAAGTTCTCGGACAGCCAGCGCACGGTCCGCGCGATGCGCGAGCGGCTGCGCTGGGACGGCGGCGGCGGGCGCTTCAGGATCAGCGAGGCCAGCGCCGGGCTCAGGGTCAGCGAGCAGAAGCAGGACAGCGCCGTCGCCACCGCGATGGTCACGGCGAACTGCAGGAAGAAGCGGCCGGCGATGCCGTCGAGGAAGGCGGTCGGCACGAAGACGGCGCAGAGCACCAGCGCGATGGAGACCAGCGCGCCGCCCACCTCCTGCATGGTGGCGATGGCCGCATGCTGCGGGCTGGGCGTGTCGCGCAGGTGGCGGTCGACGTTCTCCACCACGACGATGGCGTCGTCCACCACGATGCCCACCGCCAGCACCAGCCCGAACAGCGTCAGCACGTTGAGCGTGAAGCCGAGCGCGACCATGACGCCGAAGGTGCCGATCAGCGAGACCGGGATGGCCAGCACGGGGATGATCGTGGAGCGCCAGTTCTGCAGGAAGACCAGCACCACCAGCACCACCAGCGCGACCGCCTCGCCGATCGTGTGCACCAGCTCGTTCACGCTCTGGCCGACGAAGCGCGTCGGGTCGTAGGCGATCTCGGCGTGAATGCCGGGCGGGAAGTTCCGCTCGATGCGGGCCATCGTGTCACGGATGATCTGCGCCGTGGCGAGCGCATTCGAGCCGGGGCGCTGCGTGATCGCCAGCGCCACGGCCGGCTGGCCCTGCAGGGTGGAATTCGTTGTGTAGGAGGCGGCGCCCAGCTCCACCCGGCCGATGTCGCGGATCCGCAGCAGCCGCCCGTCCCGCGTCGCGCGGATGACGATGTTCTCGAACTCCTCCGGCCGGTCCAGCCGGCCGCGGAAGGCGAGGCTCGGCTGGAAGGCCTGGTCCGAGACCGGCGGCTCGGCCAGCAGGCCGCCCGCCACCTGGGTGTTCTGCGACTGCACCGCGGCGACGACGTCCTCGGCGGTGATGCCGAGGGCCGCCATGCGGTCGGGGTCGAGCCAGATGCGCATCGCGTAGTCGCGCGCGCCCTGCATGTCGATGTCACCGATGCCGTCGATGCGCAGCAGCTCGTCGCGCACCTGGCGCAGCGCGTAGTTGGAGACGTAGAGCTGGTCGTAGCTCTGGTCCGGTGATGTCACGAAGATGATCATCAGCCGGTCCAGCGCCAGCTTGCGCGTGGTGACGCCGAAACGCCGCACCTCCTCCGGCAGGCGCGGCAGCGCGCCGTTGACGGCGCCCTGCACCAGCACCTGGGCGCGGTCGGGGTCGGTGCCGAGGCGGAAGGTGACCGTCAGCACCATCCGCCCGTCGCTGGTGGATTGCGAGGACATGTAGAGCATGCCCTCGGTGCCGTTCACCTCCTGCTCGATGGGCGCGGCCACGGTGTCCGCCACGGTCTGCGCATTGGCGCCGGGGTAGCTCGCCGTCACCACCACGGTGGGCGGCACGACGTTGGGGTATTCCGAGATGGGCAGCGACAGCAGCGCCAACCCGCCGACGATCAGCAGCAGCAGCGACATGACGCAGGCCAGCACCGGCTGACGGATGGAGAGGATGCCGAGGTTGTTCATGGCTGCCCATTGGGTCGCGCGGCCGAGCCCATCTGCCTGCTCATGGGCCGGGCGGGCATGGGCTGAAGCGGCGGCGCCTGCTCCGGCGTCACCTCGACGCCGACCCGCACGCGCGGGATGCCGCCCACCACGACAGCGTCGCCGGCCGCGATGCCGCTGCGGATCACCCTGAGACCGTCATGCAGCGGTCCCGGCTGCACCTCGTGCATCGCCACCTTGTTACCGGGGCCGACCACGTAGACCACCCGGCGCGACTGGTCGGTGGTGATGGCGGAATCCGGGATCATCACCGCGCGGTAGGGCGCGCTGCCGAGCAGCCGGACCCGGGCGAACTGGCCCGGCGTGAAGAGCTGCGCCGGATTGGCGAAACGCGCGCGCAGCCGGAGCGTGCCGGTGCCCGCATCCGCCTCGTTGTCCACGAAGACCACCTGTCCCGAATGCGGGAAGCCCACCTCGTCGGCCAGGGCCAGCTCCACCGGGTTCGCCACGTCGCGCGAGGAGGGGCGGGAACCGGCCTCCGCCAGCCGCACGTAACGCAGCAGAGAGGCCTGATCGATGTCGAAGGAGAGTTCGATCGGGTCGATGGTGACGATGGTGGCCAGCAGGGTCGCCGTGCTGGCCTCGCCGCCGGAGACGAGGTTGCCCACGCTGACCAAGTGCCGCCCGATGCGCCCGCCCTGCGGCGCCCGGACGGTCGTGAAGTCCAGGTTCAGCCGGGCTCGCTGGAGGCCGGCATCCGCCTGCATCACCAGCGCGCGCGCCGCCGCCACGCCCTGGGTGCGCTGCTCCACGTTCTGCTGGGTGGCGGCCCGGTAGCTGAGCAGGCTGTTCGTGCGCTCCTGCTCCCGCTCCGCCAGCACGAGCTGGGATCGCGCCTCGGCCAGCCGGCCCTCGGCCTCCGACACCACGGTCTGGAAGGGGCGGGGGTCGATGCGGAACAGCACGTCGCCCTCGCGCACCAGCTGGCCGCCGGTGAAGTTCACCGATTCCAGCGTGCCGCTGACGCGCGCGCGCAGGTCCACGCGCTCGACGGCGACGAAGCGACCGGTGAACTCGTCCCAATCGGTGATCTCGCGCTCCAGCGGCTGCGCGACCATGACGGTCGGCGGGGCTTCCGGCGTTCCCGCGCGGTTCTCCTCGTCGCACCCGGCCAGGGCCAGGGCGAGGGACAGGCCCAGCCATCCAAGGCTCCGCCTCATCGGGGCTGGCCAATCAGCGCGTCGCATTTCTGGATCCCAATCAACACGCGCTCCCAAAACCTGCATGCCCTGGCCAATGGTTACGAAATGGTCAGGCGGAAGGCCAGCCCGAAAGCGCGACAGCTCGATGACGCGTCACTTGCGTTCAAATGGGCGGGTCAATCCGGCCCCTGGTACTTCTCGCTCGCCAGCCGTCCCGGCAGCTCGAGCCGCGCCGCCAGCCCGCCCAACCGCGTGCTGCGCTCCAGCGTCAGCGTGCCGTCGTAGAGCGAGGCCAGATCGCCCACGATCGCCAGCCCCAGCCCCGAGCCCGGCTTGGCCTCGTCCAGCCGCACGCCGCGCAGCAGGGCCGCGCCGTCCTGTCCTTCCGGCAGCCCCGGCCCGTCATCCTCCACCAGGATCGCGATGTGTCCGGCATCCACCACCGAGACCCGCACCGCGACCCGGCCGCTGCCGTACTTGCAGGCGTTCTCCATCAGGTTGCCCAGCATCTCGGTCAGGTCCTGGCTGTCCGCGCGCACCCGCGCCTCCGCCTCGCCGGCCACGCGGATCTGGATGCCGCGCGCGGCGGTCAGCCGGCGCAGCGCCGTCGCCAGCGCCTCGGCGACGGCCAGCGGCGCGCTCTCGGCCCCGGCCGAGCCCGCCAGCGCGCCCGCCCGCGCGCGGCGCAGATGGTGCTGCACCAGCCGCTCCAGCGTCGCCGACTGGGCCTTGGCGCCGGCGACGTCGCCGACCTCCAGCGCGTTGCGCAGCACCGCGATCGGCGTCTTCAGCGCATGGGCCAGGTTGCCCACGTGGTTGCGCGCGCGCTCCACCGTGGCGCGGTTCTGCTCGATGAGGGCCTCGATCTCGGTGACCAGCGGCGCGATCTCGCGCGGCGCCACCACGTCGATGTGCAGGCGGCGCCCCTGGCGCACCTCGGCCAGCTCCTGCTGCGTGCGGCGCAGCGGCCGCAGCCCCCAGACCACCAGCAGCGCCACCACGACCACGAGCCCCGTGCCCAGCAGGGCGAAGGCCAGGATGACGTTGCTGCGCAGGTCAGAGATCTCGTCCTCCGTGCCCTCGCGTCCGAAGGCGACCTGGACGGAGATGGGCACCCGGCCGAAGCGGCTGTCGATCTGCACGTCGCGCTCCAGCACGCGCAGGTCCTCGCCGCGCGGGCCCTCCATGTTGCGGGCCCGTACGCCCTCGGCGGGCTCGCGCAGCGGCGGGCCGAGCCGCGAATCCCAGAGCGAGCGGGACGTCACCTGCACGCCGCCGGGGCCGGTGAGCTGCCAGTAATGGCCCGAGAGCGGCCGCTCGAACTCCGGATCGGCCAGCGGCCGGGTCAGGACGGGGCCGGAGGAGGGGTCGAAGCTGGTGGCCGCCACCACGGCGTCCAGCAGGCTGGCGAGGCGGGCATCGGCGGTGGACTGGATCTGCTGCTCGTCCGTGCGGACCACGAACCAGGCGATCATCCCGAGGCCGAGCGACACCCACAACGTGGTGAGCAGCACCAGCCTGCGGGTGACCGAGTTCATGGCCCAGAGCCCGGCCATCCACGGCGGAATCGTCATTCAGCGCCCCGCAGGCGGAACGGCGATCCGCCCGGGCCGGAGGCGCATCACCCCGCGTTCACCAGCCGGTAGCCCTGGCCGCGCACCGTCTCGATCAGCCCGTCGCCGAGCTTGCGGCGCAGGCGCGCCACGATGACCTCCAGCGTGTTGGAGTCGCGGTCGAAATCCTGGGCGTAGAGGTGCTCGGTCAGCTCGGTCTTGGAGACCGGCCGTCCCGCATGCAGCGCGAGATAGGAGAAGAGCCCGTATTCCAGCGCCGTCAGCCGCACCGCCTGTCCCGCGCGCGAGACGCCGCGGGTGGCGGTGTCGAGCCGCACGTCGCCGAAGGTGAGCTCGGGCCGGGCGACACCGTTGGACCGCCGGATCAGCGCGTTGAGGCGGGCCACCAGCTCGCCCATGGCGAAGGGCTTGGCGAGGTAGTCGTCGGCGCCGGCATTCAGCCCCTCGACCTTCTCGCTCCAGGAATCGCGGGCGGTGAGGATGAGCACGGGCATGGTCCGCTCGGCCGCGCGCCAGCGGCGCAGCACGGTGAGGCCGTCCACGCGCGGCAGGCCGAGGTCGAGCACGACGGCGTCGTAGGGCTCCGTCTCGCCGAGATGCAGGGCCTCCTCGCCGTCCATGGCGCCGTCCACGGCGAAGCCCGCCTCGGTCAGGCCGGTGCGGAGCTGCTGATGCAGCTCGGGGGTGTCCTCGACGATGAGCAGGCGCATCCGGCGATCATGCACGCGATGGGCGGGTTCGGTCCATCGGCGGCCGCAAGGCCCGGAGACCGTTCAGGAATTCCGGCCCGCGGAAGTTCCCGGCCGGTCTCTAGCGCTTGCCGGCCGAGGTCCGGGGCACGGGGGCGTCGCTCGGGCCGCGCTCCTGCACCGGGCCGCGCGAGCGGATCAGCGCGCCGGTGGCCGCATCCAGCTCGACCGTGAAGAGCCGGCCGTTGGGCGGCAGGATCTTGATCTCGTAGAGCCACTGTCCGTCGTCCAGCTCCAGCTCCGCCTCGATGACGCGGCCGCGGTAGCGGCGCTCGACCTCGGTCAGGAGCTCGGAGAGGGGGCGGATCTGGCCGGCTTCCAGCGCCGCGCGGGCCCGCTCGTGGTCCCGCCGGTCCTGCGCCGCGGCGGGCGCGGCCAGGAGGGTGGAAACGGCCAGGAGCGGCAGGAGGCGGCGACGCATGCGGGCGGTGATTTGGTCCCGGAGGGCTGAACGACGGCTGAATCGGGCACTCAGTCCAGGTTCAGGAATGCGAACCTAGAACGGGCATAACGAGTGGGCGAGCGGCGTCAACGTGCCGTGGCCCGGATCAAGGATTTGCTAAGTCATGTTCATCGATCTGGAAGAGATCGCGCCGCATCTGCTGGGGGTGTTCATGATCGCCCTGGCCTGCATCCCGCTCATCTTCGTCTGGCAGGATCGCGGCCGCAAGCGGGCGAGCCGGGACCCCGTGGCGAAGCGGGTCGTGGCGCCCAGCGCGCGCCTCGCCGGCGGACGGTAGGCCGGCCGCGCTTCCGGGCAGAACCGAAGAATGCTCGGCGGGGGGGGGGGGGGGGGGGGGGGGGGGGGGGGGGGGGGGGGGGGGGGGGGGGGGGGGGGGGGGGGGGGGGGGGGGG
>NZ_JBXAQB010000018.1:0-145922 GCF_058806835.1 Roseococcus sp. GW821-FHT12F05
AGGCGTGAAGGGTGCGTCGCCGGGATAGAGCGAGCCGAAGACCTCGTCGGTGGAGACGTGGTGGAAGCGGAAGGCGGTCTTGGCCTCGCCCTCCAGCGTGTTCCAGTATTCGCGCGCGGCTTCCAGCAGCACCTGCGTGCCGACGACGTTGGTGCGGATGAACTCCGCCGGCCCGTCGATGGAGCGGTCCACATGGCTTTCCGCGGCGAGGTGCATCACGGCCGTCGGGCGATGCGCCGCGAAGGCGGCGCGCATCGCCTCGGGATCGCAGATGTCGGCCTTGATGTGGATGTGGCGCGGATCGCCGGCGTGCATGCCGAGCGAGGCCGGCGTGGCCGCGTAGGTCATCTTGTCGATATTGACGACCGCATGGTCCGTCGCCGTCAGGAGACGGCGCACCACCGCGGATCCGATGAAGCCAAAACCACCCGTGAGAAGAAGCGTCAAGGTGCCCCCGATAGTCATGGCCTGCGACCATCCGCGGTTAGCGGCCTTTAGATGCGGGGTCAAGAAACAGCTGGGTGAATGAGGTCACGCTCCGGTCGAGCCGCGAGCATCGCCAACATGAGCGCGTGCGAGCATCTCCCGGTTGGCGCGCGGCGCGGCTTCGCTTAAAGAGGTTTCTCCCGCAAGGAATGCCGCATGCAAGACGTTGAAGTCTCGATTGGTCCGGTCACCCTTGGCAATCATCTGCCACTCGCGCTGATCGCCGGGCCTTGCCAGATGGAGAGCCGCGCCCACGCGCTCGAGACGGCGGGTGCGCTGAAGGAGATCGCCGCGCGCCGCGGGTTCGGGCTGATCTACAAGACCTCCTACGACAAGGCGAACCGGACCTCGGCGAAGGCCGCGCGGGGCATCGGCATGTCGAAGGCGCTGGAGGTGTTCGCCGAGATCCGCGAGAGCCTCGGCCTGCCGGTGCTGACCGACGTGCACGAGGTGACGCATTGCGCGCCGGTCGCCGAGGCGGTGGACGTGCTGCAGATCCCGGCCTTCCTGTGCCGGCAGACGGATCTGCTGCTGGCGGCCGCTGCCACGGGCCGGGCGGTGAACATCAAGAAGGGCCAGTTCCTGGCGCCGTGGGACATGAAGAACGCGGCGGCGAAGGTGACCGGCGCCGGCAATCCGCGGGTGCTGCTGACGGAGCGCGGCGCGTCCTTCGGCTACAACACGCTGGTCAGCGACATGCGCTCGCTGCCGATCATGGCGCGCGACACCGGCCTGCCGGTGGTGTTCGACGCGACGCATTCGGTGCAGCAGCCGGGCGGGCAGGGGACGTCGTCCGGCGGTCAGCGGGAGTTCGTGGAGACGCTGTCGCGGGCGGCGGTGGCGGTGGGCGTGGCGGCCGTGTTCATCGAGACGCACGAGGATCCGGACAATGCGCCGTCGGACGGGCCGAACATGGTGCCGCTGAAGGATTTCGAGGCGCTGATCGGACGGCTGCAGGCAATCGACGCGCTCGTGAAGGGCTGGGGCTGAGGCCGCGGGCGAAGCAGCGGCAGGCCGTGCTGAATCCCGGGAGCGTCGGTTCCAAGGATGGCGCGGCCACGGGCCTTCGTGGCTGCCGCCGGATGCCGGTCGGCGCGCGTCTTCGTGGAGAGCGGTCCCAGCTCTGGCGTCGTGGACGGCGATGCCGCGGTTGTGCCCGGGCGGGCGTGGGATGCGCTCGCAGCGAGGTCTTGAGTCCCGGGCTGAGCGCCGGCCGCGTTGGCGGGTGCGCGGCCCATGAGGCAAGCATGCATTCAACGCAGAGGCGACATGGACCATATCAAACGGACGACTGAGGAAGTCTTTCAGGCGGTCATCGGCGCCGAAGCCGAAGCCATCAGCCAGATCAGCATCCTCGACGAGGCCGTGAACGAGGCTGTTCGCCTCGTCGCTTCGGATGACTACATCGTGATCGCGACCGGGGTGGGAAAGTCCGGCCTGGTCGCAGCTAAGGTCGCCTCGACCATGTCGAGCCTGGGGATACCCGCCGTGTTCCTCGATCCGACCGGCGCGGCGCACGGCGATCTCGGCCTCGTGCGGCCGCGATCCGTGGTGCTCGCCTTCTCCAACAGCGGCAACACGGCCGAGCTGGTGGCCATCCTCCCCAGCCTTGTCGCGCGCGGCGCGCGCATCATCGCCGTGGTCGCCGATGCCGCCTCGGCGCTGGGTCGGGCCGCTGAGGTCTGTCTCGCCTATGGCCGCGTGCCGGAAGCCGATGGGCTCGGCCTGGCTCCGACCACGAGCACCACCATCCAGATCGCGCTGGGCGATGCGCTTGCGGTGGCGGCCTCCGTCGAGCGCGGGCAGTCCGCCGATGGCTTTCACGCCAACCATCCCGCCGGGACGCTCGGTCGCCGGCTGATCCGCGTCAACCAGGCCATGCGCACGGCGCCAGATGTCCCGCGCGTGTCCATCGACGCAACCTTCCTTGACGTGATTGATGCCATCTCCGATAAACGGATCGGGTTAACATGCGTTGTCGACGAGGCTGATCGCCTCATGGGCATCGTGTCGGATGGAGATGTGCGCCGTGCCCTGCATATGCCCGGAGACCCGCGCAATCTTCACGTCGCCGACATGATGCAGCGCAATCCGGAGACGGTGCCGCCAGGCATCCGCATTTCGGAAGTTCTCGACAACGACCGGGGCCTCAACCGGCACCTCTCCCTGCCTGTCGTCGATGAGCGCGGCGTTCTGCTCGGCGTTCTCGTCGGCCTCGATCTGCTCAAGTAGACAACTCCAAGCTCTCGAAGAGGTGCGCTGATGCGTGTAGTCGGATTCGTTCCTGCCAAGGCGTCGAGCGAGCGTATCAATTCGAAGAACATGCGGATCCTCGACGGCGAGTATCTGGTCCGCCGCAAGCTTCGCCAGTTGGTGGAAAGCGGCATCTTCGACGAGATCTACCTGGACACGGAATCGGAGGAGATCGCGGCGATCGCCGCCGACATGCCCGTGAAGGTGCTGCGCCGGGACCCGGCGCTGGCGAGCAATGCCACGGACGGGCACGAGCTCTTCAGCAACGAGTGCCGCTCCGTGCCGGGCGCCGACATCTATGTGCAGGCGCTTTGCACGGCGCCCTTCGTCGGACCCGATACCCTGCGCCGTGCGCTGGCCACGCTGCAGAAATCGCCCGAGGCCGACAGCCTCGTCGCGGTGACGCGGGAAAAGCACTACGAGTGGTCGGGCGAAAACCCGCTCTACGGCCGTGGCCGAATTCCCAACAGCGTCGATCTGCCTCCGCACACCATCGAGGCGATGAGCCTCTACATGATACGCGCCACCTCCGCGGATTTTCCGGTGAAGCGCTTCGGGCAGCAGCCCGTGCTATTTGACCTGACGACGCAGGAACGTCTCGACATCAACTACACCGAGGATCTCGAACTGGCGGAGACGATCTGCGCCGGCGGCCGTCAGCGGGAGAACATGCTGTTCCGGGCGCTGAGGCCGCATCTCAGCTCCTGCGTCTTCTCCGATCTGACCAAGGATCTCGGCCTCTCCTGCACCCTGCCCGCGAGCATCAAGCCGGTCGCCGGCCGGCGTATTCTGGGCCGCGCCAAGACCTTGCGGCTGGTGCCCCTGCCGGCGGACGCGACGCGCGAGAACGGCGCGTGGAAGGGCATCTACGACGCCCTGAAATCCTATGCGTTCCTCCGCTCGGGCGACGTCATTATGGTGTCCACCGCCGTGCCCGACCGCGCGTATTTCGGCGAGCTCAATGCCCACCTCGCCATGCGCGCCGGCGCGGTGGGCGTGGTGGTGGACGGATACACGCGTGACGTGGAGGCGGTCTCGACGCTGGATCTCCCGGTCTTCGCACGGGGCGTCTGGGCCAACGACATCAAGTACGAGGGCACCACGGGCGCGATGAACATCGATGTGACGATGGGCGACGTGCCGGTGCGGAACAACGATGTCGTCTTCGCCGACGCCGATGCGGTTGTCGTCATTCCGCACGAGCGGTGGGAAGAAGTCCTCCAGCAGAGTCTCGACGCCATCGTCAACGAGTCGCGCGTGCGCCTGAATGCTGCGCTCGGTCGGCCGGTGAATGAGTTGCTGGAGAAGTTCGGCTTCTTTTGATTGAAGTGGTTTGCTGAGATATATATTGCCGAAACATGCAGAGGACATAGAGATCTCATGAACCAGTACAAGATCGACAGGGCCGCGGATATCTACGAGGTGGAGAATACCTTCTACCTCAGGGCGGCCATGCCCCGCGTCGGCAAGTTCCTGGCTCATTATGAGCTGTATCGGCGAATTCAGAATCTGCCTGGCGCCATCGTCGAATTCGGCGTGTACAAGGGCGCGTCGCTGATGCGTTTCCTGACCTTCCGCCACCTGCTCGAGAACGACATGGCGCGGCCGATCATCGGCTTCGATGCCTTCGGCCGGTTTCCGGTGGCGTCCAACGAGGACGAGACCGGGATCCGCTTCATCCAGAAGTTCGAAGCGGCGGGAGGGGACGGCATCTCCAAGGAGGAATTGGAGAAGGCTATCGCAGAGAAAGGGCTTCGCAACTGCAGCCTGGTGGAAGGCGACATTTTCCAGACCCTGCCACGCTACCTCGAGGAGCATCCGGAACTTCGGATCGCCCTGCTTCATCTTGATATGGATGTCTACGAACCGACCCGTTTTGCGCTCGACTTGTTGAAGGATCGCATGGTTCCCGGCGGCCATGTTGTCTTCGATGACTATAACCTTGTCGCGGGAGCCAGCCAGGTGGCGGACGAATTCGCCAGGTCACGGCAGTTGAAGCTCGAGAAGCTCTCTTTCTATACCGTGCCGGCATTTATCGTAACCTGAACAGCCTTCGCCGATAGTGAAGGCAAATACCCTGAAATGTCAGTTCAGGACGCTGATGGACATTGGCCGGCGGAGTATGGAGGCGCTACCATTGTCCGCCTGATGGCACCGGGTATGATTTGAGCTGAAGTGCGGAGGTCTGAGAGGTAACTTCAGGCCTGGGGAGGCGCGTCGGCAAGTAATAGCTATAAAAATCGTCCAAATTGAACTGAGGGGCTGGTCGGGATGTTCTCGGACCGGGCGATAGACATCATCGGAATAATTTTCGTTCTGAACATCGGAGATGCGGCAGTGGCAGGTAAGCGGCATTTTGATCATGTTTATCTGGCAAGTCATTCGGCCTGGGGCTGGCTTATGTTATCTCATGTGCTTTATAAGAAAAAAGGATGCGGTGAGGATTTTTCTTTCGCTATCGTCTATAAAGGCCAGGATCATATATCCGATATTTTGAAAGGAATTGCGGAAAATTTGGGCGGAGAATTTCTATTCTCCGAAGAGATAGATGGAGATGCAGAGCCGATTTCTTGTGATACGATATATCTGCATTCCCATATGTTCAAGCATTACGATGTGCCTCTTTTGCCGAAGATAAAATTCAAGATATATTGGTTGTATTCAGATGGATATCGCAATGATTTCCGGAATGAGGATCGAAAGGTTGGAAAGAACGCGAGGGGAATAGTTTATTTTGGATGGTGTTTGTATCGTGAGGACTATATCCGGCCCTTTCACGACGATTGCGTCGTACCATTTTCCTTTATTCGGCAGATTCATGTCCAAATTCGGTCTGCTTTACTGGATAGAAAAGATCTGGGATTGTTGCCGTCCGGATCATCCATTGTTTTGCTGAGATACTGGACGCGAAAAATATATCAGCCGACAGTCCATTTCAAACTGTCAGATATCGTGCTCAAGTACCTTGAGGCAGGGGATTGCCCAAAAGAACAGCCCCTTATTATTAAAAGGGATACGAGGATTATTAAGAGTGACTTTCAGGAGGTGCTCGCAGCCTGTTCTGCAGCGGGATTCTCAACTCACGACATGTCTGACGTCATCCGCGCTTCAAGGGATGAATGTTCTTATTTTCCATTTGAAATATTTCTGCCAGATGGATTTCTCGGAACTATCTTTCCGTTCGATAGTGGTGTTTCCGTATACGTGGCAGCGATGTGTGGCGCAAAGTTAATTTTGCCGACACCATCTTTCATCTCGGAAATTCTTGGCCAGTACGAAGGCGCGGAGTTGGCGGAAGATTTGAGGGGGCGCTACGAAGTCCTGATCAAGAAATTCCAGGAAAACAACGCCGTGGATTACATTCCCACCTTAATCAAAGAGGAATCGGAAGGCGGCTCGGAATATCGCGAGTGGCGGCCGAGCCGGCCGGCGCCTTGAACGCTGCCGTCGGGAAGTCGGCCGCACTGGCGATTGATGGTACGTCGAAACGACGGCGCGCGTGACACTGGCGCCGAGGCTGGGTCAGCGCTTCCCTTTGCGCATGCGCCAGAGCTCGGCCGCGATGGCAAAATCCTCCTCCCAATCCACGTCGATGGTCTTCTCCTTGGAGACGGGGTAGAGGACCGGCCGCTCGCCGATGCGGTCCTGGCGATCGCGGTAGGTTGCGACATCCGCGATGAAGATGGAGCTGTTGACCTCGTACATCGGCGGCAGCGTCTGGGTGCGCGGCCACTTCTCCTTGTTGCGGTCGTAGTTGATCGGCCCGTTGTTGTCCCACATGAAGGTGTGCAGCGCGAGCACGCCCATCAGGCTGTCATGCGTGCCGGCCGCCAGCGCCGCGCGATAGGCGGCGATCGCGGCGCTGTACTCCACGGCGTCGAAGAAGGGCGAGGTCACGTGCGTCCAGAGAACGTCGCCTTCGGGGACGATGCTGGGCACGTAGGAGATGACCTCGTCGGTCGAGGTCGAGGAGGAGCAGAGCTGGTCCGGCCGATGGTCGATGCGCAGCCGCCCCTTCGAATGCGGCACGTGCCGCTCGCCGATCTCGATGACCAGCGGGTCGTTGGTGGAGAGCAGCACGAGGTCGATCTCGGGCGTGGCCAGCAAGTGGCCGAGCTTGATGCCGAGCAGCCCCTCCTCCTGGTCGGCGAAGGGGCGCGTGTTCTTGTGTGGCACGCGCTGGCTGCCGGCGCGGCAGGGCAGGAAGGCGGTGAGGGTCATGCGAGGTGTCCGGACGCCTGCTGCAGCCGCGCAAGCGCCGTCTCCAGTCCGCGCAGATCGTCGATGAGGGGAGTGCCATGCTCGGCGGCCAGCAGGCGCATGCGGGGCTGCGCCGCGGAGAAGCCGTCCATGTAGACGAAGCCCATGCCGGCCTTGCGCGCGGCGGTCATGTCGGCCTCGGCGTCGCCCACGAAGACGATGTCGCCGGGATCGACCGGCCCGTCCTTCGCGAGATCCTCCAGGACCAGCGCGAGGTTGTCGAACTTGTTGGTGGGCGAGCCCAGGATCAGCCGGAACATCGGCGCGTCGCCGCGCTCGGCCATCACGCCGCGCAGCTCGGCCTGGTCGGAGCCGGAGACGATGTAGACCGGTTGCCGCGCGGCCAGGCCGCCGACCACCTCGCGCATGCCCGGCGTGGCCGAGCAGGTCGTGTAGCGGCCGCTCAGCGCCTCGGCGTAGCGCGCGAGGAGATGGTCGCGGTCCAGCGGCGGGCGCACCGCCAGCTCCCAGCCGAGCAGCGCCTCGAAGAGGCGGTAGCGCGACATGCCGAAGCTTGCGCGCTGGAACTCGACGAAGCGGGCGATGTCGCCCGCATCGTAGCCGCCGGCCTCCAGCACTTCGCGGAAGCAGGTGGTCTTGAGCTCGTTGGAATCGAGCAGCACGCCATCGCAGTCGAAGACGATGGCGGCAAAGCCGCGCTCGGGCATGACGCGCCTAGTGGACCGCGGAGACGAGGCCGTAGACGGAGATCACGTCGAGCGCGTAGCG
Organism: Roseococcus sp. GW821-FHT12F05; assembly: GCF_058806835.1. Taxonomy (NCBI): domain Bacteria; kingdom Pseudomonadati; phylum Pseudomonadota; class Alphaproteobacteria; order Acetobacterales; family Roseomonadaceae; genus Roseococcus; species Roseococcus sp. GW821-FHT12F05. The sequence goes on from NZ_JBXAQB010000018.1 coordinate 7,729, forward strand.
CGTCGGCGTCAGGCTGTGCAGCCGCACCGTGGGGTGCTTGCTGCGGAAGAGGTCCAGCATGCGCTGCACCTCGAGGGAGAGCTCCTGCTCGGCCGCGCTGGCCATCGCATAGCCGTCGAAGCCGATCAGCGCGCATTCGTCGGTCCCGAGCGCGGCCACGGCGCCGAGAGCGAGGTCGAGCGGGCTGATGTCCGAGACCGGGCCGATGCTGCCCTCCTCGCCGGCGGCGAGGGGCTGGGCCTGGCGCACCGGTACGCCGAGCTCGCGCGGGACGCAGCCCGTCACGCGCGGCGGCGGAGCGACGACGCAGCCCGAGATGGTGGAGAGGTTGTCCTCCACATCCGCGCGCATCGCGGCATGGCCGGGCAAGCAGAAGAGCTGCTCGCCGCCGAGGCTGCCGGCGAGGTCGAGATGGCGCGTGCTGGCGAAGAGCACGAGCGCATCGGTCTTGCTCACGTAGCGGCGGATGGCGTCAAGATGCGTGCGCACCGAATTGCCGCCGCCCACGACCACGACCGGCCGCGAGGAGTTCGCCATCTTCTCCTGCGCCGGGTAGGCGGTGGTGTCGACCTCGCTCTTGCTCTGGCGCTGCAGCGCCTGGATGATCGAGAGCACCGAGTAGCGGTTCTTCGAGATCCAGTTCATCACGTCGCGCTGCGGCAGGTTGTTCGCGCCCGAGATCATGTAGGGCAGGCTGGTGCCCCAGCCGTACTGGACGCGCAGATCCTCGAAGGGCTCGATCACCGCGCTCAGCGCCTGGTAGTCGAGCGAGTGGTCGTTCGCCTCGCTGTCGAGGTGCACGAGCAGCGTCTCGATGCGCAGGTTGCCCGCGCCGCGGCCCATGCCGACCAGCGTGCCGTCGATGATGTCGGCGCCGCCCTCGATCGCGGCGAGCGAGTTGGCGAAGGCGAGGCACATGTTGTCATGGCCGTGGAAGCCGAGCGGCTTGTCGGGCAGGGCCGCGCGCAGGTTCTGGAAGAGCTTGCGCACGCTCGTCGGCGAGCAGCCGCCGTAGCTGTCCACCAGCGCGAGGCTGTCGAAGGCGTCCTTGTCCTCGAAGGCGGCCGCGATCTTCGACAGGTCGTCCTGGAAGGTGGAGAGGTACATGATGTTGTACCCGACCTTCACGCCGGCCGCCTTGAGCGCCTTCGCGAGCGAGACGCCATGGGCCAGCGCCGTCGGCGCCACGGTGATGCGCACCATGTCGATGATCGACGAGAGGTGGCCGAAGAGCGGGCCCATACGATCCGGGGTGTAGCCCTTGCCGTCGATCATGACGACGAGCTTCTGGTCAGGCCGCAGTGCAGCACGCGCCTGCATCAGGCGCTCAGGCGAGAGAAAGAAGTACTCGCCAGAATAACCGCGCTGTGGATCGTTGACGTAGCCAAGCTCCACATGATCGATTGGCAGGCGAGACATCGAGGAGAGGTAAGTACGGACAGTCAAGGGATCGAAATCCCAGTCCGTATAATAGCCGCCGTCTCGAAGGGTGCAGTCCAGGAGTTCGACCATCCGCTCACGCCCTCGCTAAGGATTACATGCCATGAGTATCATGTGTTTTGCAGGGGATGCAACCGTGTCCCCGCACTGCACAAGCAGATACCTCGTCAAAATCCGCGGGCGCGGCGTAGGACGGCCGGGCACGGGAATCAGACCCCTTCCGTGGCTGTGGTGAGGAAGAGGCTGCTGTAGAAGGGCTCGATCCCGCTGGCCGCCTTCTCCGCGTAGAGCCTGTGCATGCGCGCGCGCTCCTCTTCGGTGGAGCGGGCGAATTTCAGCCGGATGACATCCTCGATCCGGAACTTGCCGAGCTTGGCCGGCCCCTCGATCACGAAGCGTTCCGTGCATTCCGTGAGCACGACGTCCGGCCTCTCCTGCTCGATGACGGACTGGTCGGGACTCGTGCTGTGGATGAAGACGAAGCGTTGGAAGATCTCTCCGAGGAAGGTCGCGAGATTCCAGGCGAAGGAATCGCCGAAGAGGACAAGCCTGCCGAGCGGCGCGCCGGGGCTCTCGTAGACCAGCGTGCGCCCGCGGTTGCGCAGCTCGCTGTCGAAGAGCAGCTTCGCGCGCGGCGCGCGTGCGGCCGCGGTGATGCGGAGCTCCGAGCGACGGGGCTCCATCTTGCTGTCGAGGTCTCCGCTGGACTTCCGCTCGGCGAACTCGAAGTCGTCGATCGAGAGCGCGGCCTCCAGGCCCAGCAGCTTCAACGTGGTCTCGACCGTGACATAGGCGCCGTAGTCGTTCCAGTGCGTGTCGCCCTTGTCGTAGACGCGCATGCGGTCGGCCTGCAGCAGCTCCTGGACGGGGAAGATCGTGCGGGCCTCGGCGGGCGCGGCGGCGACGAGCGCATCGACTGGCCGCACGGCGGCCCTCCGGTCGCGATGTGGATACCAGCGGTCGTAGACCGACTCCTTGGAGGGAGCGATGATCTGGACATGCTGGAAGCCCTGCCGTGCCGCCAGGGCCGCCATCCCCGCGAGCATGGCCTGCCACGCCGCCAGGGTCCTGTCGCCCAGCTCGACCTCGCCCAGGTACTGGCCGACGCTCCGGTTCTTGTCGTGGTCCAGGTAGAGCCATCCGTCCTCGCCCTCGAGGACCTTCTGGGGTGCCGTCACGGGTGTCGTCATGGCGCTGCGCCCGCTTCGGCGAGGGATGGCTTGGGCACGAAGATGCGGAACGCGGATTCGACCGTCTGATCGAGGAACAGACCGTTCTTGAAGCGCAGCGTGGAACGGATGGAGACGCGGGGATCGAAGTACTTCGACGGCTCCGACCGGCCGGCGGATCGCGCCACGGCGAGGTCGCGGCCCGCGAGGCAGTAGGCGCAGGACAGCAGCACGTCCGAGAGCTCCCGCGCGCTGGCGAAGGAGCGCGTGGCGTTCACGGGCGCGAAGTAGGCGATCTCGACCGCATGATCGAACGCCGTGCGCGCGCGGGGCCAGTCCTCCTGCAGCGTGCGCAGCGAGCCCAGCAGCAGGCAGCCCTTCACGTAGTTGTAGATGGAGGCGGGCTTCTCCCGGGACAGCTCCACCAGGGGCTGCATCTCCGTCAGGCAGCGGATGCAGATGTCGGCGAGCTCGTTGCGCAGCGCGAGCTGCGCGCAGGCGTAGCGGATCGAGAGGCTCCAATGCACGTTGCCGACCTGCGCCTCGGCCTCGCGGAAGGCTTCGAGCATCCGCCAGACGAGGTCGAGGCGCTCCGGCGTCGCGAGGCCCGGAGCGTCGCAGAGCCGGTAGCAGAGCACCGCCGCGACCTGCGCGACCGCTATGCCGTCGCGCTCGGGCTGCGCGAGGATCTCGATGGCGATGGCCTCGGCATATTCGAAGAGGATCCGCCGATTCGTGATGCGCGTGCCGTAGTTGCGCACGTCCCGCTCGACATCGGCCGCCACGAGTGGGATCGGCGCGAAGAGCCACCGCCAGCGTGCCGCCGAGAAATCCTCCGCCGACCAGCTCTGCGTTCCGGTCGGGCCCGCGGCGGTCAGCCGCGTGACGGTGCCGTAGGGGCGGACCGCCGGAAGCGCGAGGACGAACGTCCCGTCCGCGATGGAGACCGTCTGCACCGAGCCGTCGGCCATCTCCGCGACGAGCGTGCCGGCCTCGGCGCATGTGCCGGCCACCGCGACCGAGATGTCGCTGGCGTCGAAGCTCTTGAAGGCGAGTTTCAGTTCCAAGCCCGGGCCTCGTCGTCGTTTCGCGATCGGAGGATGTGATTCAATCCTCTGCATGGCAAGGGGCAGTTGCGGCGTGACACGACCGTTCGATTGACAGGATGGTGGCCATCCGCAACGACACCTGTGGCTGAAGGAGTCATCACTTGGAGCAGGCACCGATCTTCTTCGTGACGGACATCGAGACGGACGGTCCGGATCCGGGCATCCATTCGATGATCAGCCTCGCATCGGTGGCCTGCGGCAGCGACGGCACGCGCCTCGGGCACGTGGCGCTGAACATCGCGCCGCTGAACGGCCATGCGAGCGACGCTGGCACGATGGCCTGGTGGGGGACAGAGCCGGCCGCGTGGTCCGCCACGATGCAGGACCGCCTTCCGCCGCAGGCGGCGATGGCGCAGTTCGTCGAATGGGTGCGGGGCTTCGCGGGAGACGCCGTCTTCGTCGGCTATCCGCTGACCTTCGACGGCATCTGGGTGGACTGGTATCTTCGCCGCTTCGCCGGCATCCGCCTGCTGCGCGCGCCGCGCAGCGAGGATCGGCTCTTCGCGGGCGGCGGGCTCGACCTCGGCTCCTTCGCCATGGGACGCACCGGCCTCAGCTATGCCGACTGCACCGCGAAGCGCTTTCCGGAAGCCTGGCTCGGCGGACACCCCCATTCGCATATCGCTCTGGACGATGCGGAGGGCTACGCGAGCCTCCTCCGTCATCTCCTGGCGATGCCCGCGACCTAGGCTCCCCGGCGTCAAGCCCGGGCCGTTATGACCGCCATCCGCATGATGAAGTCCGCGGAGCCGAGCTTCGGATAGGCGCGGCGAACGCGCGGCGTGACGCGGATCACCGCATCCGGGTCGTCGAGCTCTTCGGCCCAGCCCTCGATCATGAAGTGGCTTTCCACACGATCGCGCAGCTGTGAGAAGCTGGGGACGGAAGCACGGATGCCGGTCAGATGGGCCCAGTCCATGACCTTCGCATGCTCGGCATCCTGCGGCTTCATCTCGGCCACCGTCTGCGGTGCGCGCCCATGACCCGACCAGCTGCGCGGGTTGCGCCAGTAGAGGATCAGCCGGCCGCCCGGCTTCAGCAGGCCGAGCGCCACGTCGATGGCGCGATCGAGCGCATCGGCCGTCGGCTCGGGCCGCGCGATGACGAGGTCCGCGGAGCGGCCGAGCTCCGGGCCGATCTCCTCCACGAAGGAGACGGCGGGGTCCAGCCCCTCGAGGTCGGTCGCGGCGAAGGACGAGCGCACGCGCGCCATGGTGAGCGGGTTGCGGTAGGACCGGCGGGCGCGGTCGGCCTCGCCGGCGAGGCCGACATAGCTCTGGGCGCCCAGCGCGCGGAGCAGCGCGGCGTTGAGCGTGAGCGAGCCGTCGATCTCGATGATCCTCGCACCGGGCACGAGTGGCGCAAAGCTCTCGGCCAGCGTCGGCAGGTTGAGCTCGATGCAGGACTGCAGCGCCGTGTAGAGGCGGCGGAACTTGATGTCGTCCGGCAGGCCGTGGAAGGCCACATGGCGCATCGCAAGCGCGCCGGCCGTGGTCCCCGCGCCGAGCATCTTCGCCGCGGCGAGCGCGGCCTCGCGCTCGGAGGCGTCGGGCGGCGTGGCGGGCTTCGCCGCTTCGGCCTGGGCCTGGAGCCGCTTCGCGGCGCGCATCAACGCGGCGGGCGGGGCCTCGGCGCGGAGATAGGCGAGAACCTGCATCAGGTGCAGCTTGGCATTTCCGGGTGACTTGCGAAGCAGGCGCCCCAACTCGGCGACGATGCTGGGCGCCGTGGGCGAATCACGCACCGCCCGATCCAGCACCTGGGTGGCGAGGTCCCACTCGCCGCGCTCGAGGAGGTCGAGGGCCAAGCCAGAGGCAAGCTCGCAGGAGCGCGCTTCCGGCAACACCACCGACAGCTTCTCCCAGAGCTCGATCAGCTGCGCGCTGGAGATCTGGTGGATGTCGGCCGGCACCTCCTGCGCGAAATTCGGCATGCGGCCGTTCAGCACGAAGGAGACCGCCGTGCCCTGGGCGACGACCTCGGTCGCTTCGAGCATGGGCAGCGAGGCGACGAGCCACGCGATCTGCCGCGACGTGATGTGCAGGAAGTCCTGGAACATGATGCGCGCGCCGGGCAGCAGCCGGGGACCGACGTGGTTCAGCACGGTCCAGAGCATGCGCCAGGACTTCGGCGCATCCACGAAGAGCATCTCGATGTTCTCGCGCAGCGGCAGGAGCTGCTCGATGTCGCGGATCTCGCCGGCGACGGTGTCGATGTTGGCGGAGTAGTGGAAGAGGTTCTCGCGGAAGAGCGGGAGCGTGCTCTCCTGCCGCTTCAGCGGCACATCGGGGTAGCTGCTGGCGTAGAGCGATGACCACTTGAAGCGATCGAGCACGGTGAGGTTCCAGGGATGGCCGCTCTCTTCGAGGCCGCGGCAGATCTGGAAGGTGCTGGCACCGAGCCAGGGACCGATCTCCATGACGGCACCAATCCCGGTATAGGCGCGGGCCGTGCGGAAATAGAGGGACTTCTCGTCATCCGAAAGCATGGCCGGAATGCTGACATGCGCGTCATAGCTTCCCGGCTCGGCCTGCACGGTTGTGATCATCATGAACGATGTTGCTCCTCAACGCTAAATTCGGTCATCGCAGTTCCCGGCATGCTGTGCAACGGCATTCTTGTTGCAGAATTGTGGGGTTTGCCGCAGCCCCGGCGCGAGACGATGCAACACGGAGCATGCTCTGCCTTCATGGTGTGCGGCAATCGCCGTTCGGCGCGCCGCCGACCGCGAAATGCCGGGCGCAGAGCCAGGCCGCGAGCCGGGGCAGCTCCGAAGCCGACGGCGTGTCGCTGACCGGGATCTCCAGCCGCCGCGTCGTGCCGGGCGCATCCGGAAAGCCGCCATCATCCTCGGCGCGGTCGATCATGCGGCCGGAGCCGTTCTCGACGCCGCGGATGATCGCCGCATCCGCCGGATGCCTCCGCCCGGGCCGCATTCCCGCATGCGCGAGGACAAAGCTGCGGACCTCGTTGGCGGGCATGACGCGCCAGTCGGGATCGGTGATGGGCGAAGTTCCGGCAAGCCGGGAGACGGTCAGCCTGTGCAGCCCAGGATCGACCCGGCATGCCGGGTCGGTGGCGTAGCGCGGGTCGAACAGGTTGTCGGCCATGTAGAGCGTGGCGTCGGGCGCCTCCAGGAAGACGCGGGGCGGCACCTGCACCGGGGTCATCCCGCAGGTGCTGTCGGGGTTCGGCATGATGACGTTGCCGAGGATGCTGCTCCGCAGATCGAGGCGTGACCGTCCGCGCTGGACGTGGATGGAGTTCCGGCCGTAGCCGAAGATGAGGTTGTTGGCGACGAGCACCTCGACGCCGGGATTGATCACCGGGTTCCGGCGGTCGTTGTTCGCGAAGATGTTGCCGACGACCGAGGCGTCCCTCACGTTCGGATAGATCAGCAGGCCCATGCTGTGGATCACGCGCGGATGCCCGGCGACCCGCAGCCCTTTCGCCAGCAGGGAGGATTCCACCCGCACCTGCCCGATCGCATCCCCCGCGAAGGAGAGGTTCTCGTCCGTCGCGTGGGAGAGCGTGAGGTTGCGCAGGACCACCCGCCTGACCTCGTGATGGCGCTCGGCGCGGCTCACCAGCGCCAAGGCATCGACCGAGCGCGCATCGGTGCCGGGCGGGCCTGCGCCGGGATAGACCGCGACATGCTCCATGCGCACGTCATGGGTGCGAAGGACCAGGCCCGCGCCACGGATGACGATGCCGGGGTCCGGTGCCGTCTGCCCTTCGACGCTGAGGTTGGGAGGCAGGATGTCGATCCGTCGCTGAAGGTCCAGATAGCCGGAGACCTCGAACACGACGACACGCGGACCGGTCGCGGTCAGCGCGGCACGGAGGGAGCCCGGTCCGTCGTCGGCGAGCGTCGTGACGCGGATGATGCGCGTTCCCTCGACGAGCCCGCCGCTGGTGCGCGCATCGATGTCCCGGGAGGCATCGGCGGCCCATGCATGCGTGCTGCAAACCAGGAGGAAAAAAGCGGCAGCGAGACGCAGCATCGAGGCAAGGGCTGCGGTTGCATCGAGGCGTCGTTTTCCCGCGGAAAACGGCCGCCGGAAAGGCCTGCGGCGACACCCTATACACACGCTGCGGAGCCGTCCGATTGTCGTCATTCCGTGGACCTCCAGAGTGCCAATGAGCGCTTGCCAATATGCGTCACCCATGCCACATCTTTGATTACATCTCGTTGGAGGCGACATGATCACGCCCATAACCATCGACCAGATGGCCAGCAATCTCAAGCAGAACGGCTATGGTCACTGGGGCAAGGGAAAGACCTCCGACGAGCCGGGTAGCGATCCGGGCCACGCTTCCTTCCGTCTCGGCAAGGACGTGTTGGATCTGCGGATCACCCCGAAGGAAATGCTGCCGTCGCAGCCCAAGGTCTTCACGATGGGCTCGTGCTTCGCGCGGGAGATCGAGCTGGGTCTGGAACGCCGTGGCATCGGCGTCCTCAGCATGCCGCCGGAGGTCATGGAGGACCCCGAGTTTCAGGGCAAGGAAGGTCACGTCCGGCGCGGCATCATCAACCGCTACAACACGCCGTCGATGGAGCTGGAGTTCCGCAGCCTGCTGGAGCCGGAGCCCGCGATCGCCGATACCGATTTCATCGTCGAGGCAAGGCCGGGCGCCTTCTACGATGCGCACTATGTCGGCGAGTATCCGAAGCCGACCGTCGAATCCCTCCTTGAGCGCCGCCACATGTTTCGGCGCGCCTTTGGCGCGGTGCGGGACGCGGACGTCATCGTCATCACCCTCGGCCTCGCGGAGGCGTGCTTTGACCTCTCGGCCGGCAAGTACCGCAACGCGTCGCCGTCGGTGCGTGAGATACGGCAGCGCAAGCCGCTCGAGGTTCATCTCACCGATTTCAAGACCAACATGCAGTGCCTGGAGAACATCCACCGCCTGATCCGCCAGTACTGCGTGGCGAACCCGCTGATCATCTGCACGGTCTCGCCCGTGCCTCTGACCATGACCTACCTCAACGAGGACGTCATCACGGTCAACTCCGCCGCGAAGGCCATCCTGCGCGCCGCTGCGCATGAGTTCGCCACGTCGTTCGACCGGGTCGAATATTTCCCGAGCTACGAACTCGCGACACTGTCCCGTCGCGAGAAGGCCTATTCCGGCGATCGCCGCCATATCCGCAAGACCTTCGTGGACTATATCATCCGCACCTTCATGACGGCCTATGGCATCGAGGTGCCCGAGGCTCCCGAGCGCATGGTGGCCGCTCCTGCGGTTGAGGCGGCGGAATAGTCGAGGATCGCGATCGGGATGCGATGCCTGGGCGCTGGCCGGAGGGCGGACCCCGCCGGTCCGTCCATGATGCAAACCGCCTTTCACCAGCGCGTCTTCGTCCCCTTTCGGCTCCGGCAAGGACCTTCGTCATAGCCGGTCGGAGCAGGGGGACGGTGGCCATCAGAGTGACATGGCCAGACCCCACTGTGTCTCGTGCTGCGTAATGCTCCCTGCGGCGGACACCTCGGCCGGCTCCAGCAAATTTTGACGCAATCCCGTTCCCCGCCTGCCGTTGTGATCTGGACGGCAGAATAGCGACCGGAGCGGCAGGAGACGGGCGGCGCGCGCCAGCGAGCCTGAAAGAGATGACGCGTGGAACCAGGACATGCGGAAGCGCTTTTTCGACGAAGCCGGAGCGGCTAGCCTAGGCACCCGCGCCCAAACCGCTCACATCATCCACGACGACACCGGAGGTGGAGACCTTGACGCAGCAGAGTTCGCCAGTAGCGGAATTGGAATCCTTCTTCGAAGGACAGGATCTGCGCGTCATCCTGCGTCTCTTCGACGACGATCCCGACCTCTTCATCACCTTCACGGGCCGTACCCCCAAGCCGCCCGTTCCGAACGGCTTCGGCGAGGCCTTCTTTCTCAAGCGTCACCTTTCCGCGGTGCATTTCATCAGCAAGGCCAACCACTGGTGGCAAACGCCGGAGGTGGGCGAGGCGATCGGCGCTCTGCGCAAGGCCGGCATCCTCTCGAGTAAGCGGCAGATCACGCTCTATGGCTCCAGCATGGGGGGCTACGCCGTCCTGGCGCGTTCAGCGGAGCTGAAGCCTCATCAGATCCTCGCCGTTTCGCCGCAGTACTCGATCGACGGCAAGGTTGTCCCGTTCGAAGAGCGCTGGCGCAACTATGCCGCCAAGATCAGCTTCGACTATGACGACATGGATGCCGGCCTCGACCGCGAGGCACGGGTCCTGGTGGTCGTCGACTCCTTCTTCCGGCCGGATGGGCTGCACCTCCGCCTGATCCAGAGCCACCGTCCGGTCGAGGTGGTGCGCATCTCCTTCGCCGGCCACAACACGGCGCGCGCACTGGAGGAGATCGGCCTCGCGACCCGGCTGGTGGTGGAGGTCGCGCAGGGCCGCTTCGACAACACGGCCTTCTGCCGCGACTATCGCCTTGGCCGGTCCGCTTCGTCCCTGTTTTGGTATGGCCTGGCCGAATACCTTGCCGAACGGGGGCGCCGAAGCTGGGCCTTGGCCGCCGTCACGCTGGCTGCACATCTGATGCTGTTCGGGACGCGCATGCGCGACCCGACCCTGCAGCGGGAAATTCTGCTTCTCGCCATCGAGCTTGCTGCCGAGGCGCGGCTCGGCAGCCCCGTTCTACGCTGGCTTGCTGCCTTCGAAGCGCACCCATCCTCGCCGCGGCTGCTGGCCAGGACACGCGCACAGGCGTTGTTGGCCTCGGGCCAGGCACGCGAGGCCCTGGAACAGGTGCGGGAGTTGCTGCGATTGGGTGTCCGGGAGGAAGACTATCCCGTTGTGATCGCCGTGCTGGATGCCAGCAACCGGCATCGTAAGGCCGAGGAAATCCTGGCGCGTTCGGCCACGTCGAATTTCGCGCCCCGGCTCTTCGCGGCCGGGGCTTCCTATCTCAGGAATGGCGAGGCGGCGGCCGCGCTGCCGTTGCTCACGAAGGCGCTCGCGCTCGATCCGCGATCCGCCGAGATTCGAATCCTGCTGGCGGCAACGCATCTGGCTTTGGGCGAAGAAGCCCCGGCGCGGCAGGCGCTCGGCGGTGCGGCCGCCATGACGCCGGCGTCGCCCGAGGTTGCGACGCAGCTCGTTGCTGTCACGGCAGCCCTCGACGGCGAGGCTGCAGCGCAAGCGGTCCAGGCGCGGATCGAGGGAATGAGGGCCGGCCAGAAAGCGCTCGTGGACGGGCTCGACACCATTGATCCGGCGGCGATCCGGGACGGAGTGCTTGCGCTCACCCAGAAGGCATCGGGCCTGTTGCACCGGCCGAGCTGATTCTTTCGCAGGGGCTCCGGGACGGGTCTCAGCCCGCGAGCCGATCCGGCGTGGTGCGGCGGGCGGCGACATAGGCGGCGGCCTCCTCCAGCCGCTGCCCGAGCCGCTCGATCGAGGCATTGGTCGTTAGGCGGCTGTAGCGCCGGGCCATGATGGCGGCGGAGAGCGTGCCGTCCCATTCGAGGGGCTGGCGTCCCTTCAATCCGGAGACGAGGTCGATGGCGACCGTTGCCGACTGCAGCGTCATGCCGAGCTCGGAGAAGATCTTCGACTTCGCCGAGGGCATGTTCATGGCGGCCGCTCGGAAGATGCCGACGATGGCCTCGCTGATCCGCACGGCCTCTTCCGCCTCGCCGGCGCGGGCGAGGATCCACGCCTGCAGGATCAGTGCGAGGCCGAGGTTGAAGGCTGTGATGGGCACGGCCGGAACCTGCGGCACATGCTCTTCCAGCGAGGCCATGTCATCCAGCGCCTCCTGCGGCTGGCCGATCATCAGCGAAGCCAGGATGCGGATGAAGCGCAGGGAGATCAGGATGTGCCGCGGGTGCTCCTTGGAGCTGCCCTTCTTGTCGTACGGCAGTGTGCCGAGCCGGGCGAACTGCGTGTCGAGCAGGCGGATCGCGCTGTCGATGGCCTCGGGTGTGCCGTCCTCGATGGCCATGTAGGCCAACACCTTCACGGCCTCGATCTGCACGAAGGGGCCGTATTCGGGGCTCATCGAGACCTGCTCCGCCATCAGCTGCAGCGTCCCGAGATGGCGGATGCGGTTCTTGCGCATGAAGGTCAGAGGCAACAGGCCATTCCTGGAGGCCGGCATCAGGTCCAGGATCTCGTAGTCGGCGCCATAGGCGAGCTCGGGGCCGAGCGCGCCCTCGTCGTTCGAAAGATGGGTGCGGACGGAGCGCACGAAGCCGTCGGGCAGGGTGACGCCGTAGACCGCTCCGGTGGGCAGGGCCCGCACGCGCGAGGCCGCCATGACCACCGGAGGACCGTCGCCGGGCGTCACGGAGAAACGCAGCGTGGGCGGCGTCTCAAGCGGAGTCTGCGAACGCAGCTCGATCCGGGCTCGGCGCCCCTTGATCGTGCCAGACCATGCCTGAGGATGCGTTTCCATTCCAGCGATCTTATCCGAAAAGCCTTCGTTACCAAGAGAGGAAGCGTACTTTTGCAATCAGAGCTGGCGGCGAGTCCGCGACCGAGGCCACCCCGGTCATTGTGGACTATTCCGCGGCCTGTGCCGGCCGTTTGACCCCGGCGGAGGCCGCTGCTGCTCCGCGCTTCGCGGCCGGTGGAACGGCCTCCGGGGCGGCTCAGGCGAAGTAGCCCCTCCACCACGCGACGAAGCGGCCGAGCCCGGTCCGCAAGTCCGTGGTCGGCTCCCAGCCGAAGTCGCGCTTCATGGCGGAGACATCGGCGAAGGTGCCAGGCACGTCGCCCGGCTGCATAGGCTTCAGCACGCGCTCCGCCTTCACGCCCAGCGCCTCCTCGAGGAAGGCCACCATGTCCAGCAGCTGCTCGGGCCGGCTGTTGCCGATGTTGTAGGTCCGGTGCGTGCCGGCGGCCGGCGCATGGTCCAGCGCCGCGACGATGCCGGAGACGATGTCGTCCACGAAGGTGAAGTCGCGCATCATCCGGCCCTCGTTGAAGAGCTGGATGGGGCGGCCCTTCAGCATGGCATCCGTGAAGAGCCAGTAGGCCATGTCCGGCCGGCCCCAGGGCCCGTAGACCGTGAAGAAGCGCAGCCCCGTCTGTGCCAGGCCGTAGAGGTCCGTGTAGGACTTGCTCATCACCTCGCCGGCGATCTTGGTCGCGGCGTAGAGCGAGGCGGGGCGGTCGACGCGGTCGGTCTCGCGGAAGGGCTGCCCGTCGTTGCGCGAGCCGTAGACCGAGCTCGTGGACGCATAGACCGTGTGGCCGATCCGCCCCTCGCTGCGCCGCACGCCCTCTAGGATGGAGAGATGGCCCGTGACGTTGGCGGCGGTATAGGCGAAGGGCGCCTCCAGCGACCAGCGCACGCCGGCCTGGGCGCCCAGATGCACCACGCGGTCGATGCCGGGATTGGCCGCCATCAGCGCGAGTACGCCTTCCGTATCGGAGAGGTCGAGGCGATGGAACTCGAAGGCTCCCGGCGGCGCGTCGCCCGTGAGCGCCTGGAGCCGCGCCTCCTTCAGTTTCGGGTCATAATAGGGATTGAGGTTGTCGAGCCCGATGACGCGATCCCCGCGCGCGAGTAACGACTGACTGACGTGCGCGCCGATGAAGCCGGCGGCACCCGTAACCAGGACTTGACCCATGCTTCAGGCGGCCTTTTCCGGCTGTGCCTTGGTGGCGGCGAGCTTCATGAGCAGGGTCCGATAGGCATGCAGCATCTCCGCGTGCGTGGTCAGTTTCCAGAAGGACCGTGCCGCCGTCGCCGTCATGGCAGCCCGCCGCTCGTCGTCCTGGACGAGGGTGGTGAAGTGCCGGCTCCAGTCGTCCATCGCGTCGAACTCGTAGAGGAAGCCGTTCTCGCCGCTCGTCACCTGCTCCTTCACGCCGAACACGGCGGTCGAGAGGACGGGCAGGCCGAAGAGCAGCCCCTCGACGACGGCGCGTGGATAGGCCTCGCTCGTGGAGTTCATGAGGAGGAAGTCTGCCGCGCGGTACCAGGGGCCGACCTCGCTGGTCGCGCGCACCAGTGTCATGCGGTCGCGGATCTCGGGCGCCAACTCGGCCAGCATGGCCTCGAACTGCGGCAGGTAGGAGTTCTCGAGCGCGCCGAGGAAGACGATGTGCGCCTTCTCGCGCACCGCGGCGGGCAGGGCGGTGAAGGCCTTCACGATGCCGTCCTGGCCCTTGCGCAGGTTCACCGTGCCGACGCAGAGCGCGATCACCTTGTCCTGCGGCAGGCCGAGGCTCGCGCGCATGTCCTCGCGCTTCGCCTCCAGGCTGCTGCCGAAACGGCCGGGATCCACGCCATTGGGGATCACCGAGACCTTGCCGAAGAACTTGTGGTCGCTCCAGGCCTCGCGGCTGGTCTTGGCGACGAAGACGACGTTCTTCGCCTGGCTCACGCCGAGCTCGGTCGCGAGCCGCGCCTCATGCTCGAAGTCGTTGAAGCGCCGCTCCGGCTCGAAGCTCTCGCGCACGATGACGATGGAGGGGACGCCGGCCTCGTCGGCGATATGCGCGAAGGCGCCCGCCTTGGCCGTGTTGCACACGAGAGCATCGATCTCGTGAACCTTCAGCCATTCGAGGAAATGCTTGTGCAGCAATGCGTAGCGGCGGTTCAGCGCCTTGCTCACATGGCTGACGGAGCGATCGAAGATCTCGAGCGGCACGCCGGCCTCGGCATAGGCGCTGGCGAGCGGGCCGGCGCCGGGGCTGTAGGCGAAGGATTCCACATAGCCGGCCGCCTGCAGCCCCTGTGCGAGCTCGAAGAGGCTGCGCGGCGCGCCCTCGCCGAGGACGAGGTTGTGCGACACGAAGCCCACCCGCAGCTTGCGCGAGGGGAGGTGGCGGAAGGTGCGGTCTTCGAAGAGGCCACGATAGGCGGCCGCGATGGCGGGCCGGCCGAAATTCTCCAGCAGGTGGCGCTGCAGCTTCTCGACGAAGGGCTTGCGGCGCAGGGGATCCTCGATCTTGACCATCGCGCGGTCGAGCTGGTCGGTCGTGGCGACGACGGCGAAGCCCATCCCTGCGGCGTTCATGATCTCCGCGCAGGAGATGGAGCCCGAGACCAGGACCGGCAGTCCGTGCATGACGGTGGTGACGAGGCGGTTCGGGCTCTTGGTCTGCTCCTCGGCGGAATGCGTGACCACCGCGAGATCGGCCTTGGCGAAGGCGGCCTGCATCGCCTCGTGCGACCATTCGACGACGTGCGGCACGAGCTCGGGATGGTTCTTCCGGAAGAAGCCGGGACGCGAGACGATGAGCGGCGTGTAGCCGTGGCGGTCGCGCAGGTGCTCGATCAGCCAGCGCGAGGATTCGAAGTTGCCGCGGTCGGGATTGCCGAACCAGAGGACGTTGCGCGCCTTCAGCGGCACCAGCGGATGCCGCCTGGCATTGTAGTCGATCGGCTCCGGCATGTGGACGACCGGCTTGTGCGGATAGCGCTGCGCGATCTCGACCTTCATCTCGGAGGTCGGCACCGTCACGAGGTCGGCGCGCTCGATCAGCTCCTCGAAGCGCGCCTGGGAATTCACCTCGCCGTCCGGACGCTTGAACTGGCGCGGGTTCTCGAAGTAGCGGTCACAGACGTCATAGATGACGAACTGCTCCTTGTTGGCCTTCAGCTTCTCCATCACCGGGTTGTCGGCCGACTGCGCGATGACCGCGATGTCCGCCTTGTCGGCCGGGCCGATGGCGATGCTGGGCCAGCCGTTCTCCTGCAGGATTTCCACCGGGTACTGCGCGCGCAGGCGCGAGGAGGCGAAGGATTCCGGCGGCATCCAGAAGGGCACGAAGCTCACGCTCGGCGTCCGCGTCACCCGCGAGGCCTCGCGGATCGAGGCGATGAGCCGCGCATAGGTGCGGGCGGCGGTGGGCAGGTTGTGGTTGCGCTCCGCGAAGTCGCGGCCGGTGGCGGCGATGTTGTCGCGCAGCTTCCGGTCGTTGCGCAGCAGCTCGATCGCTTCCGCGAAGGCCTCGACCTTCGCCTCGCGGATGAGGACGTTCCTGCGGTCGACCAGCAGCTCGCTGTGCAGGCCGGCGCCGAGGGTGGTGATCACCGGCACGCCGCAGGCCAGCGCCTCCATGATGACATTGGAGGAGCCCTCGCGGCCCGGGGCCACCGGATGCACCAGCGCGTGGATGCGGCTGTAGAAATCCTCGCGCATGCGGTCGTGCGAGATCTGCGTGCCGTCGCCGCGCTGCAGCCGATGCAGCCGCACGCCTGTCTCCTGCACCGCGCCTTCGGCGATGGCGACGCCCTTCACCTTGATCTCGGCGGCCGTGGTGGCGCTGGCGGCGAAGCCGACGGTGAACTCGGCCGGCAGCGACTTGCGGCGGCCCTCGGCGTGCCATTCCTGCAGGTCGAGCGCATTGGGGATCAGCACGACGCGCGGATGCAGCGGCGCGAGCTGGCGGTACAGCGAGAGGTTGAGGGCGACCACCGCGTCGAACTTGGCAAGGCCCTCGCGCATGCGGTCGGGGTCGTTGCCGTAAAGCCGGTCGAGCGGCCGTGGCCCGCCGACCCTGACGATGGAGTGCCGCGCCTTCACCGGGTAGCGCTCGGCGACGATGACGTCGAAATACACCGCGATGTCGGCATCCTCGGTGCCGATGACGTGGTCGAACTCCGGCAGTTGCTGCGACAGGCGCCGCGCATTGTTGCCGTAGGCCCAGCCGGCGTTCTCCTTCGGGCCGATGACCCAGCTCACGGAGAGCGTCCTGCTGAAGCGCCGGGGCGGGGGGCGCAGGGCATCCGCCCCGCCTTCCTTGAAGAGGGAGGAGAGCGGCTGCAGCAGGACCGGCGCCGGCCGCTCGGAGCGGGGGGCATCGGCCCTCGGCGGCTCGGGCCGGCTGGGGCTGCGGTCGCGCCCGGCATCGCTGACGACGCGGGCGATCTCGCTGCTGATGAGCTGGGCGGTGCCGCCCTGCTCCGCCATGTTGCGCAGGGTGGCGTGCAGGCGCTCGATGGCGCGCGTCGCCTTGGCCTGGGTTTCCACCAGGGACTGGAGGGTTTGAATCAGTTCCCGGATGTCCGCAGTCGCCGCACCGGCGTCTTTGTTCTTCACGGGAATGCTGTTCATAGACAGAAGCCCTCACCGTCCGGGTTTCCATGCGCAGTATCATATTGCGCTTGCGAAGGGCAGCCCCGAAGAACAACCTTTCCTGTGAAATCGCGCTCTTTTCTGCCCGTTCGGGTCCGATTTGCCTGGTCAGGTCCGGTTCGACTCTTGGGTGACGAAGCTCAGGGGCGGCATCAACCCTGGCGTGCGGAAACCATGTCACCCCCGGCCGCGATATCCCGGGACGTCCTGCGGCGGGATCCAGACGCCCTCCGGCGGCACGCCGGTCTGGTAGAAGACGTCGATCGGGATGCCGCCGCGCGGATACCAGTAGCCGCCGATGCGCAGCCACGCCGGTTCCAGCAGCGCCACCAGCCGCCGGGCGATGTCCAGCGTACAGGCCTCGTGGAAGGCGCCGTGGTTGCGGAAGCTGCCGAGGAAGAGCTTCAGGCTCTTGCTTTCCACGATCCAGCCGCGCGGGATGTAGTCGATCACCAGATGCGCGAAGTCCGGCTGTCCCGTCAGCGGGCAGAGCGAGGTGAACTCGGGCGCAGCGAAGCGGATGCAGTAGGCGAGGTCGGCGTGGGGATTCTGCACACGCTCCAGCACCGCCTCGTCCGGGCTGGCCGGGAGCTGCGTGTGTGCGCCGAGCTGGGTCAGGCCGGCGGTCTCGGTCTTCGTGGTCATGTTGCGTCCTCCCCTCCCTCGTCCTGCCTGGCCCATCCGGCCTCGATCGCCGCGGCCTCCGCCTCGAAGCGCCCCTCGAGGATCGCCCCGCGCATCCGCGCCATCAGATCCTGGTAATACTGGATGTTGTGCCAGGTCAGCAGCATCGGCCCCAACATCTCGTCGCATTTCAGCAGGTGGTGCAGATAGGCGCGGCTGTGGCTGCGGCAGGCCGGGCAGGCGCAGCCCTCGTCCAGCGGCCGGTCGTCCTCGGCGTGAACAGCGTTGCGCAGGTTGAGCTGGCCGCGCGAGGTATAGGCCCGCCCCATCCGGCCCGAGCGCGTGGGGATCACGCAGTCGAACATGTCCACGCCCCGGCGCACGGCGCCCAGCAGGTCGGCCGGCTTGCCCACGCCCATCAGGTAGCGCGGATGGCCCTCGGGCAGCATCGGAACCGTGAAGTCGAGCGTGGCGAACATCGCCTCCTGCCCCTCGCCGACGGCGAGACCGCCGATCGCATAGCCCTCGAAGCCGATGGAGGTGAGCGCGGCGCAGCTCTCGGCGCGGAGGTCGGGAAACGTGCTGCCCTGCACGATGCCGAAGAGCCCATGGCCGCCGCGCGCCTCGAAGCAGGTGCGGCAGCGCGCCGCCCAGCGCATGGAGAGGCGCATGGACTTGGCTGCTTCCTCATGGGTGGCGGGGAAGGGGGTGCATTCGTCGAAGCACATGGTGACGTCGGCGCCGAGCAGGCGCTGGATCTCCACGCTGCGTTCGGGCGTGAGCCGGTGCTTCGAGCCGTCCACATGGGATTGGAAGGTGACGCCGTCCTCGTCCATCTTCCGCAGCCCGGCCAGGCTCATCACCTGGAAGCCGCCGGAATCCGTGAGGATCGGGCCCTTCCAGTCCATGAAGCGGTGCAGCCCGCCGAGCCGCGCCACCCGCTCGGCGCCGGGCCGCAGCATCAGGTGGTAGGTGTTGCCCAGCACCATCCTGGCACCGGTGGAGCGCACGGCGTCGGCGGTCATGGCCTTCACCGTGCCGGCCGTGCCGACGGGCATGAAGACCGGCGTCGGCACCGTGCCGTGCGCCGTGTGCAGCGTGCCGGCACGGGCGCGGCCGTCCGTCTGCTGGTGCGACCATTGCAGCGTCATGTCGGGAGATCCGCCTCCTCGCGGAAGAGCAGCGAGGCGTCGCCATAGGAGAAGAAGCGGTAGCCCCCGGCCAGCGCATGCGCATAGGCGCGCCGCATCCGCCGCGTCCCCGCGAAGGCGGAGACGAGCATGAGCAGCGTGGATTTCGGCAGGTGAAAGTTGGTCATCAGCAGATCGGCGGCCCGGAAGGGGAATCCCGGCAGGATGTAGATGTCGGTGAGGCCGGAAAACATGGGGATCGGCGCATGGCGGTCCTCCACGCCAACAGCGGCGGTCTCCAGCAGCCGCAGCGCCGTGGTGCCGCAGCAGAGGATGCGCCGTCCCTCGGCGCGGGCCGCGTTGATGGTGGCGGCGGCCTCGGCGCCGAGCTCGCCCCATTCGTGGTGCATCACGTGGCGGCGCGGATCTTCCTCGCGGACGGGGAGGAAGGTTCCGGCGCCGACATGCAGCGTGACCGTGGCGCGCTGCACGCCCCGCGCCTCCAGGGCGGCGAGCAGCGCCGGCGTGAAGTGCAGGCTGGCCGTGGGCGCGGCGACGGCGCCCGGGCGCGCGGCGAAGACGGTCTGGTAGTCGGCACGATCCTCGGCGGCGGGGCCGGAGGCGCGCTGGATATAGGGGGGCAGGGGGATCTCGCCGGCCTGCTCCAGTGCCGCCATCAGCCGGGCCGGGTCGGCGCCGAAATCCAGCCGGGCGCTGCCGCCCTCGAACTTCTGCAGCACCCGTGCGGTCAGCTCGGCGCCCTCGATCGCGATCTCGTCGCCCACGCGCAGCCGTCGGGCATTGCGGATGAGGGCGTGCCAGCTGCCGTCGCCCTCGGCACGGTTCAGCATGACCTCGATCCGGGCTTCGCCGCGCCGGGCGCGCAGCCGGGCCGGGATCACGCGGGTGTCGTTCACCACCATCACGTCGCCGGGCTCGAGCAGCGCCGGCAGGTCGCGCACGCCGAGATCCTCCAGCGCATCGCCGCGCACGACCATCATCCGCGCGGCGTCGCGCGGGCGCACGGGCGCCTGGGCAATCGCGGCCTCGGGCAGCGCGTAGTCGAAATCCTGGGTGGCGAGCGTCATGGGCCGCCGCGGTTAGCCTGGGCCGGCCTCCGGCGCAAATCGCGGGCGCACGCCGCCCCCTTGCCAGAGGCCGAGAGACCCCTGGAACCCGGCTCGCGACCGACACGACAAAGCGCGGCGGCGCGCTGCGACAATTTCAGGCGAAAGAATGAACCGACAGCGATGGAGGACACCCCATGGACCAGAGACAAGCCGAAATCGTGCGGAACAGCTTCCCGAAGGTCGCTTCCATCGCGGCCCCGGCGGCGGCGCTGTTCTATCGCCGCCTCTTCGAGATCGAGCCCTCGACGCGACGGCTCTTCGTCCAGACGGATATCGAGGCGCAGGGCGCCAAGCTCATGGCCGCGCTCGGCTTCGTGGTCGCGAGCCTCGACCGGCCCGAGCGGCTGGCCCCGACGATCCAGGCCATGGCCCTTCGCCACGTGCAGTACGGCGTCCTCCGCGAGCATTATGCCGCCGTGGGTCAGGCGCTGCTCTGGACCCTGGAGCAGGGCCTCGGCGAGGCCTTCACGCCGCAGGTCCGCGCGGCCTGGACGGAGGCCTACCTCCTGCTTTCGGGCATGATGGTCGAGGCGGCCTATCCGCCGATCGCGGCCTAGCTCTGGCCTGGGACCGCGGCAGCGGCCTGACGAGGGGCCGCGGAAGCGGGTCTTCCGCCAGGAGGATTCCCGCCAGCGACGTTCATGAGCGGAGCTCGCGCGATTGGACCTCCCCCTGGGGGCCGAATCCCCGCTGGAACTGCGCGACGCCTGGAGCCAGACCTGTCGCGTGGCAGTAGCGAGCTTCGTCGGCTCACATTTTCGCGCGTTCGCCCCCTGATCGCGCCGCCGTAGAGGCGGGATCACGCGCGTGCCATTCACCATGACGCGGCCCGGCTCAGGTGGCTTCAGGTATTTGTTTTATGGGTATTTTTCTTTATTCACGTCGATGTTTCGGATTCGGAAAGATCTGAATTTGCATGTCCCCTCACGGAAAGTGAGCTTGCCATGGCGGGGGCGGCGGACCACCTCCAAATCTCGTCCTGCCTTTTCGGCAGGGATTGCCGGGCAGCCCATCCGGGCTGCGATGGTTTAGAGAGGAGATGCCCATGCCGCTCCCCGAATTCCGCCGGACCTCCATCCCAGTCCTCGGCCGCCGCGCAACCCTCGGATTTGCCATCGGCCTCGCCGCGCAGCGCGCCGAGGCCCAGCCGGCCCAGAGCCTGCTCAACGTCTCCTACGACCCGACGCGCGAGCTGTACCGCGAGTACAACGCCCTCTTCGCCGCCGCCTGGCGGGCACGGACCGGCCAGACCGTGCGCGTCAACGCATCCCATGGCGGCTCGGGCCGCCAGGCGCGCTCGGTCATCGACGGGCTGCAGGCCGACGTCGTCACCCTCGCGCTGGCCTACGACGTGGACGAGATCGCCGCGCGCGGTCTGATCGCCACCGACTGGATCACCCGCCTGCCGCACAACAGCGCGCCCTACACGAGCACCATCGTTTTCCTCGTGCGCAAGGGGAATCCGAAGGGGGTGCGCGACTGGCCGGACCTGATGCGCCAGGGCGTCTCGGTCATCACGCCCAACCCCAAGACCTCGGGCGGCGCGCGCTGGAACTACCTGGCCGCCTGGGCCTGGGCGAAGCGCCAGCCGGGCGGCAGCGACGCCACGGCCGAGGAGGCGGTGACGCGCCTCTTCCGCAACGTGCCCGTGCTCGATACCGGCGCGCGCGGCTCCACCACCACCTTCGCGCAGCGTGCGCAGGGCGACGTGCTGCTGGCCTGGGAGAACGAGGCGCATCTCGCTTTCCAGGAATTCGGCGCGAACCAGTTCGACATCGTCTACCCGCCGCTCTCCATCCTGGCCGAGCCCTCGGTCGCGGTGGTGGACCGCAACGCGGACCGGCGTGGCACCCGCGCCCTGGCGGAGGCCTATCTCCAGGGCCTCTTCGCCGCCGAAGGCCAGGCCCTCGCCGCGAAGCATTTTTACCGCCCGCGCGATGCGGCGGTGCTCGCGGCCAATGCCTCGCGCTTCCCGCGGATGGAGCTCGTCACCGTGGACGAGGACTTCGGCGGCTGGGCCCAGGCGCAACGGATCCATTTCAACGACGGCGGGGTCTTCGACCGCATCAGCCGGGCCATCCGGTGAGCGCGTCGGCCCTCGCCGGATGGCGGTCCTCGGCCGGCGCGGTCCCGGGCTTCCGCGTCTCGCTCGGCATCACGCTCGCCTGGCTTGGAATCGTGGTGCTGATCCCGCTCTCGGCGCTGGCGCTGCGGCCCTGGGAGCTCGGCCTCGCCGGCGTCTGGAACTCGCTGGCCGACGAGCGGGTCGTGGCCGCCCTGACGCTCTCCTTCGGGGCGGCGCTCGGGGCCGCCACGATCTGCCTGCCGCTGGGCCTGCTGCTGGCCTGGGCGCTGGTGCGGCTGCGCTTTCCCGGGCGCGGCGTGCTGGATGCCGCGATGGACCTGCCCTTCGCGCTGCCCACTGCCGTCGCGGGCATCGCGCTGACGGCGCTCCTCGCGCCGAACGGCTGGCTGGGCGCGCCGCTGGCGGCGATCTTCGGCTGGAAGGTCGCCTTCACCCCGGCCGGCGTGGTGGTGGCGCTGATCTTCGTCGGGCTGCCCTTCATCGTCCGCACGGTGGAGCCCGTGCTGCGCGACATGGGCGCCGAGGCCGAGGAGGCCGCGGCCACCCTCGGCGCCACCCGCCCCCAGGTCCTGTGCCGCGTGGTGCTGCCGGCCCTGCTGCCGGCGCTGCTGACCGGCTTCGCGCTCGCCTTCGCGCGCGCGGTCGGCGAGTACGGCAGCGTCATCTTCATCGCGGGCAACCTGCCGATGGTCAGCGAGATCGCGCCGCTGCTCATCGTCATCCGGCTCGAGCAGTTCGACTATGCCGGCGCGGCGGCGATCGGCCTCGCCATGCTGCTGTTGTCCTTCGCGATCCTGCTCGCGCTCAACCTGGTCCAGCGCGCCCTGCGCCGGGGTCGGGCATGAGCGAGCGGTCCTTCCGCCACGCGGCCCAGGACGCGCCCTGGATCAACGGGCTGATCGGCGCGGCGGCGATCGGCGTCGCCGTGCTGCTGCTCGGCCTGCCGCTCGCCGCCGTCTTCGTCGAGGCGCTGCGGCGCGGCTGGCCCGTGGCGCTGGCGGCGCTGTCCGACCCGGACGCGCTCGCCGCCATCCGCCTGACGCTGATCGTGGCCGCGATCACCGTGCCGGTGAACCTCGTGGGCGGCCTCGCCGCGGCCTGGTGCGTCGCCAAGCACGATTTTCCCGGCAAGCGCGTCCTGGTGACGCTGATCGATCTGCCCTTCTCGGTCTCCCCGGTGATCGCCGGCCTCGTCTTCGTGCTGATGTTCGGCGGCCAGGGCTGGTTCGGCACCTGGCTGCAGGAGCGCGACATCCAGATCATCTTCGCGCTGCCCGGCCTCGTGCTCGCCACGATCTTCGTGACCTTCCCCTTCGTCGCGCGCACGGTGCTGCCGCTGATGCAGGAGCAGGGCCGCGAGGAGGAGGAGGCCGCGGCCACCCTCGGCGCCGGCGGCCTGCAGACCTTCCTGCGCGTCACGCTGCCCAATGTGAAATGGGCGCTGCTCGCCGGCGTCCTGCTCTGCAATGCGCGGGCCATGGGCGAGTTCGGCGCGGTGTCGGTGGTGTCCGGCCATATCCGGGGGGAGACCAACACCATGCCCTTGCACGTGGAGATCCTCTACAACGAGTATCAGTTCGCCGGCGCCTTCGCGGTGGCGGCGGCGCTCGCGCTGCTGGGCGTGGTGACGCTGGTCGCGAAGACGGTCCTGGAGCGGATCGCCGGGCGCCGGATGCGGGAGGGGCGATGACGGTCGAGGCGGAAGAGGTCGAGCGCCGCTTCGGCACCGCCGCGGCCCTTCGCGGCGTCTCGCTGCGGCTGCAGCCGGGCGAGTTCGTGGCCCTGCTCGGTCCCTCGGGCTCGGGCAAGACCACGCTGTTGCGCATCCTCGCGGGGCTCGACTGCGCGGATGCGGGGACGGTGCGCATCGCAGGGCGGGACATGGCGGGCGTGCCGGCGCGCAGCCGCCGGATCGGCGTCGTCTTCCAGAACTACGCGCTGTTCCGTCACATGACGGTCTTCGAGAACGTGGCCTTCGGCCTGCGCGTGCGGCCGCGCGCCGAGCGCCCGCGGGAGGCGGAGATCCGAGCCCGCGTCGCCCGCCTGCTGGAGCTCGTGCAGATTCCCGACCTCGCCGGCCGTTACCCCGAGCAGATCTCGGGCGGGCAGCGGCAGCGCGCGGCGCTGGCCCGGGCGCTCGCCATCGAGCCCGAGCTGCTGCTGCTCGACGAGCCCTTCGGCGCGCTCGACGCCGTCGTGCGCAAGGAGGTTCGCCGCTGGCTGCGCGGGCTGCATGGCCAGCTCGGCATCACCTCCATCCTGGTGACGCACGACCAGGAGGAGGCGATGGAGATGGCCGACCGCATCGCCGTCATGGACCGCGGCCGCATCGCGCAATTCGCCACGCCGCGCGAGCTGCTGGACGCACCGGCGAGCGCCTTCGTGGCCGGCTTCGTGGGCGAGGCGGCGCGGCTGCCCTGCACGGTCTCGGCGGGCGTCGCGCGCTTCGCCGATGCGGGGCTGGGCTCGCTGCACGCCGCCCTGCCGGACGGGGCTGCGTCGGCCTTCCTGCGGCCGGCCGACGTGCGGGCCGAGGCCGGGGCAGGCAGCGCCGTGGTGCGCGCGCGCCTCGGCGGCGGCGGCTCGCGGCTGCTGCTCGAGGTGGGTGGCCTCGAGCTGGAGGCCGAGGCGGCGCCGGGCGCCGAATGGCTCGACCGCGGCGCCCGCTGCGGCGTGAGCCTGCGGGGCGCCTGGATCTTCGCGGAGAGCGGCGAGCGCGCGCGGGGACTGCCGGTGGGCGCGCCGCCGAGGTTGCGGAGCTTCACAGGCGGCCTTTCGGCGGAGGACTGAGGGGCACATCCGCGTGACAGACGCGACAATCCGCGCCCGCCGGCGGCAAATGCCCGTGACATCGCGCGCGCAGCCTGTCTCCCGAGCCTCGGGGGAGTCTGGCCATGGACGAGAAGAGCATCCGATTGATCCGCGAGAGCTTCGCGCAGGTCGCAGCCATCGCCTCTCCGGCAGCCATCCTCTTCTACGGGCGGCTCTTCCGCATCGACCCCTCGACGCGCGCTATCTTCGCCCGGGCGGACATGCGGGCGCAGGGCACGCGGTTCATCGCCGCCCTCGGCTATGCGGTGGCGACGCTCGACAAGCCCGACCGCCTGCTGCCGATCGCGCGCGACCTGGCGCAGCGCCACGTCGTCCACGGGCTGCGGCCGGAGCACTTCCGCTCGATCGGCGAGGCGCTGGAATGGATGCTCGCGGAATGCCTGGCGGAGGATTTCACGCCGGAGCTGCGTTCCGCCTGGAGCGGCGCCTTCGAGGAGCTGGCCGCGGCGGTGACGGACGAGGACTATCCCGCGTTAGCCGCCTGAGCCGCGCCCCGCAGACCGGCGCCGCGCGCATGGCATGGCATGCGTGCGGCGCATTTGCTGCGACGCCACGGCGCGTGGAAGATGACCTCGCCCCAGGGGAGTCCGGGAAAGCATGTCCGCCACGACCCGCAATGCCGGGATCCTGATCGCCTGTGCCGTCGCGGCCGCCGCCCTCGCCATGGGGCTGCGCCAGAGCTTCGGCCTCTTCCTCGCCCCCATGACCGCAGAGCGCGGCTGGTCCACCTCGGGCTTCGCGCTGGCTATCGCCTTCCAGGTGCTGCTGAACGGCTTCGCCCAGCCGATCGCAGGCCAGTTCGCCGACCGCTTCGGCGCGCGGCCCGTGGTGATGGGCGGGGCCGCGCTCTATTCCGTCGGCATCCTCGGCATGGCGCTGAGCGAGAACCTGCCCCTCTTCACCTTCTTCGCCGGCCTCGTCATGGGCGTCGCCGTCGCCGCCGCCGGCATGCCGGTGATTTCAGCGGCGCTCACCCGCGGCCTGCCCGAGAGCATGCGCGGCCGTGCCGTCGGCCTCGGCACGGCGGGCTCCAGCTTCGGTCAGTTCCTCGTCGTGCCGCTGAGCCAGCTCGGCATCAACCTCGCGGGATGGCACGGCGCGCTCTTCCTGATGGCGGGCGCGGCCCTGCTGATGATCCCGCTGGCCCTGCCGCTCGGCGCCCAGCCGGCGCCGCCCAAGCCCGGCACGACGGAGCAGACCGCCGGCGAGGCGCTGCGGGCTGCGACCTCCTCGCCGAGCTTCTGGTGCCTCTTCGCGGGCTTCTTCGTCTGCGGCGTGCATGTGAGCTTCCTCGCCGTCCACCTGCCGGGCTTCGTGGCGACCTGCCACCTGCCGGCCTCGGTGGGCGCGGCCTCCATCGCGCTGATCGGCCTGTTCAACGTGGTGGGCTCGCTCGGCGCGGGCGAGCTCTCCCAGCGCTGGAAGCGGCGCGAGCTGCTGGTGGCGATCTACGCGCTGCGCGGCGTGCTGATGGCGGTCTTCCTCTTCGCCGAGAAGACCACGACCAACGTGCTGATCTTCTCCGCCTTCATGGGGCTGCTCTGGCTCTCCACCGTGCCGCCGACGGTGGCGCTCTGCGCGCGCAACTGGGGCACGCGCTGGCTCGCCACCATCTTCGGCATCGTCTTCCTGGGCCATCAGCTCGGCGGCTTCACCGGCGCCTTCCTCGGCGGCTATATCTTCGACCTGACCGGCAACTACGACCTCATGTGGAGCGTTAGCATCGCCTTCGCCGCCTTTGCGGCCTTCATCCACCTTCCCATCCAGGACGGACCCAAGACCGCCATCCCGGGCCTGGCGCCGCCGGCCCGGCGGGCTACATAGGGGAAAGCTGTTGCCAGGAGTTTTCATGCTGCGCCGACGTTCGCTGCTTCCTCTCGTGTCCGGCCTGCTGGCCGCCCCCGCGCTCTCGTCTCAGACCGCCCGGGCCCAGACCCGCCAGGGACCGCCCCACGAGTGGATGTTCGGCGGCTGGACCGGCGGCATCTTCCCCGCGACCGAAACCGACGGGCCGGCCTGCTTCGGCAATGTCTCCGTGATCGTGACGCGGGACGTGGTGATGCGTGTCTCGAGCCTGGACGTCGCCTTCCGCCAGCGCGCGATCGAGACGGTGGCGCTCATCCCCAACGGCCTCGAATTCCGCTTCGTGCCCATGCCCGGCCGCGCCGCCGTTCCCGAGGCCGGCTTCGGCTGCGACAACAACCCCAACATCCTGCGCGTCCGGCGCGTCGGCGAGGACGAGGTGGTCTTCACCGACTGCCGCGAGTTCCCGAGCCCGCTGAAGCGCTGCAAGGGCTGAGCCCCAGAGGTCGATGATATGCCGCGCATCACGCTGATCCACGCGCTGCGCCACTCGCCGCCGCCGATCGAGGCAGCCTTCGCGCGGCTCTGGCCCGGCAACACGCTGATGAACCTGATGGACGACAGCCTGTCCGCCGATCTTGCCCGCCAGGGGAAGCTGACGCCGGAGATGACGCAGCGCTTCCGCGCGCTGGGCGACTACGCGACGGGCACGGGGGCGGAGGCCATCCTCTTCACCTGCTCGGCCTTCGGGCCCTGCATAGAGGCCGTCGCGGCCGAGCACGCGTCCATGCCGGTGCTCAAGCCGAACGAGGCGATGATCGAGGAGATCGTGGCCTCGGGCGCGCGGAAGGTGGGGCTGCTCGCGACCTTCCCGGGCACGCTCTCCTCCATGCCGCCGGAATTCCCCGAGGGCATCGAGGTCGTGCCCTGCCTCGCCGAGGGCGCGCTGGCCGCGCTCGACGCCGGCGACGTCGCGGCGCATGACCGGCTGGCCATGGAGGCCTCGCTCGCACTGAAGGACTGCGACGCCATCGCGCTCGGCCAGTTCAGCCTGGCGCATGTGGCGCCGATGGTGGCGGGGGCTACGGGCCTGCCGGTCTTCTCCACGCCGGACAGCGCCGTGCGCAAGCTGAAGAGGATCCTGGCATGAGCGAACTGGCCGTCGGCGACGCCGCGCCGGACTTCACCCTGGAGGCCTCGGGCGGGCGCACGGTCAGCGCCGCGTCGCTGAAGGGGAAGCCCTACCTGCTTTACTTCTACCCCAAGGCGAACACGCCCGGCTGCACCACCCAAGCCTGCGGCATCCAGGAGGCCCTGCCGGCCCTGGGCAGGACGGGGATCACCATCATCGGCGTCAGCCCCGACCCCATGCCGCCCATCGAGAAATTCGCGAAGAAGTTCAACCTGACCTTCCCGCTGGCGAGCGACCCGGAGCACCACCTCGCCGAGGCCTATGGCACCTGGGTCGAGAAGCAGTTCATGGGGCGCAAGTACATGGGCTTCGAGCGCTCCAGCTTCCTGGTCGACAAGGACGGGAAGATCGCGGCCATCTGGCGCAAGGTGAAGCCGGAGGCGCATGCGGCGCAGGTGCTGGAGGCGGCGAAGGCGCTGGGCTGACGCCAGGCTTTCGATCAAACCATGCTGCGGCAACCGACCCCGGTATCTCGGAGGACACGATCACGATGTGGGTGGAGCAGCACGAGCAGATCGACAAGCACCTAGACATGTCCATCCGCAAGGCTTTCGGCGCACCTCTGCGGAAGGCGATGCGCCGCCATCCGAACCAGACCCGCTGGCTGCTGATCCAGGATGACGACGCCATGGTGGCCGCCTGCTTCCTGAGCGTCTGGGGCGAATGGGCCAGCATCGAAGGAATCTGGGTGGATTCGTCGCGGCGCCGGCAGGGCCTGGGGACGCAGCTGCTGCTCTCGGCCGAGGAATTCGCCCGGGCCCAGGAGCTCCGGGGACTGGAAGTCATGATCCACGGCCTGAACGCGCCGGGATTCTTCCTCAGCGCCGGTTTCCAGGCGGTCGGTCAGCTCGAGAGCTCCCGGCCCGACATGGCGAAGAGCTGGTTCGTCAAGAGCTTCACGCCCCTGAAGCTGGCCTTCCCGGGCCGCCGCGTCGCGACGCCGCGTCGGGCCGTCGAAGCCGATTGACCGGCCCGGCGGCGGGCGGGCGGAGCTCCCGACGCGCCGCGCGGCTAGAGCCCTCTTCGTTCGCAAGAGCTCACTGCAAAGCCTCTAGCTTCCTGTTTTGAGAGCATGATTCACGCTTCCGGTGATTCCACCAGCAGCGATCATGCTCTAGTTGTACTGCTTCAGCGCCCGCCGCGCGATCGCCATGCGGTGAACTTCCGACGGACCCTCGTAGATCCGCATCACGCGCACCTGCTGTGCCATGAGCTGCAGCGGCAGCTCGCGCGTCATGCCCATGGCGCCGAAGGCCTGCATGGCGTGGTCCACGATCTCGGTCGCCATCTCCGTCGCATAGACCTTGATCATCGAGGCCTCGTTGCGCACGTCCCCGCCGGCGTCCAGCGTCGCCGCGCCCGCCTGCACCATGAGCCGGCAGGCGTGGATCTTCGTCGCGGCGTCGGCGATCCACCATTGGATGGCCTGGCGCTCGGAGAGCGGCACGCCGAAGGTGACGCGCTGCTTCACCTGCACGCACATCATCTGCAGCGCGCGCTCGGAGATGCCGATGCAGCGCGCCCCCAGCTCCAGCCGCCGGACGTTGAGGCGCAGCTGCATGGGCTCGTAGCCCTGGCCGACCTCGCCCAGCACGTTGCGGTCCGGCACGCGGCAGTCCTCGAAGACCAGCTCGTAGGTGCGGCGGCCGCCGATCATCTTGATCTGCCGCTCCACGAGGAAGCCCGGCGTGCCCTTGTCGACGAGGAAGGCCGTGACGCCGTCGGCGCGCTTGCCCGGGCTGGTGCGCGCCATGAGGATGATGAAGTCGGCCGCGGTGACGCGGCTCACCCAGATCTTGCGGCCGTTGATGATCCAGTCGTCGCCGTCCCTGACGGCGCGGGTCAGCATGCCGCCGGGGTCGCCGCCGGCGCCCGGCTCGGAGATGGCGATGCAGGATTTCTTCTCGCCCGCCGCGTAGGGGCCGAGATAGTGCTCGCGCTGGTACGCGTCGGCGACGGACAGCATCATGTGCAGGTTCGGGCTGTCGGGCGGGAAGAGGAAGGGCGTCACCGTCCGGCCCAGCTCCTCCTGCACGAGCACCAGCGCCGAGGCCGGCATGTTGGCGCCGCCCAGGTCCTCCGGCACGTCGAGGCCCCAGAGGCCGAGCTCACGGCACTTCGCATGCAGCGGCTCCTCCTCCGCCGGCGTGAGGCCGAGCGCGCCGCCCTCCGCCTCGCGGGCGAGGACGGCGGGCTCCAGCGGCATCAGCTCGCGATCCACGAACTTGCGCACCAGCTCCTGGAGCATGCGGTGCTCCTCGGGAATCTCGATCAGCGGCATGGCTCAGCTCCCCGTGAAGTTGGGCGCGCGGCGCTCGGCCATGGCCTTCGTGCCCTCGCGGAAATCATGGGTCTCGCGCAGCCATTTCTGCTGGGCGAGCTCATGGGCGGTGGTGCGCTCGTAATCCTCGGCGATGCCCTCGCGCAGCGTGGCGCGGGTGGCGGCGACGGCCAGCGGCGCGCTGCCGGCGATCTCCAGCGCCAGGGCGCGGGCGGCGGAGAGCACCTCCTCCTGCGGCACGAGCTGGTCGGCGAGTCCCATGGCGAAGGCCTCCTCGCCCGTGATCCGGCGGCCCGTGTAGAAGAGCAGCGCCGCCTTCTGCGCGCCGATCAGCCGGGGCAGGGAGGCGGTCAGCCCGAAGCCGGGATGGTAGCCGAGCCGGGTGAAGTTCGCGCTGAAGCGCGCCTCCGGGCAGGCGATGCGGAAGTCCGCCACCACGGCGAGGCCGAGTCCGGCGCCCACCGCGGCGCCCTGCACGGCGGCCACGATCGGCTTCTTCGTGCGCAGCAGCCGCGCGCCCTCGGTGTAGATGGTGCGGCCGGAGGCATCGGCGTCGCCGGCCTTGCGGTCGCGGTTGGAGAAGTCGGCGCCGGCGCAGAAATGCTTGCCCTCGCCGGTGAGCACGACGGCCCGGCAGGCGGCGTCGGCGTCGAGCGCCTCCAGCGCATCGGCGATCTGCGACGTGAGCCGGAGGTCGATGAAGTTGTTCGGCGGCCGGCAGAGCCACACCGTGGCGACGTGACCGTCGGTCTCCACGCGGACGTCGGAAGGGGCGGCATCGGGCATGAGTTTTCCTCCTGCGCCTCGTTGGCAGCGGCCGGCGCGGCGCGCAACTTCCTTCTCCGAAGGTTGGCCTTCCCAAAAGGAATGTCAGCCCTGGGCGCCCTCGGCCTCCAGCCAGTCCAGGAAGGCACGGAGCCGGTGATCGGGCGGCTGGCGCGCGGGCCAGACGGCGTAGTGGGCGAGGGGCCGTGCCAGCGGCTCGAAGAGCGGGACCAGCACACCGGCCGCGATCTCCTGCCGCAGCATCGGCAGTTGCCCCATGGCGACGCCGAGGCCCTCCATCGCCGCCTGGTAGGCCAGCACCGAGCCGGGCAGCACCATGCCCGTCGCGGCGATGTCCGGGCCGCCCATTGCCTCCAGCCAGTCCTGCCAGTCGTTGCGGCGGTACTTGGTGTGCAGCAGCGTGCAGCGCGCGAGGTCGGCGATCGCGCGCGGCGCGTTGCGGCGGCGCAGGAGCCTGGGGCTGCAGACGGGCTGGATGACGTCGGCGATCAGCCGGCGCTGATCGAGTCCCGGCCAGTCCCCGGGGCCGAACTGGATGGCCACGTCGGCTTCCTCGCGGGCGAAGTCGATGGGCGCGACCCCCGTGCTGATCACCACCTCCAGCCCCGGATGCGCCTCCTGGAAGCGCGGCAGCCGCGGCAGGAGCCAGCGCGTGGCGAAGGTGCTGTAGGAGCGCAGCCGGATGGGCCGCAGGTCCGCCGCCAGGATGCGCTGCGTGGCGCCGGCGATGCGCAGGAAGGCGGGCGAGATCTCCGCGTGGTAGGCGCGCCCGTCGGCGGTCAGGCTGATGCCGTGCCGGTCGCGGCGGAACAGGCGCTTGCGGAGATAGCCCTCCAGCACCGCCACCTGCCGGCTGACCGCCGATTGCGTGACCTGCAGCTCCTCGGCCGCGCGGGTGAAGCTGCCGTGGCGGGCCGCGGCCTCGAAGGCATGAAGCGGATTGAGCGGCGGGAGGCGCAGGTTTCCCTCCGCGGGTGCGCCTACTGCTCCCCGGTGGCTTCCGGGTGCCGCAGGTGCCAGAGCCGCTCATGCGCGGCGACCAGCGTCTCGATGTTGCGGCGGCGGTTGATGTCGGGCGAGACGGGACGGCGGGTCAGCATCATCTCCAGCACGCGCAGGAGTTGCTCGGCGACCTCGAAGTCCCCCTGGTCGCAGGCCTGGTGGAAGGCGACCAGGATCTTGTCCGAAAGCCGTCGTCCCTGGCGCGGAGCGGAGCCGACCCGGGCGGCGTCTTCCCCGCCCTCGCCCCGGTCTTCCTCGTCAGCCATTCATTACTCCTTCGGGACCGGCAGGGCCGAATCCAGCGAATCCGTTGGAAGGTTTATGCGCCGAATTGAAGCGCTTCGCCAAGACTCACGAGCCGGTGCGTGCCGCCGCACGCATCTGGCCCTCGACCGCCGCGGCGATCTGTTCCGGCGTCATTTCCGGCCGAAAGAGCGAGCGGACCCGCCCGTCGGGCCCGACCAGGTAGATGAAGCTGGAATGATCCATCAGGTAGTCGGTCATGTCCGGCCGCTGGACCCGAGCATAATAGACCCGATAGCGCCGCGCCACCGCCGCGATCTGCTCGGGCGTGCCGGTCAGCCCCTGCAGGCGCGGATGGAAGCGGGAGACGTAGTCGGCCAGGGCCGCCGGCGTGTCGCGCTGGGGGTCGATGGTGATGAGCAGCGGCGTCACCGACTCGCCGGCCGGGCCCAGCACGTCGAGCGCCGAGGCCATGGTGCCGAGCTCGGTCGGGCAGACGTCGGGGCAATAGGTGAAGCCGAAATAGACGAGCAGCCAGCGGCCGGCATAGTCGCGGTCGGTGACCGCCTTGCCCGTCTGGTCCACCAGCTCGAAGGGCCCGCCGAGCGAGACGCCGCCCGGCAGCTGCATGCCGCCTCCGCCCGCCGACGGCACCGCCATGTCCTGGCCGAAGACGCCGGCCAGGCGGGCCGCGAAGGCCTCGCCCAGCGTCTCGTCCGGGCCCTTGGTGACCCAGGCATAGCCCCAGATTCCCGCGACCAGCGCGAGAAGGAGCAGGGCGGAGAAGCGGATGACACGAAGCATGGCGGGACGGGCTTACGCCTCCCCGGTCAGCGCATCAATGCCGCCGGCCTTAATGTCGCCCCCTCTCAGTGACGCCCGTCGAGCTCGATCGCGCCCTCGGGCTGCGGCGAGGTGAAGACGTCGCCCGCAAAGGCCTCCTCCCACGAACCCTCGGTCGAAGCCTTGGAGTATTCCGTCGAGCGGTTCTCGAAGAAATTCGTGTGCTCGATGGCGTTCAGCATCTCGTCGAGCCAGGGCAGGGGGTTCTTCTCGATGTGGTAGAGCGGCTCGAGCCCCAGCTGCTGCAGGCGGCGGTCGGCGATGAAGCGGATGTACAGCTTGGTCTCCGCCGCGCTGAGACCCGTCACTGGCCCCATGGCGAAGGCGAGGTCGATGAAGGCGTCCTCGTGGTCCACGATGGTCGCGCAGATCAGATAGAGGTCGCGGCGCAGCTCCTCGTTCCAGATCTCCGGATTCTCCTGCACGAAGGTGCGGAAGAGGCGGATGCAGGACAGGCAGTGCAGCGTCTCGTCGCGCACCGACCAGGTCACGATCTGGCCCATGCCCTTCATCTTGTTGTGGCGCGGGAAGTTCATGAGGATCGCGAAGGAGGCGAAGAGCTGCAGGCCCTCGGTGAAGGCGCCGAATGCGGCCAGCGTCTTGGCGATCTCGGTCTTGTTCTCGACCGAGAAGTTCTGCATGTAGTCGTACTTCTCCTTCATCTCCTTGTATTTGAGGAAGGCGGAGTACTCGAGCTCTGGCATGCCGATGGTGTCGAGGAGATGGCTGTAGGCCGCGATGTGGATCGTCTCGATGTTCGAGAAGGCCGACAGCATCATGAGCACCTCCGTCGGCTTGAACACCTGGGAGTAGTGCTTCATGTAGCAGTTGTTCACCTCGACGTCCGCCTGGGTGAAGAAGCGGAAGATCTGCGTGACAAGGTTCTTCTCGCCGTCGGTGAGGTTTTTCTGCCAGTCCTTGACGTCGTCGGCCATCGGAACCTCTTCCGGCAGCCAGTGGACGCGCTGCTGCATCAGCCAGGCGTCGTAGGCCCAGGGATAGCGGAAGGGCTTGTAGACCGGGTTGGCGGTCAGCAGGTCGAACTTGATGGGGAGCTCGTCGATGGTGCCGTCGGCCATGGGGGGTGCCTTAGGTTTTGATGGTTAAGGCCATGGGCTCCGCCCCTGGACCCCGGCAGGAAACTGAGTTTCCTGCACCTTCCATCTGTAAAAAGGGTCCAGGGCCAAAAGCCCTGGTGGGGGAGTGTGAGGGGGCAAAGCCCCCTCACTGGCAGGCGAGGCATTCCTCGTAATTTGTCGAAACCGGCGCCGCCGGCGCCAGCAGCTGCAGCGCCAGCTGCTCGTCCGTGAACCCGAGTCGCGGCTGCACCGCCACCTTCTCGCTGATCGTGTCGGCCCGCGCCATCGACAGCGACCGGCAATAGTACAGGCTCTTCATGCCCTTCTTCCACGCGGTCATGTGGATCTGGTGCAGGTCGCGCTTGTGGACGTTCGCCGGCAGGAAGACGTTCACCGACTGCGACTGGCAGATATAGGGCGTGCGGTCCGCCGCATGCTCGATCACCCAGCGCTGGTCCAGCTCGAAGGCGGTCTTGAAGGTGGCCTTCTCCTGGTCGTCCAGGAAGTCGAGGTGCTGCACCGAGCCCTTGGTGACGGTGATGGAGGTCCAGGTGTCGTCGTCGTCGCGCCCGTGCTTGGCCAGCACCGCCTTCAGGTACGGGTTGCGCACGATGTAGGAGCCGGAGAGCGTCTTGTGGTTGTAGACGTTCGCCGCGATCGGCTCGATGCCGGGCGAGGCGCCGCCGCAGATGATGGAGATCGAGGCTGTCGGCGCGATCGCCATCTTGTTGGAGAAGCGCTCCAGGAAGCCGTACTCGGCGGCATCCGGGCAGGGGCCCCGCTCCTCGGCGAGCAGCCGCGAGGCGGCGTCGGCCTGCTCGCGGATGTGGCGAAACATCTTCTTGTTCCAGACCTTGGCGATGACGCTCTCGAAGGGAACGTTCAGGCCCTGGAGGAACGAATGAAAGCCCATCACGCCGAGGCCGACAGAGCGCTCGCGCATCGCCGAGTAGCGCGCGCGGGACATGCTGTCGGGCGCGGTGTCGATGAAGTTCTGGAGCACGTTGTCCAGGAACCGCATGACGTCGGTGATGAAGAGCGGGTCGTCCTTCCACTGCATCCAGGTCTCGAGGTTGAGCGAGGAGAGGCAGCACACGGCGGTGCGCTGCTCGCCATGCTGGTCGAGGCCGGTGGGCAGGGTGATCTCGCTGCACAGATTGGAGGTCTTCACCTCGAGGCCCGCGAGCTTGTGGTGCTCCGGCCGCGCGTTGTTCACGTGGTCGGAGTAGATGATGTAGGGCTCGCCGGTCTCGATGCGGGCCGTCAGCAGCCGGATCCAGAGCGAGCGGGCCGAGAGGGTGCGCACGATGGCGCCGTCCTTGGGCGAGGTGAGCGCCCAGGTGTCGTCGGACTCGACGGCGCGCATGAAGGCGTCCGACACCAGGATGCCGTGGTGCAGGTTGAGCGCCTTGCGGTTCGGATCGCCGCCGGTGGGGCGGCGGATCTCGATGAACTCCTCGATCTCCGGATGGCTGATCGGCAGGTAGACCGCCGCCGAGCCCCGGCGCAGCGAGCCCTGGCTGATGGCGAGCGTCAGGCTGTCCATCACGCGGATGAAGGGCACGATGCCGGAGGTCTTGCCGTTCTGGCCGACCTTCTCGCCGAGGCTGCGCAGGTTGCCCCAATAGGAGCCGATGCCGCCGCCCTTGGAGGCGAGCCAGACATTCTCGTTCCAGAGGCCGACGATGGATTCGAGGCTGTCATTGGCCTCGTTCAGGAAGCAGCTGATCGGCAGCCCGCGCGTCGTACCCCCGTTCGACAGCACAGGCGTGGCCGGCATGAACCAGAGCTTGCTGATATAGTCGTAGAGCCGCTGCGAATGCGCGGCATCGTCGCCATAGGCCGAGGCCACCCGCGCGAAGAGATCCTGGTAGCTCTCTCCGGGCAGCAGGTAGCGGTCATCGAGCGTGGCGCGGCCGAAGTCGGTCAGCATGGAATCGCGGCTGCGATCCACCTGCACCTGGTGATGACCCTGAAGCTGAACTGCATCGAACACGGTCTTGAATCCCCTCAATCCCCCGGTCGTGAATCATGCCTCAGTCGATCCGGGTTATCAACAGCCTCCCCACATATGGGGATGAATGCCCTGGCTGCACACAAGATGGAGTGGTTTGCCCAATTTTCACGAAGGCTTAGGAACTCTGCCGTTGTTCCCGCTTCGTTCATATGAGGCCGAATCTGGGCGGGTGCAACCTGCTGTGTCATGGCAGCCACATGACAAGCGCGGAAGCGGAGATTTGCTTATCCCCAGGATCCACCGAATCCACAGAGGTGGGTCCAGGGAGCGATGAACACACATATCCACCCTCTGGCAGGTCGGGGGCGGAGCTCCCGTCACTCCAGTGCCTTAAGTCCGCACCAATCGGCGATGAAGGCGGCCATGGCGAGGGTGGTTGTCTTGAGATGTTCGAGATTGGTCCGTTCGTCGAAGGCGTGGGCGCCTTCTCCCTTCGGCCCGTAGCAGAGCGCCGGCATGTCGAAGTAGAGCCCGTAGAATCGGGTGTCGTTCACGGCGGTGGTGATTCGGGCCCCCATATCCTCGCCGAAGGCGGCGCGATGGGCTTCGGCGAGGACGGCCTCGGCCTCGGTGCCCGGCTCCAGCACGTAGCCGTCGGCCAGGAAGCCGTGCCACTGCACCTCGGGCGGGTTGTTGGCGAGGAAGTTGTCGGTCCGGGCCGCGGCGGCGACGGCCTTCTCCACGGCACGCTGCTGGGCGGCGACATCCTGGCCGGGGAGGAGGCCGATGCGGCAGTCCACCTCGCACCACGCCGGAGTCGAGCTGGCCCAGTCGCCGCCGCGGATGATGCCCGGGTTGAACTTGATGGGGTCCTGGATCCCCGAATACCACTTGTCGTCCTTCGCGGCCTTGTTGAGCTCCTTCGTATGCTCCTGCAGGGCCTGGATGAGGTGGTAGCCGCTCATGATGGCGTTGCTGCCCGACTGCGCCACGGCCACGTGCACGGGCACGCCGCGCACCTTGATGCGGAACCAGAGCGTGCCGGTATGGGCGCGGGTGATGGTGCCGCCGGTGGGCTCGGGGATGAGGCAGGCGTCGGCGCGGTAGCCGCGCAGCAGGGTCGCCAGCGCGCCGTTGCCGGTGCTCTCCTCCTCGGTGACGGTCTGCAGGAAGACATCGGCAGCGGGCGCGAAGCCGGCGGCGCGCAGCGCCTCCATGGCGAAGCACATGGCCGAGACGCCGGACTTCATGTCATGCGCGCCGCGGCCATACATCCAGCCGTCCTTCACCGTGCCGCCATAGGGCGGGTAGGTCCACATCTCGGCTGGGCCCTCGGGGACGACGTCGATATGGCCCTGGATGATCAGGCTGCGGCCAATGGGCGAGGCGCAGCGCTTCGAGGCCACCACCTGGAAGGAGCCGGCGGGGTCCACCTCCACCATCGGGCTGGCCTTGGGATGCTCGAGCCAGCGGACGTCGGCGATGGAGAAGCGGTCGACCGTGTAGCCGTAGCCGCGGCCGGCGAACCAGCGGTACATGTGGTCCTGCAGGGGCGCCTCGCGGCCGCGCAGCGAGGGGTGGCGGACGATGTCGGCCAGGAAGCGGACCTGCTCGTCGAAATTGGCCTCCACGGCGGCCGAGAGCTTCTGCAGCGTGGTCTTGTCAGGCATGGATCATTTGACCTCGGGCTTGAGGGGCGGCGGCGCCCGGAGAGGATAACGCGGCCGTCGAGGCCGCGCTGCCACACTGCGGCAATATGGATGCCGCGCAAATCCGCTATTGGGTCATGGTCGTCGAGGTCCAGCTCTGGGGCACCTCGAAGACGATCACGGCGATGCCGCCCTCCAGGAAGGTCACGCTGTCGGCCGCGGGCCAGGCGGCGTGCGTCTCGGCATAGGTCCGGGCGACGGCGATCTCCGCGGCGGTCGGATATCGGAAGGCCTGCTGGCCGGCATAGAAGTTCAGCAGCTCGGGCTGCCGGAAGAAGTGGAAGGCCGGGATCTGGTTGTTGGCGACCGGCATGCCCGGGGACAGGTCGCGCGGCCAGGATCGGGGCGTGAGACCGAAGACGACCAGGGCATGCGGCGAGGCCGAGGCGAAGCGGGGATCCCGCTCGAGGCGGTCGAGGGCGCGCGTCACGATCGCGAGCTCCTGCACGCGATCCAGATAGGAGTAATGCAGGATCCTGGCGTCGAGGACGACGAAGCGGGCGATCACCAGGGCGGACAGCAGGCAGGAGGCGCGCCTGAGCAGCAGGCCCGGAGCGAGCTTGACGAGGTGGATCAGGAGGAAGGCAAGAAGATAGCTGTAGGCCACATAAAATCGGAAAAACAGCCAATAACTGTTCTTCGATACGATGAAGGAGGCGTATATGTAGAGCGGGATCGTAACCATCATGAAGATAGAAATCAGATAGACATACAATTTAATCTTGATGTTATGGGAATTCTTCCATACGGTCCATGCGTAAAAACAAAAAAATATCCCAATGATCGCCGCTTGGATCCATTGCACCCAGATCGGAAATATATAAGACTCCAGAAAAATATGTTGGCCGAAATTCCGGTAGATCTCGGGAATTATCTTGATGATATCATCGAAATTATTCGTATACAGTCGAAGGGCCGTGGACGCATTGGGCCAGAAATAAAACAAGGCCTTGAACTGAACATAGTACAAGACAATTCCGGCAACGAATGTCAGGGCCAGGGCCAATGGCGGGACGATCAGCTCGCGGAGCGTCGGCTGCCGGTCGTGCGGCTGGGCGAACCAGGTGAGGGTGAAGATCGCCACGATCACCGCGAGGATGGAGATCTTCGGCTGGTAGGTCGCAAGCGCGAAGGAGACGAGGCAGGCGGCCGCCAGCAGGCTGGACCAGTGCCGGTTCCGGATCGCCAGCCCGAAGGCCAGAAGAATGAACGAATCGCCCAGGACGAAGACCAGATGATCGCCGACATAGCTGTAATAATCGAGAATATAAGGATGGATGCTGATGATCGTCGCGCCAATCACGATCTGCGCCCTGGATGTCGGACGCAGGAGGGTGGCGAAGTAGATCCCGTTGCAGATCTGGAGTACTGTGGCCAGGCTCTGGTGAAGCAGCGGAATGCCGCTTCCGCCCTGCAGATGGTAGATGAACTCCGCGATCCAGCGGCCTTCCCAGATCCGATGTCCCGGCCAGGGCTGCATCAGGATCAGCGGCAAGGTATGATTGTTGAAAATATACTCGACGAAAAGATAGCCATGCGCCAGGAAATTGATGATCAGGACAATGACGAAAGTCGCCGAATGCAGTCGGGCGAATGCGATACCCTTGTGAAATGCTGCCCTGATTTCGTTTTCGACTGAGACTGCCAGCGACATTCGACCGATTCCAGGAACGGCTGCCAGAAATAGCCGCAACGTCCTGGCGCTGACAATCCGAGCCGGGTGGGCGAGGCCGTCTGCCACGGGCGCAGCCCGCAGATGGCCTCAGGCGAAGCTTGGAACCGGGGCGAACCGGCGCTGGCGCCACAGCCCGAGGCCTTCGGCCACCGGCTCCTGGCGCGGCTTCTGCGCCGCCGCCCGGGCGATCAGCACCTTGGCGCCCAGCAGGCGCGAGCCTTCTGGGCCGGTGAGCAGCACCGCCGGACCACCGTCCATGCCGTGCTCCAGGAGCAGCCCGCGGCCGCGGGCGACCGCCGCCGCGGCCGCCGCGACCAGCACCGGATTCGCCGCGGCCAGCAGATCCGCCGCGTTGCGCAGCCCGATCTCGCGCAGGATCGTCTCAACCACCATCGTGTCGCCGGTGTCGCGGCCATTCACGAATCGGGCGATCTGCAGGGCCTGCAGCGCGGCGACCTGCCGGTCGGGCCGGGTGCGGGCCACGGCGATCGCGGCCAGCGTCGCGGGCCAGGCGTCGAGATTCGCGGAGCCGCCGTTGAGCAGGGCCTGATAGGCGCGGGTGAAGGGCTGTCCGGTGTGCTGCGCCACCAGCCGGTCCGTGCCCCAGATGAGCTCGGCGAAGTCCGGCTCGATCGGCCGCGCCTCCTCCGGCAGGCCGATGGGCAGCAGCTCGATGCCGAAGCCGTCCTCTCCCATCCGGTCCAGGACCGGAGAGGCGCCGTAGCACCAGCCGCAAAGCGGATCGAAAATGAAAGTGGCGATGGTCATGCGGGTTCCTATTGGGACAATCGCATCTGCACCCCCCGGAAGATACTGCCACGGCATTGAAACAGTGTAAGCTAAAAGCGAACAATCGATTCCAGGGGTCGCCATGTCGGGGAGCGCCACGCAGCTCAATCGCCTGTCCTATTTCGTGGCCGTGGTGGACGCCCGGTCCTTCACGGCGGCCGCGGCGCGGCTCGGCGTCTCCAAGGCCGTGGTGAGCCAGCAGGTGGCGCGGCTGGAGGCGTCGCTCGGGATCACGCTGATCGCGCGCACCACCCGCCGGACAGAGCCAACCGTCGCCGGCCTCGCCTTCCACGCGCGCTGCGTCGAGATCCTGCGCCAGGCCGAGGAGGCCGTGGCGGAGCTCGGCGAGACCACGCGCGAGCCCAGCGGCACGCTGCGCCTGACCGCGACCTTCGCCTATGGCACCGCGGTGCTGGCGCCGCTGGTGGGCGCATTCCGGCAGCGCTACCCGGCCGTGTCGCTGGAGGTCGTGCTGTCCGACACGAAGCTGGACCTCATCGAGCAGCGGATCGACCTCGCCATCCGGATGGGGCCGGTGGGCGGCCCGGGGCACGTGGCGCGCAGCCTCGGCACCTTCGACCACCTGATCGTTGCGGCGCCCTCGGTGGCGCAGGCCGCTGGCGACACGCCCGAGTCGGTGACGGCGCTGCCCTGGGT
The DNA here is from genome assembly GCF_058806835.1 of Roseococcus sp. GW821-FHT12F05. Lineage (NCBI taxonomy): Bacteria > Pseudomonadati > Pseudomonadota > Alphaproteobacteria > Acetobacterales > Roseomonadaceae > Roseococcus > Roseococcus sp. GW821-FHT12F05. Next base: position 48,301 of record NZ_JBXAQB010000018.1, read on the forward strand.
GGCGAACATGGCGCTGCCGACGCCGCTGCACTGGCTGCTGCGGCACACCGACGGCACGACCTGCACGATCGAGCCCAAGGCAGCGATCTCGATGAACTCGACGCTGGCGGTGCATGGCGGGGTGCTGGCCGGCGCCGGCGCCTCGGTGCTGCCGGACTACCTGGTGAAGGGCGACATCGCGGCCGGGCGGCTCGTGTGGCTGCTGCCGGACTGGGGCCTGCCGGCAGGAGCGGCGCATGCGGTCTTCCCGCCGGGGCGCTACCGCCCGGCGCCGGCGCGCGCCTTCGTGGACATGCTCGTGGCGTCGCGCCGGGGGGGATGAGGACCTCAAGCCGCCCGGCGCGCGTCTGGCTCGGCGAGGGCGTCCAGCAATCCGCGCGCGCAGGCCGCCTGTTCCAGCGAGGCGGCCTCGGCCTGGGCGACGAGCTCCGGCAGCCGGGCGATGCTCCCTTCGGCGAGCTCGGCCGAGGCCTCGCGCAGGAGGGCGCCGACATGCCGGATGGAATCGGCGAGCCGCAGGACCAGCTCCGCCATCCTGTCCGGCGGCGCCTGCGGCGGCGGCGGACGGGCCGCGACCAGCGCGGCGAAGAGCGCGGCATCGGGGGAGGGCTCTGGCATCCCGGGAGGGTCGGGCCGGAAGTCTTTCGATTCCGTTAAAGCAGCAGCGAGATCCCGGAGAGGAACAGCAGCCCCACCAGCACCAGTCGGAAGCCCTGTGCGGGAATGATGTGGAAGGCCTTGAGGCCGAGCCAGGTGCCCAGCATCAGCGCGGGCAGGCCGGTCAGCAGGGTCCAGCCGGTTTCGCGCGTGACGAATCCGCCGAGGGCCAGGCTGATCGCGGTGATGACCTGCATCACCGTCACGAAGGGCTGCAGCCGGGCGCGCGCCTCCTCCTTGGTCAGGCCTTGCAGGTCGACCCACATGGCCGGCAGCGCGCCGGAGAAGCCGCCGATCCCGCCCAGGATGCCTGAGAGGAAGCCGACCGCCTTGTCCACCCAGTGGTTCGGCGGGATGTGCCGCGGCTGGATGCGCAGCGCCATGCGCGCCAGCGCGTAGCCGCCATAGCCCGCAAGCAGCACCCCCACGATGATGCCGACCTGCCGCGGATCGGCGATGCCGAGGATCAGGAGGCCGATCGGCAGGCCCAGCACGCCGGCCAGGATCGGCGCCACCAGCGGCCGCCAGCGGACCGAGCGCAGCACCGTCGGCAGGCTGATCGACTGGACCACGAGGTTGCCCAGCACCAGCACCGGCGCCAGCACCTGGGGCGAGACGAAGTGGAGGAGGATTCCGGCCGCGATCAGGTTGAAGGCGAAGCCCGCGAGGCCGGCGCAGAAGGCGGCGACGAAGAGCCCCAAAGGGACGAAGATTGGCAGGATCAGGAGTTCGGCGGACATGGTTCTTCCCGTGAGCCGCATCCTCGCCTGAACTTGTATCTTATACAAGACTGCGTCACGCTCCCCCCAAAGGGAGCGACACCACATCATGCAGCACGAGATCCGCGGCGCCGACCTCCTCTGGGCCGCCCTGAAGCGCGGCGGCGTCACCCGCGTCTTCAGCCTCTCCGGCAACCACATCATGCCGGTCTACGACGCTGCCTTCGGCGAGGGCATCGAGATCGTCCACGTCAGGCACGAGGCCGCCGCCCTGCACATGGCCGACGCCTGGGCGCGCCTCACCGGCGAGGTCGGCGTGGCGCTGGTCACGGGCGGGCAGGGGCACACCAACGCCATCGCCGCCCTGCCGACCACGCTGGCCGGCGAGGTCCCGGTCCTGCTCCTCTCCGGCCATGCGCCGCTGAACGAGCTCGGCCTCGGCGCCTTCCAGGAGACGCCGCAGGTCGAGATGGCCGCGCCCCTCTGCAAGGCGGCCTGGCTGGCGTCCTCCACCGCCGGCCTCGCCGCCGACATCGCCAAAGCCTTCCGGATCGCCCGCGCCGGGCGGCCCGGCCCGGTCCACATCTCCCTGCCGACGGACGTGCTGGAGGCCAAGGCCGTGCCCGCGCTGCCGGAGGAGGCCGCGTATCGCCCGACCGGCATGCCGCTCTCCGGCGAGGCTGCCGCCGCCATCCTCGCTGCCATCGCCGGGGCGAAGCGGCCCTTCCTTGCCGCCGGCCCCGCGCTCAACACGCCCGACGGCCGCCGCGCCCGCGCCGCGCTGGAGGCCGCCATCGGCCTGCCCATCCCGCTGATGGAAAGCCCCCGAGGCCTCGGCGACCCCTCGCTCGGCGCCTTCGCGGACAGGCTGGCGGAGGCCGACCTGGTCGTGCTCCTCGGCAAGCAGCTCGACTTCACCCTCCGCTTCGGGCGTGCGCCGGCCGTGGATGCGAAAGCCCGCTGGATCGTGATCGACCCCGACCCGAAGCTGCAGGCCCGTGCCGCGCAGGTTCTCGGCCCGCGCATCGCCCTCTCGGCCCTGGCGGTGCCGCTGGAGGCCGTGGCCGCGCTCGCCGCCGCGGCCACGGCGCATCCGGAGGCCGGCTGGTCGGAATCCCTCGCCGAATCCATCGCCTACCGCCCCGCCGAATGGGGACCGCTGGCCGGCAAGCCGGGCGGGCCCATCCATCCCGCGACCCTCGGCGCCGCGCTGGCCTGCTTCGTCACGCCCGACACCGTCCTCGTCGCCGACGGCGGCGAGATCGGCCAGTGGATGCAGGCCACCCTCCGCGCGCCCGAGCGCGTGATGAACAGCATCGCCGGCTCGATCGGCGCGGGCATCCCCTTCGCCATCGGCGCCCGCGCCGCCCGCCCCGCCGGGCGCATCCTCGCCGTGATGGGCGACGGCACCTTCGGCTTCCACATGGCCGAGTTCGACACGGCCGTGCGCCACGAGCTGCCCTTCGTGCTCGTCGTCGGCAACGACGCGAAGTGGAACGCCGAATACCAGATCCAGAAGCGCGACTACGGCGCCAACCGCACCCATGGCTGCGAGCTCCTGCCGGGCACGCGCTATGACCAGGTGGTCCAGGCGCTCGGCGGGCACGGCGAGTTCGTGGAGCGCGCGGAAGACCTGCCAGGGGCGCTGGAACGCGCCTTCGCCAGCAACAGGCCGGCCTGCGTGAACGTCATCATCGACGGGAAGCCTGCGCCCAACCTTCGGAGGGCCTGATGCGAGAGGGCTCTGCCCTCTCGCGTTGTCTCCCCTTCGGGGCTAACCCCGCCAGGGCTTTATGCCCTGGCCCCCTAAACTTGACGGATCGAAGGTGCAGGAAACTGAGTTTCCTGCTGGGGGAGTTTGAGGGGGCGAAGCCCCCTCAATGACACTCGATCGCCAGCCCCTCTACCTCCGCGCCGAAGCGGAACTCCGCGCCCGCATCGCACGCGGCGACTGGAAGCCCGGCGAGACCCTCCCCACCGAGCCCGAGCTCGCCGCCGACCTCGGCATCAGCCAGGGCACGCTGCGCCGCGCGATGGCCGCGCTGGAGCGCCAGCGCCTCATCGAGCGCCGCCAGGGCATCGGCACCCGCATCGCCGAGGCCACCCAGGAGCGCGAGCTCTTCCACTTCTTCCGCGCCGAATCCGTCCATCGGGGCCGCGTCACGCCCACCAGCCTCAACCACAGCTTGGAGACCGGGGCGGCCGACCCCGCCGAGCGGCGCGCACTGAAGCTGGAGAAGGGCGTGCGCGTGCACCGCCTGATGCGCGAACGGCGCATCCACGGCGCGCCCATGATCGCCGAGCTGATCATCCTGCCCGAGGCGCTCTTCCCGGGCTTCGCGGCGCCGCTCGGCGAGGAGCTCACCGACGAGCTCTACGTCCTCTACCAGCGCCGCTTCGGCGTCACGATCCCGCGCGTGGAGGAGAAGCTCCAGGCCGTGGCGGCGCCGCCCTCCATCGGCCGCCTGCTGGGCTGCGGGGAGGGCTCGCCCCTTCTGCTCGTCGAGCGGCTGGCCTTCGACGTGATGGACCGGCCCGTCGAGCGCCGCCGCTCCTGGCTGGAGACGGCGCGGATCCACTACGCGGTGGAGCTGCGGTAGAGCGTGATCGCCGCAGGTGGAATCACCGGAGGCGTGAATCACGCTCCAAACAAGGCCTCAGCCGCGCAGGGCGCGCAGCACCGAATGATAGGCCTCCCGGTCGATGGCGACGTCCACCACCACCGGCCGCTCCGCCCCGAACGCCTCCCGCATCGCCGGCGCCAGCTGCTCCGGCGCCTCCACCCGGATGCCGGTGCAGCCGAAGCCGCGCGCGACCGCGGCGAAATCCGCGGGGGAATAGTCCATGCCGCGCAGCGGCAGCTGCCGCCGCCGCTGCTTCACCTCGATCATCGACATCGCTGCATCGTTGAAGACCACGACGACGAGGTTCCGGCAGCCGGTCTGCACGGCCGTGCCGAGCTCCGCCGCGCACATCATCAGGCCGCCATCGCCGGTGAAGGCGATGACCGGCCGGTCCGGCTCGGCCAGCGCGGAGGCGATGGCCGAGGGCACCGCGCCGCCCATGGTGGCCAGGCCGCGGGAGATCAGCGCGTCGCGCGGCCGCGTGGCGTTCCACAGCGCCATCACCGGCAGCATGTGCGCGCCCGCATCCACGGCGATGCGCGTGCCCTCCGGCGCCGCGGCCGCGGCCGCCTCGACGACGGCATGCGGCGCGATGCCCTGTGTCGGGCCGGACCGGGCGGCCGCACGCATGGATTCGCGCGCCGCGGCGATCTCGCCGGCATTCCATCCGCCGGGCGTGACGCTGCCGACCAGCGCCTTCGCGCTCGCGGCGAGGTCGCCGACCAGCGTCGCTGCCGGCGTCAGGAAGGGCCGTGCGAATTCATGGGTGGTCAGCAGCACGGTCGGCACGGGGTAGCGCCAGGGCTGCGGCAGGAACTCGATCGGATCGCCGCCGAAGAGCACGATCGCATCGGCGGTGCGCAGCAGCGGGTCCTCCGCCGCGCCGCAGATGAAGGGGCCGACCGCCAGCGGGTCGGTGTCCGGGAAGGCGCCCTTGGCCTTGTAGGTGGCGAGGACGGGGCTGCCCCAGGCCCTGGCCAGTTCGCCCAGGGCGGCGGCGGCGCCGGCCTCCGAGGCCTGCAGACCGGCGATGATCACGGGGCGCCGGCTCGCGCGCAGCACCGCCTCGGCGGCGGCGATGTCGGCCGCCGCGGGCGCGGCCTTGGCGGGCAAGGCTCCGGCGGAGGCGCCGTTCCGCGGCGGCGCCGGCGCGCGGACGCGCCCGCCGATCAGCTCGACATAGATCGGGCCCTGCGGCGCCGCGAAGGCCGTCGCGATCAGCCCGTCCATCTCCGCGGCCGGGTCGGCCTCGCCCAGCGCGCTCTCCGCCTTGACCAGCGGGCGCATCAGCGCCGCCTGGTCAAAGCGCTGGTGGCTGGCGAAGCCCGATTCCGGCTCGTGCCCGTCGGCCAGCACCAGCAGCGGCGCGCGGTCGAGCGAGGCATAGGCGACGCCGTTCACCGCATTGGCGAGGCCGGGGCCCCGCGTGGTCATGAGCACGCCCGGCGCGCCCGTCAGCTCCGCCGTGACCGAGGCCATGATCGCCGCCGCGGTCTCGGTGCGCGTGACCACGAAGTCGATGCCGAAGCCCGCCGCCGCCTCGATCAGGTCGAGGCTGCAATCCCCGCCCGGCACCCCGAAGAAGCGCTTCACGCCGTGTGCCGCCAGGCGCTCCGCGAGCGCCTCGGCAACCGTTCCTGTTGTGCTGCTCATTCCGCCCGTATTCCCGCCTCTCGCGCGACCTGGGCCCAGCGGGCGATTTCGCCGCGGATATAGGTCCCGAATTCCTCCGGCGTGCCGGTCACCACCTCGGCGCCCTGGCTCGCCATCCGCGCGACCATCTCCGGCTCCTGCATGATGCGGTTGAGCGCCGCATTCAGCCGCGCGACGATCGGCGCGGGCGTGCCGCGCGGCGCGACGATGCCCAGCCAGCCCGTCACGTCGTAGCCGGGCAGCCCCGCCTCCGCGACGGTCGGGATGTCCGGTGCGGCGGACAGGCGGGTCGGGCCGCTGACGGCCAGCGCGCGTACGCGGCCCTCCGCGATCTGCGGCAGGGTCAGCAGCGGATCGCTGAAGGCGGCGACGAGGTTGCCGGCGACCAGGTCGGTCAGCGCCGGCGCGGCGCCGCGATAGGGCACGTGCTCCATCTCGAGCCCGGCCATGCGCGCGAAGACCACCATGGCGAGGTGCGGCGAGCCGCCATTGCCGGGCGAGCCGTAGGTCGCGCGTCCCGGCCGCTCGCGGGTCTGCAGGATGAACTGCTGCATCGTGCGCGCGGGATTGGACGGGTTCACGACGAGGATGTTGGAGAAGCGCACAAGCCGCGCCACCGGGTCGAAGTCGTTGGCCGGGTCGTAGCCGGCGTCGCGGTAGATGGCGACATTCACGGCCATCACGCCGATCGTCCCCATCATCAGCGTGTAGCCGTCCGCCGGCGAGCGGGCGGCGGCGACGGCGGCGATGTTGCCGTTCGCGCCGGGACGGGGATCCACCACGACGGCCTGGCCCCAGGCCTCGGTCAGCTTCTGGCCGACCTGCCGGGCCAGGATGTCCGAGGCGCCGCCCGCTGCCGTCGCGACGATCAGGCGGATGCTGCGCTCGGGATAGGCCGGCTGGGCCTGGACCACGGACGGCGTGAGGCCCGCTGCCAGCCCAAGGCCGAGCAGCGCGGCGATCCCGGATCGTGGGCGCATCAAACCGGCTGCTCGAGCGTCGGTGCGATGTCGGAGAGCGTCACGCGCCTGAGGTCGCGGGGATAGACCTTGTCCTCGTAGCGCCGCCCGCGATGCATGGTGCAGCGGTTGTCCCAGATGACGAGGTCGCCTTCCGCCCAGCGATGGCTGTAGACGAACTCGGGCTGGGTCGCGAATTCGGTCAGCTCGCGGATCAGGGCCATCGCCTCGGGCGTCGGCCAGCCCTGGATGCGGCCGATATGGGCCGAGAGATAAAGCGAGAGGCGGCCGGAGTTCCGGTGCCGCCGCACGAGGCGCTGCGGCACCGGTGTGCAGCGCTCGCGCTCCTCCGGCGTGAACTCGTCGAAGCCCAGCTGCGCGCGAGAGAAGATCAGGGAATGCTCGGTCACGAGGTCGCGGATCTCGGCCTGCATCTTCACGGGCAGGGCGTCCCAGGCGGCGCGCATGTCCGCGAACTCGGTCTCGCCGCCGACAGGCGGGATCACGCGCGCATGGAGCATGGAGTATTGCGCGGGCGTCGGCTTGAAGCTGCTGTCGCTGTGCCAGAGCAGGTTGCCGAGGTTGTACATGCGCCGCCGGTCGTCGGCGGCCAGGATCTGGCCGTCCGCGCCGAGGTTGGAGATGTCGTTGACGCGGTTGTCCGCGAGCCGCCGGCGCCCCTGATCCACCAGCGTCGGCACTGCCTCGACCTCGCCGAACTGCCGGCCGAACTCCAGCTGCTGGTCGTCCTGGAAGTGCTGCCCCGGGAGGACGAGCACGGCGTAGCGGTCCATCGCGGCATCGAGCGCCGCGACCTCCGTCGGGGCGAGCGGGCGGCTGGCGTCCAGCCCTTCCACGCGCGCGGCGAAGACCGGATGGAGTGGCGTGATGCGGAGCGGGGGCGCCGGTGTGGCGCTGTCATGTGCGGCGCTGCGGGCCTTGTCTGCCACGTCATCGGGCATTGCTTTTCCTCCCTCATCCCTTCGCCGTGGCGAAGCTTGGTATCGGTAACATGAGGCTAGCCCGGGAGTTTGCCGGGCACAAGGACATCCTGACCTTTTGCATTCGGATGCGGGATCGCGTGCCGGCGCTTCCCTCCGGTTCGGACGGGCGGACCTCAATCCGGCAGGGCGTGCGTCCCGCTCAATCCTCGATGCGCTCATGCGCGTCAGCGACGCCGCGCAGCCAGTAGCCCGCAGCCTTGGTCCAGGCGCGCGGATGGCCGAGGACCTCCACCACGTGCCGCCGCAGCGCGCGGGCGGCGGTGGCCTCGGCCGCGATCCAGACGAAGCCCTCGCCGCGGGGCAGGGTGAGGCCGGCCATGGCGGCGAGCAGCAGCGCGGCGTCGTCGGTTGCATTGCCGCGCGCGATCCAGTGGCCGGACCAGCTCGCCGCCGTCGCGAAGTGCTGCGCATCGGCCTCCTCCGGCACCACCACGAAGCTCCTGACCGGCACGCCCGGGCGCAGCTCCTCGATGCGCCGGCCGATGGCGGGCAGGGCGGTCTCGTCGCCGATCAGCAGGTACCAGTCGAAATCGTCGGGCACGACGGCCGAGCCGCGCGGGCCGCCGATCTCGATGACATCGCCGACCTTCGCCGCGAGCGCCCAGCGCGTGGCCGGGCCCGCCTCGTGCAGGGCGAAGTCGAGGGTGAGCGTGCCCGCCTCGGGGTCGAAGCGGCGCGGGGTGTAGTCGCGCATCTCCCCGCCGAAGAAGAGCTTCACGTGGTCGTCCGGCGCGGCGCTGACGAAGTCGCGCAGCTCCGGCGAGGCGAAGTGCAGCCGCAGCATGTGCGGCGTCAGCCGCTCGATCGAGGCGAGGGTGATCACCCGCCGGCGGGTCTCGTGCCGCAGGCGGGTGATCGCGTGGCGGGGCAGGCCGCCGTCCATCACAGCCGCTCGATCTTGCGCGCGGCCTCGTCGATCAGGGCGACGGCCTCGTGGACCTTGTCGCGGTCCAGCGTGCCGGTCGCCATGCGCTGCACCAGCACCGCGCGGAGGTTGTGCATGGCGCGGCGCAGCGGCGCGGCGTCGAAGCGGTCGCGCGTGGCGCCGAGCGCGTCGAGCCTGGCGAAGAGCGCCTGCACCTCGGCGGCGTGCTGCTCCAGATGGGCCGTGCCCTCGGGCGTCACGGCGAAGAGCTTGCGCGCGCCCTCGGCCTCCTGCTCGGCGATGAGGCCCATTTCCGACAGCAGGGTGAGCGTCGGGTAGACCACGCCCGGGCTGGGGGCATAGGCGCCGTCGGTCCGCTCCTCGACGGCGCGGATGAGGTCGTAGCCGTGGCGCGGCGTCTCGGAGATGAGCTTGAGCAGGACGAGGCGGAGCTCATCGCCGCCGAAGACGCGCTGGCGGCGTCCGCCCTCGCGCTCGCCGTCCCCGCCGGAAAACATGTCCCAGCCGCCGCGGCCGCCGAAGAAGCCGCCGCCGCGTCGCATGGCGTGGCGCATGTCGTGGCCGCGTCCGCCATGTCCGTCGTGTCGGTGATGTCTGAATCCGAACATCGGATGATTCCTTCTAGAGTGCTTCAGATGCGATCAAGATATATCTTGATCGCATCTTTGCAAGGGGAATCTTCGCGCCCGCCCGGCTACCCCTTCACCAGCCCGAGCCGGATCAGGCTCTCCGCGCTGGCCAGGATCGCCTCCTCGGCGCTGCGCGGCGCCCAGCCGAGCAGGCGCCGGGCCTTGGCGCCCGTGGCCCGCCGTACGAGGCCGAGCTGCGGCAAGATCGCGCGCGCCATCGGGTCGCGCAGCGCGACCAGGCGGATCAGCCAGTTGGGCAGCTCCCGGCGCGGGACCCGCCGGGCGGCCGCGCCCAGCCGGGCGCGCAGCAGCAGCGCGATCTCGTGCATCGACATCACCGTCTCGGTCGCGGCCAGGAAGCGCTCGCCGGCGGCGGCCGGGTGGGTCATGGCGCGGAGGTGCAGGTCGGCCACGTCGCGCACGTCGACCACGGTGAAGCTGAGCCGCGGCGCGCCGGGCATGTCCCCGTCCAGGAGCCGGCGGATGATCACGAGCGAGGAGAGGTCGGCGCCCAGCGCCGGGCCGAAGACGCCGACGGGGTTCACCACCGAGAGCTCCATCCCGCCGGCCTCGCGCTCGCAGAAATTCCAGGCGGCGCGCTCGGCGAGGGCCTTGGACTTCATGTAGGGCTGCACGTCGGCGGCCTCGGTGTCGGCCCAGTCGGTCTCGTCGAAGGGCCTGGCCCGCGGCTTGTTGCCGTAGCCGATCGCGGCGAAGGAGGAGGTCACGACCACGCGCCGCACGCCGGCGTCGCGCGCGGCCCGCAGCACGCGCAGCGTGCCGTCGCGCGCGGGGATGATCAGCTCGTCCTCATGGGCCGGGTTGGTCAGCGGCATGGGGGAGGCGACGTGCTGCACGAAATCGCATCCGGCGACGGCCTCGGCCCAGCCATGGTCGCGCAGCAGGTCGGCGGTGAGGAAGCGCAGGCGGTCGCCCGGCTCGGCGCCGCCCACCTTCAGCATGGCGCGGACCTCGGCCTCGCGGTCGAGGTTGCGCAGGGTGGTGCGCACCTCGTGCCCCGCTTGCAGAAGCTGCAGGATGACATGGGCGCCGACGAAGCCGGACCCTCCGGTGACCAGGACGGTGCTCATCACCATCTCCGCTGTTGCGGCGTGGAGATTCCGCGCGGCGCCGCCGGGTTCAAGAAGGATGGAAAACCATGCCGGGTATGGAAGACCTGACCGTGGAGATGGCGGACTGCGCCGGATGCCGCGTGCCGGCGCCTGCCGAGGTCCGCCGTTTCCAGGCCGCGCTGCGCGCGATCATGGGCAAGTGGAAGGTCGAGATCATCTGCGCCCTCGTCGACGGCCCGCGCCGCTTCGGCGAGCTGCGGCGCTGCCTCCCCGGCGTCACGCAGCACATGCTGACGGCGCAGCTGCGCGAGCTCGAGCGCGACGGACTCGTGCTGCGCACCGCCCATGCCGAGGTCCCGCCGCGCGTGGAGTACGAGCTGACCGAGGCGGCCTATGCGCTGGAGCCGGTCTTCGACGCGCTGGTGGGATGGTCGGGACGGCACGGGAACGTCTTGCGCGGCGGCGCGGAATGAGCCCAGGATCGCGCGTCATGAAGGCCGCGCTGCTCCTCCGACGCCGTCGTCCCGCCTCCCGCCTTCTGGCGCGGCGACGATGAGGCGCGGCTGACGCGCCCATCCGCAGGCCGCGCCCCATGCGCGGCCTTTTTGTTTCCGGATGCCTCGGAGCTTCCCATGACCACCCACCTGCGGCGCGCGGGCCCGGCGGATTCCGCCGCTGCGCGCGACCTCACCCGCGCGGCCTATGCCAAATGGGTCCCGCTGATCGGCCGCGAGCCGCTGCCCATGCGCGCGGATTACGACCGCGCCGTCGTGGAGCATCTCATCGACCTCTGGGAGGAGCAGGGCGAGCTGCTCGCCCTGATCGAGACCATCCCCGAGGCGGACCACCTGCTGATCGAGAACCTCGCGGTGCGGCCGGAGGCGCAGGGGCGGGGGCTCGGCGACCGCCTGCTGCGCCATGCCGAGGCGCTGGCGCGCTCGCTCGGCTTTGCCGAATTGCGGCTCTACACCAACGCGATGTTCGAGGAGAACATCGCCTTCTATTCGCGCCGCGGCTTCGAGGAGACGCATCGCGCGAGCATCCTGCCCGGCAGCATCACCGTCTTCATGCGCCGGCGCATCGCTTCCGGTTGACCGCGCGCCCCGGCGGGCGGAGGCTCGACCGTCACGGAGGTGTCGATGGGGCGCGTCGCGAGCTGGGCTGTCCGTATCATGACCGCGGCGCTGGCCGCGCTCGCGCCTGTGGCGCCGCGGGCGCAGAGCCTCACCATGGGCGTGCAGTCCAGCTTCACCCTCGACCCGCACTACCTCTTCCTCGGCCCGAACATGGCGGCCGCGCGGCATCTCTACGAGGCGCTGGTCGGCCGCGACGCCGACAGCCGCTGGGTGCCGGGCCTCGCGCTCTCCTGGGCGGCGATCGACGACACGACCTGGGAGTTCAAGCTGCGCCAGGGCGTCACCTTCCATGACGGTACGCCCTTCACCGCTGCCGATGTCGTGGCGAGCTTTTCCCGGGTTCCGTCGATCCCGAACAATCCCGGGCCCTATACGAGCAATCTACGAACCATCACGCGCACCGAGGTGGTGGATCCGCATACGATCCGCATCCACACGGACCGGCCGAACCCCGTGCTGCCGGGCCAGCTCACCAATATCTTCATCCTCCCCGCGCGCATCGCGGCCACGGCTGTTACCGGCGACTTCAGCACGGGCCGCGCGGCCATTGGCACGGGGCCGTTCCGGCTGGAGGCCGCGCGCGGCTCCGACGGCATGGTCCTGCGCCGCAACCCCGCCTGGTGGGGCGGCACGGCGCCCTGGGAGAGGGTCGATGTGCGCGTGGTCCCGAACGACGCCTCGCGCCTCGCTTCCCTGCTGGCCGGCGATCTCGACCTGACGGAGGAGGTGCCGACCACCGACCTCGCCCGTTTGGCGCGCGACCCGCGCGTCGCGGTGTTCCATCGCCCCTCCGACCGCGTGATGTTCCTGCTGCCCAATGTCGGCGCCGAGCGGCTACCGCTGCTGACCGATCCCGCAGGCCAGCCGCTGCCCTCCAACCCGCTGCGCGATCTGCGCGTGCGCCGGGCGATCAGCCTCGCGATCAACCGCACGGGCCTCGCGGAGCGCGCGCTGGACGGCTTCGCCTTCGCGACCGGGCAGCTGGTGCCCGAGGGCTTCGGGGGCGGCGATCCCACGATGCGCCCCGATCCCTTCGATCCCGCGCAGGCCCATCGCCTGCTCGCCGATGCCGGCTTTCCGCAGGGAATCGGCCTGACGGTCGCCTGCTCCAACAACCGCTACGTGAATGACGGGCGCGTCTGCCAGGCGCTCGGCCAGATGCTGAGCCGCGGCGGTTTCCAGGCCAAGGTGGAGGCGCTGCCCGGCACCGTCTTCTTCCCGCGCACCGTGGCCGGGCGGAACGACATGCCGCTGATCCTCTTCGGCCTCTCGCTCTCCTCGACGCGTGACGTGCAGCATCTGCTCGCCCTCGTGCTGCACAGCCGCAACCGCGAGCTCGGCTCCGGCAACCGCGGCGGCTTCGCCGATGCGGAGCTGGACCGGATGATCGAGGATGCGATGGTCCGCATGGACGACGGCCGCGAGGCAGCGCTGCGCGACGCCATGCGCCGCGGCGTCTCGCTGCTCGGCGCCATCCCGCTCTACAACCAGGTCACCATCGCCGTCGCGCGGCGCGGCATCGCCTACACGCCGCGCATGGACGAGCAACTCGTCGCCACCCAGGCCAGACCGGAGAACGCCCCATGAGCTTTGCCACGCGCCCGACCCTGAGCGGCCCCCGCCACGCCGTGAGCGCGGGTCACTACCTCGCGGCCACGGCGGGCCACGCCGTGCTGGAGGCCGGCGGCAACGCCATCGATGCGGGCTGCGCCGCGGGCATGGCGCTCGGCGTGCTGCTGCCGGACCTCGTGAATGTCGCGGGCGTGGCGCCGATCATGATCCGCAAGGCTGACGGCACGGTGGAGACCATCGCGGGCCTCGGCCATTGGCCCCGCAGCCTGCCGGCCGACCTCTTCATGCGCGAGCACGGCGGGAAGATCCCGAACGGCGTGCGGCGAACTGTGGTGCCGGCCGCGCCGGATGCCTGGATCACGGCGCTGGAGCGCCACGGCACCATGGGATTCGGCGATGTCGCCCAATACGCGATCCGCTACGCGGCCGAGGGCTTCGCCGTGTTCCCGCTGCTCGTGGAGAGCATCACGAACCACCGGACCGAATACGCCGGCTACCCCTCCAACGCGGCGATCTTCCTGCCGGGCGGCGAGGTTCCGAAGGTGGGCGACCGCTTCGTGCAGTCCGACCTCGCGAAGACGCTGACCTACATGGTGGACGAGGAGCGCAAGGCCGCGGGGAAGGGGCGTCTCGCCGGCCTCGCGGCGGCGCATGCGGCCTTCTACCGCGGCGACATCGCTCGCGAGATCGTGGCCTTCCAGAAGCAGGAGGGCGGCTTCCTCTCGATGGAGGACATGGCCGGCTTCCGCTCGAAGCTGGAGCCCGCCGTGATCCGCCCCTGGCGCGGGCACCAGGTGATGACCTGCGGCCCCTGGTGCCAGGGGCCTGCGCTGCTCGAGGCGCTGCTGCTGATGGAGCGCGCGGGCTTCACTGATATGGCGCACAACTCGGCCGACTACATCCATCTGCTGACCGAAAGCGTGAAGGCCGCGATGGCCGACCGCGAGTACCATTTCGGCGACCCTGCCTTCGTCGAGGTGCCGGTCGACGCGCTGCTCTCCGATACCCATCTGGCCACCCGCGTGGCGGCGATCGACCCGCTCCGCGCCTATCCCGGCATGCCCGGCCCGGTGCTGAACAGCGGCACCGGCACGCATCCGGAGACGCGGAGCCACGCGCCGATGGTGGAGGCCGACACCTCCTACGTCGCCGTGGTGGACCGCTGGGGCAATGCCTTTTCCGCGACGCCCTCGGATGGGTCCTGGAACTCGCCGGTGGTGCCGGGGCTCGGAATCATTCCCTCCAACCGCGGCAGCCAGAGCCGGCCGGACCCCGCGCATCCCTGCGGCGTCGCGCCCGGCAAGCGGCCGCGCCTCACGCCCAACCCGGCCATGGTGGTGACGGAGGACGGCGACGTCATGCCTTTCGGCACCCCCGGCGGCGACGTGCAGATTCAGGCGATGCTGCAGGTCATGCTCAACGTGCTGCATTTCGGCATGGAGGTGCAGGACGCCATCGAGGCGCCGCGCGTGGCCTCCTATTCCTTCCCCTCCTCCTTCGCGCCTTTCGAGTATTTCCCGGGGCGGCTCGCCGTCGAATCCCGCATTGATGCGGCGGTGCAGGAGGAACTCGCGGCGCGCGGCCACGAGGTCAAGGAATGGCCTGCCAAGACCTGGCTCGCCGGCAGCGTGGAGGCGATCCTGACGGACAGGAAAGCGGGGCTCGTCCGCGCCGGCGCCGATCCCCGCCGTCCTGCCTACGCCATCGCGGGGTGACGGTTCCTCCCGGGCGCGGATCGGGCCAAGCTGCGCCCGACCGAACCGGGAGAGACACCATGAAAGCCGCCGTCGTCACCGCCCAGGGCCTCGCCCTGCAGGACGTCCCCATGCCGAGGCCCGGCCCGCAGCAGATCCTCGTGAAGCTGCGCGCCATCGGGCTGAACCGCGCCGACCTCGGCGTCGCGGCGGGGCATGCGCATGGCTCGCAGGGCGGCATCGGCGCCATCCCCGGGCTGGAGGGCGCCGGCGAGATCGTCGAATGCGGCGCCGAGGTGCCGAAGACGCTGCAGCCGGGCATGCGCGTGATGGGCGGCATGGCCGGTTCCTACGCCGAATTCGCGCTGGCCGACTGGGGCCGCGTGAGTCTCGTGCCCGACACCAACATGCCCTGGGAGGTCGCGGCCACGCTGCCGGTCGCGCTGCAGACCATGCACGACGCTGTCGTGACGCATGGGCTCTGCGCACCGGGCAAGGCGATCATGATCCAGGGTGCGTCCTCCGGCGTCGGGCTGATGGGGCTGCAGATCGCGAAGCTCATGGGCGCATCCGTGGTCGTGGGCTCCTCCACCAACCCGGCGAAGCGCGCGCGGCTCGCGGAGTTCGGCGCGACGCTGGCTGTGGACACCAACGATCCCGCCTGGGTGAAGCAGGTGCTGGACGCGACGGGCGGGCGCGGCGTGGATGCCGTGGTGGACCAGATCAGCGGGCCGCTCGTCTCGCAGACGCTCGCGGCGACGGCGATCCTCGGGCGCATCGTGAATGTCGGAAGGCTCGGCGGCTTCAAGGCGGAGTTCGACTTCGACCTGCATGCGGCCCGGCGCATCACCTACGAGGGCGTGACCTTCCGCACGCGCAGCACCGAGGAGGTGCGCGAGATCGTGCGCAAGATGCGCGCGGACCTCTGGCCGGCGCTGGAGGCAGGGAAGCTGGCGCTGCCGATCGACAAGGTGTTCTCGCTGGACCAGGTGGTCGAGGCGCTGGCGCATATGAAGGCGAACCAGCACTTCGGGAAGATCGCGATGGTGCCGGGCTAGGGCATGTCGGGGTCGGCGCGCACCCAGCACAGCGGCCTCCCTCCGCCGCGCGCCCGCACGCTCAAGGAGCGCTTCGGCGCGCTGCGCAACCTGCGCCCCTTCCTGGCGATGGTCTGGCGCACGAGCCCGGGCCTCACCGCCGCCTCGCTGGCCCTGCGGCTGGTGCGGGCGCTGCTGCCGATCGCGACGCTCTTCGTCGGCAAGCTCATCATAGACGACGTCGTGCTGCTGCTGCGCGAGCCCGACCGTCCCGCGAGCTTTCTCGGCGCGTGGCATGCCGGAAAGCTCGACTGGATCGCCTGGCTGCTCGCCGCCGAGTTCCTGCTGGCGGTGGCCGCCGACCTTCTCGGCCGCGTCGTCTCGCTCGTCGACGGGCTGCTCTCCGAGCGCGTCACCAACGCCTCCAGCGTCCGTCTCATGGAGCATGCCGCCACCCTCGACCTCGAGGATTTCGAGGATGCCGAGTTCCAGGACCAACTGGAGCGCGCCCGCCGCCAGACCAGCGGCCGCATCACGCTGATGAACCTGCTCTTCAACCAGGCGCAGGACGTCGTGACGGTGACGAGCCTCGCCGCCGGCCTGCTCGTCTTCGCGCCCTGGCTGATCGTGCTGCTGGTCCTGGCGCTGGTGCCGGCCTTCCTCGGCGAATCCCACTTCAACGCGCAGGGCTACTCGCTCGACTTCGGCCGCACGCCGGAGCGGCGCGAGCTCGACTATGTCCGCCAGACCGCGGCCAGCGTGGAGACGGCCAAGGAGGTGAAGATCTTCGGCCTCCACGGCTTCCTGATCGAGCGGTACCTGCGGCTCTCCTCGGCCTTCTACAGGGCCAACCGGGCGCTGGCCCTGCGCCGCGCGGAATGGGGCGCCGTGTTCACCGCGATCGGCACGGCCGGCTACTACCTCGCCTATGCCTATATCGTGTGGCAGACGCTGGCGGGCGCCTTCTCGGTCGGCGACCTCACCTTCCTCGCGGGCTCCTTCCTCCGCCTGCGCACGCTGCTGGAGGGGATGCTCTCCGGCTTCTCCGTCATGGCTGGGCAGGCGCTCTACCTCGACGATCTCTTCACCTTCTTCGAGATGCGGCCCGAGATCCTCTCGCCCGAGAACCCGCTGCCCGTGCCTCATCCCATCCGCGAGGGCTTCGTCTTCGAGGATGTCGGCTTCGCCTATCCGGGCGCCGAGCGCTGGGCGGTGCGCCACCTCAGCTTCAAGCTGAAGGCCGGCGAGGTGGTGGCGCTGGTCGGCGAGAACGGCGCGGGAAAGACCACGCTGGTGAAGCTGCTGACCCGCCTCTACGACCCCGACGAGGGCCGCATCCTGCTCGATGGCCGTGACCTCCGCGGCTACGACCTCGACGCGCTGCGCGGCAGCATGGGCGTCATCTTTCAGGACTTCGTGCGCTACAACCTGACGGCGGGCGACAACATCGCCGTCGGCCGCATCGAGGCCCGCGGGGACCAGGCCCGCATCGAGCGCGCTGCCGAGCGCAGCCAGGCCGACGAGGTGATCGCCAGGCTGCCGCTGGGCTACGAGCAGATGATCGGCAAGCGCTTCAAGAACGGCGTCGAGCTCTCGGGCGGCGAGTGGCAGAAGATCGCCATCGCCCGCGCCTATATGCGCGAGGCCGAGGTGCTGGTGCTGGACGAGCCGACCGCGGCGCTCGACGCGCGCTCGGAGTTCGAGGTGTTTCGCCGGTTCAAGGAGTTGAGCGCCGGCAAGACCGCCGTGCTGATCTCGCACCGCTTCTCCAGCGTGCGCATGGCCGACCGCATCCTCGTCCTGGCCGATGGCAAGGTGGAGGCCGAGGGCACGCATGAGGCGCTGATGGCCCAGGGCGGCCGCTACGCCGAGCTCTTCGAATTGCAGGCGGCGGGGTACCGATAGAAACCCTGATGCGCGAAACGCCGGTCCGGGCGATAATGGCAGCCGCATGAGAATCGTCGCCCTCTTCGCCGCGCTGCTCCTCCTGGCTTCGCCTGTCGCGGCGCGGGCGGCGGTGCCGACGGCGTCCTGCCCGGACATCCTGCTGGGCGACAGCCTCGCCGTCGGCATGGGGCCCTATGCCCGGGCCGCGGGATTCCAGGTCATCGCGCGCACCGGCATCGGCCTCGCCTGGCTCCGCGCGCAGAATCCCCGCTGCGCCCGGCGCGTCGTGGTCGTGGTCGGCACCAACGACCTCCGTGGCATCGACCCCTGGTCGGCCGAGGCCTATCCCGAGCGGCTGGCGGCGATCATGGGCCGCTGGCAGGCGCAGCAGATCACCTGGGCGACGCCCGGCTGCTTCCCCTACGACGAGAGCCTCGAGCGGGGCAGCGAGGCGCTCGACCGCGCGCTAGCGCGCGAGCCGCTGGTGCGGGTGGGCTCCGGGCGCGGCTACATGCGCGTCCATTCCGGGCGGCCGGCGCGCTGCGGCTACCTCTCGGGCGACGGCATCCATCCCAGCGGAGCGGGCTATCGCGCCTGGTGGGCGAACCTCTCGCAGGCGATCGGACCGGCACCGGAGGACGGGCCGTATCGGGAGACAAGGACCCTCCGCGAGGCGCAGGCGCGCCCCCCCGTCCGTGCCGTGCAGCATGCCCGTTTCGAGCGGCAGGCCCGCGTCGGGCAGCAGGCGCGCTCCGCCCGGCAAACGCGTTCCGTCCAGCAGGCGCGCCTGGACCGGTGGGCTCCTTCCGCCCAGCAGGCTCGCTCGGACCGGCAGGCCCGTTCCGCCCGACAGGCGCGCTCCGGCCAGCAGGCTCGTCCGGTCCAGCAGGCCCGTTCCGACCGGCAGGCGCGCTCGATTCAGCAGGCGCGTTCCGATCGGCCATCCCGCTCCGCACAGCAAGCGCGCTCCACGCAGCAGGCCCGGTCCATCCCGCATGCCCGTCCCAGCCGGGATCCGCGGCAGCTGCGGCCGCCGGCGCGCCTGGTGGCCGCGACGCCCACCCGGCGCACCTGAAGCGCGGCCGCGCGACCGGATCAAGCGGCGCGAGGCCTTCCGTCCGGACCTTATATGGAACACCATCGGACAAATCGGGCGCCGAGACGCCCGCGTCCCAGGGAGTTGTCCATGCTGTTCGAACGCAGGCAGGCGCTGAAGGCCGCCGCCCTCACGCCCCTCCTGGCCGCTCCGGCCCTCGCGCAATCCGACTGGCCCAGCCGGGCGATCCGCATGGTCATCCCCTACCCGCCGGGCGGGGCGAGCGACATCATCGCGCGCATGCTCGCGCCTCACATGACGGAGTTGCTCGGGCAGACGCTGGTGGTGGAGAACCGGCCCGGCGCCAACGGCTTCATCGCGGCCGAATACGTCGCCCGCAGCGCGCCGGACGGCTACACGCTGCTCATGGGCAATGCCGGGCCGAACGCCACCGGCCCGGCGCTCTACGGCAGCCGCACGCCCTACGACCCGATCCGAGATTTTTCGTCCATCATGGCGGTCTCCATCGTGCCGACAGTGGTGGCGGTGCATCCCTCCGTGCCGGTGCGGAATTTTCCGGAGTTCCTGGCCCATGTGCGGGCGCTGCAGGGGCGGTTCAGCTACGGCACGGCCGGCATCGGCTCGGCCGGCCATATGGGCATGGAGCTGCTGAAGTCGCAGACCGGCATCGAGATGACCCACATCCCCTATCGCGGCAGCGGGCCCACCGTTGCCGACCTGATCGCGGGCGTCATCCCGATGAGCGTCGACACGGCGCCGGTGCAGTTGCCACATGCGCAGGCTGGGCGGGTCCGGGCGATCGCGACCGGCGCGTTGCGGCGCATGCCCGACGCGCCGGACCTGCCGACCATCGCCGAGACGGTGCCGGGCTTCGAGACGGTGAGCTGGGGCGGCGTGATGGGCCCGGCGGGCCTGCCGCCGGCGCTCGTGCTGCGCCTGAACGCGGCGCTGAGCACGGCGATGGAGCGCATCTCCGCGCAGCTCTCGACCCAGGGCATCCAGCCGCAGCGCGGCACGCCCGAGGAGTTCGCGACCTACGTGGCGGCCGAGGTGCGCAAGTGGACCGAGGTGGTCCAGAAGATGGGCCTGCGCCCGGAATGAGGGTGCAGGGAACGAGTTCCCTGCTGGGGGGAGCGCGAGGGGGGCAAAGCCCCTCTCGCATCACCGCGACGGGCTGTGCTCGTCGCGCATATGCCCGTGCTTCTGCATGTCCGGCATGAACAGCACGGCGATCAGCGCCACCGTCATCATCCCCACGACATACCAGGCGAAGCCGCCCTCGTTGCCCGCGGCCTTGAAGCTCAGCGCCACGTATTCCGCCGTACCGCCGAACAGCGCGTTGGCGATGGCGTAGGACAGCCCCACGCCCAGCGCGCGGATCTCGGCCGGGAAGAGCTCGGCCTTCAGCACGCCCGATATCGAGGTGTAGCAGCTCACGATCGCCAGGGCGCAGAGCAGCAGGATACCGGCCGAGGTCGCCGAGGTGACGCCGCCCAGCGCACCCAGCAACGGCACCGTGAAGAGGATGCCGCCGATGCAGAAGACGAAGAGCAGGTTGCGCCGCCCGAAGCGGTCCGAGACCGCGCCGAGGATCGGCTGCATCCCCATGTAGAGCAGCAGCACCACGGCCATCAGGATGCTGACCGTCTTCACCGGCAGGCCCGCGGTGTTGACCAGGTATTTCTGCATGTAGGTGGTGAAGGTGTAGAAGGCGAGGGAGCCGCCGGCCGTCAGCCCCATCACCGTCAGCAGCGCGCGCGGATGCTGCAGCAGCGCGCGCATCGTGCCGGCCTCCTTGTTGGCGCGGCCCTCGGCGGTGGTGGTTTCGTGCAGCGAGCTCCGCAGGTAAAGCGCCACGACCGCGGCGATGGCACCGATCACGAAGGGGATGCGCCAGCCCCAGGACCGCAGCTGCTCGGTGGTCAGCGTGAATTCCAGGACCACGATGACCAGCACCGCCAGCAGCTGCCCGCCGATCAAGGTCACATACTGGAAGGAGGCGTAGAAGCCGCGGTTCTTCGACGTCGCGACCTCGCTCATGTAGGTGGCTGAGGTGCCGTACTCGCCGCCGACCGAGAGGCCCTGCGCCATGCGCGCGAGCAGCAGCACGATGGGGGCGGCGATGCCGATGGTCTCGTAGGTCGGGATGACGGCGATGAGCAGCGATCCCCCGCACATCAGCAGCACCGAGGTCAGCATGGAGAACTTGCGGCCCTTCCGGTCGCCGAGCCGGCCGAAGAGCCAGCCGCCGATCGGGCGCATCAGGAAGCCGATGGCGAAGACGGCGGCGGTGTTGAGAAGCTGGACGGTCGTGTCGCCGGCCGGGAAGAAGGCATGGGCGAAGTAGAGCGCGGTGAAGGCATAGGCGTAGAAATCGTACCACTCGACGAGATTGCCCGAGGCGGCGCCGACGATGGCGCGGATGCGCTGGCGCATCTCATGGGGGCTGCCGACGACGATGCCGCCGGTGGTGGCGGCGTCACTGGTGCTCATGGAAAATCCTCCGTGTGTGCCGGACTTTCCTTCCCAATGCTGCCCAATATGTGCGGGTTGCCATGCCCCGTCACGCTGCGGTGCAGCATGGCGGGCCAAGTTCAGACGAAGCCGACCAATCCATGTTGCTTGTGATCGCACGGGGCGACCGGTGTCTGCCGTGTCTGCCGTGTGCGGATCACGCGGGAGCTCCCAAGGAGACATTTAGCATTCACGATCAGGATGATCTTTTCTGACAAGCGGACTCCTTCCTTCGACGAGGACGTTTCGGTCAGATGCTGTTCTGGTCAGTAGAGTTACGGATTCCATTCCGCTGTTCTGAATTGTATACTTACATTAAAGAACATGGCATTCTTAAGAATGATCCGGATTCGCGCCGTCCTGCTGTTATTCGCTCTGCTGGCATTGACCGGTTGCGGTCGGTCGCTCTGGGATCCCCATATCCATTCGACGAGACTACTGGCGGACGATGACCTGCTAGCAGGAGGCGCTGGCAATATCCTTGCTCCTGGCAATCCCGGCGCATCGCTAGGGGCGGTCTATCAGGCCGCGCGCGACCAGCAGCGGCTGTACCTGGAAGCCGTGGGCGACCAGTCGATCGTGCGCCAAGTCGCGCCGCTGCTGGCCGGCGGCATGGCGGTGTCCGGCGGGCTTCTCGCGGCCGGTGGCGGCGTGGCTCAGAGTACCATCACGGGCCTGATCGGCGGGGCGGCTGGCCTCGTGGCTACCAACCAGTATCTCAGCAATCCTGGGCGGCAATATATCTATCTGTCGGGGGCCGAGGCGATCGGCTGCGTCCTCCAGAGCCAGAGGATGATCTGGAACCGCGTGCGGGCGGCCAACCGGGTGGCGGCCGCCGATCGCGAGGTCGAGGCCGCGCTCACCGCGCTGGAGGAACTGCGCGCTAGGCAGGAGACTGGGATCACCTGGACGAAGGAAGGTCTCGACACCTTGACGGCCCAGGCGCGGCTCGCGCGATCGCTGGCGGCGGGCGTGCCGGGCAGTCTGCAGACGGACTTCCAGCAGGTGGCCGAGCGCCTGCGGGCGCGGGTGGTCGAGATCGTCATCGCGGTGGATCGCGAATTGCTGAAGACCTTGCCGGATCCGAGCGCCGCGATCCGGCTGGCCGCGAGCTTCCAGGCCGCCCTGTCCCAGGTCGGACAGCTCGGCATCGGCGTGATCCCGAGCCCCAATGAGCGCGCCGCATCTGCCAGCCGCGTCGATCAGGCGGCCGACCGGCTTCGGGAGGCGGTTCAGAAACTGTCCGACGCCCTGGCCGCGGTGTCCGCACAGCAGGAGCCGCCCGGCACGCATCCGATGCGGAATTCCCCCAGCAACGCCTGCGCCCTGGCCAACCTGCCGAACATGATGCGCATGCAGCCCCTGGAGGCGATCCACCCCGTGAACAGCTTCGGGGAGAAATGGGTCTTCCTGATCAGCGGAGGCACCGCGCCACGCGTGGCGACCATCACCGGCACGGCCCCCATCGATGCGATCGTCATCGACCGCCGCGACGTCGGGGTCGACACGACCCAGTTCACGGTCACGGTCACGGATAAGGCCGCCGACAGCACGGCCACGCTCGTGATCAGCGACGGCAGCGGGCTGGCGCCGATCGAGGTCCTGCTGCAGTTGCCGCAGGGCTCGGGGTCCGGTTCGGGCTCAGGCTCGGGGCAGGTCGTGGCCGGGAGCGGGATTCCTGCACGGAGGCAGAACAGGGAGCAGGCCTCGGTTCCGACTATCGCCGAGGTGAACATGGTACGCCGCTGGGCCGGTGCCGCGGTCACCCGCCCCTCGACCACGGTGCTGACGGCGGATGATGCCGAAAAGATCGAGAGGAAGGTCAACGAGGCCCGAGGAGTCTGGACGGGCAACGTCACCGCGACGACGGTGAGCTTGGCCGCCCAGGCCTTGCGGGAGCGTCGGCGCGGGGAGAATCCGGATGCACGGGAAATCCGGGCGGCCAACCCGGAGATCGGCGATGAGATTCTGCGGACGGCTGCGAGGCGACTCTGCATCACCCCGCCACGCCGTGACGACGAGCCGCCGTCGGAGGATCCGGCGCTCCGGCTGGCCCGCGCGGTCGCGGTGTTCAACGCGGATTTCCAGGACAGGCTGATGGCCTTCCAGCGGCGTCAGAACCTGCCCAGCAGCCCCGAGGTCACCGGGCATCTGGATAGCGGGACGTTCAACCTGCTGGTGACCGGGTCCCCAACATGCCGTGCCAACTGACGAGGAGATGCCCATGACCGATCTCTCCCCCGGTGCCAGCCGGATCACGGCGGAAGGCGGGCAAGCCGAGGTCTTCGGCACGCTCGGATGCGTTCTCAGCCTGTTCCGCGCCGATCCCGAAGAGCTCTTCCTGCTGACCTGCGCCCATGTCATCCGCACCGCGGAGGGTGCGCCGGCCGCGAAGGTTCTCTGCGACGGCAAGGTCATCGCGGACGCGGTGCGCATCTCCGATACGCGAGTGGACAAGCTGGATATCGGAATCGCGAAATTGACGGCGGAAGCCAGCCAGCAGATCAGGGCCGGCTATGCGATTGCCGGGATCGGTCCGCCGCGCGGCTCCCGCAACGAGGATTTTCCCGCGGAGGTGGGGCTGCCCCTGGTCATTGCCGGCGCCGCCAGCGACGGCGTCAGCAATGTCGTCGTCCAGGCGACGGACATCGCCATCGATGTCGGAGGGGAAGCCCTTGCCGGACAGTTCCTTACCGACCGCGGCGACCTGAAGCTGGGCGACAGCGGGGCGGTGGCGCTGGACGAGGCCGGGCTGATCGTCGGCATGCTGATCGGATTCCACCCCCGCGGGCCGGAGGATCCCCCTGAATGGGCGGAAAAGCTGGCGATCATGACGCCCATCCAGGACGTTCTGAAGCATATCAAGGAGAAGTTCGAGCTGGATCTCAGGCTCCTCATAGATGTATCGGAGCCACCGGAGACGGAGGCAACGCCGGACGCTTCCATACCGCCGCCAGCGCTTGCGGCGATGCTGGAGCAGATTCGCAGCGCCGGGCCGCGATCCTGGCGCAACTGCAACCCAGGCAATATGCGGCCGCTCTCGAACGATACCTGGCTGGGGCAGGCCCGGGTGGACGACCGCTTCGTCGTGTTCAGGACCGAGGCGCACGGCTGGCGCGCGCTCGCGCTCAACCTCAAGGCCTACAGGACGAAGCATCAGATCAGGACATTGCTCGGCATCACTAGGCGGTGGGCGCCTTCGTCCGACAATAACCGGCCGACGGACTATGCCAAGTATCTGCTGGACCAGTTGAACGGCGTGGCCGGCGCGCCGGCCACCGTGACCGAGGAATTTGATGTCCTGAACCCGGTCATCATGCGGACTCTGGCAAAAGCGATCGCAGGAAAGGAGGATTCCCGGGTCAAGTGGGACACGGTGGATCCCTCATGGCATACGGCCGATTTCCAGGCCGGCATGACGGCCGCCGGTTTCTGACAGGCCTGGCGGCATGGCCGGCTTGCCCGGTGGTCGGAGAGGAGGTCCTATGGCGGTTCGATGACTCCGGGCCGGCAGCGCCCGGCCTGGGGATGTCCGATGCCCGATGCCCATGAGGAACTGCGCCCCGCCGCGCTGACGCCGCCGCCCGCCCCGGCGCTCGACGAGGCGGGGCTGCGGCTGCGCCGGCTCTTCCCGCATTACGGCGTGATGGAGCGCCGGGCTAAGCGCCGCGTGCCGCGCTTCGCCTACGACTACGCGGCCGGCGGCGTGGGCGATGGCGCGCCCAATGTGTTGCGCAACCGCGCCGCGATGGACGCGGTGCGCATCCTGCCGCGCTACGGCGTGGACATCACCGGCATCGACACGCGCGTCACGCTCTTCGGGCAGGGGTATTCCATGCCGGTCGGCGTCTCGCCCATGGGCAATCCGGGCGTGGTCTGGCCCGGCACGGGCGACATCCTCGCCCGCGCGGCCCAGAAGGCGCGCATCCCCTATATCGGCTCGACCGTCGCCAACGAGAGCATCGAGCATTTCGGCCGGATCGCGCCCGACGTGTACTGGTTCCAGCTCTACCCGGCGCCGGCCAACGGCCACGAGCGCTCCTTCGACCTGCTGCGCCGCGCCGAGGCCGCGGGCGCGCAGGCGCTGGTGGTGACGATGGACGTGCCCTGCCGCCCGAAGCGCGTGGGCGACGTCGCCAATGGGCTGGAGGTGCCGTTCCGCTGGCGGGCCCGCACCATCCGCGACATCGCGATCTCGCCGAGCTGGGCGCTGGAGACGCTGCGGCGGGGCCGGCCGACCTTCGAGACGATGCGGCAGTATGTGCCCGCGGGCGCCTCCATCTTCGACATCGCGAAATTCGCGCAGAAGGAACTGGGCCAGGCCATCACCTGGGACTGGCTCGCCCGGCTGCGCGACGCCTGGCCGCGCGCGCTGGTGGTGAAGGGCATCATGCATCCCGACGACGCCGAGCGCGCGGTGGAGATCGGTTGCGACGGCATCCTGGTCTCGAACCACGGCGGCCGGCAGTTCGACGCGGCGCCGGCCTCGATCGACGTGCTGCCCGCGATCGTCGAGCGCGTGGGCGGGCGGGCGAAGGTGCTCTACGACGGCTCGATCCGCTCGGGGCTCGACATCCTGCGGGCGGTGGCGAGCGGGGCGGACTTCACCTTCGCCGCGCGCGCCTTCCTCTGGTCGGTGGCGGCGATCGGCGAGGCCGGCGGCGACCACGCGACCGCCTCCTTCCGCGAGGAGCTGCGCAGCAACATGGGGCAGGCGGGGGTGACGACGATCGAGGCGGCGCGGCGGGTGACGCTCCTGCCCTGACGGGTCAGGCAAAGAGCCCCGGACGCCGCAGCCGCAGCGTCTGCACCAGCAGCATGAGCTTCGCATCGGTCAGCAGGCCCGCATCGGCGAGGCGCGCGAGCTCGCCGAGCGGCATTTCCAGCACCGCAATCTCCTCCTGCTCCTCCGCGAGCCCGCCGCCCTCGGCGACGCGATCCGCCGCGGTATAGGGAGCAAGGAAAAGCGACACGCGCTCGGTGGAGATGGCCGGCAGCGAGAAGATGCGCGCCACGGCCTCCAGCCGGCCGAGACGCAGGCCGGTCTCCTCCATCGCCTCGCGGCGCGCGCAGGCTTCCGGCTCCTCGCCCTCCAGCCGGCCTGCCGCCGCCTCCAGGAGGAAGCCGTCCTCGCCGGCGAGGCGGACAGGGGCGCGGAACTGCCGGATCACGGTCGCGACGCGCCGGCCGGGATCGTAGGCGAGCACCATCGCGGCATCGCCATGGTCCTCGACGTCGCGCTCGCCGGTCGCGCCGGCCGCGGTGCGAATGGCGGCGACGATCACCCGGATCCAGCGCTGGTAGCCGATCCGGGTGGCGGTGATCTCGGCCATGCGGCCTCCCTGCAGTCGTGGCGCGCGAGCCTGCACGGGTCCGGGGCGGCGGGGAAGGCGTCAGGCGCTCAGTGGCGGACCCAGCCGCCGGGCACCCAGCGCCAGCGTGGCCCTTCCTGCTCCCAGCGCGGTGCGTTGTAGGCATAGCCGCGGCGCTCCCGCTCCCACCGGCCTTCGACCCAGACATGGTCGCGGCCGTTCCAGCGCCAGTAGCCGGGGACCCAGAGGAAGCCGCGGCGCGGCGGCGGAACCTCGACGACGCGCGGCGGCGGCGGGGCGCGCTCGATGAAGACAGGCTGGGCACCGGCGGGGGCGGCGAGACCGGCGGCGACCAGACCCGTGGCGGACAGCAGCAGCGACCGGCGTTCGGGCATGGGGAAGGCGCTCCATTTCGATGGAGCAAACTACGCCGCGCCGACAGCGCGGATGCGTGTCCCAGGGATGAGAAAACGGCAAAGCCGATAAGGGGCCTCAGCCGGCGTTGCGCAGGTTCTCCCGCAGCGTCTTCCCCGTGTATTCGGTGCGGAACAGCCCGCGCCTTTGCAACTCCGGAACGACCATCCGGCCGAACTCCTCGAAGGTCGTCGGGAAGATGGTCGGCGGCAGGATGAAGCCGTCGCAGGCGCCGGAGGTGAACCAGTCCTCCATCATGTCGGCGATCCCCTTCGGCGTGCCGGCCACCAGCGTGCGCGGCCGGCGCACCGCCTCGGCGAAGGTGATCCCCTTGTCGCGCGCCACCTGCATCATGCGGTCGCGATGGCCAGCCACGCCCTGGTTGCTGCCGGGCCGGTCGAGCTCGTCCGGATTCTCGATCTTCGAGAGATCCGCCACCACCGACCAGGAGCTGGAGGCGATCACCAGCTCGGGGTCCACCAGCGATTCCAGATAGGCGGCCTTCTCCTTCGCGATGGATTCCGTCTCGCCGACCACGAGCGTGACCGAGGGCAGGACCTTGCACTCGTCGGGATCGCGGCCGATCGCCTCCATCCGCGCGCGGATGTCGGTGCGGAAGGCCAGGGAATCGGCCTTGGTCGCGGGCGTGGCGAAGAGCATCTCGCCCCAGCGCGCGGCGAATTCCCGGCCGCGCGGCGAGGAGCCCGCCTGCATGATCGCCGGCCGCACCTGCGGCGTGCGCGGGATGGAGAGCGGCCCGCGCACGCTCACGTACTTTCCCTTGTAGTGCGCGTAGTGGACCTTCGACGGATCAGCGAAGCGACCGCTCGTCTTCTCGAGCAGCAGCGCGTCCTCGTCCCAGCCGTTCCATAGGGCGTCGCAGGCCTCCATGACCTCGTCGGCCATGTCGTAGCGCTGCTCCTTGGGCGGCAGGCCCTCATGCCCGCAATTCTGCGCCTCGAAGTCGCGCGCCGTCGTGACGACGTTCCAGGCCGCGCGGCCTTTGCTCAGCAGGTCCAGCGAGCCGAGGTAGCGCGCGATCATGTAGGTGGGCATGAAGCTGGTCGACAGCGTGACGCCGAGGCCGAGATGCTTCGTGACCCGTGCCATCAGCGGCAGGATCGCCATGGGGTCCAGCAGCGAGAGCTGCCCGCCGCGGCCGAGATAGTCGTCGTAGCTGCCCTTGTAGAGGTCGGGGATGCCGAGCCCGTCCGCGAAGAAGCAGGCGTCGAAGCGCGCCGCCTCCATGACGCGGGCCAGGTTCTCCCAGCGCTCCGGCTCGAAGAGGTCGTCGAGCGTCGCGGAAGGGTGGCGCCAGGTGCTGGGATAGCTGGCCGAGGGGCCGGCCTTGAGATAGGCGACGAGATGCATTTTTCCGGGCATGGGGACGCATCCTAGGCGAGCGGGACCCGCCGTCCATGGCCGCCCCTCGCGACCGCCGATTGGTCGCACGGCGCCGGGGCTGGCATCCTGGGCGGGCAACCGGATTCGCGCATGCTTCGGCACATCGCCCTCACGGGCCTCGTCCTCACGACCCTGTCGGCGGTCCCGGCCTTCGCCTACGAGGCGAGCTGGTGCAACGGCGCCATCGTGGCCGAGCGCTTCTCCACCAGCGTCGCGCCCGGACCCGTCCGCCGCGCGCGCTACTCGGTCCTGCTGCGCAACATGCGCGGCCAGAACCAGAGCTTCCGGCTCACCGTCATGGGGAGCTTCCTCGGCCGGCCGCCGCCGACGACGCAGACCATCCGGGCCAGCGCGACGATGAGCGTGGCGCTGGGCTACTCGCCGAACCTGCCCGGGGTGGCGCCGCTGCGGGGCGACCAGCTTGCGCAGGTCACGCGGATCGCCTGCCTCTGATGCGGGGACTGGTTCCTGGCCTTGTCCTCGCCGCTTCGATCATGGGCGCCGCGCGGGCCGGGACGCCGGCCGCCGCCTGGTGCGGCGACACGCTGCTGGCCGAGCGCTTCGAGACCGAGGTCGAGCCGCCGCCGCGCGGGATCGTCAGCTATGCGGTGGTGCTGCGCAACGCCCTCGACCGGGAGCGGAGCTTCGTCCTGGTGGTGACGGCGAGCCTGTTCCAGCGTCCTTCCGGCGCGCCGCGGACCATCCCGGCCGGCGGCACGGTGACGGTCGAGCTCGGCTACCAGGCCTGGCAGCCCGGCGTGGCGCCGCTGCGGGGCGACCGGCTCGCGCAGGTGACGCGCATCTCCTGCCCGGCCGGCGGCTGAGCGGCGACACACGCGACGAAGCGCGCGATTGGCGGGCGACGGGTGAAATGTCATGGTCACCGGACCAAGGGATTCGCTGCCGATGCTTCGCCACCTCGCCATGACCGGACTGATCCTGGCTGCATCGGCCGTCGCCCTGCCGGCGCGGGCCCAGCTGGCGACCTATTGCGGCGGCGTCATCCAGGCGGAGGCGTTCCCGAAGCAGGTCACTCCCGGGGTCCGGGCGAGCTATTCGGTCACGCTGCGCAATTCGGGCGGGCAGGCCCGGACCTTCGTGCTCGTGGTCACCGCGGCCTTCACCGACCGGCCGCTGCCGACGCCGCGCAGCCTCGTGCCGGGCGGCAGGATCACCATCGGCCTCGGCACCCAGATGCTCCTCGGTCGGCCTGCCATGCGGGACAACGAGCTCGCCGAGGTCGTGCGGATCACCTGTCAGTAGGGCCCGGCGGCGCGGGCTCGACGCTGATGTCCACGCGGGCGCGGGTGCCGCGGACGCCTTCCTCGACCCGCCTCGCACTTCGCTGGGCCTGGGCGCTGCGCATCGCGGCATAGGGGTCGAGCGAGCTGGCCATCAGCGCGTCGGTCGTCTCCAGCAGGTTGGCGCGGCCGTCCACCGTGCGGGCGCCCGTGCCGACCGCGCTGATCGCGCTCATGGCCCCGCCCGGGATGTAGGAGAGCGGGTTGGCGACGAAGCCGATCACGGTTCCGGTCGCATCGCGCACATTGCTCGGGCCGAAGAGCGGCAGCTGCACCGCGGGGCCCGGCCCCACGCCCCAGACGCCCAGCGTCTGGCCGAAATCGGCGTCGTGCCCTTCCAGGCCGAGGCCTCCGGCCACGTCGAAGATCCCGCCGACGCCGGCCGTGCTGTTCACGACGAAGCGCTGCGTGGTGGTCCAGGCGCGGGTGACGTTGCCCTGCAGCAGGTCGTTCGTCAGCACCACCGGCTGACGCAGGTTCCCGGCGAAGTTGCCGACGGAGCTGCGGACCGATTGCGGCAGGTTGTCGCGATAGGTCCGTGCGATGGGGGCCAGCAGGTTGCGGTCCACGAACTGGTTCGCGGCGAAGATCTGCCGGTTCACGCCCTCGGCGGGGTCGTGGACCTCCTGCGCCTCGGCCGGCGGCGGCGTGGCGGAGCAGGCGGCCAGGGCGAGGACGCCCAGGGACAGGCAGGCGATGTGGGGCAGGCTGGGGGTCATGGGGGGCTCCTGTTCGGCAGCCAGACCCTGAACGCGCCGCGTTGCAGCATGATGTGCCGGTTGCGCCGGACGGGACATGATGTGTCCGGCCGGAAACAATCCGATGGAAATCCGGACATACGCAGCGACCGCCCGGGACGGTAGAAGGGCGGCATGACGCGATTGCCTCATGTCCTGATCGTCGACGACGACGAGGACATCCTTGCCCTGCTGACCGAGTTCCTGAAGCGCCACGGCTGCACCGTCGCGGTCGCGCGGGGCGGGCCGGAGATGTTCGCGGAGCTGGGCGCGCGGCCGGCCAGCGTCGTCGTCCTCGACGTGATGCTGCAGGGCGAGAGCGGCTTCAGCCTCTGCCGGCGCCTCCGCGCGGAATCCGCCGTGCCGGTCATCATGCTGACCTCCATGAGCGACCACGCCGACCGCGTGGTGGGTCTCGAGATCGGCGCCGACGACTACCTCACCAAGCCGTTCAACGCGCGCGAGCTGCTGGCGCGGATCCGCGCGGTGCTGCGCCGCACGGAGGGCGAGGCGCCGGCGCGGCCGCAGGCATCCCGCCCGGTGCTGCGCTTCGGCTGCTGGCGGCTGGACGTCGCGCGGCGGGAGCTGCGCTCGGCGGACAACATGCTGGTCTTCCTCTCGGGCGGCGAGTTCGAGCTGCTGCTCACCTTCGCCGAGCATCCGCAGCGCGTGCTGACCCGCGACATGCTGATGGACCTCGCGCGCGGCCCGAACCATGCGAGCTTCGACCGCAGCATCGACGTGCAGGTCAGCCGGCTGCGCCGCAAGCTCGAGGCAGACCCGAAGAACCCGCTGCTGATCCGCACCGTGCGCAACGGCGGCTACATCCTGACAGCGCCGGTCACGATCGCGCTGGCGGAGGGCGCGTGAACCTGCGCCGCTGGATGGGCGACACCATCGCCCGGCGCGTGGCGCTCAGCATCGTGCTTGCCATCATGGCGGCCATGATGCTCAACGCGATTTTCCTGGACGTCGCCGGCTTTCGTATCTGGGCGCGCCCCTCGGTCACCGAGACGGGGCTGATGCATAGCGCCGCGACGGTCGTGCGCATCGTCGAGGCCCAGCCGGCCGGAAGCCGCGCCGCGATCGCAGAGGCGGCCGGGACGTCGGAGTACCACCTGCAATGGTACCCCGGCCCTGAGCCCATTGAGATCACCCCTCGCATCCAGCGGAATTTCCGGGAGGGCCTGAATGCGCTGCGGCCGCTGCTCGAAGACGCGGAGCGCCGCATCTTCTTCCTGGACTACGACAGTTCCGAAATGGCGACCGCGCGGTTCGAGCGCGATCCGGTCCGCGACGGCCGGGCCTATTTCATGGGCATCGAGCTGATCGACGGCAGCTGGCTGATCTTCACGGCGCCCGAATGGCGCTGGGGCCTCGATCCCGGTTGGCGCTTCGCGTTGAAGTTCATCATCGCCAACATCGCCTTCCTGTCCTGTGCCCTTCTCATGGCACGCGGGCTGGTCCGCCCGATCGAGCGGCTGGCCCAGGGCGCGCAGCGCTTCGGCGCCGACCCGCGGGCGCCGGCCATCGTTCCCTCGGGCCCGGTGGAGCTGCGCAAGACGATCGAGGCCTTCAACGCCATGCAGGAGCGGATCGGCCGTTTCGTGGAGGACCGCACGGCCATGCTGGCGGCCATCTCGCACGACCTGCGCACGCCGCTCACGCGGATGCGGCTGCGCGCAGAGCTGATCGACGACCCCGTGCAGCAGCGCAAGCTGTTCCGCGACGTGGACGAGATGCAGGGGATGATCGATGCGGCGCTGGCCTTCTTCCGCGACGACTTCGCCCAGGAGCCGCCGACGCGCTTCGACCTGCCGGAGTTGCTGAAGTCCCTCGTGGACGACTACGGCGACCAGGGCCAGGCGGTGGGCTACGAGGGGCCGGACCACGCCTCCCATCCGGGGCGGCCGCACGCGTTGCGGCGCGTCTTCGCGAACCTCGTGGACAATGCGCTCAAATACGGCACGCCGCCCGGCATCACGCTGCGGATGACCGCCGGGGAGGCGAGGGTGACGGTCCGCGACCACGGGCAGGGCATCGCCGAGGAATCGCTGGAGGAGGTGTTCCAGCCGTTCCACCGGCTGGATGCCTCGCGCAACCGGGGCACGGGCGGGGTGGGGCTCGGCCTCACCTCGGCGCGCAGCATCGTGCGCGCCCATGGCGGCGAGCTGACCCTGCGCAACCATCCCCAGGGCGGGCTGGAGGCGCTGGTGGTGCTGCCGGCTGTGGCGCTGCCCTGAGGGCAGTCAGTCCGCCTGCATGCCGACGCGCTGGATGACTGGGGACCAGCGCTCGGCGTCGGCGCGGATCTTCGTGGCCAGCGCCTCGGGGCTCTCGTCCACGGGGTCGATGCCCAGCGCCGCGAGGCGCTCGCGCACCTCGGTGAGTTTCAGCACCTGGCCCACGGCCTGGTTGATGCGCGTCACGATCGCGGGGTCGGTGCCCTTGGGCGCCACCAGCCCGTGCCAGCCCGCGACGTCCACGCCGGCGAGGCCGGCCTCGATCAGCGTCGGCACCTCGGGCAGCGCGGCCGTGCGCGTGCCGGTCGAGACGGCGAGGCCGCGCAGGCGGCCGGACTGCACGTGCTGCGTCACCGCGCCGATGTTGATCATCACGCCCTGGAGCGAGCCGCCCAGCAGGTCGTTCACCGCCAGCGCGCCGCCGCGATAGGGCACGTGGGTCCAGCGCGTCTCCGTGGCCTGCTGGACCAGCTCGATCAGCAGGTGCGAGAGGCTGCCGTTGCCCGGCGTGCCGACGGCGGCGGGGCTGGTGCGGCTGCGGGCCACGAAATCCGCGAAGGATGCGGCGGGGAAGTCGGCGCGGACCACCAGGATCTGCGGCACCGAGGTCGCCTGGGCGATCGGCGCGAAATCGTCGACGGGATCGAAGGAGAGGCGGCGGAACAGGCCCTTGTTGATGGACAGGCTGTCCGAGCCGGCGAGCAGGGTCAGCCCGTCCGGCCGGGCCCGCGCGACGAGCTCGTAGCCGATGTTGCTGCCGGCGCCCGGATGGTTCTCGACCACGATCTGCGCGCCCAGCGCCGGGCCGAGATGGCGGGCGATCAGCCGGCCCACGATGTCCTGGCTGCCGCCGGGCGCGACGGGGACGATCAGGCGGATGGAGCGGTCCGACTGCGCCAGGGCGGGGGCGGCCAGGGCTGCAGCAGGCAAGGCGAGGAATTGACGACGGATCATGGTGGTTCGCTCCAGGGCGGGATGTTCAGGAATTTCGAGGCGTTCCTGCGAAACATCGCGCCCGGCCTGCCGCGTGAAATACGATCATGTCACGTGGTATGGAGATTTGATCATCCGGGGTCAACGTGGATTTCGCACGGAATCGCCAGGGGTTTTCGCATCCATCCCCTGCGCTTCACGCATTGCTCCGGGAATTCTTCCTGTTCCACGTCTGCACCGGGCTGATATCCTGCCGATATGAACGCCATGCACAGCTCCCCCGCCCGCGGCCTGCTCGGCTCCATCGGCAACACCCCGCTCATCCGCCTCGCGCGGGCGAGTGACGCCACGGGATGCGAGATCCTGGGCAAGGCGGAGTTCATGAATCCCGGAGGCTCGGTGAAGGACCGCGCGGGGCTCGCCATCATCGAGGGCGCCATCGCCAAGGGACAGCTGCAGCCCGGCGGCGTCATCGTCGAGGGCACGGCGGGCAACACCGGCATCGGCCTCACGCTCGTGGGCAATGCGCTCGGACACCGCAGCATCATCGTGATGCCGGAGACGAACAGCCAGGAGAAGATCGACTTCCTCCGGATGATCGGCGCGGACCTGCGCCTCATCCCGGCCAAGCCCTACAAGGATCCCGGCAACTACGTGCACGTCTCGCGCCGGCTGGCCGAGGAGATGAACGCGCAGAAGCCCGGCAGCGCCATCTGGGCGAACCAGTTCGACAATCTCGACAACCGCGAGGGCCATCGCCGGACCACCGGCGCCGAGATTCTGCGCCAGGCCGGCGGCCGCGTGGACGCCTTCACCTGCGCCTGCGGCACCGGCGGCACGCTGGCCGGCGTCGCCTTCGCATTGAAGGAGGCGGACCCGACCACGCGCATCGTGCTGGCCGACCCGATGGGCTCCGCGCTCTATTCCTGGAAGAAGTCCGGCGAGCCCGTGATGAGCGAGGGCGGCTCCATCGCCGAGGGCATCGGCCAGTCGCGCGTGCCGGAGAACCTGGAAGGCGCGCCGATCGACGACGCCCTGCAGGTGACGGACAACGAGGCGCTGGAGCAGATCTTCGACCTGACGCTGAACGAGGGCCTCTGCGTCGGCGGCAGCGCGGGCATCAACGTGGCGGCGGCGGTGAAGCTGGCGCGGGAGATGGGGCCGGGGCACCGCATCGTGACCATCCTCTGCGACGGCGGGTCACGCTACCAGTCGAAGCTGTTCAACCCCGAGTTTCTGCGCACCAAGGGGCTGCCCGTGCCGCCCTGGCTGGCATGACGCTGGAGATCGTCGAGCTCGGCCGCTCCATCCGCGAGCGCGACCCGGCACGGCCCTCCTGGCCCGAAGTCATCTTCTCGTATCCCGGCCTGCATGCGGTGCTGTGGCATCGTGTCGCACATGCCCTGTGGGGTTGGGGACTGCGAGGCTGGGGGCGCTTCTTCTCGCATCTCGGGCGCATGCTGACGGGGATCGAGATCCACCCGGGCGCGCGCATCGGCCGGCGGCTCTTTATCGACCATGGCATGGGCGTGGTGATCGGCGAGACCGCTGTTATCGGCGACGACGTGACGATCTATCACGGGGTGACGCTGGGCGGGCTCTCGCTGAAGCCCGGCAAGCGGCACCCGGACGTGCTGGACGGCGCGGTGATCGGCGCGGGCGCGCAGGTGCTGGGGCCGATCACGGTCGGGCGGGGCGCGCGGGTGGGGGCCAATGCGGTGGCGGTGGCCTCGGTGCCGGACGGAGTCACGGTGGTCGGCATCCCCGCGCGGCCGAGCGGGCCGGACGGTCCGCGCGGGACGGTGGGCTACGGCCTACCGGCCACGGAGATCGACCCGGTCGGCGAAAGGCTGGCAGCGCTGGAGGACGAGGTGCGCGCGCTGCGGGGTGCGCTGGAGGCGCGGCGCGTGAGCTGATTCAGCTTCGGAGGAACCGGCACAGGCGCGACAGCAGGCCGGGCCGGTCGGGCGTGGGCCACGGGTTCCAGTCGCTGTGGCCGCGCAGGGCCTCCGGCAGGGTCGCGATCAGCTCGGCCGGGCCTTCCACGTCCCAGATCAGCACGCAGCAGCCGCAGCCGCGCTGGTCCGAGACCTGGGTGAGGCGGTTGCGCGCGGCCTCCAGCCAGGCCTCCGCCGCCTCGGCCTCACCGGGCTCGTCCACCGAGGCGATGATCGTGGCCCGTCCGAGCATCACACGTAGTGGCGCAGGCGCGCGCCCGGCAGCAGCTCATAGGGCGGTTTCCAGCCGGGCAGGGCGGCGATCCGCCCGAGCCAGGCATGGATCGCCGGATGGCTGGCGGCGAGGTCGTAGCCCGCCTCCTCCTTTGGAAAGGAGAGGTAAGCGCACATGGAGAGGTCGGCGACAGTGGGCCGCTCGCCGATGGCGAAGGGATGGTCCGCGACGTGCCGTTCCAGGATGCCGAGGAAGTCGTCCAGGCGGGACTTCAGGAAGGCCATCACCTCGGGCTCGGCCGCGGGCAGGAAGGCTCGGCGGAAGCGGTAGGTGGCCATGAAGCCGGTCAGCTTGTGGTTGTCCCAGAAGAGCCAGCGCAGGACCTCGAAGCGCTCGGCCTCGGTCTCGCCCTGGAAGCGGCCGTAGCGCTCGGCGAGGCGCAGCAAGATGGGCGCGGTCTGGGTGAGGGCGACGCCGTCCTCCTCGAGGACGGGGATCTCGCCCATGGGATTCACCCTGCGCCGCCATTCCGCGGTGCGCGTCACGCCGCCGCCGAAATCGGTCCAGACCGGCTCGAAGGACTGGCCGCAGAGGGTCAGCATCAGCGCCAGCTTGTAGCTGTTGCCGGATTCCGGAAAGTAATGGAGGCGGTATCGGGTCATGCGCGGAGGCTAGGAGGCGGCTGGGCCTGCGACCATTCGATTGTCGGCCGCGAGGCTTCCGGAAAACTCAAGCCGCGGCGGCCTCGCCGAGGAGCCAGTCGCGGAAGGGGGCGAAGCGCCCACCCGGCCCTTCGCCCTGCCGGCGGACCAGCTGGAAGCTGCGGGACAGCCGGAGCTGCGAGGGGAAGAGCCGCACCAGCCGGCCGCTGTCCAGGAAGGGGCGCACCACCGGCTCGAGGCCGAGGGCGATCCCCATGCCGGAGGCGGAGGCCTCGTAGACGAGATGCAGGTTGTCGAAGCTCCGATAGCGGCAACCGGCGGCGTCGAGGCCCGCATCGGAGAACCATTCGCTCCAGAATTCGGGCTGGTGGTCCGTGCCGATCAGGGGATGGCGCAAAAGGTCGCGCGGCTCGCACAGGGGCCGGGCGGCCAGGAAGCCGGGGCTGGCGACGGGGCAGGCATCGACCGGCAGAAAGGGCTGGTGGGTCAGCCCGGCCCAGGGTCCCTTGCCGAGGCGGATGGCGCAGTCGAGATCGGGCCGCACCGCGAGATCGACCAGCTCGGACGAGGTCTCGATCTCCACATGGCCGCGGAAGCGGGCCAGCCGCGGCACGAGCCAATTGGCCGCGAAGCTCGGCATGACGCTGACCTTCAGCCCGGCGCGGCGGGTGGGCGCGCGAACCGCCTCGGTCGCCGCGCGCACCGCGTCCCAGGCAGGGAGCAACCGCGCGGCATAGGCGGCGCCGGACGCGGTGAGCTCGAGCCCGCGCGGCAGGCGCCGGAAGAGCCGGGTGCCGAGCTCCTCCTCCAGCATCTGGATCCGACGGCTCAGGGCGGGGACGGTTAGGTCCATCTCGGCGGCGGCGCGGGCGAGGCTGAGCGTCCGCGCGACCACGGCGAAGGCCTCGATGGAGCGCAGGGGAAGCCGCCTCATGCACCTAGGCTAGGCCGATCCGCCCGGTGCGCCCATATGCCTCGCCATCGCAGGGGGAGGGGACATGGCCGAGCATATCGGGATCGTCGGGTGCTCGGCCGAGGGCGCGGCCCTTTGCTACCGCACCATCTGCGCGGAGGGCGCGGAGCTCTTCGGGCTGCATGGGCATCCGGAAGTATCGATGCACACCCACTCGCTGGCCGACTACGTCGCCGCGCTGGACGCCGGCGATATCGAGGGCGTGGGGCGGCTGATGCTGTCCTCGGCGGAGAAGCTGGCGCGGGCCGGGGCGGATGTCCTCATCTGCCCGGACAACACCATCCACCAGGCGATGGGCTTCGTGCTGCCGCGCTCGCCGCTGCCCTGGCTGCACATCGCGGAGGTGGTGGCGGAAGAGGCGGTGCGGCGCGGGTTTTCCCGGATCGGCATCACCGGGACGACCTGGTTGGTGGACAGTGAGGTCTATCCGGAAAAGCTTTCGGCCCGCGGACTGGAGTACCTGCGTCCCGCGGTCGAGGAGCGGGACGAAATCGGCCGGATCATCATGGAGGAGCTGGTGCGCTCGCGCTTCACGCCGGAGGCTGTGGCGTATTTTCAGCAGGTGATGAGCCGCATGAAGGAGGGAGGCTGCGACGCGGTGGTGCTGGGCTGCACGGAGATTCCGCTGATCATGAGCGACGCGAACTCGCCGCTGCCCACGCTGGATTCCACGCGGCTGCTGGCGCGGGCGGCGCTGCGTCGGGCGGCCGGGGCATGAGCGAGGTGATCTATGCCGTCGAGCCGGGGCTGGAGGTCTCGGAATTCCGCCGCGTGCTGGCGGAATCCGGCCCTGGACTGAACCGTCCGCTCGGCGATGCCGCGCGGATGGCGGCGCTGATATCGGGCGCCGACCTGATCGTGACGGCCAGACTGTTGGATGGCAGGTTGGTCGGTGCCGCGCGGTGCATCACGGATTTCGCGTGGTCCTGCTACGTCGCCGAGCTCGCCGTCTCCGCCTCGGTCCAGGGGCTTGGGGTGGGGCGCGGCCTGCTGGCGGAGGTCTGCCGGCAGCTCGGGCCGCGCGTCAGTGTGACCCTCACCTCCGTGCCCGAAGCCGTGGGCTTCTACGAGAGGATCGGCATGGAGCGGGTGGCCGACGCCTTCTCGTTCCGCCGGTCGGAGTGAACGCCTTCAGTCGATCGCGATCACCAGCTTGCCGAAGTTCTTCCCCTTCAGCAGCCCGATGAAGGCCTCCGGCGCGTTCGCGAGGCCGCTCACCACGTCCTCCTTCCACACCATCTGCCCGGAATTCATCAGCCCAAGCATCACCGCCCGGAACTGCGGATAGCGCTGCCAGCCCTTGTCGCTGACGATGAATCCCTGGATCCGCAGCCTTTTCCGCACCACAGGCCCGAGGTTCGGCCCCGGCGGCGCGCCGGCTGCGTCGGCGCCCGGCGCCTGGTTGTACTGCGCGATCATCCCGCACATCACCATGCGCCCGAAGTCGCGGAATCTCGGAAACACCGCCTCCTGCACGTGCCCGCCGACATTCTCCCAGTAGACGTCGATCCCCTCCGGACAGGCCGTGTCGAGCTGCGCATTCAGGTCGCCGCGATGGTCGAGGCAGGCGTCGAAGCCGAGCTCCTCCGTCACGAAGGCGCATTTCGCCGCCCCACCGGCGATGCCGACCACCCGTGCCCCGCGCGCCTTGGCGATCTGCCCCGCCACCTGGCCGACCGCGCCCGAGGCCGCGCTGATCACCACCGTCTCGCCGGGCTTCGGCTCGCCGATATCCTCGAGGCCCACCCAGGCGGTCAGCCCCGGCATCCCCAGCACGCCGAGATTGGCGGAGAGCGGCGCCTCGCCGACATCCACCTTGCGGAGGCGCGTGGCATCCACGGCGCAGAAGCGCTGCCAGCCATAGCCGCCCATCACCGTGTCGCCGGGCGCGAAGCCGGGATCGTGGGATGCCACGACCTCGCCCACCGTCATCCCCTCCATCACCCCGCCGATATCCACGGGCTTGGAATAGCTCTTCGCGTCGCTCATGCGGCCGCGCATGTAGGGGTCGAGGCTGAGGAAGCGCGCGCGCACCAGCACCTGGCCGTCGCCCGCCACCGGCACCGGCGTCTCGACGACCTGGAAATCGTCGGGCACCGGCTCGCCCACCGGGCGGCGGCGCAGCAGGACCTGGAGGTTCGTCTCGCTCATGGCTCGCAGCCTTCCTCGATCAGCAGGGCGCGGACCAGATCCTCGGTCACGCCGGATTCGGTGAACACGTCGCCGGGCGCGCGCAGCAGCACGAAGCGCAGGGCCCCATCGCGCGCCTTCTTGTCGGCGCGCATGCGGGCGAGCAGCCGCTCGATGGAGAAACGCCGCGGCAGCTCCGAGATACGGACCGGCAGCCCCACCTCGCGCAGATGCTCGCGCACCCGGCCCGGCATCTCCTGCGAGCAGAGGCCGAGGCGCGCCGAAAGCTCCACCGCCAGCCCGAGCCCGATCGCCACCGCCTCGCCATGCAGCAGCTGGCCGCTGTAGCCGCACTCGGCCTCCAGCGCATGGCCGAAGGTGTGGCCGAGGTTGAGCAGCGCGCGGCCGCCCTCCGCCTTGGTCTCGAACTCGTCCTCGGTGACGACGGCCGACTTCAGCTTGCAGCTCTCCAGCACGGCATGGGCCAGCGCCGCCGGATCGCCCCGCATGGCATTCGGCCCCTCGGCCTCGCACCACTCCCAGAGCGGGCCTTCCAGCAGCCCGTGCTTGGCGACCTCGGCCCAGCCGGCGCGCAGCTCGCGGACCGGCAGGGTGCGCAGCACGGCCGTGTCGGCCAGCACCAGCTTCGGCTGATGGAAGGCGCCGACCAGGTTCTTGCCGTGGCTCGTGTTGATGCCGGTCTTGCCGCCGACCGAGCTGTCCACCTGGGCCAGCAGCGTCGTCGGGCATTGCACGAAGGGCAGCCCGCGCAGCACCGAGGCCGCGCAATAGCCCGCGAGGTCGCCCACCACGCCGCCGCCGAGCGCCAGCACGGCCAGCCGCCGGTCGGCCTTGGCGGAGAGGATCTGGTCCACCACGCGCTCGAACTGCGCGAAGGATTTGCTGGCCTCGCCCGGCGGCACGAGGATCTCGGCCGCCACGGTGAAGCCGCCATCGGCCAGCGATTCGCGCAGCGTCGGCAGGTGCAGCGGCGCCACCGACTGGTCGCTGACGATGACGACGCGCCGCCCCTCTAGCCGCTGCGCCATCTCGGCGCCGGCGCGGCGCAGCACGCCCTCGCCGATCACGATGTCGTAGGCGTTGCGCGAGAGCGCCACGCGCAGCCGCTCGGGCGGGCGGTAGCTGGTGATGGCGTCAGCGGCGCGGCGGGCCGTCACGTCGGGATGTTCGTCGGAGCAGGTAAGGGTCACATCGGCCTCGGCATAGGCGGGGTGGCGCGCGGCCATCAGGCGCTCGAGCACCTCGCGCGGATCGGCGTTCACGAACATGGGCCGGTGCTCGCGGCCGACGACGCGGCGCATGAGCGTGGAAAGCCGGCACTTCAGCCAGACGGAGGTCGCGCCCGAGTCGCGCACGGCCTGGCGCGTGCGCGGATCGGCGAAGGCGCCGCCGCCGGTGGCGAGGATCACCGGCTCGCCCGAGGTCAGCAGCCGGGCGATGACCCGCCGCTCGCCTTCGCGGAAATGCCCCTCGCCGTATCGGGCAAAGATCTCGCTGACGGGGATGCCGGCGGCCGCCTCGATCTCGGCGTCGGCGTCGCGGAAGGGCATGCCCCAGCGCGCGGCGAGCCGCCGGCCGATGGAGGATTTTCCCGCGCCGGGCATGCCGACCAGCACGACGCTGCCTCTCGGGCGCGTGGGGCTTTGTGGCGGCGCAGTGGATGCGGTTTCAGGCTGTGCGAGGTTGCGTGACACGGTCTGCAACGGTAGCACAGCCTCCCATCCGCGCGAGGGGACGCGTTTCCACCATGTTCCGACGGCCCTTTCTGACGCTGCTGCTGATCCTGATCGTGATCGGCGGGCTCGGCCTGCTCGCACTCGGCGCCTTCCCGCCCGCGGTGAACACGGTGCCGGTGGAGCGCAACCTGCCCAACGACCGCTTCCAGGTGCGGTGAGCCATCACCTCGAAGCCTTCCTGGAGATGATGTCCGCCGAGCGCGGGGCCTCTCCCAACACGCTGCTCGCCTATCGCGCCGACCTGCTGGACGCGCTGGCCTTTCTCGGCGCGGGCGCCGCGCAGGCGGGGCCGGAGGAGCTGCGCGCCTGGCTCGCGACCCAGGCCGGGTTCTCCGCGCGCACCCAGGCGCGGCGGCTCTCGTCCCTCCGCCAGTTCTACCGCTTCCTCGCCCGCGAGGGCGTGCGGGCGGACGATCCCACCGAGCTGCTGGACAGCCCCAAGGCGCCGGCGCCGCTGCCCAAGGCGCTGAGCGAGGCGGAGGTCGGCCAGCTCATCGCCGGCGCGGCGAAGCTGCCCGCGGCGCAGGCCGCCGTCGCCACCGCCGCGATCGAGCTGCTCTACGCCTCGGGCCTGCGCGTGACGGAGCTCGTTACCCTGCCCGCCGGCACGCTGCGTGCCGAGGAGCCGCTGGTCGCCGTGCGCGGCAAAGGCTCGAAGGAGCGGCTGGTCCCCATCTCGCGCCGCGCCCGCGAGGCCGCCGCGGCCGCGCAGGCGACGCTGAAGCCGCTGGGGAAGGGCAGGGCGACCGCCCGGAAGTGGCTGCTGCCCTCGCGCGGCGCCAACGGCCATCTGACGCGGCAGGGGGTGGGGCTGCTGCTGAAGCAGGCGGCCCTGGCGGGCGGGCTCGACCCGGCCAAGGTGAGCCCGCACGTGTTGCGCCACTCCTTCGCGACGCATCTGCTCTCCCGCGGCGCCGACCTGCGCGCGCTGCAGACGCTGCTGGGCCATGCCGACATCGCGACGACGCAGATCTACA
This sequence comes from Roseococcus sp. GW821-FHT12F05, assembly GCF_058806835.1. Lineage (NCBI taxonomy): Bacteria > Pseudomonadati > Pseudomonadota > Alphaproteobacteria > Acetobacterales > Roseomonadaceae > Roseococcus > Roseococcus sp. GW821-FHT12F05. Next base: position 90,417 of record NZ_JBXAQB010000018.1, read on the forward strand.
CCCGAGTCCTGGAGGAACGGCTGCGAGCGGTGGTCGAGGAACACCATCCGCTGGCGCGGGGATAGCTTGCGCCGACGCGGCGGGCAGGAGCAGGTTTTCCGCCATGCTCGCCTCCGCTCTTACGGCTCTCGGCGCCATTCTCGTCTCCGCCGTCCTCGGCGTGGCGATCTACCGTTTCGCGCGCTTCCTGTGGCCGGTGACCGACAAGGAGGGCGCCGACCTTGCGTCGCTGGTCATCGTGCGCATCGGCATCCTGCATGCGCTGATCGTCGCGCTGGCCTTCGCCGAGGTGAAGAGCAACGAGCTGCACGCGCGCCAGCTCGTGGCCGAGGAGGCGGTGACGGTGGCGAACGTCTTCTATGACCTGGAGCGCTTCGGCGGGGACGCGACGCTGCCCGAGCAACGGCTGCTCGTGCGCTACGCGCGCGACGTCGTCCATGGCGACTGGCCGGAGCTCAACGCCCATGGCCGGCTCAGCACCGAAGCCTGGCGGAGCTGGCGCGCCCTGATCGAGGCGGTGCTGCGGCTGCAGCCGGCGGATCGGCGGCAGGAGCTGATCCTGTCGCGGATGGTGGGCAACGCCTGGAAGCTGGAGGATCTGCGGCAGCGGCGGGAGGGCGACGCCTATGCGGCGCCGCATCCGGTCTTCTGGTTCACCTCGATCGTCGGGCTGATCGTCATCTGCGGTTGCCTCGCGCCCTATCCGCCGCGCCGCTCGACCCATGTGCTGATCGCGGCCTTCTCGGGCTTCACCGGCGCGGTGCTCTTCCTCGCCTATGATGTGGCGACGCCCTTCCACGGGCTGTGGGCCATCCATCCCACCGCGCTGCAGAGCTTCCTGCACCAGGCCGGGCCGGCGGCGCTGCTGGCGGGCGGCTGACGGCTCAACGCGGCGCGAGGGCGAGCGAGCTGTAGCCGGTCCACAGGATCTGGATGCCGATGCACAGGAGCAGAAAGGCCGAGAGCCGCACCACGACATTCGTGCCGCTCTTGCCCAGGCGGGCGATCAGGGGCTCGGCGAAGCGGTAGCAGACATAGACGGTGGCCGCGATCGCCAGGATGCCGGCGAGCGCCGCGGCCGCTGGCAGCGCCATGGCGGCCAGGCCGGCCTCGCTGGGCCGCTGGCTGCCCAGCGCGATGGCGACGGAGATCGATCCCGGGCCGACGGTGAGCGGCAGGGTCAGCGGATAGAAGGAATCCACCTCTCCCGGACGGTGCTCCGCGCTGTCCGCGCGCGCGCCGTCGATGTCGAGGCCGGAATGCAGCAGCTTCCAGCCGAAGGCGACCAGCACCAGCCCGCCCGCGATGCGGACGACGGGCAGGGTGATGCCGAAGAGCACCAGCAGGTGCGAGCCGACGAACATCGACCCCGCCAGAAGCAGGGCGCTGTTGATCGCCACCCGCCGGGCGATCAGGTGCCGCTCCGCGTCGGGATAGGCGGCGGTGAGGCCGAGGAAGAGCGGCGCTCCGCCGATCGGATTCACGATCGGAAAGAGCCCGGCATAGACCAGCAGAAAGGCGTTGATGATGTCGTTCAAGGAGCAGGTTCCCCGCCATGCGGTCCGGAGCCCGCCACCCGTCGTCGCTGCGCCATTCCGCCCGTCTCCTGACCCCGCGAGGATGGCAGGAGGAGGCGGATCACCGCAAATCCGGCGGGATCCGCCGGGTCAGCCCCGGCTGGCGCGCACCAGCTCGCGCAGGCGGGAAGCGGCCTCGGCGCCCTTCATCGAATCGCGCCACATCGCCTCGGCCACGCGCTGGTGGACGGCTACGGCCTCCTCGGCGGCCGTGATGCCGGCCACGCCGACCGCGACCGAGGGCGGCGTGTCCGCCGGGATGGGCGAGGTCACCACATGCGCGCGGTCGCGCCCGCGCAGCACCATGAAGGGGGCGGCGGGCTGCGGGCCGGTCGCGAGCCCGAGCTGCAGGCCGATCGGCACGCTCTCCATCAGCGCGGCCATGTGCTCCGCCTCCTGCTGGGCGGCGATGCGGGCGCGGGTGCGGGTGGCCTCGGGGATGTTCAGGCCGGGCGCCACGCCCTCGGTCAGCATGCCGCGCAGCGCGGTCTCGCCGAGCACGGCGATCATGGTCGGGCGCTTCTGGGCATAGAGGCGCTTGCGGGCGGTCAGCGCGCCCAGCCCCTGCTCGACCTGCGAGATGGCGGCCGCGCGCTCGGGCCCCGCCTGGATGGCCTGGGTCCAGGCCTCGGCCAGCGCGCCTTCCATGGCCTCGCCGGTGATGGGCCAGCAATAGGCGCCGCCGACGAGCAAGATCTGGTCGGCCTGCTCCTCCAGCCCGCGCAGCCGCTCCTGGAAGGCGGCGGGGCGGGCGAAATACTCGATGCCGATGCCGAGCAGCGAGAGCGGCGAGACCTTGAGCAGCTCCGCGAGCCGGCGGATGGTCTCCAGCTTGATCACCTCGCCCTTCTCGTAGCGGTAGAGGGCGGCGCGGGAGACGCCGAGTCGGGCGGCGATTTCCTCGGCCCGCATGCCCGATTCCATCCGATAGGCGCGCAGCTGCTGTCCAATATCAGCGAATTTCATGAAATTTGCCCTGTCGCTCGCCGGTTTGCAACCATAAGGTGGTAACGCAATAGATACACAACCCAGTCTAACGAGATTAACATTCGCCCCGCAAGACTTGGATCAAAAATCGTCACGCCGCTTTGGATACCCCATCGGGCGATTTCAGCCTAGGCTCCCCCCATGAATCCAGACCTTCATGCGACCGTCACCGGCTGGCGTCGTCACCTCCACCAGAATCCGGGCCTGACGCTGGACGAGGGCGAGACGGCAGCCTTCGTGGTGGAGAAGCTCAGGTCGCTCGGCGTCACCGAGATCGAGACCGACATCGGCGGCCACGGCGTCGTCGCCACGCTCCGGCGCCAGGGGGGGAAGCCTGCGAGCGGGCTCGGCGGCAACCGCAGCGTGGGCCTGCGCGCCGACATGGATGCGCTGCCGATCCAGGAGGCCGACGAGAGCCTGCCGCACCGCAGCCGCAAGCCGGGCGTGATGCATGCCTGTGGCCACGACGGCCACACCGCGGCGCTGCTCGGCGCCGCGGCCCTGCTGCAGGCCGACACCTCGTGGTCCGGCACGGTGCGCCTCGTCTTCCAGCCGGCCGAGGAGGGCGGCGGCGGCGCCCGCAAGATGATCGCCGACGGGCTGTTCCAGCGCTTCCCGATGGAGCGCATCTTCGGCTGGCACAACTGGCCGGGCCTCGCCGCCGGCACCGTCGCGGTGCATGAGCGCGCCGTCATGGCCGCCGGCGCCCGCTTCGACATCACCTTCGACGGCCATGCCGGTCACGCGGCGCTGCCGCACATGACCAAGGACCCCATGATCGGCGCGGGCCACGCCATCGTGGCGCTGCAGTCCATCGTCGGCCGCAACGTGGACCCGATGATGGCCGGCGTGGTCAGCATCACCATGGCGGCCTCCGGCGAGGCGCAGAACCAGGTGCCGGCCCGCGCCGTGCTGAAGGGCACCGCCCGCTGGCTCGACAATGCGGTGGGCGACATCATCGAGACCCGCATGCGCGAGATCGCCCAGGGGCTGGCCATAACCTTCGGCCTCTCGGCGACGGTCAATTTCCACCGCGGCGTGCCCGTGACGGCGAACCACCCGGCCGAGCGCGAGACCGCCGCCGCCGCCGCCGCTGATGTCACCCAGGTCACCCGCGACCTGCCGCCCGCCATGACCGGCGAGGATTTCTCCTGGTTCCTCGACGAGGTGCCCGGCGCCTTCGTCTGGATCGGCAACGGCCCGGCCGAGGGCGGCCGCGAGCTGCATCACCCGGCCTATGATTTCAACGACGCCATCCTGCCCGCCGCCTCCGGCTTCCTTGCCGCCGTGGCCAAGCGGGCGCTCGGTGAGGGGTAGCATGACGAATATTTCCCGCCTGCGCGGCTTCATCCAGGACATGACGCGGCTCGCCGGCGAAACGCCGTCCGAGGCGCGCTGGCTGGAGGAGGGCGGCGCGCTGCTGAAGGGCCTCGTCTCGCAGGACGACTGGCTGCCCGAGGCCCTGGCCGAGCCCGGCCCGACCTACCGGCAGTACCTGCTGCACTGCGACCCGCTCGAGCGCTTCAGCGTGGTCAGCTTCGTCTGGGGCATCGGCCAGCGCACGCCGGTGCACAATCACAAGGTCTGGGGCCTCGTCGGCATGCTGCGCGGCGCCGAGGTGAGCGTCACCATGCACCCGATGCCCGGAGCGCCCATGCGCGCCGGCCAGGTGGACCACCTGCAGCCCGGCGAGGTGGTGGGCGTGGGCTCCGGCGAGGAGGACGTGCACTGGGTGGAGAACGCGATCGCCGACCGGCCATCCATTTCCATCCATGTCTACGGCGGCAATATCGGCGCGATCGAGCGCCACACCTTCGACCCCGAGACGTCGGCCCGGAAGCGCTTCGTCTCGGGCTACACCAACGCCGCGGTGCCCAACCTCTGGGACCGCTCGGCGGAGATGGCGTAGCCAGGGCATTTCCTAGGGCCGGTGGGGATTTGGCCCCGGGATGTGATCGACGTGTGATTTTTCGTGGCTGCAAGGCGGGCTTGCGTGGGCGATGCGGTTTCATCGCCAGGCAAGCCCAACGCGGCAGGCGCGGAAAAGCATCGCCGAGCACGCCCGAGGCCAATTCCCCACAGGCCTTAGTCCAGGGGCAGGCGCGCCGTCTCGCGCAGGCCCCAGGTCGAGAGCAGCGAGACAGCCGCGGCCGCCATCAGGAGCCAGGCCGGCGAGAGGTCGTCCTGGCTGCGCGACATGAGCCAGGTCGCAACCATGGGCGTGGTGCCGCCGAGCACGCCGAAGCCGAGATTCTGCGCGAAGGACAGGCCAGTGCAACGGAGGCGGCGGGGCATCAGCTCGGCCATCATCGCCGGCACCGTGCCGGAGGAGAGGCCGATCGGGATGGCTAGGCCGATCTGCCCCAGCAGCGCCAGCCGGGGATCCGAATGGTGCATGAGCCAGAAGAGCGGCCAGGCCAGGACCAGCAGTGCACCGGCCGCGGCCAGCAGCACCGGGCGGCGGCCGATCCGGTCGGACAGCGCGCCGGAACCCAGCGTCGCCGCGAGCATCGCCACCATGGCGAGGGTGTTGATGTCGAGCGCGGCCTCGGCCCCGAGATGCCCGACCCGCTGGAGATAGCTCACCACGAAGATGAAGCAGAGGTAGAAGCCGACGCTGAGCACGGCATTCACGCCGAGAATGCGCAGGATGGCGCGCCATTGGGTGCGGAAGGCCTCCGGGACAGGCGAGGCGGAGACGGAGGCGGGCGGCGGCTCCGCGAGGCCCGGCAGGCCGCGCCGGATGTAGAGGCCGCAGCCCGCCACCCCGAGGCCCAGCACGAAGGGCAGCCGCCAGGCCCAGGCCTCGACGGCGGCCTCGCCCAGCAGCCCCGTGAACACGGCTCCCACCGCCGAGCCCAGCAGCACGCCGCAGCCGATGCCGAAGGGGCTCCAGGCCCCGGTTAGGCCCCGGCGGCCCGGCCGGGCCTGCTCGACGAGGAAGGTCATGGAGGTGCCGCTCTCGCCGCCGACGGCCAGGCCCTGGAGAAGGCGCATCGCCACCAGCAGCAGGGGGGCTGCCGCGCCGATCTGCGCATGGGTCGGCAGCAGCCCGAGCAGCAAGGTCGGCACGGCCATCACGGCCACCGAGAGCCAGAGCGCCCGGCCGCGGCCGAAGCGGTCGCCGATATGGCCGAAGACGAGGCTGCCGAAGGGGCGGGCGAGGAAGCCCGCCGCGAAGGCGCCGAAGGAGGCGAGCAGCGAGGCGACCGGGTCCTCCGAGGGGAAGAACTGCCGGCCGATCACCACGGCGAAGTAGCCGTAGACCGTGAAGTCGTACCATTCCATCACGTTGCCGGCGATGCCGGCCAGGATGAGGCGGGGCTGGCTTCCCGTCCCGGGGGCGGGCAGGGCCAGGCCGGCCGCGGCAGCGTCACTCATCTCCGGTCCTCCGTTCCGGCCATCCCGCGCCCGGATGGGCGGGCCATCGATCGCCGCGACATGGAGCGGCGCGCCTGGCCCGCCGTGATCAGCGGAAGGCGATCTTCGCCAGCTCGATCTCGGACAGCGCGGCACGGATCAGCCGGATGGCCTCGGCCTTGTGGCCACCGAAGCGGTCGGGCGCGCGGTGCAGCGAGTCGAGCGCGGCGCTGAGCTGCATCTCGGCATCGACGAGGTTGGGGAAGGGCACCTGCGCCTCGACGGCGCAGCCGGCGAGGGTCACGCCGGCCACAGCGGTGACGGCGGACAGGACTGCGAGATCGCGGCGGGACGGAAGGCTCATCTGTTCTCTCCTTGGCGAAGACGCCAGTTAAGGCCCGGCGCGCGGGCGCGGCATCACCAGTTCTGGTGAGCGTCGCGCTCAGCGGCGCAGCCGCAGCATGGCGACGCAGCCCAGCGCCGGCCCGATCGCCAGGACGGCGAAGGCGCCGCCCCAACCCATGGCGCCCACCAGCACCGGCATCAGATGGATGGTCACCAGCGTCAGGGTGAAGCCGAGGCTCGTCTGTACGGTGAGCATCGTGCCCACCAGCCCGGGCGCCGACATCTCGGCCACGCTGGCGGAGAACTGCGCCGAATCCGCCACCACGGCGAAGCCCCAGACCAGGCAGAGCCCGATCGTCCAGGCCGGATGCAGCCCGAGGAAGGCGCCCGCCAGCAGGCAGCAGGCGCCCGAGACGGCCATGGCCGCGACCGTCACCGCCACGCGGCCCAGCCGGTCGGCCGCCAGCCCGGCCGCCACGCTGCCGACCGCGCCCGCCAGGATCACCGCGAAGGTGGCCAGCGCCGCCTCGGCGGGATCGGCGGCGGCATCGCCGCGCCACAGGGAGAAGCTCGCGGCCAGGTAGAGCCCGACCCAGCTCCACATGGCATAGAGCTCCCACATGTGGCCGAGATAGCCGAGAGTCGCGAGCCGCGTGCCCCGGTTGCGCCAGAGCTCCAGCACGGCGGCGGGCCGGAAGGGCGGTGCGGGCGCGTGCCGGGGACCAAGGCGCACCGCGCCGATCAGCGCGGCGCCGGCCACCGCGGCGGCGGTCGCGAAGCCCAGCGTCAGCCGCCAGTCGAGCCCGCCCAGGGCGTTCACCAGATGCGGGGAGGCGGAGCCCAGCGTCAGCCCGCCCACCAGGATCCCCACGATCAGCCCCATGTCACCGCGGTCGGCCCAGCCGGCCGCGAGCTTCATCCCGACCGGATAGACGCCGGCCAGCGCCGCGCCGGTCGCGAAGCGGGCCGCCACCGCGGCGTCCGAGCCGAGCGGGAGGGCGAGGATCAGCGCGTTCGCCGCCGCCCCCAGCAGCGCCGAGGCGGCGAAGACCCGGCGCGGATCGAAGCGGTCGGGCAGGGCGAGGAGGGCGCTGACCAGCGTCCCCGCCACGAAGCCGGCCTGGACGGCGGAGGTCAGCAGCGCCTGGAAGCCCGCGGGCAGGGCGGCGTCGCGGGCCATGCCCGGTCCGGCGGCAGTGCCGGAGAACCACAGCGAGAGCACCAGCACCTGGGCCAGCGCGACCAACGCGACATTGCCGGCCTTGCTGGACATGGGCGGCATCAGGCAGATACGGAAACGCGGCCGTCAAGGACGGCCGCGTCGAAAAATCCCGAACGCCGCAACCGGGGCGGCGCGGCCGGGTTTATCGGGTGGTGCGCGCCGAGGCCAGCCGGACGGGCTGGCCGGTGCGGGCGGAGACGGCGCGGCCCTGCGTGCGGCGGGCGCTGCGGGTCTCGGCCTGCTGGGTCCGGCCGGGACGGGCCGCGGCGTGGGCGGAGCCGCGGCGCGTGTGGCGGTCGCGGACCTCGCTGCGGATGGAGTAGGAGACGGGGCGGATCATGTCGTCCGCGCCGGCGATGTAGCTGCTGGCCGGGCGGTTGTGGATGAAGCCGTCGGTCGGGTATTCGCGCCCGAAATTCTCGGAGGTCCAGCCGACCTGGACGCGCACGCGCGTCCAGGAATTGTCGTCGGAGACGTCCATGACGCGGACGTTGTGCATGACGGTGCCGCGGCGGATGCCCGGGCCGCCCCAGTTGGCGTGGTCGATCTCGATCATGCGCGGCTGCAGGATGCGGGAGACGACGGCCACGTGGCCGGAGCGCATGCCGCCCGAGCTCGGGAAGGAGAGGACGGAGCCGATCTGCGGGCGCTGGCCGCGGGCGTAGCGGCCCGCCGCGTTCTCCCACCAGTTGCCGCCGTTGCCGGAGATCTCCATGCCCGTGACGGAGCGGGCATAGGGGACGCAGGAGATGCCGCCGTAGCTGGCGCGAGCGCCGCGTGCGGAGCGGCGGTTGCCGGCGAAGTGAACGGCGCTTCGGGAAGAGCGGGCTTCGGAGCGGTTGTCGCCCCGGGCGGCTTCGGCTTGCTGCGCGAAAGGTGCGGCGGCGAGCAAAAGGCCCATGGCGATCATGGCGATCCGAAGTCGCATGCGGTACCCTCCTGGTGCGGCACGCCTCAAAAATCCCCCGAGGCGTGCAACCGGCGTATCCAGGCCATGCACGCACCGCAACCCGCCAAATCGACACATCGGGAAACCTGCCGTGATTTGTCGATCCGTGCCCTGCATGAACGGACAAATCAGGACGATGATCCTAGCTTCGGCCTGTGGCCGGTAACAGGCCACAGTGTTGCGGCAAATTTGCCACACGGGACTCTACGTAGATTCCCCTAACCGACTCAGCAACGATTCCGGATGGACCCGTCGTCATGTCCGTGAAAAAGCATGAAAAAGGCGCCGGACAGTGATGCCCGGCGCCTCTCGCAGTTTTTATTCCCGAATTAATGATCCGGGACTGTCGATTACTTGCAGGCGGTGACCATGATCTCGACCAGGTGGCGCGGATCGGCCATGTTCGCCTGCACGCAGGCGCGCGCCGGACGGCCAGCATCGCCGAGCCACTCCACCCACACCTTGTTCATGGCGTCGCGGTCGCGGATGTCCTTCAGCCAGATCTGAGCCTGGAGGAGGCGCGTGGTGTCCGTGCCGTTCTGCTCCAACAGGGCGTTGATCTTGGCGACGACCTGCTTCGTCTGGCCGGTGATGTCCTGGCTCAGGTCGTCGGCGGTGATGCCGGCGCAATAGACGAAGTTGTGGTACTCGACCGCGCTGCTGAGGATCTGGTTGCTGCCGGTGCGGTTGATCTTGCTCATCTCTCTGGCCTTCTCCTGCCTTGGGATGGTGGTTTGTGTAGCGGCTCAGGCGGGGACCGCATAGGCGCTGCCGGAGGCGGCGGCGCCGATCATGGTCTCGAAGACGGCCACGCCGTGGATCGCCTCGTCGAGCGGCAGCGGATATTCCGGGCCGCCTGCGACGGCGGCCGCGAAGGCCTCCAGCTCGGCCCGCTCGATGTCGGTGACGGGATAGTCGCGCGTCCACTCCTCGCCGCCCTCGCGGGCGCGGAAGAAGAGCTGCTCGTGCCCGCGCAGCTCCACCAGCCCGTCCGAGCCGAAGAGGGCGCAGCGCCAGTAGCGGGTGGCGGCGCCGAGCGTGGCGAAGGTGCAGGTCGCGCCGCTCTCGAGCGTGGCCAGCATCGCCGTCGTGTCGTCGATGGTGGTGAGCACGCGGGCATGGCTCAGCACGCGCACGTCGCGGAAGCGGCCGGCCAGCGCGATGATCAGGTCGATCATGTGGATGCCCATGCCGCCCATGCCCCCGAGCGGGCTCTCGGCCCGGTCGGCGCGCCAGCCGCCGGGGACGAAGGTGAAGCCGCCGGGGCCGCTGAACTGGCCCTCGACATGCAGCAGCGTCCCGAGCTTGCCGGAGGCGATGATCGACTTCATCTCGGCCACGGCCGGCAGGAAGCGCCGGTTGTGGCCGAGCGCCATCACCACGCCCGCCTTCCGGCAGGCGGCGACGGCGGCCTGGGCGCTCGCCTGGCTCAGCGTGAAGGGCTTCTCGACGAAGACGTGCTTGCCCGCGGCCGCGGCGGCGATCACCTGCTCCGCGTGCTGGGCGTGCGGCGTCGCCAGCACGATCGCGCCGATGGAGCGGTCGGCCAGGATCGGCGCCAGACTCTCGTGCAGCACGATGCCCTTCTCGGCGGCGTAGTCGCGCGCCTTGGCGGGCGTGCCCGTACAGCCCGCGACGAAGCGGATGCCGGACTCGTTCTTCTCCTGCACGCTGTCGACCAGTGTGCGTCCCCAGCGGCCCATCCCGATGATGGCGGCGTCGAGCATCGCGATACTCCAATAGGTCGTTGGCACGCGCGATTCCGACTTTTCGGCCAAGGCGGCCTCAAGTCATCGCGCGCTAGGTCGGATTTTCCAGATGTCTGGCCCAGGCGCGCATCCGTGTCACGCCCCAGACCGTGACAAGCATGGCGCAGAAGGCCGCGACAAGTGTCGGCGGCCGCATGCCGAAGACCTCGCCGGTCGAGCCCAGCACCAGCGCGCCGAGCGCCGGGCAGGCCCGCGTGATGAGCCCCCAGAGCGCCAGCGTCCGCCCCCGCATGCGCGTCAGCGCCGCCGACTGCACCAGCGTCTGCGCGGAGATGCCGTGCGCCGTCGCGCAGGCGCCGTAGAGCGCGCCGCACAGCACGGCGAAGGGAAACCAGCTTGTCGAGACGAAGGCGACCACGACCACGGACTGCACGGCGATCGCCAGCACCGCGACCCGCGTGGTGCCCTTGATCCGCCCGCGCGCGGCGATGGTGACGCCGCCGATCAGCGCGCCCACGCCGATCGAGGCCGTCAGGAAGGCGAGCCCGCCGGCGCCCTGGTGGAAGATGCGCTCCACGAAGGGCGGCAGGACCTCCTGCACGCCGCGCAGCAGGATGGCGCTCATGCCGGCGAAGGCCAGGACCGGCCCGATGCCCGGATGCGAGGCCGCGTAGCGCATCCCCTCCATCATCTCCGAGAAGAGCGAGCCCTCGGGCGCATGGCCGCGCAGGTGGATCGGGTTCACCCGGATCAGGGGCATGGTCAGCGTCGCGATCGTATAGGCCGCGACGTTGCAGAGGATGGCGGGCACCACGCCCCAGGCCGCCACCATGGGCCCCGCGACGGCAGGCCCGAGGAAGCGGGCCACGTTGAAGCAGAGCGAGTTGCAGGCGACCGCGGCCGGCAGGTCCGAGACGGGGATCAGGCCCGGCATCAGCGCCTGGCGCGCCGGCTGGGCGAAGCTCTGGGCGATGCCGCCGATCAGCTCGAAGCAGATCAGCACCACGATGCTGATATGCCCCGTGGCGGTGAAGGTCGCGGTGCAGAGCGCCTCGGCGGCGACCACCATCTGCGCGATCATGGTCAGCTTCACCCGGTCCATGCGGTCCGCGACGGCGCCGGCGATCGGGCTGAAGATGACGGCCGGCGCCAGGTCCGAGAAGGCGACCATGCCGACCCAGAAGGCCGAGCGCGTGAGCTCCCAGGCCAGCCACATCACGGCGATGCGGTGCATCCAGAGGCCGGTCCAGGAAGTCAGGCTCGCGGTGAAGAAGATCCGGGCGTCGCGGTGGGACAGGGCGCGCGAGAGCGCGCCAAACGGTCCCAGGTCAGGACCTCGGCCGGCTGCGGGCGGGCGGCGGCGGCGGGGGCGCGGGCGGCTCGGCGGCGGGAGCCGCGGCCGGATGCGGCATGCTCTGCTGCGTGTTGGCGCGGATGCAGTCGTCCACTTCGCGGCCGAACTGGAACTGGCGGCCGAGGCGGTCGGTCTGCATGGCCTGGCTGGAGGAGACGGTCTCGGAGCCGAGGCGGCTGTCGCGCTCGTCCTCGCGCATCAGCTGGCCGCGGTCCTGCCGCTGGATGCGGCGGGCGGTCTCCTCGCGGCAGGCCTGGGCGACCTGCGGGTTGGTGCGGACGGCGTCGCCGGGGCGGGGCGGGGGAATGAGAGGGGTGTTGCTGCAGGCGGCCAGCAAGAGGACCGGAAGGAGAAGGGCGGCGGCGCGCGGCATGGGTCGGCTTTCGTCAGGCGGGCGGATCGGCCCTGGGAAGTGTGCGCGACAACATGGCACGCATCGGCCCATCCTCGAAGCGCCCCGTCGCGTCGAGCGGGGCGCGGGCGGCGGCGGCGAGCAGCGCCGGGTGGAATTCCGCGCCATCCGCGCCGATCGTGAACATCCCGCGCGTCCAGGGCGCGCGGCCAAGCAGCTCCACCAGCGCCAGCAGGCGGAGGCAAAGCGCGAGGCCGGCAAGCGAATCGAGTCCGGAATGACGGGCCATGGCCTCGGCCCAGCTCGCGGCATCGGCGTCGGTGAGGGCGATCTCGACGCCGCCGGGGAAGGCGAGCAGGCGGGCGGGGCCCCAATGGCCTGCCTCGGCGGCCGCGCGCGCGACCTCCCAGGCGATCTCGAGAGCACTGGGCGAGACGGCGGGCAGCGCCTCGGCGGCGACGGCGACCTCGTGGCGGAGGGCGCCGGAGGGTAGGGCGGTGGTGGTGACGGTCACCGGAGGAATGTTGCGTTGCGGCGCGCGGATTTACAGGGCCCCAGTTTACAGGACCTCAGTGCCCGGAGGTGGGCATGGCCCCGGGCTTGTCGTGCAGGCCCAGTCGATCCACGAGCGTCCGGCTGGCCTCGTTCATGCCCACGATCTCCACGGGGACGCCGTGGTGGCGGAACTTCAGCACCACCCGGTCCAGCGCATTCACGGCCGTGAGATCCCAGAAATGGGCGGCGTGGACGTCGATCACCACCTGCGCCGGCTCCTCCCGGAAGTCGAAGGCGGCGTGGAAGGCCTCGGCAGTGGCGAAGAAGATCTGGCCGGTGACGCGGTAGGTCCGGATGCCGGCCCTGATATCCGAGGCCACGCCGAAGAAGCGCGAGACCTTCTGGGCGAAGAACAGCCCGCTCAGGATCACGCCGACCAGGACGCCCTGGGCGAGGTCGTGCGTCCAGACCACCATGGCCACCGTCGCGACCATCACGATGCTGGAGCTGGTGGGGTGGATGAAGAGGCTCTTCAGCGAGGCCCAGCGGAAGGTGTTGATGGAGACCATCACCATCACGGCCACCAACGCTCCCATCGGGATCTGCGCCACCCAGGGGCCCAGCACCACGCAGAGGAAGAGCAGCAGCGCGCCGGCCCAGAGGCAGGAGAGCCGGCCGCGCCCGCCGGAGGAGACGTTGATCACGGACTGGCCGATCATGGCGCAGCCCGCCATGCCCCCGAAGAAGCCGGTCACGAAATTGGCGATCCCCTGGCCGCGGCATTCCCGGTTCTTGTCGGAATTGGTGTCGGTCATCTCGTCCACGATGGCCGAGGTCATCAGGCTCTCCAGCAGGCCGACCATGGCCAGGGTGAGCGAGTAGGGCAGGATGATCCGCAGCGTCTCGAAGGTGAGCGGGACGTCGGGCAGGGCGAAGGAAGGGAGCTCGGCCGGCAGCGCACCCATGTCGCCCACCGTGCGCAGGTCGAAGCCGATGGCCATGGACAGCGCCGTCATCGCGATGATGGCGACCAGCGGCGAAGGGATGGCCTTCGTCAGCCGCGGCAGCAGGTAGATGATGGCCAGGCTCGCCGCGACCATGACGTAGGTGGGCATGCCGCGGCCGATCAGCTCGGGCATCTGGGCCAGGAAGATCAGGATGGCCAGCGCGTTCACGAAGCCCGTGATCACCGAGCGGGAGACGAAGCGCATGAGGTCGCCGAGGCGCAGCAGGCCGGCGACGAACTGGATCACGCCGGTCAGCACGGTCGCGGCCAGCATGTAGCCGATGCCGTGGTCGCGCACGAGGCTCACCAGCACCACCGACATGGCCGCTGTCGCGGCCGAGATCATGGCCGGGCGCCCGCCGGCGATGGCCGTGATGACAGCGATGGAGAAGGAGGCGTAGAGGCCGAATTTCGGGTCCACGCCGGCGATGATGGAGAAGGCGATGGCCTCGGGAATGAGGGCCAGGGCGACGACGGTGCCGGCCAGGAGATCGCGCGTGATGTCGGGCGCCCATTCGGCGCGCAGGCGGGAGAGGGGCATGAGGAGCTTTCGTGAGCCGCCGGGAGGGCGAGGCAGGTCGGGACCGCACGGCCTCGCGGCGCGCGGACGGGGTCTTGCGGTCGGCGGCCCCTCAGGGCGGCGTGGGCAGGGCGCGGGTCACGGTCACGCGGCGAGCCTAGGCGGGGGAATGCTGCGGCGCAACCTCGCGCGCCGGGCAACCGTTCTGTAAGAGCGCCGGAAAGACGGAGGACCACATGCGCCATTCCATCACGCGCCGCCTGCTGGCGACAGGGCTCGCCGGGCTTGCCGCCACGCCGGCCCTGGCGGCCGAGGATCCCCTGGCCGCGCTGGAGCAGCGGGAGGGCGGGCGGCTCCACGTCTTCGCCCTGGACACCGGCTCGGGCCGTAGCCTCGCGCATCGGTCGGAGGACCGGGTGCTGATGTGCAGCACTTTCAAGGCGCTGCTCGCGGCCGCCGTGCTGGCGCGGGTGGATGCCGGCGAGGAGAGGCTCAACCGCCGCGTGGATTACAGCGCGGCGGACCTGCTCGAATACGCGCCCGTCGCGCGGGAGCATCTGGCGCAGGGCGGCCTGCCGGTCGAGACCCTGGCGGAAGGGATGGTCGGCCTCAGCGACAACACCGCCGCCAACCTGCTGCTGCCCTCCGTGGGCGGGCCCGTGGGGCTGACGCGGTGGCTGCGCGGGATCGGCGATCCGCTGACCCGGCTGGACCGCAACGAGCCGGGCCTCAACCGCGTCCTGGGCGAGATGGACACGAGCACGCCCCGTCAGATGGCGGAGACGCTGCGTATGATCCTGTTGGGCGAGGCGCTGTCCGCGGCCTCGCGCGAGCGGCTGGAGGGCTGGATGGCGGCGAGCCCGACCGGCAGCGCCCGGCTGCGCGCGGGCCTGCCGGAAGGCTGGCGCGTCGCGGACAAGACCGGCTCGGGCGAGAGCTGGGCCAATGTGGTCGCGCTGGTCCGGCCGCCCGAGCGGGCGCCGGTGGTGGTGGCGTCGTTCTACGACCTCGCGGATGTCCCCGGCGCGAAGCGCGACGGGGTGCATCGCGAGGTGGGGCGGATCGTCGCGGCCTGGCTCGGGCGGGGATGAGGGCGCGCCGCCCCGGCATCCGGCCGCCTGGTCAAGCGGGGAAGGCGACCGGCTCGGCGCGGGAGAATCCGATGTGGATGGGCGCGCCGACCGGCCAGCGGTGCAGGGCCTCGACGCCGGGCACGCGCAGCAGGATGCGGCCAGCCTCGGGCACCTCCACGACCAGCTCGGCGCGGTCGCCGAGATAGGCGCGGCTGGCGACGGTGCCGGCGAGGCCCTCGTCCTCAGGCGAGAGATGCTCGGGGCGCAGGTAGAGCAGGACGGCGGCGCCCTCGGCCAGCGCCTCCAGCGGCCCGGCGGGCACGGTGAAGTTCCGGCCCGCGGCCCGCACCAGCGCCGCCGTGCCGTCGCGGCGGATCAGGTGGCCGGGCAGCATGGTCGCATCGCCCACGAAGCCGGCGACGAAGGGATGGGCGGGCCGGCGGTAGATGCCCTCGGGCGTGTCGAGCTGGAGGATGCGGCCCTCCGACATCACGGCCACGCGGTCGGACATCGACATGGCCTCGCCCTGGTCGTGCGTCACGAAGATGGTGGTGACGCCGAGGCGCCGCTGGATCTCCTTGAGCTCGATCTGCATCTCCGCGCGGAGATTGCGGTCGAGTGCGGAGAAGGGCTCGTCGAGAAGGAGAAGGCGCGGACGGATGACCAGCGCGCGGGCGAGGGCCACGCGCTGCTGCTGGCCGCCGGAGAGCTCGCGCGGGCGGCGCCTGGCCAGGGCGGAGAGGCGGACGAGGGCCAGCGCCTCCTCGACGCGCTGGGCAGCCTCGGCCTTGCCGATGCCGCGGGCGCGCAGGCCGTAGCCGATGTTGTCAGCGACATCCATGTGCGGGAAGAGCGCATAGGACTGGAACACCATGCCCAGGTCGCGCTCCCATACGGGAAGCTGGGTGACGAGCCGGCCGCCGATGAAGATCTCGCCGGCGTCGGCTTCCAGGAAGCCGGCGATCAGGTTCAGCAGCGTCGTCTTGCCGCAACCAGAGGGGCCGAGAAGGGTGATGAACTCGCCGTCCTCGACGTTCAGCCAGGCCTCGTGCAGGGCGGTGACGGCGCCGAAGCGCTTGCTCACGCCGTCCAGGCGGAGCGCTTCAGTGGCGAGCATCTTCGGTTCCCAGGATGCGGCCGAGGCCGAGGAAGCGGTTGGCGATGACCAGGACGATGGTCGTCAACAGGATGTAGAGCGCCGAGATCGCGGCCATCGAGGGATCGGCGTATTCGCGCACGTAGTTGTACATGGCGACCGGCAGCGTCTGGGTGCGCTGGGCCGTGACGAAGAGCGAGGCGGTGAACTCGTTGAACGAAAGAATGGCCGCGAAGAGCCAGCCGCCGGCGAGGCCAGGGGCGAGGGCGGGGAGGGTGACGGTCCAGATCACGCGGCCCGGGCGCGCGCCGAGGGAGAGGGCCGCCTGCTCCAGCCGCGGGTCGACGTTGCGCAGCGAGACGTAGAGGCTGCGCAGCACAAAGGGCAGCACCATCACGACATGCGTGAGGATCACCACGGGCCAGCCGCGCGATTGGCCGATCTGCGCGGCCACGATCAGCGCGCCGAGGCCGATGGTGAAGTGCGGGATGGCGAGCGGCGCCAGCAGCAGCGCCTCCAGCGTGGCCCTGCCGCGGAAGCGGTAGCGGTCGATCGCATAGGCGACGCCGCTGCCGATCACGACGGAAAGGGTGGAGGCGACGGCGGCCACGAAGAGGCTGTTGGTGAAGCCGGACTGAAAATCCTCGTAGGTGACGGCGCGGTGGAACCAGCGGAGCGAGAGGGTCTGCGGCGGGAAGGCGATGACGGAGCGCGCGTCGAAGGCGGCGATCACGGCGACGACGGCGGGCAGCAGCACGAAGCCGAGCAGCAGCGCGACCAGGATCCGGAAGACGGTGCCGATCATCTTGCGGCGATGCGGTTTAGCGGCCGCAGCAGCGCGCGGAAGCCGGCCAGCGCGATCCCCGTCAGGACCAGGCCGGCGACGGAGAGGGCGGCGGCGAAAGGGAAGTTGAAGGACGCGAAGCCCAGGGAATAGACGAGGTTGGACAGCATGTTCACCCGCCCGCCGCCGATGAGCTGTGGGGTCGCGAAGGCGGAGAAGGTCCAGGCGAAGCCGGTGGTCAGGCCGGCGACGATGCCGGGCATGGAGAGGGGCAGGGTCACGGTCAGGAAGACGCGCAGCGGCTTGGCGCCGAGGGCGGCGGCGGCGCGCTCCAGGTCGCGGTCGATGTGGCTGATGGCGGCGGCGAGCATGATCACCACCACCGGCAGGGTGACGTGGACCAGGGCGATGAGCACGCCCGTCTCGGTGAACATGAGCGCGATGGGGCGGTCGATGACGCCGATCGCCATCAGCGTGGCGTTCACGAAGCCGCGGTTCCCGAGGACGATGATCCAGGCGTAGGTGCGGATCACCTCGCCGAGGAAAAGTGGCGTGACGGAGATGATGAGGATTGCCGATTTCAGGTAGGGGTTTTGGGCGCGCACCAGCGCCAGGGCCAGCGGGTAGGCGGCGAGCAGTGCGAGGAAGGCATTGAGGAAGCAGATGCGCACGGTGTCCCAGAAGACGCCGGCGTAGAGCGGCTTCATCATGTCGCGGAAGTGCATGAGGCTGAAGCCGCCGGGCTCCAGCTCGCCGGGGATGTGGGCGAGCACGGCGTATTGCAGCACGGCGGCCATGGCCAGCACGAAGCCCGCCGCGACGAGCACGGCGGGGGTGACGAAGAGGCCAAGGAAGGGTCGCTTCACCCAGGAGCTTTCAATTGATGAAGGTGCAGGAAACGAGTTTCCTGCTGGGGAGCTCGAGGGGCAAAGCCCCTCGATCTTTTACCGCGCGATGATGTTCTCCTGGAACCACCGCCGCCACTCGTTGGTCTTCTCCGCCCGCAGCCGGTGGTCGATGATCATCGCCTGGGTGCGCCACTGTTCCGGCGTGGTGAACACGCCCGGCAGCGCGGCGACGGCCGGGGCGACCGTCGCGTTGGAAACGGTCGGGCTGCCCTTCTTGTCGGCGCAGATGGCGCCCTGCACGCCGGCATCGAGGCAGGTGTTGATGAAGCGGTAGGCGAGCTCCTGCTTCCGGCTGCCCTTCATGATGGCGATGGTGTCGACGCCGAGCACCGCACCCTCCTTGGGGATGGCGAGGCGGACGTTGATGCCCTCGTTGACCATGTGGTGCGCGTTCATCGAGAGGATGACCTGCACGGGCGTCTCGCCGCTGCCGATGAGCTGCTGGCTGTTGGCGTCGTTGGTGTAGAAGGCCTTGAAGTTGGGGCGAAGCGCGCGGAGGCGGGCCTGGCCGCGCTCCCAGGTGGCGGCGTCGCCGCCTTCGAGGACCGCGGCGGCCACGATGATGTGGCTCGGGTCGAAGTCCGGAGCCGCGATCTTGTTGAGCATGTTGGGCTTCCAGAGGTCGCCCCAGGATTCGAAGGTGACGCCGGGCAGCAGGTCGGGCCGGTAGCCGATGGTGTAGACATAGGCCCAGGTGCCGAGGTGGAAGGGGCTGATCTTGGCCTGCTCCACGAGGTTCGTGGCGTTGGGCACCTTGGAGAGGTCGAGCGTCTCGTAGAGGTTGTCGTTGGCGTAGAGCCAGCCGAAATGCGAGGTGGTGAAGGTCAGGTCCGCCTCGGGGGCCGCGCGGGAGAGGCGGGCGCGGTTCAGGCGGTCGACGGTGCCGCCGGTCTGGAACTCGACGGTGGCACCGGTCTCGGCGGTGAATTTTTCGGCCACCTGCTTCTGCACCATGTCGCGCCAGGAGCCGCCCCAGATGGAGACGGCGATGCGGTTGGCCTGGGCATTGGCGATGTGAGGGGCGGCGAGAAGCCCCGCACCGAGGAGCGCCGATTGGCGCCGCGTCATCCGAACCATGGTCAGCCTCCTTGTTGGTGTTTTTGTGAAGCAAACGTTATGCCGGACTTGAGGGGGCTTTGCCCCCTCAAACTCCCCCAGCAGGGCTTTTTGCCCTGCACCCCATCAGTTTTAGGGTCCAGGGCCGAAAGCCCTGGCGGGGTTGGCGCCGAAGGCGAGACAACCGAGGGGCAGAGCCCCTCGCATCAGGCGCGATCCGCGGGAATCTCCGCGATGATGTCGATCTCCATCAGGTATTCCGGCTTGGCGAGGCCGTTCACGATGATGCCCGTGCTGACGGGAAAGACGCCCTTCAGCCATTTGCCGACGACCCGGTACACCGTCTCGCGATAGGCGCGGTCGGTGATGTAGATCACGATCTTGCAGACGTCCTGGAGCTCGGCGCCGGCTTCCTTCAGCAGGATCTCGGCGCATTTCATGGCGTTCTCGGTCTGCGCCGCGGCGTCGCCCACGCCGACGATCTTCCCGTCCAGGTCCATGGCCGTCTGGCCGCGCAGGTAGACGGTGTTGCCGGCGCGCACGGCCATGCAGACGTCGTTGTCGAGGCTCTGCTCGGGATAGGCGTCCTTCGTGTTGAAGGGGCGGATGCGGGTGTGCGTGGGCATCAGTGCGTGGTTTCCGTCTTGCCGAGGATGCGGTCCGAAAGCCCCGCGCTGTTGCGCACGAAGTCGAGCGGGCCGGAGAAGTCGAAGGATTTGTACACCGCCGCCAGGTGGTTGAAGTGCGGCGCCTGCGCGAACTGCACGAAGGCGAGGCGATGGCCGGCGTAGTCGCTGTTCAGCAGGTCGCGCGCGAAGGCGAGCAGCTTGCGCCGGTCCTCGGCGCCCCATTCCCTGTTCAGCGTGTAGAATTTTTCGAGCCAGCTGCCGGCGCCGCCCTGGAACTGCGCGACGTCCGGCGTCACGCAGATCTGGCCGCCGATCAGCTCGCGCGCCGCGTGCATCATCACGGGGAGCTGGCTGCAGGCCAGCACGCGGCCCGCATAGAGGATGGACTGGTTGGGCATCAGCAGCCCCGCCGGCGATCTTTCCGCCAGCGCGATGGAGGCGACCAGATGCGCGCGGATGCCCTCGCGGTAGCAGACCAGCTCGGCCAGCTTCTCCTGCACGGCCTGGAGCTTCTCCAGCCCCGTCTGCTTGGCGTTCCACATGGCTGCGCCGATCATCATGTCGGCGGTGAAGAGCACGCGCAGCACATAGGGGAAGGCGCTGTAGCGGTGCAGCGTGGCGCGCACCTGCTGGGCGGCGATGGTGTGGCGGTAGAAGAACACGTCCTCCCAGGGGATGAGCACGTCGTCCAGCACCATCAGCGCCTCGACCTCGTCGAAGCGGGAGGCGAGGGGGGCGTCCTCCGGGCGGCCGCGCGTGGCGAAGGGCATGCGGCAGATGTGCTTCACGCCCGGCGCGCCCATCTTCACGATGCAGCCGACGGCGTGGATGCTCTCCTTCTCGCTCGTCCAGGCGCCGACGGTGGGCTTAAGATAGGCCTGGTCGGCATAGGCGGAGGCGGTCTCGAACTTGGCGCCGCGCACGATGATGCCGGCGTCGGTCTCCTTCACGACGCGGATCATCATGTCCGGGTCGCGCTCCTCCACGGGCCGCGAGCGGTCGCCCTTGGGGTCGGTGTTGGCGGAGACGTGGAAGATGTCCTGCTCCACCACGCGGCGGATGTGGCGGTCGATGTTGTCGGCGAAGCGCGGGTCGATCTGGGCGAGGATGTCGCGGCCGTCCTGCAGCGACCACATCTCGCCGACCGTCTCGTCGCCCAGGCGGGTCGCGACGCCGCCGATGTCCTTCATCAGCAGGTCGATGCTGGCCCATTTCCGGTGCCAGTGCTCCTGCGTGGTGGGGGGCTGCTGGAAGACGGAATGGCGCTCGTTGTTCTCGACATAGGTGAGCGCGTCCTGATGGGCGGGCTCATGCGCGAGGTCGTACATGCGGGCCTTCACGTCCACGATGGGCTTGAAGGCGGGGTGGGACGCGACGTCCTTCACGCGCTCGCCGTCGATCCAGACCTCGCGGCCGTCTCGGATGCCCTCGCGGTACTGGTTGCCGGTGCGGATCATGCAGGAACTCCTTTGCCCTGATCTTGCGCAGGCTTGCGGCATCGGAGAAATATGGATTTCCGGGCTTTGGCATAGGAAAATCCGATTCAGCTCGCCAACCTCTCGTTAAGGTCGCTGCGCTATCTCGTGGCGGTGGCGGATGCCTCCTCGGTCACGGGCGCGGCGCGGCGGATGCACGTGTCGCAGCCCTCCATCTCCGAGGCGGTGGCGGCGCTGGAGGCGGAGCTCGGCCTGGCGCTGCTGCTGCGGCACCACGCGCGCGGCGTGACGCTGACCCCCGCCGGCGCGCGGGTGGTGGCCGAGGCGCGGCTGCTGCTGCGCCATGCCGAGGACTTCTTGCACGCCTCGGCCTCGCTGGGGCAGGAGGCGGCGGGCGAGGTGGCCATGGGCTGCTTCCTCACCCTGGCGCCCCGCTATCTGCCGGCGCTGCTGGCCGGGCTGGGCCGCGACGCGCCGGGACTCTCCATCCGCGTGGAGGAGGGCGACCATGACGAGATGCTGGCCGGCCTGACATCCGGACGCACCGAGATCGCGCTGACCTACGACTTCGGCATGTTCGGCGGGCTGGAGGTCACGCCCGTCGCGCAGCTGGCTCCCGTGGCCGTGCTGCCGATCCGCCACCGGCTGGCACGTGCGCCGGGGGTGCACCTCGCGGAGCTGGCGGAGGAGCCCTTTCTCCTCCTCGACCTGCCGCATTCGCGTGACTATTTCGTGGGCATGTTCCGCGGCCTGGGGCTGACGCCGCGAATCGCCTTCCGCTCGCGCAGCCAGGAGCTGCTGCGGGGGCTGGTGGGGAACGGGCTCGGCTGGACCATCCAGAACGTGCAGCCGGAGAGCCCGCACGCGATCGACGGCAGCCGCATCACCTCGCTGCCGCTCGACCCCGGCCTGCCGCCGGTCCGGCTGGTGCTGGCCGCCCTGCCGGGCCCGGCGAGCCGGCCCGCGGTGCGGGCCTTCGCGCGATACATCGAGGCCGCCTTCCAGCACGGCGGCATCTTCGGCGTCGCATAGCGGGGGCCGCGTTAGGGGACGGTCAATACCACCGCCGATATCTGGGGGACGACCGACAGCGTGGCTGGAGATTCCGGATGGATGGCTGGACCGAGCAGATGAAGGAAATCGTCGATGGCATCGCCTCGAGTGTCGCCATCGTCCGCCGGAGCGAGGGCAACGACCTTCTCGTCACGGCGTGCAACGACAAGTTCCTCGAGATGGTCGAGGGGAGCCGGGCGAGGGCACGCGGCTTCCCCTTCCTCCTCGACGACGTCATCCCGAGCTACGCCCGCCGCGAGCTCGGCGGCAAGATCCGCGAATGCCTGGAATCCCTGGACCCGCAGGAGATCGAGCAGGCCTACGACCTCCGCGACGGCAGCCATTGGTGGCGGCTGTCGCTCAAGCCCTTCCGCCACCGGCATGCGGCGGGGACCGTCCAGGAGATCTTCCTCACGGGCATCGACATCACGCCGAAGATGCTGCTGACGCAGCAGCTCGAGACGAGCACCTCCCGGTTCCGCCTGGTGGTGGACGCGGCCTACGACGCCATCGTCACCATCGACCACCAGCAGCGGATCACCCTGTTCAACCGCGCGGCCGAAAGGCTCTTCGGCTACGACCAGGCCGAGATGCTCGGCCAGCCGCTGGATGCGCTGCTGCCCGAGCGCGTCCGGCACGCGCATCACGGCCATGTCCAGCACTTCGCGCAATCGCCGGTGCCCTCGCGCCAGATGGAGGAGCGGAACCTGATCCACGGGGTGCACCGGGACGGAACGCGGATTCCGGTGGAGATCGCGATCTCGAAGATCAGCGTGAACGGGCTGACCGAGTTCACCGCCGTGATCCGCGACATCACCGACCGCGTCCGCTTCATGGAGCTGCTGCAGAAGCAGGCGGCCACCGACGAGCTGACGAACCTGCCCAACCGCCGCTCCATCACCGATACGGCGAAGGCGATGATGCAGACGAAGGACCCCTTCGCGCTGATGATCCTCGACGTGGACCACTTCAAGCGGGTGAACGACACCTACGGCCATGACCGCGGGGACGAGGTGCTGTGCGTGCTGGCCAAGGTCGGCGCGACGGGCCTGCGGGAGGAGGGCATCTTCGCCCGGCTCGGCGGCGAGGAGTTCGTCGCGGTCATGCCCGGCGCGGCCGCGGAGCAGGCGCGTGCCACGGCGGAAGCGCTGCGCGAGATCTTCGAGCGGCAGGATTTCGCGCATGAATGGCGCGGGGAGCCGGTGCCCTTCACGGTCAGCATCGGCGTGACGGATCGTGCCGAGGCGGACCGGGATCTGGGAGAGATCCTGAAACGGGCCGATATCGCGCTCTACGCCGCGAAGGAGGCGGGGCGGAACCGCGTCGAGCTGCGCTGAGCGTCCCCCTGGGATGCCCCGGGGGCGCTCAGTACCCCCGCGCCAGGTCCACCTGGTGCAGCGGCGGCTCGCCGCGCAGCACGCGGCGGATGCTCTCCGCGACATCCACCGCCGCGCCCTCCGGCACGGTGATGCTGGCGATATGCGGCGTGATGCGCACGTTCTCCATGGCCCAGAACGGATGGCCGGCGGGCAGGGGCTCCTCCCGGAACACGTCGAGCGTGGCCTCGGCGACCTGGCCCTCGCGCAGCGCCGCGATCAGCGCCTCCTCGTCCACCAGCCCGGCACGGCCGACATTGACGAGGTTCACGCCGCGCTTCATGCCGGCGAGCGCCGCCGCGTCGATGACGCCCGTGGTCTCCGGCGTCAGCGGCAGCATGAGCACCACCGTGTCCGCCTCGCGCAGCGCGGCCGAAAAGCCATCCGCGCCGGACAGGCAGCGCACGCCGGGGATGCTCTTCGCGCTGCGTGCCCAGCCGGTGACGTCGTAGCCCATGCCGGCCAGCGCGGCCGCGGCGGCCCCGCCCAGCTCGCCCAGCCCCATCACGGAGACGCGGTGCGAGGAGAGCGCGCGCGGATGGATGTACTCCCAGACGTGTTTGAGCCGGTTGCGCTCCATCAGGTGAAAGTCGCGCGCGTAATGGGTGACCGCATGCGTCACGTAGGAGGACATGAGCTGGATCATGCCGGCGTCATTCAGCCGGCTGATGGGAAGGGCAGGGAGGTCGTCGCGGCGCACCAGGCTGTCCACGCCGGCGCCGAGGTTGATGACCAGCTTCAGGTCGCGATAGCCGGCGAAGAAGCCGGCCGGCGGCTTCCAGACCAGCGCCGCCACGACGCCCTCGGGGTCGCCGCCGCGGCGGAAGTCCAGCTCCGGCATCTGAGCCTTCAGCGCGGCCTCCCAGGCGTCGGGCTCGTCGAAGTCGCTGTAGAAGACGAGGGCGGTCATTGCACGAGTCCTGTCATGGCTTGGATGGCGATCTCGTAGCCCAGCGGCCCGAGCCCGCAGATGGAGCCCGTCGCGGCCTTCGAGGTGTAGGTCCTGTTCCGGAAGGGCTCGCGCCGGTGGATGTTGGACATGTGCACCTCGATGACGGGCCCGTCGAAGGTCAGGAGCGCGTCCATGATGGCGATCGACGTATAGGACAGGCCGGCCGCGTTGATGATGAGCCCGTCGGCGTCGCCGCGCGCCTGCTGGATCCAGGCGATGATCTCGCCCTCGTCCTGGCTCTGCCGGAAGTCGAGCTCGACGCCGAGCGAGCCGGCCTTGGCATGGCAGCGGGCGGCGATGTCAGGAAAGGTCTCGCGCCCATAGGTGCCAGAGGGCTCGAGCCCGTAGAGATTGGCATTGGGCCCGTTGATGAAGAGGAACTTCACAGCGCGTCCTTGACGAAGCGGCCGCCCTGGACGATCGCGGCGAGGTGCGCGCCCTGGCCGGTGAGCAGGGCGAGGTCCTCCAGCGGGTCGCCCTCGACCACCAGCAGGTCCGCGAGGGCGCCCGGCGCGACGCAGCCGATGCGGCCCTTCTGCCGCAGCAGCACGGCGGCGTGGCTGGTCGCGCTGCGCAGGATCTCGGCGGCAGGCAGGACCTCGCGGCGGATCAGGAACTCCTCGGATTGCCGGCGATGCATCGGCCCGAGCAGATCGGTGCCGAAGGCCATCCGCAGCCCGGCCCTGCGCATGCGGTCCAGCGATTCCAGCCCGGCCAGCCCCACATCGTCGATCTTGGCGACGCTCTCGGGCCCGAGGCCGAGCGACGCCCCCTCCTCCTTCAGCGCCCGGTAGGTGACGAGCGTGGGGCAGGCGATGCAGCCGGCCTCGGACGCGAGTTTCGCCGTGGCCTCGGTGATGAGGTTGCAGTGCTCCAGGCTGCGGATGCCGGCGCTGACAGCGCGGGCGATCGCCTCGTCGGTGTAGAGATGCGCGGCCACATAGGTCTGCGCCATCGCCGCCTCCTCGACGGCGGCGCGCAGCTCGGCGTCGGAATAGCCCAGGAAGGCGATGGGGTCCGAGGGCGAGGCCACGCCGCCATTGGCCATGAGCTTGATGTAGTCGGCGCCGCCCTTGATCTCCTCGCGGCAGGCGCGGCGCACGGCGTCCGCCCCGTCGGCCACGCGGCCCATCGATCCGAGCCGGCTCTCGAAGAAGGCGAAGTCCCTGACGTCGGCGCGGGTGCGGAAATCCGCGTGCCCGCCGGTCTGCGAGAGCGCCTTGCCGCAGAGCGAGGTCCGCGGCCCCTCGATCAGCCCTTCCTCCCAGGCGAGCCGCAGGCCGAGCGTGGCGCCGCCGAGGTCGCGCACGGTGGTGAAGCCGCGCATCAGCATCTCGCGCATCAGCTTTCCCGCGCGGAATGCCACGACCGCGTCCGGCAGCAGCGCATTGGCCTGGAGGTTCACGACGGAGGCGATGAGGTGGACGTGGCAGTCGACCAGCCCCGGCATCAGCGTCCGGCCGCCGAGGTCGATGCGCCGGGCAGAGACGCTCGCGATGGAGGGTGCGACCTCGCGGATCGTCTCGCCTTCGACGAGGACGGACATGCCGGGCCTCGCCTCGTCGGCGAAGCCGTCCCAGAGCCGGGCATTTTCGAAGAGAATCATCGCGGTGCTCCCATTCCGCCCACTCAAGACGTTCCGGAATCCCTTGTGAAGACCGAACTGGACATCGGCCCTCGCGCTTCGCCATGTTGCAGCCACTTCATGCAGGGAGAAAAATCATGTGGTTCCCCAACGCCCGGCGCAGCTCGCGCGCGGGGCTGATCGCCATTGCCCTGGCCGCCGCGGCCCCGCTTGCTCCCTTGGCGGCGTCCGCGACGACCTTCACCTGGGCGACGGCCAACGACATCCTCGGGCTCGACCCGCACGCCAACAACCACGGCGTCACCAATGCCATGAAGAGCAACATCTACGAGCCGCTGGTGCGCCGCGAGCCCGACGGCTCGCTGGCGCCCGCGCTGGCCGAACGCTGGGAGATGCCGAGCCCGACCGTCTGGCGCTTCCACCTCCGCCGCAACGTCCGCTTCCACGGCGGCGAGGCCTTCACCGCGGCTGATGTGGTCTACAGCCTCGAGCGCGTCCGGCAGAACGACATGGCCTATACGGTGCAGTCGGTCACCGCCGCCCGCGTGATCGACGACCATACCGTCGAGATCGAGACGCGCGGGCCGAACCCGATCCTGCTGCAGGACCTCACCCTCTTCTTCGTCATGAGCAGGCCCTGGGTCGAGGCGAACAACGCCTTCTCCGTGGCCCGCGCGGGGCAGCCGGGTGCCACCAGCACCTTCGTGCAGCTCAACACCAACGGCACCGGTCCCTTCCGGATGGTGGAGCGGCTGGCGGACGAGCGCACCGTGCTCGTGCCCAATCCGGACTACCGGGAGAACTACAACACGGGCATCACCCGGGCGGTCTTCCGCCCCGTCTCCAGTGCGCCGACGCGCGTAGCGGCGCTGCTCTCGCGCGAGCTGGACCTGATGTACCACGTGCCCCTGCAGGACATTCCGCGCGTGCAGAACGCGCCCGGCATCCGGCTCATGCAGGGCCCGACGGCGCGGACCATCTACCTTGCCATGGACGTGACGCGGCCCGAGCTCATCGACCAGCCCGGCACGCCCAACCCGATGCGCGACGTGCGCGTGCGCCGGGCGATGTACCAGGCGATCGACATGGAGACGATCCGCCGCGTGGTGCTGCGCAACTCCACCACCGCCTCCGGCCTGCCCATCGCGCCGGCGGTGAGCGGCTTCGACGCCGCCTCCAACGAGCGGCTGCCCTTCGACCCCGAAGCTGCTCGCCGGCTGCTGGCCGAGGCGGGGGCGACCAACTTCCGCATCGCGCTCGGCTGCTCCAACAACCGCTACGTGAACGACGAGGCGATCTGCCAGTCCATCGTCGCCATGCTCCAGCGCGTGGGCATCCAGGCGCGGCTCGACGCCGTGCCCTTCGGCCGCTTCCTGCAGCGCGGCGCGAACAAGGAATACCAGTTCTGGATGCTCGGCTGGACGCCCGGCAACTTCGACATCACCAATCCCGGCCGCGAGCTGCTGGGCGAGGGCTCCTTCAACTGGGGCAACTTCTCCGACCCGCAGATGAACACGCTCCTCGAGCAGATCGGCGTGGAGACGGACCAGGCGAAGCGCCAGGAGCTGGCCCGCGCCTACTGGACCCGCTTCCGCGAGCTGCTGCCGATGATCCCGCTGCACCAGGAGCCGCAGATGTTCGGCGTGCGCGACACCGTCGCGGACTTCCAGATGCGGGTGAACGAGGATCTGGAGCTACGGGGCGTCAGGATGCGCGCGGGAAGGTAGGCGCTCGACCTTCCGGGATCGTCGAGCCCACGAAGAATCCGGCCGCCCGGCGGCCGGCGCCGCCCAACCGACAGTGCCGCGGGCGACAGTGCCGCGGGCGCTACAGCCGCGCGGCGAAGGCAAGCGCGCGGGTCAGGGCTGCTTGCCCTGACCGCGCCCGCCGTCTGAGGGCGAGATCAATGCACCAGCTTCATCTCCGGGATCGACTCACTGGCGATCCAGAAGCGGCCGATGCTGTCGGCATGGGTCGCCAGCGCGGCGGCATCGGCCTCGGCCGCCGGGCGCGGCTCCAGGTCGAAATGGTCGTGGCGGTTCTCGCCGCGCACCAGCGTCGCCGAGAGCCGCGTCGGCCCGACATGCTTCACCCGTGCCGGGATGTAGCTGATCCCCAGCCCGATCCGGTCGTGGCTGGAGCGGTTGGGCGCCGAGGCGTGCAGCACCAGCGTGTCGTGCAGCGAGAACTGGCCGGGCTGCAGCGGGATCGGCACCGCCGCGCGCTCCTCGATGTCGACCGTCACGCTCTGCCCGCGCGAGAGCATCATGCGCGGGTCCTTGCGGTCGGCATGCGGCAGCTGCCCGTGCTTGTGCGAGCCCGGCAGGATGGTGACGCAGCCGCTCTGCTCGGTGCTCGGCGTCAGCGCGATCCAGGCGGTGACGTGCTCGTGGGGCGCCAGGCCGAAATAGGTCGCGTCCTGGTGCCAGGGGACGAAGCCCTCGGTGCCCGCCGGCTTCCACCAGAGGGTGGTGTGGAAGACCAGGATGTCCGGCCCGATCACGTCCTCCACCGCGTCCAGGATGGCCGGGTTCCGCACGAGATCGGCGGCCCAGGGGAAGAGCAGGTAGGGCTTCACCCGGGTCGAGGGCTGGCGGATGCCGGTCTCGGAGACCGGGCGCTCCGCCTCGCCGCAGCAGCGCAGCACGTCCTGGTGCCAGGCCTCGGCCTGCTCGGGCGAGCAGGCCCGCAGCGGCGTCACGTAGCCGTCGCGCCAGTACCGCGCGACCGACATCTCATCGAGGATCTTGCCCATGCCACATCTCCGCTGCTGCGGCGCAGCGTGGCGCATGGACCCAGTTGCGGCAACGTCTAGATCCGGGTTCCAAGGGCCTTTCGGCCTTTGGCAGGGGGTGCAGGGGGACGGCGCCCCCCTGCCTACACCTCTCCCGCGAATTGCAGGGCCGCCAGTCGCGCGTACAGCCCGTCCCGCGCAACCAGATCCTCGTGGCGTCCCTGCGCCGTGATGCGCCCGCCTTCCAGCACGATGATCCGGTCCGCGCGGCGCACGGTGGCGAGGCGATGCGCGATGACCAGCGTGGTGCGTCCCTGCGAGAGGTGGGCCAGCGCCTTCTGTACGGCCTGCTCGGATTCCGCGTCGAGCGCGCTGGTGGCTTCGTCGAGCAGCAGCACGGGCGGGTCGCGCAGGATGGCTCGGGCGATGGCGACGCGCTGGCGCTGCCCGCCCGAGAGCATCACGCCGCGCGCGCCAAGCGGGCTGGCATAGCCTTGCGGCAGCGCCGCGATGAAGCCGTGCGCCGCGGCGGCGCGGGCGGCGGCCTCGACCTCGGCGTCGGTGGCGTCGGGGCGGCCGTAGCGGATGTTCTCGGCGGCGCTGGCGCTGAAGATGACGGCCTCCTGCGGCACGAGGCCCATGCGGTGGCGGAGGTCGGCGGGGTCGAGCGTGCGGATGTCCACGCCGTCCATGGTCACGCGGCCGGAGGCGGGATCGTAGAAGCGCAGCAGCAGCTGCAGGACGGTGGTCTTGCCGCCGCCCGAGGGGCCGACGAGGGCGACGGTCTCGCCGGGCTCCACACTGAGGGAGAAGCGGTCGAGCGCGGCCGCGTCCGGGCGGGTGGGATAGTGGAAGGTGACGTCCTCGAAGGCGAAGCGGCCCTGCGGTGGCGTGGGCAGCCGGGCGGGGCTCGGTGGCGCGGTGATGGAGGGCTTCGTCTCGATCACCTCGATGAGTCGGTCGGCCGCGGCGGCGGCGCGCTGGATCTCGCCCCAGAGCTCGCTCATCACGGCGCCGTTGTTGGCCAGCAGCACCGCGTAGAAGACGAAGGCGGAGAGCTCGCCGGCGGACATGCGGCCGCTGATGACGTCATGTCCGCCGATCCAGAGGCTCAGCGTGATGGCGCCGAAGCCGAGCAGCACGACGCTGAGGATCAGCACGGCGCGCGAGGTGACGCGGCGGAGCGAAGCGGCGACGGATTCCTCGACCTGCTCCGAATAGCGCCGGCGCTCGTTGGGCTCGTGCGTGAAGGCCTGGACCACGCGCAACCCGTTCAGCGTCTCCTCGGCGGTGGCGGCGAGGTCGGCCACGCGCTCCTGCGCGGTGCGGGAGAGGCGGCGCTCGCGCCGGCCGAAGAGGACGAGGGGGATCACCACGATGGGCAGGACGACGACGACGATGCCGGCGAGCTTCGGGCTCGTCGTCACCAGCATGGCGAGCGCGCCGATCGCGGTCAGGCCCGCGCGCAGCCCCATGGAGATGGCCGAGCCGATGAG
The DNA here is from genome assembly GCF_058806835.1 of Roseococcus sp. GW821-FHT12F05. Classification (NCBI taxonomy): domain Bacteria; kingdom Pseudomonadati; phylum Pseudomonadota; class Alphaproteobacteria; order Acetobacterales; family Roseomonadaceae; genus Roseococcus; species Roseococcus sp. GW821-FHT12F05. The sequence goes on from NZ_JBXAQB010000018.1 coordinate 120,471, forward strand.
GGCCTGGAGCAGCGCCACGTCGGCCGTCATGCGGCTCAGGATGTCGCCGGTGCGCGCGGTCTCGAAATAGGCGGGCGAGAGGCTCAGCACATGGTCGTAGACGGTGCGGCGGAGGTCGGCGCCGACGCGCTCGCCCAGCCAGGAGACCAGGTAGAAGCGGGTGGAGGAGGTGACGGCCAGCGCCGCCACGATGAGGAACATGAGCAGCGCGGAGCGGTTCAGCCCTGCAGGGCTGGCATCCGAGAAGCCCTCGTCCACCAGCTGTCGCACGCCCTGGCCGATGAGCAGCAGCAGCCCGGCGGCGAGCAGCAGGGCGGCCGCCGCGCCGATCGCGCGCCCGACATAGGGCCTCAGATAGGGAAGGATCAGCCGCAGCGACGCGATGTTGCGGCTGCGGGCGGTGGGGGCATCGGGCATCGGCGCACATTCTGCCATGGTTGGCGCCGCGCTGCACTGCAATGCAGCATGAGGGTGTCCTGCCGGTGGAAGGTGCGGTGCCTCAGGCGTAGCGGGAGACGGCGAGGTCGCCGGTCTCGATCTCGGGCGCGATGCCGGAGACGAGGTCGGCCAGCACGCGGCCCGAGCCGCAGGCCATGGTCCAGCCCAGCGTGCCGTGGCCGGTGTTGAGGAAGAGATTGCGGTACTTCGTCGGCCCGATGATGGGCGTGCCGTCCGGCGTCATGGGGCGGAGGCCGGACCAGAAGCTCGCCCGCGGGATGTCGCCGCCGTCGGGGAAGAGGTCGCCCACCGAGAACTCCAGGGTGTCGCGCCGCGCCTGGCGCAGGTGGATGTCGAAGCCCGAGAGCTCCGCCGTGCCGCCCACGCGGATGCGGTCGCCGAGGCGCGTGATCGCGACCTTGTAGGTCTCGTCCATCACGGTGGAGACCGGCGCGCCCTCGGGGTTGGTGATGGGCACGGTGATGGAGTAGCCCTTCACCGGATAGACCGGGATGGAGATGCCCAGCGGCTTCACCAGCCCCGTGGAGAAGCTGCCGGTCGCGACGACGTAGCGGTCGGCGGTGAGGCGGCCCTGGTCGGTCTCGACGCCCGCGATCCGGTCGCCCTCGGCGAGGATGCCGCGGATGGTCACGCCCTGGCGGAAGGTGACGCCGGCGGCGGCCGCGAGCTTCGCGAGCTCCTGCGTGAAGACATGCGCGTCGCCGGTCTCGTCGCCCGGCAGGCGCAGCCCGCCCAGGTATTTTCCGGGCACGCGGGCGAGGGCGGGCTCGGCCCTCGCGCAATCGGCGGAGTCGAGCAGCTCGTAGGGGACGCCCTCCTTCTCGAGGACCTCCGTATCGGCATGCACATGGTCGAGCTGCTTCTGGGTGCGGAAGAGCTGCAGCGTGCCCTGCATCCGCTGGTCGTACTGGATGCCGGTCTCGGCGCGGAGGTCGCGCAGCATGTCGCGGCTGTACTCGGCGACGCGCACCATGCGGCCCTTGTTGGTGGCGTAGGCGGCCTCGGTGCAGTTGGCGAGCATCCGGACGAGCCAGGACCAGAAGGCGGGGTCGAACTGCGGCCAGACCACCAGCGGGCGATGGCGCATCAGCAGCCACTTGATCGCCTTGATGGGGATACCGGGGCCGGCCCAGGGCGCCGAATAGCCGGGCGAGACCTGGCCGGCATTGGCGAAGCTCGTCTCCATCCCGGGGGCGGGCTGGCGGTCGACGACGATGACCTCATGGCCGGCCTTCGCCAGGTACCAGGCGCTGGTCACGCCGACCACGCCGCTGCCCAGGACGAGGATGCGCATCAAGTCTCTCCGGAAGGGGAACGATCCAGGATAAGGTGGGGCGCAGGCGCATGAGCGTGCGTATCGTGGCGGAATCGGCGAAGTTCGTCCCAATCTTGCAAGATTCTGCAAGAGAATTGCAGGATATGCGAATGAACGCCCTCGACGAGATCGACTTGGCCATGCTCCGCCACCTCCGCGAGGACGCGCGGATCACCAACGCCGCCCTGGCCGAGGCGGTGGGCCTCTCGCCCTCCGCCTGCCTGCGCCGGCTGCGGCTGATGGAGCGCGGCGGCACCATCCGCGGCTACACCGTCGTGCTGGAGGAGCCGGCCGAGCCCGGCCAGGTCACCGTCATCGTGCAGATCACGCTGGACCGGCAGACCGACCAGCATCTCCGGCGCTTCGAGGCCGCGGTGCGCCGCTGCCCCGAGGTGCGGCAGTGCTTCCTCATGACCGGCGTCGCCGACTACCTGCTGCGCGTGGAGGCGCGCGACGCGGCCGATTACGAGCGTATTCACAAGGAGCAGCTGAGCCGCATGCCCGGCGTGGCACGGATACAGTCGAGCTTCGCGATCCGCGCGGTGATCCGCGGCTGACGCGGAACTCTTCCCGATACGTCCGGTCTTTTTCGCTGGAACCGGGACCTTCGCAGGTGCAGCATCATGCCATGCACGACGCGATGCCCCCGCCTTCGCTCCTGGACGACCTGCTGGCCCGGCTGCACGCCGCGCGCCTCGCCTCCGCCCAGGATCCCTTCGGAGATCCGGTGCTGCTGCTGGCGCTGGCCATCAGCCGACGGCTGGACGACGGCTCGCTGGACATGGACGGGCTGGAGGGGCTGGTCCAGGACCTATCGGACGATGCGGCTGCGGGACGGGCGAAGCGTCTCGCCGCCTATCTCGGCCATGTGCCGGGCACGCCGCCGGACGCGGCGCTGGAGGCCGTCGCGGCCCGGCTGGTGCGGCCCGATCCGCTCGACAGCCCGGTGCCTTTCGCGACCTTCCGGTCGTCGGTCGAGCGCACGCGCTTCGCCGCGGTCTTCACTGCGCATCCGACCTTCTCGCTGCCATCAGCGACCGGCGCGAAGCTGGCCGAGGCGGCGACCACCGGCGAGCCGCCGCCGCGTGGCATCCCGCACCGTCCGGCACCGGTGGACCTGCGGGAAGAGTTCACCCAGGCCAATGCCGCCATCCTGCGCGGCCGCGACGCGCTGGACCGGTTGGCCGAGGCGCTGTTCGGCGCCGCGAAATCCGTCTGGCCGGATCGCTGGCACACGGTCATGCCACGTCCGGTCGTGCTGACCTCCTGGGTCGGCTACGACACGGACGGGCGCACCGACATCGGCTGGTGGGACACGCTGAAGCTGCGCCTCGACATGAAGCGCTACCAGCTCGAGCGGCTGTCCGGGCAGCTCGAAGCGCTGGGCGAGGTCGCGGAGCCCATCCGCGCCCGTATCGCCGCCGCGCTGGAGGCCGTCGCAGGCCAGGCCGCAGCGGTTCCCGTCAAGCCCGATCCGGATTCCGTCCAGAAGCTCTCGGGCGAGATGGTCCTGCACCGCGATGCCGCGATGACCGACCTCTCCGCGCTGCTGCCGCTCTTCGACGCGGCGCTGGCCGCGGCGCCGGACGATGCGGCGCGGATGAAGCTGGCTGTCGCGAGGGCGGGCTTCGCCTCGCACGGGCTCTCGCTCGCGCACACGCATTTCCGGCTGAACTCGGCGCAGCTGCACAACGCGCTGCGCCAGCGGCTGGAGATCACCACCTCGCCCGACGACCTCTCCATGCGCCGCGGCCTGCTCGGGCAGATCAACGCGGCGCTGGCGAGCGTCGAGGCCCAGCCGGTGGATTTCGGCGGGCTCTTCGCCGAGCAGGCCTCGGCCGCGAAGCTTGTGATGAGCATCGCGCAGATCGTGAAGCATGTGGACGGCTCCATCCCCATCCGCTTCCTGATCGCCGAGACCGAGACGGGCTACACGCTGCTATCAGCGCTCTGGCTGGCCAAGCATTTCGGCGTGGACCGCCACATCGAGATATCGCCGCTCTTCGAGACCGCGACGGCGTTGGAGCGCGGCGAGCGCGTGCTGGACGAGGCGCTGCGCAGCCCGCATTTCCGCGACTACCTGCGCCAGCACGGCCGCCTCTGCCTGCAGTTCGGCTATTCGGACAGCGGCCGCTACGTCGGCCAGCTCGCCGCCTCCTACCTGGTGGAGCGCCTCAAGCTCCGCCTTGCGGAGCTGCTGAAGAAGCACGGCATGTCGGACGTCGAGCTCGTGCTCTTCGACACGCATGGCGAGAGCATCGGCCGCGGCGCGCATCCCAAGAGCCTCGCCGACCGGCTCGACTACCTCTTCCCGCCGCAGGCCCGCTACAACCTCGCCAAGGCCGGCTTCGCGGTGCGCGAGGAATCCAGCTTCCAGGGCGGCGACGGCTACATGCTCTTCGGCACGGAGGCGCTGGCGCAATCCACCATCGCCCGCATCGCCGAGCATGCCTTCCACCGTCCCCGCGACACCGAGGACCCCATCTACGCCGAGGCCGATTACGGCGCCGATTTCTTCGCGACCGTCCGGCGCGAGTTCGGCCAGCTGGTCGAGGATCCCGGCTATGCCGCGCTGCTCGGCGGCTTCGGCCCGGGCCTCCTGGAGAAGACGGGCTCGCGCCCCTCGGCGCGGCAGTCGGACATGGGCGGGCCGGTGCGCATCACCCATCCCTCGCAGCTCCGCGCCATTCCGAACAACGCGATCCTGCATCAGGTGGGGTGGTTGGCGAACTCGCTGCACGGGCTGGGCCGCGCGGCGGCGGCGAATCCCGAGCTCTTCGCGGAGCTGCGGGAAAAATCTCCGCGCTTCGCCCGCGCCCTGGCCATGGCGGTCCGTGGCGCCGAGTGCTCGGACATCGGCGTGGTGCGCGCGGTGATCGGCACGCTCGATCCCGGGACATGGCTCGACCGTGCCGCCGCCACCGCCCGGCCCGGCCGGCAGGAGCAGCTTCTGGCCGTGGCCGCGCCGCTGGACGCAGTCGGTCTTCAGGCGCCGCTCTGGCGGATGTTCCGGCGGCTGCAGGCCGACCACCTCGCGCTCCGCGCCGCCTGGCCGGAGCTGCCGACCATGCCGGAGCGGCTGGTGCTGCTGCACGCGCTGCGGCTCTCGCTGATCCACCGGCTCTGGCTGCTGGCGGTCTCGGTCCCCGAGTTCAGCCCGCGCCACGGGGCGACGCGGGATTCCGTCATCCGGCGCATCTTCGCGCTCGACGTCGAATCCTCGCTGGACCTGCTTGGGGAGATCTTCCCGGCCGCGCCCGACCCCGTGACGGGCCTCGACTTCCACGAGCCCGCGGGCCGCGACAGCCGCACCAGCTACGCCCGCGAGCATGCCGAGATCTTCGAGCCCATGCGCCGGCTCTTCGCCCTGGTGCGGGGCTGCTCGGCGGCGGTCAGCGAGGAGGTGGGCGCCTTCGGCTGACCGCGCTAGGCTCGGGTTCATGGAAACGCCAACGACCCTTTTCGCCGAGATGCCCGCCGCGCTGCGGCGCCCTGAGGTCACGGATTGGTCCCGCGCCAACAAGCGCGGCGATCCCGTGGACTGCTTCCTGGAAGGCCCGTGCTTCGACGCTCAGGGCCGGCTCCACGTCACGGACATCCCGCACGGACGCATCTTCCGGCTCGACGCGCCCGGCGAGTGGACCCTGGTCGCCGAGTACGACGGCGAGCCCAATGGCCTCGCGCTGCACCCCGACGGCCGGCGCATGTTCATCGCCGACTACAAGCAGGGCATCCTCGCGCTGGACCTCGCCACCGGCGCCGTCACGCCGGCGCTGGCCCGCCGCAACAGCGAGCGCTTCAAGGGGCCGAACGACCTCGTCTTCGCCCGCAATGGCGACCTCTACTTCACCGACCAGGGCCAGACCGGCCTGCAGGACCCGACCGGCCGCGTCTATCGCTGGCGCAGCGACGGCCGGCTGGACATGCTGATCTCCAACGGCCCGAGCCCCAACGGCCTGGCGCTCTCGGCCGATGAGGAGGTGCTCTTCGTCGCCATGACGCGCGACAATTCCGTCTGGCGCGTGCCGCTGCTGCCCGACAGCAGCACCGCCAAGGTCGGCCGCTTTGCGAGTTTTTCGGGCACCAGCGGGCCGGACGGGATGGCCGTGGATGGCGAGGGGCGCCTCATGGTCTGCCATGCCTCGCTCCGCTGCGTCTTCGTGCTCAGCCACCAGGGCGAGGTGGTGGCGCGGCTGCGCGCCTGCCGCGGCACGACGGTGACCAACATCGCGCTGCGCGATGGCAAGGCCTTCATCACGGAATCCTCGACGGGCGCGGTGATGGTGGCGGATTGGCCGGGCTGACGCGCGGGCTTCCCCGTCCCGCCATCCGGACGGCCTAGCTCTTGAGCGCGTACAGGCCGATCCGCCCGACCTTCTGGTAGCCGATCCGCGCATAGACCGGAGCGCCCGCCTCGGTCGCATGAAGAACGGTGCGGGTCAGCCCGGTCGCCCGGCCGCCCTCGAAGAGGGCCTTGCGCAGCGTCGCCTCGCCATATCCCTTGCGCTGCTCCTCCGGCGCGGTCGCGACGAGGATGGCGAACAGGCTATCGCCGCTCGCCCTCACGGCCGCGGCCGAGACCGGCCGCCCGTTCGCCAGGCCGAGATAGGCATGGATGCCCGTCTTCCACAGCGCCGATCCCCCGAGGCCGGCGCGGCCGGCCTCGAGCGGCATGCCATAGGCCCGGGAGTTGAGATCGGCATAGGCCGTCAACTGCTCCTCGGTGGTGACGCGGACGAAGTCGAGCGCCGGATGATGCGGCTCGTCGACCGGCAGGATATCGCCGGCCATGCCATAGGCCGTGAGCGACAGGGCAAAGCCCGCCCTGTCGGCGATCTCGGGCAGCTGCGCGCGGCATGGGGGATCGAGCAGATCCTCGAACAGCCATACGAGACCCGTCTCGCGCTTGCCGCGCATGTAGGCGGCGGTCTCGGACAGGGACTTCTCCAGCGAGCGGTCGTCGCAGCCCTGTTCGGTGAGGGTCACGCAGTTCCAGAAGGGGAACCTGCTGTCCGCCCAGCGAATGGCGATCCCTGGCCTGTCCTCGATGTCGCCGGTGCCGCGATCCCGAACGACGGCTTCCCAATTGTCGGCGAGCTGCCGTACCGACTCGACGACCGGATTGAACGAGCTGTGCATCCCAGGCTCCAGGTTGTGATCCCGTATCCTGAGGCCAATTTCGTTTCGTTCTGTTTACAGGGATGGCCGGATGTGTTGCATCGGACATGTTCCGACCATCCGGCGCCGCGGGCGGCGACGCCCCCGCGCTCAAGGCACCTAATTGGTCGCCGCGGCCGGCTGGCTCACCGGGTCCAGCCCCGTCCGCCGGATCACCTCATGCGCCGCCGAGGAGGCGAAGAACCGGATCAGCGCATGCGCCGATTGCGGCTGCTCCGAGCGCGTCGCGATGCCGGCCGAGAAGGTCGTCACGCGCTGGATGGGGGCGGGCAGGGGGCCGACGATCTCGATGCCGGGGATGGGCAGCAGCTCGCTCACCTGCTGGAAGCCGATCTCCAGCTCGCCGCGCGCCACCACGGCACCCACGCGCTCGCTGAGGATGCGGCGGGTCTTCGGCAGCACCTGGTCGGCGATGCCGAGGCGCTGCAGCAGCTCGGTCGAGAAGTAGACGCCGCTGGCGCTGGCGGAGTAGCCGATGCTCTGCGCCTTCAGCATGGCCTCGCGGAATTCCTCCACCGTGCCGATGCGCGGATGCGGCGCGCCGGCGCGCACGGCCATGGCTATGCGGGATTCCACGAGGTCCACCTCACTGCCGGCGCGGACCTGGCCGGCGCGCACCAGCGCGTCGAGCGCATCGCGGGCGAGGATCACGACGTCGGCCGGCTCGCCGCGGGCGAGGCGCTGCGGGATGGCGTCGGGGGCGTTGCCCATCGAGGCGCCGTAGGCGGATTCGAGCTTGTGGCCGGTGACGGATTCGAAGGTCGGGCCGAGGATGCGGTAGGGCGCGGTGAAGGCGCCGGAGGTCATGACGTGAAGCGTCGTGCCGGCGGCGTGGAGGTAGCGCGGCGCGGCCAGGAGGCCGGCGGCGAGCAGGAATTGGCGGCGAAGCATGGTCTTCCCTCCGTTGTTATCTTGAGGGGGCTTTGCCCCCTCAAACTCCCCCAGCAGGAAACTCAGTTTCCTGCACCTTCGATCAGTTTCAGGGTCCAGGGCCAAAAGCCCTGGCGGGGAGAGTTTGAGAGGGGCAGAGCCCCTCTCAATCCTACCCTTCAATGCGGATATTGGCCCGCCGGATCGCATCCCGGAAGGCCGCACGCTGCCGGCTGACATACTGCGCCATCGCCGCCGCCCCATGGTGCTGCGGCTCCAGCCCCGAATTGGCCATGCGCTCGCGCACCTCCCGCTCCCGCATGCCTCGGCCGATCTCCGCGTCGATCCGCTCGACCACCGCCGCCGGCATGCCGGCCGGGCCCATCAGCCCGATCCAGGCGCCGGCGTCGAACTGCTCGCAGCCCGGCAGGCGCGCCAGCGGCGGCACCTCCGGCGCCAGCTCCGAGCCGTCCTTCAGCGAGATGCCGAGCGCGCGGAGCTGTCCACTGCGGATCAGCGGGCCGGTCCCCGCCAGCGTCTCCACCGAGAAGTCCACATGGCCGCCGGCCACCGCCGTCAGCGCCGGGCCGCTGCCCGCGAAGGGCACATGGACCACGTCGAGTCCCGCGAGCGCATGGAACCAGGCGGCGATGACATGCGCCGTCGCGCCGGTGCCCGACGAGGAGAAGCTGTACTTGCCGGGATTGGCGCGGACCAGCGCCACGAACTCCGCCGCGTTCTGGGCCGGAAAGTTCGGCGGCACGACCAGCAGGTAGGAGGAGAGGCCGGTGATGCCGAGCCAGGTGAAGTCCTTCTCGGAGTCGTAAGGCGTGCGCTGCACCAGCGGCGAGGTCACGATCGGGCCGGTGGAGCCGGCGAGCAGGGTGTAGCCGTCGGGCGGGGCCTTGGCGACGAGGTCGGTGCCGATCATGCCGCCGGCGCCGGCGCGGTTCTCGGCGACGAAGGCCTGGCCCATGGTCTCGGAGAGGCGCTGCATGACGATGCGCGCGGCGAGATCGGTCGCCTGGCCTGGCGGCCAGGGAATCACCACGCGGACCGGGCGCTGCGGATAGGCCGCAGTCTGGGCGAGGGCGGGCCCGGCCGCGAGGACGAAGGGGGCGGCCAGAAGGCCACGGCGTTGGAACATGTTTCTCTCCGGCGGCCAGGATTGTGACCCTCGGCCTTGCAGGAGAGATTGCGGGATCGCCGGGCATTCGCCAACCGGCAAAGTTTCAGAGGACCCGCCATGCTCCCGAGCTTCGAGACCATCGCCCTGGAAACCCCCGCGCCGCATGTTCTGGTGGCCCGGCTCAACCGGCCCGAGGTCGCGAATGCGCTGAACACCCAGATGGCGCGCGACCTGCTGGCGCTGTGGACGGGGCTGACGGCTGAGCCGGGCGACATCCGCTGCGTGGTCTTCACCGCCACGGGCGGCCGCGCCTTCTGCGCCGGCGGCGACCTCAAGGAGCGCAATGGCATGACCGACGCGCAGTGGGTCGCCCAGCACGAGATCTTCGAGCGCGCCTTTCTGGCCCTGCTGGACTGTCCGATCCCGGTGATCGCGGCCGTGAACGGGCATGCGTATGCCGGCGGGCTGGAGATGGTGCTCTCCTCGGACTTTGCCTATGCGGCCGAGGAGGTGCGCTTCGCGCTGACCGAGGTGACGATCGGCATCATGCCCGGCGCAGGCGGGACGCAGACCCTGCCGCGGATCGTGGGCGAGCGGCGTGCGAAGGAGATTATCCTGACCGGCACGCCCTTCACCGCGCAGCAGGCGCTGGACTGGGGTATCGTCAACGCGCTGTATCCGGCAGGGGAGCTGCTGCCGGCGGCGCTGGCGACGGCGGAGCGCATCGCCGGCAATGCGCCGATCTCGGTGCGGCAGGCCAAGCGCAGCATCCATTACGGGCTGCAGATGGACCTGCGCAGCGGGCTGCGCTTCGAGATCGAGGCCTACAACCGGATGGTGCCGACCGAGGACCGCATCGAGGGCATCCGCAGCTTCAACGAGAAGCGGAAGCCCGTCTTTAAAGGCCGTTAGCCCCTAGCCAGGCCACGTAGTCCGCCACGCCCTGCTCCAGCGGCGTCGGCGGATAGGGGTAGCCGGCCTGCCGCAGCTTCGCCATCGGCGCCTCGGTGAAGTACTGGTACTTGCCGCGCAGATCCTCGGGCATGGGCATGAATTCAATGCGCTCGGGCAGGCCCAGCGCGGCGAAGACCGCCCTGGTCAGGTCGAGGAAGCTGCGCGCCTGGCCGCTGCCGCAGTTGAACAGGCCGGAGGTGCCGGGATGGTCCAGCAGCCAGAGCATCACGCGCACGCAGTCGCTTACATTCACGAAGTCGCGCGACTGCATGCCGTCGGCGATGCCGTCGCGGTCCGAGGCGAAGAGGCGGGCCGGCTGGCCCGTCAGGATCTCGCGGTACTTGTGCAGGGCGACGCTGGCCATGCGGCCCTTGTGGCCCTCGCGCGGGCCGTAGACGTTGAAGAACTTCAGCCCCGCCCATTGTGGCGGACGCGGCCGTCCCAGCTGGATCATCTGCGCGACCCGCCGGTCGAAGAGGTGCTTGGACCAGCCGTAGAGGTTCAGCGGCTTCAGCCGGGCGAGGCCCTCCGGCGTCTCCTCGTCCTCGAAGCCCTCGTCACCGTTGCCGTAGGTCGCCGCCGAGGAGGCGTAGAGGAAGGGCACGCCGTGATCCGTGCACCAGTCCCACAGCTTCAGCGAGAGGGTGAAGTTCGTGTCGGCCACGAGGTCGCCGTCGCGGACCGTGGTGGCGCTGATGGCGCCGAGATGCACGATCGCCGCCGGCCGCATCGCCAGCGCCGCCTCCACCGCGGCGGGCGGCAGCAGCCCGGCCAGCACCGCCTCGGAGAGGTTGCGCCACTTGTCCTCGTTGCCGAGCTCGTCCAGCACCACCACCTCCTCGCCACGGGCGGTGAGAGCTGCGACAAGGTTCGAGCCGATGAAGCCGGCGCCGCCGGTGACGAGGATCATGCCCGCCGGTTATATCGGCCTGGGCCGGGCAGCAAGGAGCTACGGATGTTCAAGGATGGCAGGCAGCGGCTGGATGACCTCGCGGGGATGGCCGGCGGGGCCTTTTCCCTGCTGAGCGGGCTGCGCGCGGAGATGGAGGCCATGGCCAAGGCCCAGGTGGAGGCCGTGGTCCGCAAGCTGGAGCTCGCCCGCGCCGAGGACCTGGAAGCGGCCATGGAGGTCGCCCGCCGGGCGCGGGCGCATGCGGACGCGCTGGAGATCCGGGTCGCGGCCCTGGAGGCCGAGCTCGCGGCGCTCAAAGGCGCGGAGGCCGCCGCGGACTGAGATCTGCCCAGCGAGCGGGGCTTCGCCCCCTCGCGCTCCCCCACCAGGGCCTTTGAGCCCCTGGACCCCGGCACAGACAGCCGGGCCTGGCCGTGCGACGATGTCGAACGCCGATCTGAGGGATGCGGAATGTCCACGAGAATGCCTTCGATTGCCCCGCGCCGGTCCCTCTTGGGAGGCGGGGCGGCGCTCCTCGCCGCTCTGACGGCGCCACCGGCCCTGAGCGACGAAGTGGATCTGCGCCTGCCCGATGGCAACGGCGTCCGCGCGCTCACGGACACCTTTCCATCCAAGGGTCGGATGATCGTCCAGCGCACCCGCCCGCCGCTCCTGGAAACGCCATTCGAGGTGTTCGACGAAGGGGTCTTCACGCCGAACGATCGCTTCTTCGTGCGCTGGCACTGGGCCGTCATTCCGACCGAAGTGGACGTCGACCGCTTCCGTCTGACCGTGCGGGGGAACGTCGACGGGCCGCGCAGCCTCACGCTGCGTGACGTCTTCAACATGCCGAAGGTCGAGATGGCCGCGGTCAACCAGTGCTCGGGGAATTCCCGAGGGCTGTTCCAGCCTCGGGTGCCGGGCGCGCAGTGGAGCAACGGCGCCATGGGCAACGCGAAATGGGGTGGGGTGCGGCTTCGCGACCTCCTGGATCGCTGCGGCGTGAAGGCCGGCACGACGGCCGTGCGCTTCGGCGCCCTGGACCAGCCCGTGGTGGAGGGCGCGCCGGATTTCATGAAATCGCTTGCGATCGACCATGCCCGCGACGGTGAGGTGATGATCGCCTACCAGATGAACGGGGAACAGCTCCCGCTGCTGAATGGTTTCCCGCTGCGGCTGATCGTGCCCGGCTGGTTCTCGACCTATTGGGTGAAGGCGGTGAACGACATCGAGGTGCTGACGGCGCCCGACGAAACCTACTGGATGAAATCCGCCTACCGCGTCCCGGATACGCCTTTCGCCAATGTCCGCCCGGGTCAGACGGGCTTCGCCACGGTGCCCATCAGCCGGATGGGGCCGCGTTCCTTCTTCACCAATGCCCAGGACGGGGCCCGGGTCCAGGCGGGTTCGCCCGTGTCGCTCCGGGGCATCGCATTCGGCGGCACCAGCGGCGTGAAGGCGGTCGACATCTCCGCGGACGATGGGGCCAGCTGGCGTCCCGCGGCCCTCGGAGCGGATGAGGGCAGATACGGGTTCCGGCGCTGGTCTGCGGAATTCCCGCCCGCCGGGGCGGGCGCAGCCAGGTTCCGAATCAGATGCACCAATGACGAGGGAATCGCTCAGCCCCTGGAGGCCAACTGGAATGGGGGCGGCTTCATGCGCAACGTGGCCGAGACCCTGTCTCTGCAGGTCGGCTGAGGATCGCCGTCATGAAGATCACCATGCTGAGCTTGGCGTATGGCGCGGTCGCGGGCGCGGCGCTGTTGCTCTTTGCCCACGGCAAGCCCTCCTACACGCTGCCACCGCCGCCGCCGCCCACCACCGAGGCCCTCCGCTTCGCCGCGATGATGAGCGCGCCCTTGCCCTTCCGGAACGCTTCCATCGAGCTGCCCGCGGACGCTCGCAGCTTTCCCGACGGGCCCGGCGCGGATCTGGCCAACAGCAACTGCCTCGCCTGCCATTCCAGCGGCATGGTGCTGAACCAGCCGCGCCTCTCGGCGGCGACGTGGAGGGAGGAGATCGAGAAGATGCGCCACATCTTCCTCGCGCCGGTGGCGGAGGCGGAGGTGGCGGGGATCGCGGCCTACCTCACATGGTTGCAGGAGCGGCAGACGACCGCCACGCGGTGAGCCCTCGATCGGGGCTGTCCATCGATTAACCTCCGTGCAACAAATTCGTCTGGGCGCCAAATCATGCGGTCGTGAACAGACCCAGGAGTTCCAGATGCAAGGCCGGTTCCTTCTCGCCGTGATCGCCTGCCTGGCGGCGGCCCCCGCCGTCCAGGCCCAGACGCAGCCCTCCATGACCAATGGACGGCCGATCACCCTGCTGGGCGGCTTCCCGGCCGGCACCCAGGCCGACATCTACTGGCGGCTCATCCAGCAGCCGCTCTCGGCCGAGCTCGGCTCGCCGACGGTGGTGGAGGCGCGCACCGGCGCTTCGGGCAACATCGCCATGGAGGCGACGGCCCGCTCGGCGCCAGATGGCACCATGGTCCTTGCCGCGACCTCGGCCATGATGGCGATCAACCCCGCCGTGCTCTCCTCGATGCCGATCGACACCCAGCGCGACCTCGCGCCGGTCATGACGCTCTTCGAGGTGCCGAACGTGCTGGTGGTCAGCAGGGAGAAGCGGCCGCAATTCGACAGCTGTCAGGCCCTGATCTCCGCCGCGCGCGCCGCGCCCGGCCGGTTGAACTACGCCAGCAGCGGCATCGGCGCCTCCACGCATCTGGCGGCGGCGCAGTTCGCGACGGCGGCGAACATCGACATGGTGCACGTGCCCTATCGCGGCGGCCCCTTCGCCATGACGGCGCTCTACCAGGGCGACGCGGACCTGTTCTTCTACCAGTCCGGCCCGGTGCTGGACGACTGGCGCACGGGCCGGGTCCGCCTGCTCGGCATCACCTCGGCGCAGCGCATGCCGACCCTGCCGGAGATCCCCACCATCGCCGAGGCCTGCGGCATGCCGGGCTTCGTGAGCACGACCTGGTACGGGATCGTGGTGGCGCCGGCGACGCCGCGCCCCATCATCGACCGGCTCCACGCGGCCATCCGCAAGGTGACCGACACGCCGGAGATGCGGACGCGGCTGGAGGGGATGGGCTTCACGATGATGTTCGGCGGCCCCGAGGACATGCGGGCGCGCCTTGCCGCCGACATCCCGATGTGGGCGGGCGTGGTCCAGCGGTCGGGCGCGCGGCAGCAGTAGGAATAAAGCGGAGGGCTCGGGCCCTCCGCCTTTTCTGCACGCTTTCCTGCACGGCGCCGCCTTGGCGGTATCGGGTGTGGCGGTCTTCACATCCGCGCCATAAGTCGCGAACCTCCCGGCGGCCGCGAGCCACTGAACTTTTGGCCCGGCCCTGTTGCTGCCCCGGGCGGATTCCTGCAGGGGATGTCGATGAACCTTCTCGACTGCCACAATTTCCACGACTTCCGGCGCTTGGCCCGGAGCCGTCTGCCGCGGCCCATCTTCGACTATATCGACGGCGCCGCCGACGACGAGGTCACCAAGCGCCGCAACACCGAGGCTTTCGATTCCTGCGACCTGCTGCCGAGCATCCTGCGCGGCGTCGGCGACATCGACATGTCCGTCACGGTCATGGGCCAGAAGCTCGCGATGCCCATCTACTGCTCGCCCACCGCGCTGCAGCGCCTGTTCCACCATGAGGGGGAGCGCGCGGTGGCCCGGGCGGCCACGAAGTACGGCACCATGTTCGGCGTCTCCTCCCTCGGCACCGTCAGCATCGAGGAGGCGCGTGCCATCGGCACGGGGCCGCAGGCTTATCAGTTCTATTTCCACAGGGATCGCGGCCTGAACCGGGAGATGATGGCCCGCGCCAAGCAGGCGGGCATCCAGGTGATGATGCTGACGGTGGACAGCATCACCGGCGGCAACCGCGAGCGCGACAAGCGCACCGGCTTCGTCATCCCCTTCAAGCTGAACCTGCGCGGCATGGCCTATTTCGCCATGCGGCCGCGCTGGGGCATCGACTATCTCCGGCACGAGAGGTTCCGCCTGCCGCAGCTCGACAGCCATGTCGACATGAGCGGCGGCGCGATGTCGATCGGCCGCTACTTCACGGAGATGCTGGACCCCGGCATGACCTGGGACGACGTGGCCGAGATGGTGCGCGACTGGGACGGGCAGTTCGCGCTGAAGGGCGTGATGACGGCGGAGGACGCCCAGCGCGCGGCCGAGATCGGCTGCACCGGCGTCATCCTGTCCAACCATGGCGGGCGGCAGCTGGACGGCTCGCGCGCGGGCTTCGACCAGCTCGCCGAGGTCGTCGACGCCGTGGGCGACCGCATCGACGTGGTGATGGATGGCGGGGTTCAGCGAGGCACCCATGTGCTCAAGGCCCTGTCGCTAGGCGCCAAGGCCGTGGGCGTCGGGCGCTACTACCTCTTCCCATTGGCGGCTGCCGGCCAGGAGGGCGTGGAGCGCGCGCTGGAGCTCATGCGCATCGAGATCGAGCGCGACATGAAGCTGATGGGCGCGCGCAGCGTGGCCGAGCTGTCGCGGGGCAATCTCAGGTTCCGCTGACCTGAGTCGTCGCCCGGCTCCGCTCTGGGCAGGCATATGTTCGTCCGGCACGGGATGGACCTGCGAGCGCCTGGAAGCAACCGGAATTCGACGACCGCGAGGCGCTGAACGCGGTGCCATACGGCGGCGGAAATCCCGCGCGAATGTTCAACCGGTCACCGAGAAAAAGCATGCCTTGCAACCTTTGATACTCGTAAATATGATCCAATAGTTATCACGATGAATGGATATTCGTATGAATGCCCCATTCTCTTGTTTTTGATTGACGGATTATGACAGGCGACGATAGGCAGTTGAAGATCGTTGTGACGATCCATGGGATACGTACTCATGGCGCTTGGCAGAAGCAGATCACGCCCTATCTCGCCAAGCATCGCCTAATCACTTACCATATCGACTATGGCTTCTTCCCGGCTCTTGCCTTTCTGATTCCATTTACGCGAAATCGGCGCGTCGAGAAGGTCAGGAAAGAAATTCGACGTCTAGTGGAACTGACGGGCGCTTCACGAATAAGTGTCATCGCTCACAGCTTCGGCACCTATCTAGCCATGGAGGTTCTTCGTGCCGAAAACGCCATGCTCAAATTCGATCGGCTCGTACTGACCGGCAGCATACTGAAACGGGACTTCGATTGGAAAGATCTCCTGGAGAGCAGGTCGCTTATTATGGCCGTGCGCAATGAGCGAGCAAGTCGGGATTGGGTCGTGAGCGCCGCTCGATTTGCATCGCGTCGCCTTCGCTGGATCACCCGACTACAGGCCGGCGATTCGGGTCGGCATGGATTTGACGAAACGCATGGCGCTCTATTGGACTATCAGACGATGGGGGGACATAGCGAGGTCCACAACGAGCTGAAGTTCGAGGAGTGGGCGAAGTTCATCGCCTATCCCCTCCTGCCGCGGGACATCCTCGACAGGATCACTCCGGAAATCGGGGCTTTGCAGCAGGAGGTGTCCCGGGCATTCGGCGGGGCGGCGGATTTCATCCGGGTCAGTCTTTTCGCGCCGGTCGCGGGCGCACTGCGGATCATTCCGGGGGCCACCATCAACATGAAATACGCCCCGGAACTGGATTTGCGGATCACACCCGGACACGGCGCGACCGGCACCGCTTTCGTGACCGGAAACATGTCCTTCATCATCAAGGGCGCGCAGGGATGGGACGGCAACCTGCTGCCGGGCTCCGAGCTCGACAAGCTGCATCCGGGCCTCAAATGGGTGCTGGCTTTTCCCATCGGCAATCGTTATCGCGGCGGCAGTTTGGCCGTGATATCCATCGACGGTCTGGAAACCCTGCCCCCGGGGCTTCAGGGCGACCGCAATTCCGACGAGTTCAAGGGAGCACTTCTGCTCTGCTACTCTTTCATCGACGCGCGCATCAAACCATATCTAGACGCCGCGTTTTGCGGGGGAAGTCCCCCGAGCCTGGAGGTATGACATGAAGATCGAAACCGTTCCGGCGACACCGATCCCGTCTTCGCGGGCCTCGAGCAACGGTGTGTTCGAGATTAGGATCACCGGTCCCATGGATTCATCGAACACGACGCTGCAGGCTGCCCGGCATATCGCGGTCAGCTCGGAATCCACGCAGATGCTCGCCTCTCTGGATAGATGGGTCGTGAAAGGCGAGAGCACAGTCAGAGAAGACTAGGCGTTGGATCCGACCCTGGCGGAGCTCATCGGTCGTGCGCGACAAGCGCTGCCCTTCGCCTACGCCCGCTATTCGCGCTTTCCCGTCGCCGCGGCCGTCATGGACGAGCGCGGCCGCATCTTTCAGGGCGTGAATATCGAGAATGCCTCCTTCGGCCTCACGATATGCGCAGAGCGCGCGGCCATATTCGCCGCGATCTCCCAGGGCGCCCGCCGTATCCAGGCCATCGCGATCACGGCCGAGAAGGCCGCGGCGCTGGCGCCTTGCGGCGCTTGTCGGCAGGTGATGCTCGAATTCTGCGACCCCGACTCGAAGGTTTTATTGGACGCGAGGGCGGCGCCCCCCGTCGAGCGAACCGTCGGGGAACTTATGCCCTACGCGTTTACCTCGGAGCAGCTTTCGAACTGACGCTTCCCGCTCCCGCCTCACTTCACCGCGTGCGGCGGCTCCTTGCCCTCGACCAGGAAGGTGATGAGGTTGTCCAGCGCCCGATGCCCCATGGCGTCGCGCACCTCGATGGTGGCGCTCCCCAGATGCGGCAGCAGCGCCACGTTCTCCAGCTTCATGTAGCCGGGGTTCACCACGGGCTCGCCGTCATAGACGTCGAGGCCGGCGGCGCGGATATGGCCGGAGGAGAGGGCGGCGATCAGCGCCTCGTCGTCCACGCTGCCGCCGCGGCCGGAGTTCACGACGAGGCTGCCCTTCTTCATCTTGGCCAGACGCTCGGCGTTCAGCCACTTGCGGGTCGCGTCGCCACCGGGGACGTGCATGGAGATCACGTCGATCTCGGCGAGGAACTTGTCGTCATTGTCGTGGTATACAGCGCCCTTCTCCAGCTCTGGCGGCAGCTTGTTCACGTCGCGGTAGTGGATCTCCATCTTGAAGCCGCGCGCCATGTCCGCCAGCTCGCGCCCGATGCGGCCGAAGCCGAGCACGCCCAGCTTCTTCTTCTCCAGCGTCACGCCCATGAGCTGCGTCGGCGCCCAGCCCTCCCACTTGCCCGCGCGGACCATGCGCTCGCCCTCGCCGGCACGGCGCGCGGCCATGAGCATGAGGGTCATCGCCGTCTCCGCCGTGGCGAAGCTCAGCACGTCCGGCGTGTTGGTGATGGTGATGCCGCGCGCCTTTGCGGCCTTCACGTCGACATGGTCGTAGCCGACGCTGAAGGTGGTGATGACCTTCACCGAGGCGGGGAGGGCGGCGATGGTCTCGGCGTTCATGGGGTCGCCCGCCGCGATGAGCACGCCGTCGGCCTTGGCCTCGGTCGCGCGTCGGGCGATCTCGGCGCCGCTGCGGAACCAGGGGTCGTCATTGGGGTTCAGCCGGGCGTCGAAATTCGCGGCCGCCTTCGCCTCGATGGCTTCGGGGAGCTTGCGGGTGATGAGCAGCACGGGCTTGGGCATGGCGATTTCCTGGTCGTTTCCAATCTCGCACGCAACATAACGGCCATGGGCCGGCTTGCCAGAGGGGGCCTCTCGCGGCACGGTCCCCGCCGATTCCTCATAAGGGTAGTTGCGTCATGGATCTCGGTCTCAAGGGCAAGCGCGCGCTGGTGATGGGGGCCTCGAAGGGCCTCGGGCGCTCGATCGCGGATGCGCTGGCGGCGGAGGGCGCGGCCCTGGTGATCAGCGGGCGCGACCAGGCGACGCTGGACACGGCCTCGCGCGAGCTGGTGTCGCTGGGCGCGACCTCCTGCGCGGGCATCCCGGCCGACGTGGCCGAGGGCGCGCAGATGAATGCGCTGGCCGAGGGCGCCGTGAAGGCGATGGGCGGCGTGGATATCCTGATCCTCAACCACGGCGGCCCGCCGCCCGGCCCCGCCCTGGAGCTGACCGAGGAGGCGATGGTCACCTGGTTCCAGCGCATCGTGCTGGCGCCCCTGCGCGTGACCAACAAGCTGCTGCCGGGGATGCGCGAGCAGAAGTATGGCCGCATCATCAATGTCGGCAGCACCGGCATGTTCCAGCCGATCCCGAACCTCGTGCTGAGCAACGCCCTGCGCGCGAGCGTGATGGGCTGGCTGAAGACGCTCTCGGCCGAGGTGGCGCATGAGGGGGTCACCTGCAACATCGTCGCCCCCGGCGCGATCCGCACGGACCGCAGCCTGGAGACGGCGGCCGGCCTCGCCAAGCGCTCCGGCAAGACGGTGGACGAGGTGGTCGCCGAGCGCAGCAAGACCATCCCCGCCGGCCGCTACGGCCTGCCGAGCGAGTACGGCCCGCTGGTGGCGTTCCTGTGCAGCGACCAGGCCGCCTACATCACGGGCGAGATCTTTCGCATCGACGGCGGGATGGTGCGGGGGTGGTGAGCAACGCGAGGCTGGCCGTCGATATCGGCGGCACTTTCACCGACGTCGCCATCGAGGCGACCACTTCCGAGGACCAGGTCTCCCGCTGGACCACGAAGGTCCTCACCACGCCCCATGCGCCGGAGCTCGGCGTGCTGGAGGGGGTGAAGGCCGTGCTGGCCAAGGCCGGCATGCAGGCGGCCGACATCGTGCTGCTGATCCATGGCACCACGCTCGCCACCAATGCGCTGATCGAGCGCAAGGGCGCGAGGACGGCACTCATCACCACCGAGGGCTTCCGCGACGTCCTCGCGCTGGGCAACGAGAGCCGCTACGATCAGTACGACCTGAACATCGAGCTGCCGCAGCCGCTGGTGCCGCGCCGCTGGCGCCTGCCGGTGCCGGAGCGCCTCGACAACACCGGCCAGGTCCTCACGCCGCTCGACGAGGCGGCGGTCCGCGCATACATCCCCTTCCTGAAGTCCGAGGGGGTCGAGAGCCTCGCCATCGGCTTCCTGCACGGCTTCGTGAATCCGGCGCATGAGCGCCGTGCCGCCGAGATCATCCGCGCCGAATGGCCGGAGCTGCCGATCTCGCTGAGCTCCGAGGTGAGCCCGGAGATGCGCGAGTGGGAGCGCTTCAGCACCACCGTCGCCAATGCCTATGTGCAGCCGTTGATGGCGAGCTATCTCGCGCGGCTGGAGGCGGGGCTGCGCGCGGGCGGGATGACCTGCCCGCTCTTCCTGATGCTCTCCGGCGGCGGGCTGACGACGATCGAGACGGCCTCGCGCTTCCCGATCCGGCTGGTGGAGAGCGGCCCGGCGGGCGGCGCCATCTTCTCCGCCTATGTCGCGCGGCAGCTCGGCTGGGAGAAGGTGCTGAGCTTCGACATGGGCGGCACCACCGCCAAGGTCTGCCTCATCGACGATTTCGCGCCCCAGGCGAGCCGCACCTTCGAGGTCGCGCGCGTGGGCCGCTTCCGCAAGGGCTCGGGCCTGCCGCTGCGCATCCCCGTGATCGAGATGGTGGAGATCGGCGCCGGTGGCGGCTCGCTCGCGCATCTCGACAGCCTGGGGCGCATCCAGGTCGGGCCGGAATCCGCGGGCGCCGATCCGGGGCCGGC
Organism: Roseococcus sp. GW821-FHT12F05; assembly: GCF_058806835.1. NCBI lineage: Bacteria > Pseudomonadati > Pseudomonadota > Alphaproteobacteria > Acetobacterales > Roseomonadaceae > Roseococcus > Roseococcus sp. GW821-FHT12F05. Next base: position 140,873 of record NZ_JBXAQB010000018.1, read on the forward strand.
CTGCTACGGCCGGGGCGGCACCAAGCCGGCCGTGACGGACGCCAACCTGGCGCTGGGCCGCTACGATCCGGTGGCCTTCGCGGGCGGGAACTTCCCGCTGAAGACCGCGCCCGCCGAGGCGGCCCTGGTCGAGCATGTCGGCCAGGGGCTGGGGCTCGATTCCGGCATGGCCGCGCTCGGCGTGGTCGAGATGGTGGACGAGAACATGGCCAATGCGGCCCGCGTCCACGCCATCGAATCAGCCAAGTCCTATGAGGGCCGCGCCATCATCGCCTTCGGCGGCGGCGGGCCGGTGCACGGCTACCGCGTGGCGGAGAAGATCGGCGTGAAGCGGCTGCTGGTGCCGAGCGGGGCCGGCGTGGGCTCGGCTATCGGCTTCCTCCGCGCGCCGGTGGGATATGAGGTCGTCAAAAGCCTCTACACCCGCTTCGGCAGCTTCGATGTGGCGGCCGTGAATGCGCTGCTCGCCTCGATGAGCGCGGAGGCCTCGAAGGTCGTCGCCGAGGGCAGTTTTTCTGCACCCACCGTCGAGCACCGCATCGGCTACATGCGCTATGTGGGGCAGGGGCACGAGATCGCGGTCGCCCTGCCGGTGCGGCCGCTGGTCGAGGCCGACATCGCCGCGATCCGCGCGGCCTACGATGCCGAGTACACGCGCTTCTACGACCGCCCCGTGCCGGGCTCCGACGTCGAGGTGCTGAGCTTCGCCGTCACCGTCGCGACCGTGGTGGACAAGGTGGCGCCCGCCGCCGAGGTGGCCGACGCCCCGGCGCCCCGGCCCATCCGCGTGCAGCAGGTGCGCGACACCTCGACGGGCCATGTCGCGGCCTGGCAGGTCTACGACCGCACGCAGATGAGCCCCGGCGCCACGGTGCCCGGCCCCTGCATCGTCGCCGAGGACGAGACGAGCACGCTCGTCGGCCCCGGCTGGACCTGCCGGATGGACGGCCTCGGCTATCTCGAGCTGACGCGGGGAGATCCGTGATCCGCAACCCGCCCGGCGGAACGCGCCGGCGCGCGGCACGTCCGCGCCGGTGACCGGACCGGTCCCCCGTTCGGCCCTCATGCAGCGCGGATTGCGCGCGCTCGGGAAGCTCGGGTTGAACCTGGGTCCCTGGCTCGAGCTTCAGCGCGCGCGGATCAACCGCCCGGTGTCCCTGCGGCTGGAGGCCGAGGTCTCGGCCCTGCGCGACCTGCTCGCCAGCCAGGACGCCGCATGGCGCGAGGCTTTGGCCGCGCGGGATATCGCGCAGCGCGAGGCGCTGGCCGCACGGGACATCGCACAGGGCGAGGCGCTGGCGGCGCAGGACGCCGCGTGGCGCGCGGCGCTGCAGGCGGCGACCGATGCGGCGGAGCAGCGGCTCTCCGCCCTGCGCGCCGAAGCGGCCGCCCTTGCCGCGGAGGCGGCGGCCCTCGGACAGCGGGGGGCCGCGCAGGCGGAGCGCGTCGCGACGCTCGAATGGCAGGTGGATGTGCTCGATCCGCTGCTCACGCAGCTGGCGCGCCAGGCGCTCGCCGTGCCCGCCGCGCCGCTCACGGACGGAACGCCCGAGGTCAGCGTCATCATGCCCGTGCGCGACCGCGCCGGGCTGGTCGGCCACGCGATCCGCAGCGTGCTGGCGCAGCAGGGCGTGGCGCTGGAGCTGCTCGTCGTGGATGACGGAAGCACCGACGGCACCGCCGATGCCGTGGCGCAGCTCGCCGCGGCGGATCCGAGGATCCGGCTGTTCCGCGAGCCGGCGCTGGGCCATGCCGCCGCCCGCAACGTGGCGCTCGCCGCCGCACGCGGGCCGTTCCTCGCCTATCTCGACAGCGACAACGTCTGGCTGCCGGGCTTCCTGGAGGGGATGCTGGAGGCGTTCCGCGCGGATCCCGGGCTCCAGGCGGCCTATGGGATGCTGCTGGCGGACGGGCCGGTCTTCGACGGGCGATCTTGCCTGTGGCGTCCCTTCGACCCGGCCTCGCAGGCGGACCGGAACGCGATCGACATCAACACCTACGTCCACCGGCGCGGCCTGTATGAGGCGTGCGGCGGCTTCGACGCCGCGATGACGCGGCTGGTGGACTGGGACCTCGTGCTGCGCCATTCCGACCGGACCACGCCCCGGCGCATCCCGGTCGTGGGCGCCGCCTACCGCTCCCGCCGGCCCGACCGGGTGTCGCTCAACGAGGCCTACGGGCCCAGCCTCTTCCGGCTGCGCCGCAAGCGGCTGCGCGCCGGCCAGGGGCAGCGCCCGCCGCGGGTCCTCTATGCCGTCTGGCACTACCCGCAGCTCACCGAGAGCTACATCGAGACCGAGCTGCGTTGCATGCAGAGGCTGGGGGCGGAGATCGAGGTCTGGTCCGAGGCGGATGTCGCTTCGCCCTACGAGCCCGCGGCTCCCTTCCGCAGAGGGACGCTGGAGGATGCGATCGCCGCGTTCCGCCCGGACGTCGTGCATGTCCACTGGCTCGGCCTCTCCGGGCAATATGCGCCGGCCGTCGCGAAGGCGGGCCTGCCGATGACGGTGCGGGCGCACGGCTTCGAGGTGACCGCGGACGGCATCCGCGCCGCGCTCGCTCTCGGGCCGATGGCGCGCCTCTATCTATTCCCCGGCATGGCCCCCCAGGCGCCCGCCGACGATCCGCGCGTCCGGGTCCTGCGCGCGGCCTTCGACACCGCGCTGTTCCGGCCGGCGCGCTCGCCCAAGGACCGCCGGCTCGTGCTGCGCACCGGCGCGGCGCTGCCTTCGAAGGATTACGGGCTGTTCTTCGAGGCCGCGGCGCGGCTCAGGGACCACCGCTTCGTCCTGGTGGCCGGGACCTGCCTCCAGCGGGAATACGTGCCCGACGAGCTGCACGCGCTCAACCAGCGCTTCGGCGGGCATGCCGAGATCCGGATGGACGTGCCGCGCGAGCAGGTCGCCGACCTCATGGAACGGGCCGGCCTCTATCTCCACACGGCGCTGCCGCCGGGCGAGCCCGACGCCACGCCGATCGGCGCGCCGATCTCCATCGCCGAGGCCATGGCCACGGGCGCGCATGTCCTTGTCCGCGACCTTCCGGCCCTGGTCGATTATGTCGGCGGGGCCGGGGCCGCCTATGCCGATCTCGGGCAGGCCGAGGAGCTGATCCGCACGACGTCCCGATGGGATGACGCGGCCTGGAGCGCCGCCGGCCGCGCCTCGCTGGACCACGCCTGGTCCCTGCTCGCCGGCGAGACCACGCTGGCCCCGATCTACGAAGACTGGTGCGCCATCGCCGCCGCGCGCGACGCCGGCCGCAACTCCCCTCTCCCCATAGCGAATTGATCCTGGAGACCATTCCATGCAGCAGTCGGATGCCCTCGGGAAGATCCAGCGCCAGATCCAGTGGAACCGCCTCATCGCTGTCGTCGAGGAGCAGGCGCAGACCATGATCCGCACCGCCTTCAGCACCACGGTGCGCGAGGCGGGCGATCTCTCGGCCGGCATCTTCGATCTGCAAGGCCGCATGCTCGCGCAGGCCGTCACCGGCACCCCCGGTCACGTCAACTCCATGATGGAGAGCGTCGGACATTTCCTGAAGAAGTTCCCGGCCGCGGCGATGAAGCCGGGGGACCACTACATCACCAACGACCCCTGGCTCGGCACCGGGCACCTGCACGATCTCACCGTCGTCACCCCGGCCTTCCGCAATGGCAAGATCGTTGGCCTCTTCGCCAACACCGCTCATATCATCGACATCGGCGGCCTCGGCATGGGCCCCGAGGGGCGCTCGGTCTTCGAGGAAGGCCTCTACATCCCCATCGTGAAGTGCTTCGACCAGGGCGTCCCCAACGAGACCTTCTTCGACTTCATTCGCGTGGGCAGCCGCACACCGGTGGAGCTTGAGGGCGACATCTACTCGCTCTGCGCCTGCAACGACGCCGGCGCCAAGCGGCTCGTCGAGATGATGGACGAGTACGCGATGGAGGGCGTCGACGAGCTGGCCGAATTCATCTTCGACAGCAGCCTCGCCGCCACCCGGGCCGAGATCGCCAAGCTGCCCAAGGGCCAGGTCTGGAAGGCGGAGATCAAGTCGGACGGCTACGAGGCGCCGGTCACGCTGAAGGCCGCCATGTGCGTCGAGGGCGACGAGATCATCGTCGACTACGCCGGCACCTCCGGCTTCTCCACGCGCGGCATCAACGTGCCGGCCGCCTATTGCCGCGCCTATTCCTGCTTCGGGATCAAATGCGTCGTGGCGCCGGAGATTCCCAACAACTGGGCGAGCCTCGCGCCCTTCGTCATGCAGATCCCGGACGACTGCATCCTCAACACGCCGCGTCCCTATCCCGTCAGCGTGCGGCACGTGGTGGGCCAGCTGCTGCCCGACCTGATGATGGGCTGCCTCTCCCAGGCCGTGCCGGAGAAGGTGAACGCCGAGGGCAGCTCGGCCCTGTGGAACCCGCCCTTGCGCGGCGGCTCGCAGGTCTCCGGTCAGGGAGCCGAGGTCGATGATTTCGAGATCATCACCTTCAACTCCGGCGGCACCGGCGCGCGCCCGACGAAGGACGGGCTGGACGGCATCGCCTTCCCCTCGGGCGTGCGCACCATGCCGGTCGAGGCGACGGAGAACGTCGCGCCCGTGATCTTCTGGCGGAAGGAGCTGCGTCCCGACAGCGCCGGCGCCGGGAAGACCCGCGGCGGCTTCGGCCAGATCATGGAGATCGGCGCCAAGAAGAATGCCGAGTTCGCCGTGAACGCCATCTTCGACCGCGTGGCCAACCCGCCCAAGGGCCGCTTCGGTGGCGGCATGGGCGCCGGCGGCTGGGTCGGGCTGGACGATGCCAACGGCACCGTGCTCCGCACCAAGGGCTTCCAGGTGATCCCGAAGGGCCGCCACCTCGTGCTGCTGCTGCCCGGCGGCGGCGGCATGGGCGACCCGAAGGAGCGCGACCCCGCGCTGGTCGAGCGCGACGTGGCGGACGGGCTGGTCAGCTCGGCCGAGGCGAAGCGCGTCTACGGCGTCTAGGTGTTTAGTCCCGGCATTTGATGGGTTGGATCGAGGCTGAATCGTTCAGGCTCGGCTGTCCAGCATTTGCAGATGA
>NZ_JBXAQB010000019.1:0-140535 GCF_058806835.1 Roseococcus sp. GW821-FHT12F05
CAATGCACCCATCACAGCCTCCTCGTCAGAGACTGTGAATCACAACACCATCCGAATTAATAGGTCCTGAGCCTAGCTTCAGAGGAATGAACGATGCCGGTGGGAGGAACGTGCGATGGCGGAGCTCAGCGCGCTGGACTGGGTCAATCCCTACATGTCCGAGCGGCGCCAGTACGTCTGCACGCAGTTGGCCCTGGCGCTGCCGAACTCCCTGACCACCCTGGCCTCGAACAGCAAGGCGACGGGCGCCAAGTTCAAGGAATGGACCGGCCATACGCAGGCCACCCTCGAGGCCGCCTGGACCAGGGAGGGCTTCACGAAGGGCGACAACGGCTCCTGGACGCGGCAGGGCGGCGGCGCGGTCACGACCTCCTGCGAAGGGCTGGTCGGCACCATCTTCGGGAAGATCGAGGCGGCCGGCTTCGGGAAGCGCAAGGGCGGCGCCACCTCCTTCAACCTGCCGGGCAACGACAAGTTCGGCCGGGAGTCGAGGACGCCGCCGGTCGGCTGGCACTGGTTCCGGGAGCGGGCGGGCGGCCTCCGCCCGCGCCCCGGCGACATGTTCCAGATCGGCACCGAGGTGCTGCCGCGCCAGTGGTCCCATGCCCATGTCGGGGTCATCACCTTCTGGGGCGAGGGCGATCCCCTGATGTGGGAGACGGTGGAAGCCGGCCAGGGCGGCCCCCTGTCGGGCTTCGACTTCATGAAGCGGAAGCCCTACCGCCCCGTGAATCCCATTGACGGGCGGAAGCCCAAGAAGGTGATCATGGGCTGGCTCGACATCGACGAGCACTTCTCCTGAGGCCTCTCGCTGGCCGTCAAGCCGCAGCCGCCTAAAGCGGGACGCCGTAGAAGAACAGCACCGTGCTTCCGTAGCTCTTCTTGAACTTGGCCTGGAAGACGGCGAGCGTATCGCGCTTCACCTCGTCATCCGTGTTGCCGTAATGCCAGACCTCGCCATTGGCATAGTAGCCGACATGCTTCTTGGACTCGGATCCCATCTTCAGGCGATCGATGCTGATGTTGGAGGGGCGGGTGGCGAAGATCAGGCACGGGTCGGCCTTCCTGCCGTCCCAGTCGCCCTTGTCCTTGAGCGAGTTGTACAGCTCGTTGACCCGCACCGTGTAGCCCATGGTGCCCTTGGGGATGCCTTCCTTGAGGTAGACCTTCGTCTGCGGCCACGACAGCAGGGATTCGCAGGTCGTGCCGACCTGGATTCCCAGGGCGTGGCACACGAAATGCGCGCAGTGGTTCTGGGCGTCCTTCACCTTGCCGTAATGGAACGGACAGAAAGCCTCGACGGATTTTCCCACATACCGGTCAATACCGGGAGTAGGCGTACTCGGTCCGGCGACGGGTGAATTGGGTATCTTCGGAATAAGAGGATCGGACATCCTGGCATCCTCCTGCACATGCTCTTGGGTCTCGACATATCATGCGCGGCCTGGATCAGGCGAGTATTTCCCGCGCCTCGCCCAGGACCGGCGGAGACTGGTCGCCGCATCCCTCTCGGAACGGCGGTGCAACTCGTCTGGGTGCGCCCCGATGGCTTCAGCGGATGGCCGCGGCGCCGGGCCGCGGCGAAGGCCCTTCTCCCGGCGCCAGCGGCCGCGTCGAGGGCGTCGGCGCCAGAGGAGCGGATGAGCTCGGCGATTGCGGCTCGGCGCCAGGAGACGCGGCCGGCCGGGTCGCGCCGGTGCCCGTGGGAGCGCCCGTGGGATCCGGCGCCGGCTCGCCCTCCGCCCGGGGCATGGGCGGCAGGGCCGGGTCGGTCCCGCCCGCCGAGGCGCCCGGCGGATCGGAGGGCCGCATGGCCCCGCCCTGGGCCAACCCCGCCGCAGGGGCGAGGAGCACCGCCGCCGCAAGGCCGATCCTCGCCGGCAGCCCGCTCACGGCCGGGCGCCTAGCCGCCGGATCCGCCGCCAGGGCCCCCGCCGGACCCGCCGCCCGAGCCGGAGGCCGATCCACCGGTTCCGCCGCTGGCGCCACCGCCCGCTCCAGCCGAGCCGCCGGCGCTCGTCGAGCCCAGCGTCCCCGTGCCGGTCGAGCCGGGCGAGCCCGGCGTGCCGGCGGACGCGCCCGACCCGGTCGGGCCCAGGGAGCCCGGACCGGAGCTCGGCGGCGCGACGTTCGGCGTGGAGAAGCCCGTGGCCGAGCGCCCGCCCGGATCGGTCGAGGCCGCGCCGGGCAGCGAGGGCGCCGGCACGGCGGTGGCGCTGCCGGGCGTGCCCGGCGAGGTGCCCAGGGCCTGCGTCCGGCCCGCGCCGGGCGCGAGCAGCAGCGCGGCGCCGAGGCCGGCGCCGAGCAGGGTCATGCGGGTTGCGATATGTCCGGCCATGTGGAGTTCCCTTTGCCGTGATCCCCGGACCGTTCGCCGGCGGGGCCTGACGGAAGAACCCGCGCACGCCGGGCCGGTTGCCGGCCGCGCCCGCCTTGATGCACCGCAACATCGCCGCAACTCGGACACCTTTCACCCGTTGCATGCGGGCCACCTGGAGGCCGTACCTGCATGCGCGTGCCCGCCTCATCCTCGATCCTCGGCGCCGCCTGCGCGGCCTTGCTGGGCGGAGCCATCATCCTCACGATCTTCGGCACCCATATCGTGCCGCCCTCCCACACCGGCTGGATGCTATCCGGACAGATCGGTCCGGATCCGGTGCAGTACTGGCTGGGCTGGACCTACTTCCGGCTGTCGCCCTGGAATGCCCCGCCGGGGCTCAACCCCATGTTCGGGATGGAGATCTCGTCGTCCATCTTCTACGCGGATGCGATTCCGCTCCTGGCCTTCGCCTTCAAGGCGCTGCGCGGCGTGGTCGAGGTGGACCAGTACTGGGGGATGTGGATCGTCGCCTGCGGCGCGCTGCAGGGCGCGCTGGCCTGGCTGCTGATCGGGCGGATCACCGCCTCCCCCCTCGCCCGGCTCGCCGGCGCGATGCTCTTCGTGCTGCAGCCCATGCTGCTGAACCGGATGGGAGGGCATTTCGCGCTCTCGGCACAATGGCTGATCCTCTGGGGCCTGTGGCTGGCGCTGAGCCCGGCTGGGCGCTGGCGCTGGCTGGCCTGGGCGGCGCTGGTGCTCGCCGCCTCGCTCATCCACTCCTACATCCTGCCCATGGTGCTGGCGCTCTGGGTGGCCGACTGGTGGTCGCGCAGGCGCATCGCCGAGGCCGTCCTCGTCCCAGCCGCGGGCCTCGCCGGGCTCTGGGCGGCCGGCTTCTTCGTGCTGGGAGCGGGGCTCGGCAACGACCAGTACGGCACCATGCAGCTCGACCTGCTGGCACCCTTCGACCCGGCCTTCTGGGGCGGAATCCTGCCCGACCTGCCGGATCCGGACCATCCGGAATCCGGCAGCTCCTATCTCGGCCTGGGGGCGCTGCTGCTGCTGCCCTTCCTGCTCCTCGTCCCGCCGCGGCGCCGGCTGATCCCGCTGATGGTCGTGCTGGCGGCCATGCTGCTCTTCGCGGTCAGCCATCACGTCACGATCGGCGGGGCCGAGGTGGTCACGCTCCCCCTGCCCGAGCGCCTCGTGCAGCTCCTCGGCATGCTGCGCTGCTCGGAGCGCTACTTCTGGCCGCTGGCCTATGCGCTGATGCTGGCCGGCATGGCCGGGCTGCTGCGCGCCTTCGGGCCGCGCTGGGGCGGGCTGGCGCTGCTGGCGCTGCTGATGGTCCAGGCGGCCGACCTCCGGCCCGGCTATGCCCGCATCGCCCAGTACTTCCCGCCGACCGCGGACCAGCTGCCGCTGCGCCTCGCCGACCCGTTCTGGGAACAGGCGGCGCAGCGCTACCACGCCGTCCGCCTCGTGCCCGCCGGCAACCAGGGCCGCGCCTGGGAGGAGGTCGCCGTCTTCGCCGCCAGCCACGGGATGGCCACGGACGCGGTCTACCTGGCCCGCGCCGATGCCGGAGCCATCGGGCGCCTGCGCGCGGGCATCGCGGCCCGCCTCGCCCAGGGCGACTACGAGCCCGGCATGCTCTACGTGCTGCGCGACGCCAAGAGCCTCGAGCTCGCCCGCGCCGGAATGCAGGAGGGGCGCGACCTGATCGTCCAGGCCGACGGGCTCGATATCCTTGCGCCGGACTGGGTCGTTACCTCCACGGTCGCCTTGACGAAATGGACTCCGATCGCCTCAGGTGAGGCCCCGCGACCGGACGTCCCGGTCGGGCTCCCTCCCGGGCCGGAGAATGCCGATGCTCATCCGCAGCCGCCGCGGTTATGAAATCCCCGAAAGCCAGGTGACGCCCGAGGCGCTGGTGCTGAACCGCCGCGCCCTCCTCGGCGTCGGTGCCGGCGCCGCGCTGCTTCCCGCCGCCTGCGGCCCCGCCGCGGCGCAGAGCGCCACCGCCTCGCCGCCCCTGCCCGAGGCCCAGCGCAACCCGCGCTACGTCCCCGGTCGAGACATCACGGCCGAGCGAGAGGCCACGACCTACAACAACTTCTACGAGTTCGGCTCGAGCAAGAGCATCGCACGCGACGCCGCCCGCATGCCGCTGCGCCCCTGGACCATCAAGGTCGACGGCATGGTGGGCAAGCCACGGGAATTCGCCATCGACGAGCTGATCGGCCTGATGCCGATCGAGGAGCGCGTGCTCCGGCTGCGCTGCGTCGAGGCCTGGTCGATGGTCGTGCCCTGGACCGGCTTCCCGCTCGCCGAGCTGGTGAAGCTGGTGGAGCCGACCGCGGATGCGCGCTTCCTCGCCTTCCGGACCGCGGCGCTGCCCGCCGTGATGCCCGGCCTGCGCCAGACCTGGTATCCCTGGCCGCACACCGAGGGCTGCACCGTCGCCGAGGCCATGAACGACATGTCCTTCATGGCCGTCGGCAACTACGGCAAGCCGCTGCAGGGCTCGAACGGCGCGCCGATCCGCGTGCTGTTCCCGTGGAAGTACGGGTTCAAGTCGGGCAAGTCGATCGTGCGGATCACCTTCACGGACCGCCAGCCCGCGACCTACTGGAACACCATCCAGCCCTCCGAATACGGCTTCTGGGCAAATGTGAACCCGCAGGTGGCGCATCCGCGCTGGAGCCAAGCGAGCGAGCGCGTGCTGGGCACGGGCGAGCGCGTGCCGACGCAGCTCTTCAACGGCTATGGCGAGTTCGTGTCTGACCTCTACACGAACCTGCAGCGCGAGCGGCTCTGGGCCTGAGGCGCGCGCTCGCGGGGGCGCTGCTGCTCATGCTGTCCGCGGCCGGCGCCATGGCCCAGGGCGGCCTCGTCACCGAGCCCAGCGCGCATCCGCTGCGCGAGACGCTGGACCGCTTCGAGGCGGCGGTCCGCGCCGAGGGCTGGGTGGTCTTCACCGAGATCGACCATGCGGCCGCCGCGCGCGCGGCCGGGCTCGCGCTGGATCCGCGGACTGTCGTGGTCTTCGGCAATCCGCGCGCGGGGACCGGCGCCATGGCGGAGCACCCGACGCTGGCGCTCGACCTGCCGATGCGCGCGCTGGTCTGGGAGGATGCGGCGGGCCGCGTCTTCGTGACGCGCAGCACCGGCGCCGACATCGCCGGCCGCGTCTTCGCACGGCACGGGATCGATGTGCCCGAGCCGGGCCGGCAGGCGACCGAGGAGCTGCTCGCCGGGCTGGTGCGGCAGGCGACGCGCTGAGGTCCCGGGAGGCGGTTTGCCCGGCCGCAGCCGCCGAAAATTCTTATCGCGATAATTTCCCCTGGACAGCGGATGCGTGGCGGCCTATCACGCAGAAATCACGATAATAATTATTGTGATATTAAAAAGTCACCAGAGGACATCGTCAAAGGATCATGCACAGTCGCGGCCGCGGGCCGCACATCGCCGAACGCCGCGCGGGCCCGGCCCGTGCGGTCACCCACGCCTTCAGGAGAAGAGATCATGAGCAGCGGAACCATCACCGTCACCGACGGCACGGAGATCTACTACAAGGACTGGGGCGCGAAGGACGCGCAGCCGGTCGTTTTCCACCACGGCTGGCCGCTCAGTGCGGACGACTGGGACGCGCAGATGATGTTCTTCCACGCGAAGGGCTATCGCGTGATCGCGCATGACCGCCGCGGGCATGGCCGCTCCAGCCAGACCGAGGATGGCAACGAGATGGACACCTATGCCGCCGACGTCGCGGCGCTGGCCAAGCATCTCGACCTGAAGAACGCCTTCCATGTCGGCCATTCCACCGGCGGCGGCGAGGTCGCGCGCTACGTCGCCCAGTATGGCGGCGGCGGCCGGGTGGGCAAGGCGGTGCTGATCGGCGCCGTACCGCCCGTCATGGTGAAGAGCGACAAGAATCCCGGCGGCCTGCCGCTCGAGGTCTTCGACGGCTTCCGCGCCGCGCTCGTCGCCAACCGCGCGCAGTTCTTCCGCGACGTGCCGGCCGGTCCCTTCTACGGCTTCAACCGCGACGGCGCGAAGGTCTCGGAGGGCGTGATCCAGAACTGGTGGCGCCAGGGCATGATGGGCGGCGCCAAGGCCCATTACGACTGCATCAAGGCCTTCTCGGAGACCGACTTCACGGAGGACCTGAAGAAGATCGAGGTGCCCGTGCTGGTGATGCATGGCGACGACGACCAGATCGTGCCCTATGCCGATTCCGCGCCGCTCTCGGCCAAGCTGCTGAAGCACGGAACGCTGAAGACCTATCCCGGCTTCCCGCACGGCATGTGCACGACCCATCCCGACGTGATCAACGCAGAGCTGCTGGCCTTCTTCCAGTCCTGAGGAACCGTGGGAAGGGCCTTGCGCCCTTCCCGCCCGGGCCGCGATGGAGCATCCGTTCGGTGAAGCTTCGTCGCCGGCCAATCCGCGAGGCGGCGATCCGAGTAAAAATACTTAATACCATAGAATTACATCATAGAGTATAAATACGTAATCTGACGGTATTAGAACTCCTTTCGATTCAGTACACAAATTAACAAAACTCCTCCATGCAGTCCTGGTATCCGTACGATGCAACGGCCGTCTGATGACCCGTTCCGTGCCGAATAACGAATATGGTGATTTCAAATATTCACCCTGCAACAGGAGATCGGCAAATGCTGACAACAAATATTCCCGAACCAATTCGCGGTGAATATGGCGCCAGCGATCCGGGGCCGCGCAATCTGGAGCTTGATCGTCAGAATCCGGACATGCTGCTGCCGCCAGCGACCGACAACGGCGCGATTCCGAACCTGAAGTTCTCCTTCGGCATGGCGCACAACCGGCTTGAGCTCGGCGGCTGGTCGCGCGAGGTGACGATCCGGGAACTGCCTGCTGCCAAAGGGCTGGCCGGCGTGGACATGCGGCTCGGGCCGGGCGTGGTCCGGGAGATGCATTGGCACAAGGAGGCCGAGTGGGGCTACGTGCTCCAGGGAAGCTGCCGCGTGACCCTCATCGACCCCGACCGGAACGTCTATGTCGACGACCTCAAGGCCGGCGACATCTGGCTCTTTCCCTCGGGCTTCCCGCATTCCATCCAGGGCCTCGCGGAAGGCTGCGAATTCCTCCTCGTCTTCGACGACGGCAATTTCTCCGAGAACGAGACGCTGCTGGTGACCGAGCTCATGGCGCATATGCCGCTCGAGGTCGTCGCGAAGAACTTCGGCATCTCCGCCGAGCACTTCGCCGGGCTCCCGCCCAAGGAGAAGTACATCTTCCCGCTTCCCCTCCCCGCGCCGCTGGACGAGGTCCTCGCCAGGCTGCCTCCGCAGCGGCCGGCCATGCCGTTCACGATCCACGGCGGCGATGTCGCGCCCATCCAATGGGACGGCGGCAGGACCACGACCATCGACGCCAAGAACTTTCCGGTCACCAACATGGCCGCGCTGATCATCGAGCTCGAGCCCGGCGCGATGCGCGAGATCCACTGGCACCCGGATGCCGACGAATGGCAGTACTACATCGAGGGCGAGGCCCGGATGACCGTCTTCGACGCGACCAACAAGGCCCGCACTTTCAACTACCGGGCCGGCGACGTCGGCTATGTGCCGAAGACCCTGGCCCACTACATCGAGAACATCGGCACGACGCCCGTGCGGGTGCTGAACGTCTTCAACAATCCGCTGTTCAAGGACGTTCCGCTGAACCAGTGGCTCGCCCTGACGCCGCCCGACCTGGTCCGCGGCCATCTCAACCTGGACAGCACGGCCATGGTGGCGCTGAACCCCAACCGGCGATCCGTCGTGCGCTGACAGTCTTCCCGCCAGGCCGCCCAGGCGGCCTGGCGCGGGACTCATGACAAGCCGGCCGTCCAAGCCTTCCGACCGGAAGTCCCGCCAGAAGACGGACGCCATGATCCCCCGCCCTCCAGCCGCCGCCGCCCAGCCGGCCTGGGACGTCCTGACCCAGGCGACGCTCATGACGATGCTCGCCGGCTTCGTCGACGCCGTCGGCTATGCGGCGATGGGGCACCTGTACCTGTCGTTCATGAGCGGAAACAGCACGCAGTTCGGCATGGCCGTCGCGCATGGCGACACCTCCGTGGTCGGCTGGGCCGGCGCCGTCATCGCCGCCTTTGTGCTGGGGGCCTTCCTGGGATCGCTGCTCGCCGCGGCCCAGGCCCGGGTCCGGCTGCCGCTCGTGCTCGCCTGCGAGCTCCTCTGCTTCCTGGCGGCCTGGATGCTCGCCGGCTCCTGGGACACGCGGGCCGCGCTGCTGTTCGTGGCGCTCGCCATGGGCATGCAGAACGCCATCCGCGAGACGATCGCCGGCGCGTCGACGGGCAAGAGCTTCGTGACCGGCGCCTTGTTCGGGGCGGGCGACGCGCTGGCCCGGGCCTGCCTCGGCACCGCCCGCCTGGCCGAGGCGGGCGCCCATGCCGCCTCCTGGCTGGCCTTCATCGCCGGCGTCGTCGGCGGCGCGCTGGCCATCGGCGGCCTGGGCATGGCGACGTCGATTCTCGTCGCGGCGGGGACTGTCCTGGCGCTGATGGCCCTATCCTGGCGGGGCCGCTAGCCGGCCGAGCCCTGGGCCGAGCGCTGGATCTCCGCCCGCGCCGCCCAGATGGCAGCCCGCTCCGGCTCCGTCAGCTCGATCCAGGTCAACTTCTCGTCCAGCGGAAACGGCGGCCCGCCAGCCGAGCCCGTCACGGCCAAAACGATCCCGCCGCGATGGTCCACGACAAAGGGCTCGCCCTTGTTGCGGAGGTCCCAGCGGGCGGTCTGCCCATCGGCTACGGAGGTGACGGTCCAGCCGCCGCGGGGCTCGCGCACGAGCCGCGCGGGCACGGGGTTCAGCACCTGGCCCGACATCGCCGCCAGCGCGCGCCGCTGCCGCCCCACACCGGCCGGGACCGCCAGGGCGCCGATGCACAGCGCCAGCATCAGCGCCATCAGCACGCCGTAGGTGACGGCGCGGTTGAGGAAGCGCTCCAGCCCGAGGTCCGTCGTGGTGAGCTCCGGCCGCGCGGGGTCGCCCATGGGCATGACCTGCCGGTTGCCGGCGGAAGGCTCGAAGAAGACGTAGCCGACCTCGCGGCGCAGGGCCGGGCCGCGGTCCTGCGGGATGACGAGGGTGGCTTCGCAATCGTTGAGCAGGAAGAAGCGGACCTGGCAGCGGCCGCTCTCGACGCGCGTCTTGGGCAGGGCGACGGCGGTGTCGCGGATCTGGTAGTCGCTCGCCAGCACCGGCACGACCTCGATCGAGACGACCGCCATGCCGCCGGCGAACAGGAGAAAGCCGAGGATGCCGAGCAGCCAGGCGCGCCAGGCCGAGATGGGCGCCCGGATGCGCAAAGGCCGCGCGGGAAAGGCCCGCGCGATCGGGTCCGACATGACAGGCCTCCCAGCCCTCTTCCACGGATCGTTCCGCATGCATCAGGCTGACCATGCGGGGGCATGGGAGGCAAGGGTCCGTTGGTAGCGTCCGTCGCGTCAGTAGCGGTAGTAGCCCCAGCCGCCGCGGTAATAGGGCCGGTGGTAGTAGCCGCCGTAATAGCGCGGCGGGCCATAGTAGCCCGGCCCATAGGCGGGATAGGCCGGATAGGCGACGCAGCCCGGCAGGGTGGAGAGGGCCAGCAGGGCGAGGCAGAGCCCGACAAGCTTCTTCGACATGGGTACCTCCTGGGACGGCATCCCGCCGTCCGATGTGGGAAGAACGCCCCCGGCATGGCAAGGTTTGGATCGTTCCGAGGCTGAATCGTGGCGGCTCACCCCAGCCGCAGCCGCGCCTCCATGATCTCCGTGTCCTCCAGGCTCCGGTGCAGCTCGAAGCCCAGCCCCTGGATGAAGGCCAGCATCGGCTTGTTGTCGGCGAGGATGTGGCCGACCAGCCCGGTGATTCCTTGCCCCCGCGCCCAGGCGATGGCGCGCTCCATCAGGTGCCGCGCGAGGCCCGTGCCCTTGGCCGAGGGGTTCACCACCACGGCGAACTCCGCGCCGGTGCCGCTGCCCTCGCGGATGATGCGCGCGGTGCCGAAGATATGCCCCCCATGCGCGGCGACCAGGGCCATCTCGCGGTCGTAGTCGATCTGGGTGAGGCGGGCGAGCATGGCCGGCGGCAGCTCGCGCATGGTCGAGAAGAAGCGGAAGCGGACGTCCTCCGGCGGCAGGCTGCGGAAGTGCTCGCCCTGGGCCGCAGCGTCCTCGGGGCGGATGGGGCGGACCTCGTAGACCTTGCCGTCCGACGCGGTGAAGGGCGCGGCGAGCTCGGCAGGATAGGGCGGGATGGCGAGCAGCACCGTCTCGCCCTCGGGCCGCAGCGTCAGCGCCGCATCGGCGGCCAGCACACCGCTGGTATCGGCGAAGAGCGGGTTCACCGTCAGGGTCGCGATCTCGGGAAAGTCGACGAGGAGCTGGCTGAGCCGCACCAGCGCGTCGGCGATGGCGGGCTCGTTCACCGGTGGGCGGTCGCGGAAGCCCGGCAGCAGGCGCGACAGCCGCGTGCGCGCGATCAGCCCGTGCGCCAGCGGGAGGTTCAGCGGCGGCAGGTCGAAGGCCTCGTCCTGTGCGAGGTCGGCCGCGGTGCCGCCCTGGCCGAAGCCGATCCATGGGCCGAACATGGCGTCGTCGCCCATGCGCAGCCGCAGCTCCATCATGCCGCGCGGCGCCTGGCGCTGGACGAGGAAGCCCTGCAGCGCGACGCCCGGGGCGCGGCGCGGCACCTCCTCGGCCATGGCCTGGGCCGCGGCGGTGACGGCGGCGCCGTCGCGCAGGTTGAGCACCACCCCGCCGGCCTCGCTCTTGTGGCGCAGCAGCGCGCGGGCCTTGAGCGCGACGGGGAAGCCCATGCCGACGGCGGCCCCGGCCGCCCGGGCCGGCGTCGCCGCGACAAAGACGGGCAGGCCCTCCAGCCCATAGGCCGCGAGGACGGAGAGCGCCTCATCCTCCAGCAGGCGCAGCCGGCCCTCGGCGCGGACGGCGGCGAAGAGGGCGCGGACGGCGGCGCGGTCCGGCTGGAAGGTGAGCACGTCCGAGGCGGGGAGCTCGGCGGCGGTGGCGCGGTTGCGGCGCTCGGCGGCGAGGTGGGCGGCACCGCGCGCCATGGCCTCGGGCGTGGCGAAGACCGGCAGGCCAGCCTCGGTGAGGGCGGCGCGCTCGTCATGCGCGCTGGCCTCGCCGGTCCAGCCGAGCAGGATGGGCGCGCCGCGGTTGCCGCGGGCGGCGGCGGCGAAGGCGGCGGCCGGCACGGCGTCCTGCTCGGGCGCGTGCAGCGCCATCACCACGTCCACCTCGCGCGCGGCGGCGAGGAGCTTCGCGGCCTCGGCCAGCGTGGCGCCGGCGGAGGCGCGCAATGCGAGCGGGTTGCGCGCCTCTTGTTGCGTCCCTTGGCCTTCCAGCAACGGCGCCAGCGCGTCGCGCGTGGCAGGGGAGAGCTCGGCCAGCCGCAGGCCGAGCCCGAGCGCCGCATCCGCCGCGAGCCGCGCCATGCCGAGACCGTTGGCCAGGATCGCCACCCGGTCGCCCTCGCCCGCGCCGGCGCGCGGCTTGGTGCGGGCCAGGGTCTCGGCGGCGGCCAGCCAGTCCTCGAAGCCGCTCGCGCGCAGGATGCCGGCGCGGCGCAGCACCGCGTCCATCACCGCGTCGCCGAGACCGGAGGGGTCGTCGGTCCGCCCGCCGGGGCGCAGGGCCAGCACCGGCCGCGTGCGGGCCGTGGCGCGTGCGGCCGAAACGAAGAGCCGGCGCTGCTTGATGCGCCGCAGCTCCAGCAGGACGCAGGCGGTGCCGCTGTCGCGCGCCAGCCAGTCGAGGCCGAGGGCGAAGCCCAGATCCTCGTTGGAGCCGATGCCGATGATGTGGCTGAAGCCCAGCCCCTCGGCTGCCGCCCAGTCGATCACCGCGCGCGCGATGGCCGAGGACTGCGCCATGAGCGCGAGCCGGCCCTTGGGCACGTGCAGATGCGCCAGCGTGGCGTTCAGCCCGATGCCGGGCAGCGCCAGGCCGAAGCTGCGCTCGCCCAGCGCCTTCACGCCCGCCTCGGCGGCCATGGCGGCGAGGTTGGGCGCGGCGGTGGGCACGACGACGGCACAACAGCCCATCGCCGCGATCTCGCGGAAGGCGGCGGGCTGCGTGTCGGGCGCGACGCAGAGGATGGCGACGTCGGGCGCGCCCTCAGGCGTCTCGAAGCCCTCGATGCCGTCCGCCATCAGCTTCCCGTGGAAGCGGCCGTCGAGCAGGTTGCGGGCGAGGATGCGCGATTCGGGGAGCGCCGGATCGGCGCGCAGCAGCACCGAGCGCGGGCGAAAGAGCGCCGTCTCGCGAAAGCCCGTGCCGGGGCGGCCTGTCAGGATGAGCGACATGGGGTCGTTATAACGCCGCCAAACATGTCACGCCCAAGGCGGTCCTCTTGCGCCCTCGCCTGCGACGCGCTGCCCTGGCGCGGCAACAGCGAGGCAGCACCATGCAAGATCGGCGGATGGATCCGGAAATGGCTGATTTCAGCGCCATGGTGGCGGCGCGCGGTGCCGGGAACCCGCCGATCGTCTTCCCGAATCCGCCCCGCAGCGCGCCCTTCGACGAGCAGCGGCGCCTCAACGACGACCCGCAGCTCCCGCAGGCCCTGGGCGGCCCCGTCATGGCCGAGAGCCGCGACCTGCTGCTGCCCATCCGCGGCCGCCGCATGCAGGTCCGATTCCATCGCCCGTCCAACGACCCGAACCTGCCGGTGCTCGTCTACATCCATGGCGGCGGCTGGGTCTGGGGCAGCATCGACACGCATGACCGGCTGATGCGGGCCTATGCCGCCGCCTCGGGCTGCGCCGTGCTCGGGCCGGACTACGCGCTGAGCCCCGAGGCGGTCTTCCCGACCGCGCTGGAGGAATGCGCGGCGGTGATGCGCCATGTCGCCACACGCGGCGCGGAGCTGGGGCTCGATCAACAGCGCATCATCCTCGGCGGCGACAGCGCGGGGGCGAACCTTGCGGCCGGCGTGGCGCTGCTCAATGCCGAGCAGGCCGCGCCCGTGCCGCTCAAGGGGCTGCTGCTGAACTACGGCGTCTACGACCATGTGCTCGACACGCCCAGCTACAGGGAATTCGGCGAGGGCTACGGGCTGACGCTCGCGAAGATGCGCTTCTACTGGGACGCCTATTGCCCCGATGCGGTCGCGCGGATGTCGCCCTTCGCCTCGCCCATCCGTGGCGAGCTCTCCACTCTGCCACCCGCGCTCATGCACATCGCCGAGCTGGACGTGCTGGCCTCGGAGAACCTGGCCTTCGCGGAGAAGCTGCGCATGGCCGGCGTGAGCCTGGAGATGCAGACCTTCCCCGGCACGGTGCACGGCTTCGCGCGGGCGCTCGGCCATGTCGGCGCGGCCGACCGGGCGGCGGAGGCGGCGGGCGCCTGGCTGAAGGCGCGCTTCGCAAGCTGATTGCGTCGGGCGCGCGCGCGGCCAATGATCCCGGGCGGGAACCAACCCGAAGGAAACGCCCCATGGCTCACAGGATGCGCACCCCCCTCATTGTCGCCGGCTTCGCGGCCGCCTTCGCCGCGGGCCTGCTCGCCAACCGGCTGGTCCCGCATGCCGAGGCGCAGTCCGGCCCGGCGCCGCTGACGCCGCAGATCATCAACCTCTTCAGCATGACGGACGAGGAGATCGGCAACCTCATCCCCAACACCGACCTGCGCACGCGCACCCTGGCCGCGACGCCGGACGGGACCGTCGCCGTGCAGAGCGGCAACGTCCTGCGGCACTATCATGCGGACGCCAACGAGATTCAGCTCATCCTGCAGGGCGAGGGCTCGTTCTGGCTTGGCGACCGCGAGGTGCAGATCAAGCCGGGCGATCTCATCATCATCCCGCGCGGGGTGGCGCATGCGGGGTCGCGCGCGTCGACGGGACGGTTCAGGGCGCTGGCGATCAAGCTGCCGCCGCAGCGGGCGGGGGATACGGTGCCGGCGCCGGCGCCCTGAGGCCAGGAAGCGAGAGGGCTTCGCCCCCTCGCGCTCCCCCACCAGGGCTTTTGGCCCTGGACCCATTCACCTTGCCGGCACCGCAGGTGTCTATGGTCGCCAGCGACAGCTTTGCCGAGTTCCTGGGCGAGCAGCTCGCCCCGCTCGGCCGCGTGACGATGCGGCGCATGTTCGGCAAGACCGGCGTGTTCTGCGGCGGGCTGATGCTCGGGATGGTGAGGGACGACACGCTCTACTTCCGGGTCGATGACGGCAACCGGGCGGCCTTCCAGGAAGCCGAGGCTTTTCCGCCGCTCAACTACGAGAAGAAGGGCGACAGCATAGACCTCTCCTTCTGGCGGGCGCCCGACCGCCTGTTCGATGAACCCGATGAGCTCGTCGCCTGGGCACGCAACGCGCTGGCCGCAGCGCGGCGGGTTGCGGTGAAGCAGGCGGCGCCAACGCGAAGATCGAAGCCTCGATCATGAAGATGGAACAGTCGAGCTTTCGCCGACGCCCTGGCCTTCCTCCTCCCCCGGCGTGGACGGCGCGAGTTGGAACCGCTCGAACCGGGCCAGCGCGTCGTCGATCACCGCCTTCAGTCCTGCGCGCCTCGTGATCCAGGTCCACTTCTGGACGAGCAGCTTGCCAGCCTGCCGATCGGTCTTGAGGTCGATCGCGGCGACGATCTCGTCGCCCACCAGCACTGGCAGCGCGAAGTAGCCGAGCACGCGCTTCTCCGCCGGCACATAGGCCTCGAAGCGGTGCACATGGCCGAAGAACATCTCCAGCCGCTTGCGCTGGATTACCAGGGGATCGAAGGGCGAGAGGATGTG
Source organism: Roseococcus sp. GW821-FHT12F05 (assembly GCF_058806835.1). NCBI lineage: Bacteria > Pseudomonadati > Pseudomonadota > Alphaproteobacteria > Acetobacterales > Roseomonadaceae > Roseococcus > Roseococcus sp. GW821-FHT12F05. The sequence goes on from NZ_JBXAQB010000019.1 coordinate 15,111, forward strand.
GACGCGCGGCTCCACCATCGCTGCCGCCTCCAGCACGGCAGTCTCCGCCCAGTGCGGGATCTTCCCGAAGCCCTCCACCTGCACCGGCGCGAGCCGCTTCCGCCGGACCGCCGTCTCGATCGCGGCGGCCACGAGCGGCTTCATCGCGAGGTTGCCGTAGCAGATGGAATCCAGGCTCACGACGCCCTGCGACACCAGCGCACGGCGCAGCATGTATTCGGCGAACTGCGCCTCGGTCGCGGGCTTCGGACGCGTCCGCCAGCCGAAGTGGCGGTTGGTGAGCTCGTAGGTCTTCACCATGCCCGCGCGCTTGGAGATGACGAGGTCGCCGGCGAAAAAGCCGAGCCGCAGCACGCGCTTGGACGGCTTGCGGCTGGCCCAGGGATGCGTCTTCTCGACGAGCACATCGTCGTCGATGTCGCGGATGGTGAGCGGCCCATCGCGGCGGATGCGCTTGAGCATCGCCGCGTAGTCCTTCGCGTCCACATCGGCGAAGCTCTGCCGCGGCGCGGTGCGGTACCGCTCCATGGCCGGCATGAAGAACCGGAAATCCTCGGTCGCGACATAGGCGAGCGCGTGCGTCCAGTATTCGAAGACTGATTTCTGGCCGGACTGCGCCTGCTCGAGATCCGTCCGCAGGTACCCCGGGATGCGCGTGTGCAGGATGTGGTGGTGGCTGCGCTCGATGACGTGGATCGTGTCGATCTGCACGTAGCCGAGATGCGCGACGGCGCGGCGCGTCGCCTCCGGCCCATCGCCGAAAGGAGCATCCGCATCGAGGCGCTGCGCGTGCAGCCAGGCAGCGCGCACCTGCGCCGCCGTCAGCGTGACAGGGGGCTTCGCCCGCGCCCGGGGGGATGGCTTGAGGCCGTGCATGGTCCGGAGCTTCGGCCTCCAGCCTGTCCGGGTCCAGACTACCCCAGCGTCACGCCCGCGCTGCGCACCACCTCGCTCCACAGCCGCGAATCCCGGGCGATCAGCGAGGCGAAGGCGTCGGGGCTGCCGGGCATCGGATCGGCGCCCTGCTCGCGCAGCTTGGCCGCGACCTCGGGCTGGGTCAGCGCCTTGCCGATGCTGGCGTTGAGCTGCGTCACGATGGCCTCCGGCGTCCCCGCCGGCGCGAGCACGCCGAACCAGGAGGTCACCTCGAAGCCCGGCAGCGTGCGGCCGATCGGCATCACGCCGGGCAGCTGCGCAATGGGCTCCGCGCCGGCCACGCCGAGCGCCCGCAGCGCGCCGCCCTGGATCTGCGGCAGGATGGTCGGCGCGTGGTCGATCATCATCAGCACACGGTCGGCCACGAGATCGGCCATGGCCGGCGCGCTGCCGCGATAGGGGATATGCGTGAGCTCCACGCCGGCCCGCGCGCGGAACAGCTCGGAGGCGAGATGCGTGATCGAGCCCTGGCCGGAGGAGGCGAAGGTGACGCGCCCGGGCTCGGCCTTGGCCTTGGCGATCAGGCCGGCCACGTCGGTGACGCCGAGGGAGGGATGCACAGCCAACACCATCGGCACCGCGGCGACGGCGCTGACGGCGGAAAAATCGCGCGCCGCGTCGTAGGAGAGGCGCGCGTAGAGGTGCGGGGTGATGGATTGCGTGGCCGTGGTGCCGAGAAGCAGCGTGTATCCATCCGGCGCGGCTTTCGCGACGGCCTCGGCGCCGATGGTGCCGCCGGCGCCGGTGCGGTTCTCGGCGACGAAGGACTGGCCGTATTCCGCCTGCAGCGACTGCGCGACGGCACGGGCGAGGATGTCGGTGGCGCCGCCGGCCGCGAAGGGCACCACGAGGCGGACCGGGCGCTGCGGATAGGCGGTCTGCGCGCGGGCGATCGCAGGAAAGGCCAGGCTGGCGCCCAGCAGGTGACGTCGGCGCATGGCCGTTCCTCCACGTTTTGTCCATGGGAGGCTAGGGGCGCGCAGCGCATCCGTGAAGGGGCGTTGCGAGAGGGCTTCACCCTCTCGTTGTCTCCGCTTCGCGGCTCCCCCACCAGGGCTTTTGGCCCTGAACCCCTTTACGGATGAGGGTGCAGGGAACGTGTTCCCTGCCGGGGGTCCAGGGGCAGAGCCCCTGGCCTTCCTCAGGCCGCGCGCCGGCGGAACGCGTCCAGGCTTCCCGCATGGATCAGCTCGCTCGGCAGCACGTGCCCCACGATCGCCTCCGCCATGCGGCCGACCTCGATGAGCTGGTCCAGGTCCACGCTCGTATGGATCCCCATCTCCTCGCAGAGCAGCACCAGCTCCTCCGTGCAGATGTTCCCCGCCGCGCCCTTCTGGCCCGCGAAGGGGCAGCCGCCGAGCCCGCCGACGGTGCTGTCGAACTGCGCAACGCCCATCTTCAGCCCGGCATGCGCGTTCGCCACGGCGAGGCCGCGCGTGTCGTGCAGGTGCAGGCCGATCTTCTGGTCGGGCCAGCGGCTGCGGACCTCGCCCACCACGCGCTCGATGCGCTGCGGGGCGGCCCAGCCCATGGTGTCGGCGAGCGAGATGCGCTGGATCTCCTGACCGTATTCCTTCGCGATCGCGAAGCCGTCCTCCAGCGTGGAGATCACCTGCGCGGGCGTGATGTCGCCCTGGTAGTTGCAGCCGAAGGCCGCCTGCACGCCGATCCGCTCGACCGCCACGCCATGCGAGATGTGGGTGGCGGTCAGCTTGCGCATCGCCTCCAGGTTCTCGGCATGGCTGCGGTTGAGGTTCTTGCGCGTGAAGGCCTCGGAGGCGGTGATCGAGATACTGCCGGTGATGTGCAGCTTCTCGCGGAACGCCAGCGCGCGCTCCAGCCCGTTCCCGTTGAACCAGAGCGCCGTGTAGTGGACGCCCTCGCGCGGCGTGAAGCCCGCGATCACGGCCTCGGCATCGGCCCAGCCGGGCACCACGCGCGGATTGACGAAGGAGCAGGCCTGGATGTGGTGCAGGCCGGTCCCGGCCAGCGCCTCGATCAACTTGATCTTGTCCGCGGTCGGAATGGGGCCGGGCTCGATCTGGAAGCCCTCGCGCGGGCCTTCCTCGTGGATGTCGATGGATCTCGGCAGGTCGGTCATGGCGACGCCTCTCTGTGATGGTGTCCGATGTGAATCAGGGTCCGCCCACCACACCGCGGGCGACGAGATCCTGGCTGTCCTCGTCTGGGATGCCGAGCTCGGCCAGGATGGCGAGCGTATCCTGCCCGATCCGGCCGGGCTGCGAGCGCAGGCCGGTGTCGTGGTCGCCCATCTCGATGGGCAGGCGGGGCAGATGGGCTACCCGGCCGTTCTCCAGCTCGATGTCGAGCATGCGGCCATGGGCGTTGAGCTGCGGGTCGTCGAAGAGGTCGCCCGGACGCATCACGGGGGCGAAGGGGATGGAGTTGCGCTCGCAGATCTCCATCATCTCGTCATGCGTGTGCTGCAGCACGATGTCGGCGACGATCTGCTTCAGCCAGGGCCGCGCGGCGACGCGGTTCTCGTTGGTCTTCAGCTGCGGGTCGGCGAGCAGGTCCGGGCGCGAAAAATTCTCGCAGAAGCGGCGCCAGTGCTGGTCGCTGGTGATGCCGAGGAAGAACTGGCGGTCGTCGGAGGTGGCGAAGGTCTCGTAGATGGCCCAGGCGCCCTGGCGCTCCGGCATGGGCGGCATGGGGACGCCGGTGACGACCTCGCCCATCATGTGCGGCGTCATGAGGAAGGCCGCGGATTCGAAGAGCGCCGACTTCACCAGCTGACCCTTGCCGGTGCGCCCCCGCTCCTGCAGCGCGGCCAGGATGCCGACCACGCCAAGCACGCCGCCCAGGATGTCGCAGATGGAGGCGCCGGCGCGCAGCGGCCGGCCGGAGGGGCCCGTCATATAGGCGAGACCCGACATGTACTGCACCACCTCGTCCAGCGCCGGACGGTGCTCGTAGGGACCGGAGAGAAAACCCTTCAGGGCGCAGTAGACGAGGCCGGGGTGCTTCGCGGACAGCTCCTCGTAGCCGAGGCCGAGGCGGTCCATCGTGCCGGGGGCGAAGTTCTCGATGAGCACGTCGGTGCCCTCGAGCAGCCGGTCGATGACGGCGCGGCCCTCCGGCGCCTTGAGGTCCACGGCGAGGCAGCGCTTGTTGCGGTTGAAGGTCGCGAAGAAGCCGGCGGCGAAACCCGCGAGCTTCCGTGTGCGGTCGCCCTCCACCGGCTCGATCTTGATGACCTCGGCGCCGAGGTCGGCCAGCACGAGGCCGCAGGAAGGCCCCATGATGACGTGGCAGAATTCCAGCACCCGGATGCCCGCCAGCGGCAGCGGCTTCTGGCCACCGGAAACCGCCTGCGCCGTCGCTGCCGTCATGTTGTCCAAGAACCCGTTCCTTCGCTCAAACCTGGCCGGAGGGCATCATCCTCCTCCCGGCCCGGCAGCGCCAGACGGATCGTTGCCAGAGCGTTTCCGTCGCATTTTCCGGCCGCCGGATGAAGCCATCCGGCTGAAAATGCTCAGGCCGCGACGAGAATGGTCCGCCCGGTCACCTTGCCGTCCTTGAGACGGTTCAGCGCGGCGTCGGCGTTCTCCCGCCGCTCCAGCGTGATCGGGATGGGGGGGATGCCTCCCTTCTTCGCGATCTCGATCAGCGCCCGCAGCTCCTTGAGGTTGCCCACGTAGCTGCCCTGGATGGTCAGCGCGCGGATCGCCATCAGCGGCAGCGGCAGGTTCAGCTCGCCGCCGAACAGCCCGACCTGCACCAACTTGCCGCCGCGGCCCAGCGCGTCGAAGGCGCTGAGCGCGGTCTGCGTGCCGTTCACCAGGTCGATGATGCCCATCACCGGCCCGCCGCAGGCCTCGATGATGCCCTTGGCCGTCTCCTTGCCGGCCAGCACCGTCGCGGTCGCGCCCTGCTCCTTGGCCGCGGCGAGCTTCGCCTCGTCGATGTCCACCACGCAGATGGCCTTGTGCCCGAGCGCCTTCAGGATCGCGATGGCGTTGAGGCCGAGCCCGCCGGCGCCGACCACGACGATGAACTCGTCCGGCTCCATCGGCAGCAGCTTGTTGATCGCCGAATAGACCGTGACGCCGGAGCAGGCGTAGGTCGCGGCCAGGGCGGGATCGATGCCCTCGATCGGCACCAGGTGCTTCCAGTGCGAGGCCAGCACATGCGTGGCATAGCCGCCGTTCTGGTAGACGCCGAGCGCGCGCGGCTTGGCGGTGCAGAGGTTCTCCTCGTCACGCCGGCAGCGCGGGCATTCGCCGCAGCCGACCCAGGGATAGACGAGGCGCACCTGCCCCTTCTCCAGCCCCTTCCCCTCGCCGCCCGGGCCCCATTTAAGGACCTTGCCGACGATCTCGTGGCCGAGTGCCAGCGGCAGCTTCATGCCGCGGTCCGCCATGCTCAGCCGGCCGCGCGAGCCGAGGTCGTAGCCGCCCTCCCAGATGTGCAGGTCGGAGTGGCAGACGCCGGCATGGGTGACTTCCAGCAGGACCTCGTCGCCGTGCGGCTCCGGCGTCGGGAGCTCGATCTCCTGGAGCGGTTGTCCGAGCTCTGTGATGGCCCAGGCGCGCATGTCGTTCCTCCCAGCGGATGTGTTCCGTGCATGGGACCGCGAGCCGGGGCGCGGGTCAATCGCCGCTTGATGCATTCCGGCGATCCCGTTCAGATTGCCGATGAGTAACCATACATCCATGAAATGGAATGCCCATGGTTCGGCTGACCATCGCCTTCTTCTGCTCGGGCTTCGGCGCGCTGCTCTGCCAGATCGTCTGGCAGCGGATGCTGGGCGTCTTCGCGGGCTCCGACACGGTCTCCGCCGCGCTGGTGGTGGGGGCCTTCCTGTCCGGGCTGGGGCTCGGCTCCATCCTGGGGGCGAAGCTGGCCGACCGCCTGCCGCCGCGCCGGGCGCTGCTGGGCTTCGCGCTCTGCGAGGGCGGCGTGGCGCTCTGCGCGCTGCTCTCCAAGCCGTTTCTCTACGACCTCATCGCCGTCGGGCTCTCCGATGCGGTGGAGCAGCCGATCGCGGTCTTCGCCCTGTGCTTCGCCGGGCTGGTGATCCCGACCACGCTGATGGGCGCCTCCCTGCCCTTCCTGGCGCGGGCCGTCGCAACCGACCTGGAGAGCCTCGCCGCGCGGATCGGCACGCTCTACGGCTGGAACACGCTGGGCGCGGGGCTGGGCGCGCTGCTGGGCGGCTGGGTGATCGTGGGCCACCTCGGCTATCCCGGCGCGCTGGGCTTCGCCGCGACGCTGAACCTCGCCGCCGCGCTGATCCCGCTGACCCTGCTCCGCGCCATGCCGTCAGGGGCGCCGGCGCCCACGGGGCGCGCAGCGGCGCAGGCCGAGCCCTTCGGCGGCCTCCCGCTCTGGTGCCTGCTGGTCTTCCTCTCGGGCTACGTGATCGTGGCGCTGGAGATCGTCTGGGTGCGGATGCTGGGCCAGGTGGGGCAGTACCACGCCTATCTCTTCCCCACCGTGCTCGGCACCTTCCTGCTGGCCGACGGTCTCGGCATGGCGCTGGCGGCCCGCATGATCAGGCGGATGAGGGATCCGCGCCCGGCCTTCTTCCTCACCCAGGGCGGCGGCTTCGTGCTGGCGGTGGCGCTGCTCGGCGCGCTGTGGTGGGCGATCGGCGAGAAGCCGCTGGCCGACGTCATGGCCGTGGATTTCGACCGCTTCTACTACCACGCCATCGCGCTCTCGACGGCGATCATCGTGGTGGTGGTGGCGCCGCCCTCCTTCGTCATCGGCATGACCTTCCCCTTCGTGCAGCGCGCCGTGCAGCAGGACCTGGCCAGCGTCGGCGCGCGGGTGGGCTGGGTGCAGCTCGCCAACATCCTGGGCAATGCGGCGGGGTCGATCGGCACCGGCCTGGTGACCTTTCACCTGTTCGGCACCATGGGAACGCTGGTGCTGCTGGCGGCGCTGTCGCTGGCGCTGCTGGGATTTTGGACGCAGCAGGCGCGGCGCTCGCGGCCGGCGATCCTGGCGCTGGCGGGCTGCACCGCCCTCATCGCGCTCGCCCTGCCCTCCAACCAGCGCTTCTGGTCGCGCATGCACGGGCTGCCGGAGGGCGTGGAATTCGCCTGGGCGGAGGACCGCTCCGGCGTCTCCTTCTGGCGCGAGTTCGGCGAGGGCGAGGGCCGCGCGCCCGGCCGCTTCTTCATCATGGGGCACGGCCAGGGCTTCGTGCCCTTCCTGGAGCAGCACATCCTGCTGGGCATGCTGGGCCCGCTGCTGCACCCCTCGCCGGAGCGCGTGCTGGCGATCGGCGTGGGCTCCGGCGGCACGCCCTACGGCGCCGCCGTCAACACGGCCACGCGCGAGATCCGCGCGATCGAGCTGGTGGCCCCGGTGCTCGACACGCTGGAGGAGATTGCGCGCGAGCGGCCGGAATCCGGCGTCGCAGCGTTGCTGGCCGATCCGCGCCTGCGCCTCGAATACGGCGACGGCCGACGCGCCCTGACCCGCGGCGAGGAGCGCTACGACGTCATCGAGGCCGACGCGATCCGGCCGCAATCCTCGCATTCCGGCCTGCTCTACAGCGCCGAGTTCCTGGCCCAGCTGCGCGAGCGCCTCGCCCCCGGCGGGCTCTACGTGCAATGGGCGCCGACCTGGCGCGTGGTGGACACCTTCGCCGCCGCCTTCCCCCACGCCATCCTGCTCACCCCCATCCAGGCGATGGTGGGCAGCGACCGGCCCATCCCCTTCGACCACCCGGCGCTCCTGGCGCTGCTGCGCCGGCCGGACATCGCGGCCCATGCGCAGCGTGGCAACCCGGCCTCGACCGACCTCGCGCGGCTGGTGGAGGGCGAGGTGACCGTCTGGACGCCGGAGACGCCGCGGGCGGAGCCGCCGCTGACCGACATGTTCCCGCGCGACGAGTTCTTCCTGAACCACGCCCAGCTCGACACCTGGCGGCCGCGGCCGGACTGAAGGGCGGGGTCCGGCCGGACGGGCCACAAAACGACAAGCCGGGCCGGCCAGACCGGGCGACACTGCATCTCCAATTCGTCACCATTTCTGGTGATGCAGTGCAACATGAATTAGGCTTCCCTGCCGTCATGGTCGCGGCCCCAGCCTCCGCGGGCCTTCTCCGTGCGCGGAGAGGCCTCCCTCCAGGAAAAGCTCGCTCTCCATGTCCCTGCCGCCGGAACCGATCACCCACCCCTTCGAATGCGTGGCCCTCCTGCTCCAGGGCGGCGGCGCCCTCGGCGCCTACCAGGCCGGCGTCTACGAGGCCCTCTTCGAGGTCGGCATCGAGCCCGACTGGGTCGCCGGCATCTCCATCGGCGCGATCAACGCCGCCATCATCGCCGGCAACCCGCCGGAGACGCGGATCCGCCAGCTCCGCGGCTTCTGGGAGCAGATCACCGACGCCACGCTCGGCAGCGTGGCCAGCTACTTCCTCGATGGACGGCAGCTCGACGACATCACGCATGGCGTGCTCAACCGCTTCGGCGCCCTGGAGGCGATGTTCGCCGGCGCGCCGGGCTTCTTCAAGCCGCGCATCTCCTTCCTGGGCCTGCCGGCGAACGCCAAGAGCTACTACGACACGACGCCGCTGAAGGCGACGCTCGAGAAATTCGTCGACTTCGACCGCATCAACGCGAAGCACATGCGCTTCAGCGTCGGCGCGGTGGACGTGCGCACGGGCAACTTCACCTATTTCGACACCGACACCTACCAGCCGAAGATCCGCCCCGAGCACATCATGGCCAGCGGCGCGCTGCCGCCGGGCTTCCCGCCCGTCGAGATCGACGGCGACTATTTCTGGGACGGCGGCCTCGTCTCCAACACGCCGCTGCAATGGGTCTTCGACAACGCGACCTGCCGCGACACCCTGGCCTTCCAGGTGGACCTCTGGAGCGCGCGCGGCGAGCTGCCCGCGGACCTGAACGGCGTCGCCGTCAGGCAGAAGGAGATCCAGTACTCCAGCCGCACCCGCGCCATCACCGACCAGCTGCAGCAGCTGCAGAAGGTGCGCTCGGCCATCGCGAAGCTGATGAAGGACGCGCCGGCCTCGGTGAAGGAATCCGAGGAGGGCCGGCTGGTCGCCGAATTCGCCGATCCCAAGGACTACAACGTCGTCCACCTGATCTACCGCACGGCGCCCTACGAGCTGGATTCGAAGGACTACAACTTCTCCCGCCGCAGCATGCTGGAGCACTGGCGCGCCGGCCGTGCCGACGCGCATCGCGCGCTCCGCCACAAGGAGATCTTCGAGCAGCCAACGAAGCTCGAGGACAGCTTCCGCACCTTCGACTTCAAGTCTCCCGACGATCATTTCCCCGACAAGGACGAGCCCTCCCGATGAACCAGGACGACGTACGCAAGCACGCCTTCTCGATGCCGCTGACGAGCCCGACCTATCCGCCCGGGCCCTACCGCTTCGTCGACCGCGAGTACCTCATCGTCACCTACCGCACCGACCCCGTGAAGCTGCGCGCCCTGGTGCCGGAGCCGCTGGAGATCGGCGAGCCGATCGTGAAGTATGAGTTCATCCGCATGCCGAACTCGACCGGCTTCGGCGACTACACCGAGACCGGGCAGGTCATCCCCGTCACCTTCGAGGGGCGGCACGGCGGCTACACCCACTGCATGTTCCTCAACGACGACGGGCCGATCGCCGGCGGCCGCGAGATCTGGGGCTTCCCGAAGAAGCTCGCCAACCCCTGCCTGCGCACCGAGGTGGACGCGCTGGTCGGCACGCTGGACTACGGCCCCGTGCGCGTCGCGACCGCGACCATGGGCTACAAGCACTACCCGGCCGATGCCGAGGCCGTGCTCGCCTCGCTGCTGGTGCCGAACTTCCTGCTGAAGATCATCCCGCATGTGGACGGCACGCCGCGCATCTGCGAGCTGGTCGAATATCACCTCGAAGACATCGTGCTGAAAGGCTGCTGGAACGGCCCCGGCGCGTTGTCGCTCATGCCGCATGCCCTGGCGCCCGTCGCCGAGCTGCCGGTGCTCGAAGTGCTCTCCACCACGCACATCATCGCCGACCTGACGCTCGGGCTCGGCAAGGTCGTGCACGACTATCTGACGCCTTAGAAAGGACAAGTCACATGCGCATGAAGGACAAGGTTGCCGTCGTCACGGGCGCCGCGAGCGGCATCGGCAAGGACATCGCCACCGTCTTCGTCGCCGAGGGCGGCAAGGTCGTCATCGCCGACCTCAACAAGGCGGCCGCGGACGCCACCGCGCTGGAGCTCGGCGGGCCGGACAAGGCGCTGGGCGTCGCCATGGACGTCACCAGCGAGGACCAGGTCGAGGCGGGCATCGCCGAGGCGCTGAAGCATTTCGGCCGGATCGACACGCTGGTGAGCAATGCCGGCATCCAGATCGTGGCGCCGGTCGAGCAGTTCGAGTTCGCCAAGTGGAAGCTGATGCTGGCCATCCACCTGGACGGCGCCTTCCTCACGACCAAGGCGGTGCTGCGGCACATGTACGGGCGGCCGGGCGGCGGCAGCGTGATCTACATGGGCTCGGTGCATTCCAAGGAGGCCTCGGTGCTCAAGGCGCCCTATGTGACGGCCAAGCACGGGCTGGTCGGTCTGGCGAAGGTCGTGGCGAAGGAGGGTGCCGCGCACGGCGTGCGGGCCAACGTGATCTGCCCAGGCTTCGTGCGCACGCCGCTGGTCGAGAAGCAGATCCCGGAGCAAGCCAAGGAGCTGGGCATCTCCGAGGAGGATGTCGTGAAGAAGGTCATGCTGAAGGAGACGGTCGACGGCGAGTTCACCACCGTCGACGACGTGGCGCAGACGGCGCTGTTCCTGGCGAGCTTCCCGACCAACGCGCTGACGGGGCAGTCCATCGTCGTCAGCCACGGCTGGTTCATGCAGTAGCGGCTGCGGATCGGGCCGGGTCATTCGGACCAATCCGGCCCGATCTTCGCCCAGCGGGCGGCTCCCATGCCGAAGCCCCGGTAACTGGCCGGACCGGAGCGGCCCAATCTGTGGGACTCGAAGCTTGACCCAGAGGTGATCCGAAGGGGCGCGACGGACGCCCCGCAGCGGGACCGGCGCACCCTCGGCGTCGCTCCCATCGGATTGAAGATCATGACTGACACCGCCCTGGCCGCCGCGGCCGTGCCTGCCCCGAGAGTCCTGAACTCGCCGGCGAAGGTCCTCCTCGCCAGCCTCATCGGCACGACCATCGAGTTCTTCGACTTCTACGTCTACGCGACCGCCGCCGTGCTGGTCTTCCCCCGCCTGTTCTTCCCGGCTAGCGACCCGACCACCGCGCTGCTGGCCTCCTTCGCCACCTTCTCCATCGCCTTCTTCGCCCGGCCGCTCGGCGCCGTCGTCTTCGGCCATTTCGGCGACCGGATCGGACGCAAGGCCACGCTGGTCGCGGCGCTGCTCACTATGGGCGTCTCGACCGTGGTGATCGGCCTGCTGCCGACCTATCACCATGTCGGCGTCATCGCCTCCGTGCTGCTGGCGCTCTGCCGCTTCGGCCAGGGCTTCGGCCTCGGCGGCGAGTGGGGCGGCGCGGTGCTGCTGGCCACCGAGAACGCGCCCCCGGGCAAGCGCAACTGGTACGGCATGTTCCCCCAGCTCGGCGCACCGCTCGGGCTGTTCCTCTCCTCCTCCGTGTTCTGGATCATGCTGCAGTTCATCTCGCAGGACGCGCTGCTGAGCTGGGGCTGGCGCATCCCCTTCGTCGCCTCGACCCTGTTGATCGCCATCGGCCTCTGGGTGCGGCTCTCCATCACCGAGACCCCGGAGTTCCAGCGCGCGATCGAGCGGCAGGAGCGCGTGGCGGTGCCGGTCGTGGAGCTGTTCCGGGCCCACAAGCGCCGGCTCTTCCTCGGCACCTTCATGGCGCTGGTGACCTTCGTGCTCTTCTACATCTGCTCGGCCTACATGCTCTCCTACAACGTGCAGGTGGTCGGCATCTCCTTCGTGGACGCGCTGAAGGTGCAGATCTACGCCTCGGTGCTCTTCGGCATCTCCACGATCGCGGCGGGCAGGCTCGGCGACCGCTATGGCCGGCGCGAGCTGCTGATCGTGGGCACGCTGGCGGTGATGGTCTTTTCCTTCGCGCTCGGGCCGTTGCTCTCCGCGGGGATCGGCGGAATCTACGCCTTCGCGACGATCGGCATGCTGCTCTTCGGGCTGAACTACGGCGTGATCGGCGCGGCGCTCTCCGCGCCCTTCCCGACGCGGGTGCGCTACACCGGCGCGTCCATCACCTTCAACCTGGCGAGCATCTTCGGCGCCTCGCTCGCGCCCTACATCGCGACCTGGCTGCAGGCGCATTACGGCATCCAGTATGTCGGCTACTATCTTCTGGCGGCGGCGGCGGTGACGCTGCTCTGCATCTTCGCGACGCCGCGCCAGGAGGTGTGATCGCGAGGGGCGCCGTGCGCTCCTTCTCCTGAGTTGCATCCGGAACGCCTCGGACCTCCCCGAGGCGTTCTGCGTTCTGGCCCCCCGTGTCCGGCGCCGCGGAGATCGTGACCACTTGTTTGGTTTACAGCGCGGGGCGCCGGTGACACCCTTTCCCCGTCCAAGAACAAGGAGCCGGGGCAGGACCACGCAAGTGGCCGCACGAGCTCCCACCGAGACGGGAGGAAGCCGATGTTCCTGATCAGCAGGCGGCAGATGGCGGGGCTGGCGATATGGTCCGCCGCGTCGGCCCGGGCCTGGGCGCAGTCGCCCCTCACGCCGCGGGAGCAGGAGCTCCACGAGGCCGCGAAGCGCGAGGGCGAGATCACCTGGTATTCCGGGCAGTACAGCGCGGACAGCTCGGAGGCCGCCGGCCGCGCCTTCAACGCCCGCTACCCCGGCGTGCGCTGCAACGTCGTGCGGAGCACGTCGCAGGTCGCGTTCCAGCGGCTGTCGCAGGACCAGCGCGCGGGCGTGGCCCAGTGCGACGTGCTGTCCTCGACCAATGGCGGCCACTACCTCCAGCTCAAGCGGCAGAACCGGCTGATGCAGTACCGCCCGGCCAATGCGGACGGGCTGCTGCCCGTGCTGCGCATGCCGGACCCGGACAACTACTTCCAGACCAGCTTCCTCGGCATCTACCTGCTGGGGCACAACACCAGCCTGGTACCCGAGGCCGATGCCCCGAAGACCTGGGCCGACATCCTGGACCCGCGCTGGAAGGACAAGCTGGCGGTCGGCCATCCCGGCTACAGCGGCGCCATCGGGCTGTGGGCGCTGCAGATGCGCAAGATGCTGGGCCCCGACTTCCTGCGCCGCCTCGAGGCGAACAAGCCGCAGATCGGCCGCTCCTCGATCGACCCCGTCACCATGATGACGGCGGGCGAGCGCCCGGTCGGCGTGGCCGTGCCGGCGGCCTCCACCCTCTTCGCGGCCTCGCGCGGCAATCCGCTGAAGATCATCTACCCGCCCGAGGGCGTCCTCGCGGCCATGTCGCCCTCGGCGATCATCCGCAACGCGCCGCACCCCAACGCGGCCAAGCTGTTCATGGAGTTCCAGACCGGCCCGGCGCTGTCCGCGGCCGTGCGGGAGACCTTCAACGAGAGCATCCGCCCCGAGGTACCGCCGCCGGAGGGCGCGCGGCCGCTCGACCAGGTCACCCTGCTGGCGCCGAGCCTCGAGGAGGCGGAACGCGGCGTGCCCGAGGTCCGCGAGCAATGGCGCGAGATCTTCGGCGTATGAGGGGCGGCTGATGGCCGACGGCGCCGTGTCGCTACCGGCCGCCCGGCTGGCCGGACCGACATGGTGGCGGCGGCTGGAGCCGGTGGCCTTCCTCTGGGCCGCCCTCGTCGCGGCGCTGCTCGTGCTGGTGGCGGCGCCGATCCTCAAGATGGTCCTCATCTCCTTCGAGATGCAGGACACCGGCGAGTTCACCGTCCAGAACTACCTGACGGCCTATGGGCGCGTGCGATACCTGGAGGCGCTGGGCAACTCGCTGCTGCTCGGCACGCTCTCGGCGGCCATCTCGACGGTGATCGCGGTGCCGATGGCCTGGGCGGCCTCGCGCACGGACATGCCCGGGAAGGGCTTCACCTGGGCGGCGGTGCTCGCGGCCTTCATCATGCCGCCCTATCTCGGCGCCATCGGCTGGATCCTGCTGGCGGGGCCGAATGCCGGCTGGATCAACGTCATCTGGCGCGCGCTGACCGGGGCGCAGGCGCCGCTGCTGAACATCTACTCCTTCGGCGGCATGGCCTTCGTGATCGCGCTGCATTCCTTCCCGCTGGTGTTCATCTTCGTGAAGTCCGCGCTCGACCTCATCTCCTCGGAGATGGAGGACGCCGCGAACATCCTGGGCGGCGGCACCTGGGTGACGATGCGCCAGGTGACGCTGCCGCTGGTCTGGCCCTCCATCCTCGGCGGCTTCATCCTCATCTTCCTCGAGACCATCGCGCTCTTCGGCACGCCCGCGATCATCGGCATCCCCGCGCGGATCAACGTGGTGACCACACAGCTCTGGCAGTTCTTCGAGGACCCCGTGCGCGTGGAGGTGGCGGCGGCCTACGCCATCCCGCTGCTGCTGGTCACGATAGGACTGATAGCGGTGCAGAAGCTGATGCTGTCGCGCAAGGGCTTCGTCTCGCAGACCGGCAAGGGGGGCGAGCGGCGCGAGGTCCGGCTCGGCCCTTGGCGCTGGGTGCTGTTCGGCTGGTGCTTCCTGGTGGCGCTGCTCTCGGTGGGCACGCCGTTCCTGGTGCTGATGCAGGCGAGCTTCTCCAAGGCCTGGGGGCGCGGCTTCTCCTTCGACAACCTCACCCTGCGCAACTACCATTTTCTTCTGTTTGAGCATGACATGGCGCCCCAGGCCGTCTGGAACACGGTGTGGTTCTCCGCCGCCTCCGCCACCATCGCCTGCGTGCTGGCGCTGCTCGTCGCCTATATCGTGGTGCGGAAACTGATGCGCTTCGCGGATGCGCTGGGCTTCCTGGCGATGGCGCCCTTCGTCATCCCCGGCATCGTGCTGGCGATCGGCTTCTACGCCGCCTATGCGGGCCCGCCGCTCTCGCTCTACGGCTCGGCGCTGCTGATCATCCTCGCCTTCGCCTCACGCTTCCTGCCGATCGCCTATGCCTCCTCGCAGGCAGCGATCCGCGCGGTGCATCCGGAGATGGAGGAGGCCGCGCGCATCCTCGGCTCGGGGCGGCTGCATGCGATCCGCAAGGTCACGGCGCCGCTCATCAAGACCTCGCTGCTGGGCGGCTGGCTGGTGGTGTTCATCGTCGCCTCGCGCGAGCTGTCGGCGGCCATCTTCCTGGTAGGGCCGCGGACGCGGACCATGTCCGTGCTGCTCTACGACCTGACGGAGCAGGGCAATTTCGAGGTGGTCTCGGCCTTCGGCGGCATCCTGCTCGCCATCACCCTGGTCATCGTCGGCATCGGCATGAAGCTGGTGGGGCGCGACTTCATGCTCCGGAGGGAATAGCGCTTTGCCCCGCCTGATGCTCGAGGGCCTCACCAAGGCCTATGGCAAGCTGACCGTCGTCGATCGCGTGGACCTTGCGCTGGAGGAGGGGGAGTTCGTCTCCCTGCTCGGCCCCTCCGGCTGCGGCAAGACGACGACGCTTCGCATGATCGCGGGCTTCGTGGATCCGACGGCCGGGTCGATCACGGTCGATGGCCAGGTCCTCTCCGCGCCGGGCGCCGTGGTGCCGCCGGAGCGGCGCGGCATGTCGATGATCTTCCAGTCCTACGCCATCTGGCCGAACATGACGGTGGAGGAGAACGTCGCCTTCGGGCTGAAGCTGCGAAAGCTTCCCTCGGCCGAAGTGAAGCGGCGCGTCGGCGAGATGCTGGAGGTGGTGCAGCTGGGCCACCTGGCGCACCGCTATCCCGCGGAGCTCTCGGGCGGCCAGCAGCAGCGGGTGGCCCTGGCGCGCTCCATCGTGGTGAAGCCCTCGGTGCTGCTGCTGGACGAGCCGCTGTCCAACCTCGATGCCAACCTGCGCGAGGAGATGCGCTTCGAGATCCGCCGGCTGCACGACGAGTTCCGCATCACCACCGTCTACGTCACCCATGACCAGGGGGAGGCGATGGCCACCTCCGACCGGATCGCCGTCATGAATGCCGGGCGGATCGAGCAGGTGGACGCACCCCACCTGCTCTACACGCGGCCGCGGACGCGCTTCGTGGCGGGCTTCGTGGGGCGGACCAACCTGCTGGAGGCCCGGGTCGAGGGCGGCGACCTGCTGCTGGAGGGCGTGAACCTGGGCCGGGCCGCACGGGCGGGCGTGGCGGGCGGGGCGAGGGCGGTGCTGGTCTCGCTGCGCCCCCAGGCCATGGCGCTGCTGACGGCGCCCGCATCCCAGGACGACGGGCCGGTGCTGCCGGCGGAGGTGCTCGGGCGGACCTATCTCGGCGAGGCCTGGGACTATGTGGTGCAGCCGGAGGGGACGGGACTGCGGCTGCGCGTCGCGGCCCCGCCGCTGGAGGCGCATGAGGTGGGCGCGAAGGTCTGGCTGCGGGTGGATCCCCGGCAGGTCGCTGTGGTGGAGTGAGAGGGCGAAGGACGCTGGAAAGGCGCTTACGCCAGCGCCTCCTGCCAGTGAGGATATGTCACATAGGCGGTGATCGCGCCCTGTTCATGGGAACGAATGATGACGGACTCGCCCTTCGGCATATGGACGATCTCGCCCGGACCGGCGGTGACGGTGCCGGCATCCGTCGAGACCGAAAGACGCCCCTCCAGAACCACCATGACGTCGTCCACGGCGAGGGTTTCCTCCAGGCTCTGGTTTGGTCCGTAGCGGCCGAAGCCGATGGTGATCGGGGCACCGTGACGCTGGTCGATCACATTTCCCGCGAACACCTCCCCATCCTGCCCCGGCGAGCGCTCGAACTCTGCGTCGCTCACGGCGAACTTGCGGACGGTCATGCCGGTTCCTCCATGCTCTTCGATTCGTGGGGTGTTAACGCCGGAACGGCCAGATGTTCGCATCGCCCGATTCGTTGATCGGAGGGACCGTGAGGCTAGCACGGGCATGGACCGGGGCCTTTGCGGCCGATCATGCGGCCATCTCGGGCGCCCGCCTGAGCTCGGCGAGTTCTGAAGCGGACCTCGGACGCCGGCAATCCGGGCATCCGCCAGGTGCCGCCGCCTACTCCTCCAGCTCGGAATCCCAGTACAGGTAGTCGCGCCAGCTCTCGTGCAGGTGGTTCGGCGGGAAGCTGCGGCCGTTCTCCTGCAGCTCCCAGCTCGTCGGCTGGCGGGGGATGTGGCGCGGGTTCATGTGGCACTCGCGCGGCAGCTTGTCGGCCTTGCGGAGGTTGCAGGGGCCGCAGGCCGCCACGACGTTTTCCCAGCTCGTCCGGCCGCCCCGGCTGCGCGGGATCACGTGGTCGAAGGTGAGGTCCTGCGCCGGCAGGTCGTCGCCGCAGTACTGGCACTCGAAGCTGTCGCGCAGGAAGACGTTGAAGCGCGTGAAGGCCGGGCGCCGGGCCGAGGGGATGTACTCCCGCAGCGCGATCACTGAGGGCAGCCGCAGCGCGAAGGAGGGCGAGCGCACCTCCGTCTCGTATTCGCTGAGCACCGAGACGCGGTCCAGCACCACCGCCTTCACCGCGTCCTGCCACGACCAGACCGAGAGCGGGAAGTAGGAGAGCGGGCGGAAATCGGCGTTCAGGACCAGGGCAGGAAAGCCGCCCGGACCGGAGATCTGAGGAATGATACTGCCGTCGGGCAAGCGATGCTCCTCCTGGCCGCGAAGGCGGAGGCTCCGACGCCGGGGAGGACTGGCTTCCCGGGAATCGGTGCGCCGCCAACAACTGCGCGGCCTGCATGCCACCCTTGCCGCACTGCCGCAAGCCGGGCCGGTTGCGCCGGGGCGGCTTTCATGGGCCCGTCACAAGCCCTTGCAGCGGTGTCGGATTCGCGCGAGAGGCCGTCCATGATGCCCGAAACGCCGCCCGGGAGTGTGACGCGCTTCGCGCCCTCGCCGACCGGCCTGTTGCATCTGGGCCACGCGCATGCGGCGCTCTTCGCGCGGCGGGCGGGGGCACGGTGCCTGCTGCGGATCGAGGATATCGACGCCACGCGCTGCCGGCCCGGGTTTTCCGAGGGGCTGATCGAGGACCTGGCCTGGCTCGGGTTGAAGTGGGACGGCGCCATCCGCGCGCAATCTCAGCACTTTCCCGAGTATCGCCGCACGCTGGACGTGCTGGCCGGCCGCGGGCTGCTTTACCCCTGCTTCTGCACCCGCGCAGATATCGCCGCTGCGATCGCCGCGCAGCACGGCGCGCCGGCGCATATCTATCCCGGCACCTGCCGCGACCTGCCGCGTGCCAAGGCTGAGGCACGGATCGCCCGGGGCGATCCCTATGCGCTGCGGCTCGACGTCATCAGGGCGCTGGCCGGGACGGGCCCGCTCGCCTTCACCGACCTGATCCACGGCCCGCGCCGCTGCACGCCCGAGGCCCAGGGCGACGTGGTGCTGGCGCGCAAGGACGTGCCCGCCTCCTACCACCTCTGCGTCACCCATGACGACGCGCTGCAGGGCGTCACGCTGGTCACGCGCGGCGAGGACCTGCTGGAGGCCACGGACATCCACCGGCTGCTCCAGGTGCTGATGGGCTGGCCGGAGCCGCTCTACGCGCATCACGCACTGATCCTGGGGCCGGATGGCAAACGCCTCGCCAAGCGCGACAAAGCGCCGACGCTGCGGGCGCTCCGCGAGGCGGGGCACACGCCGGAGGAGGTGCGCCGGATGGCGGGATTTCAGGCTTCGGACAGCCGCTCGCGGCCCGGATCGGGCGCGAGCCGAGGCCACTAAGCCCCGAGAATGCCCGCCGCCGCCGCGATCAGCCTTCGGGTGTCGTCCTCAGTCCCGACGGTGATGCGCAGGTAGGGCGCGATGCGCGGCTTGTCGAAATGCCGGACCAGCACCGCGCGTTCGCGCAGCGCCGCCGCGAGTTCCGGGCCGGACCGGGCCGCATGCCGGGCGAAGACGAAATTCGCGCTCGAAGGCAGGACGACGAAGCCCAGCCCGGTCAGTTCCCGGATCATCGCCTCCCGCCCTGCGACCACCTTCGCGCAGCTCTCGCAGAAATAGGCTCCGTCGCGAACCGAGGCCGTCGCGCCCGCCTGGGCGATGCGGCCCAGCGGGTAGGAGTTGAAGCTGTCCTTGACGCGGCGCAGCGCCTCGATCAGTCCCACATCGCCGAGGGCATAGCCGACGCGCAGGCCGGCCAGGGCGCGCGACTTCGACATCGTCTGTACCACCAGCAGGTTCGGATGATCGGCGATCAGCGGAACCGCGCTCTCGCCCCCGAAATCGACATAGGCCTCGTCGATCAGCACGGGGATGTCGGGATGCTCCTCGAGCAACCGGGCGATCTCCGTGCGCGGCAGCGCGATGCCGGTCGGCGCGTTGGGATTGGCGATCACGATCGACCCCGCCGCGCGTCGATAGTCCTCGACCCGGACGCGCATCCCGGCGTCGAGCGGCACGGTCTCCCAGGCGAGGCCGAAGAATTGCGCCCAGACCGGGTAGAAGCTGTAGGTGATGTCTGGAAACAGCAGCGGCTTCGGCTGCTTCAGCAGCGCGGCGAAGGCGTGCGCGAGCACCTCGTCCGAACCATTGCCGACGAACACCTGTTCCGGCCTCACGCCGTGATGGGCGGCGAGCGCCTCGCGCAGCTCCGTCGCCTCCGGATCGGGATAGAGGCGCAGGCCGTCCGCCGCGGCGACCCGCATGGCGTCCAGCGCGAGCGGCGAAGGACCGAAGGGGCTTTCGTTGGTGTTCAGCTTGACCAGGTCGGCGATGCGCGGCTGCTCGCCGGGCACGTAAGGCGAGAGCTCGCGCGCGAGCTGGCTCCAGAGCGATGTCATCGGGGGGATGGGCCCAGTTGGATGGCGGTCACCGAACCTAGCCGCACAGGCCCAGGATCGGTAGCGGGGCCGCAGCGGAAGGCGGGTCGCACAACCCATGCGCGCGACGCCGGGCCCCCTCCCCGGCCCCGGCGTTTCCGGCCCCTGGCATCGCAGCTAGCCTCCCGCGGTGACGCCAAGAACAACCGGCCTGCTTCTTCTGCTGCTGACAGCCATCAACTGGGGCGCCACCTGGCCGCTGCTGAAGTTCCTCATGACCGGCCTGCCGCCCCTCACGCTCCGGGCCTGGGGCGCCGGCGCGGCGGCGCTGCTGCTCGTCGCGATCACCCGGGCGATGGGCCTGTCGCTCGCCGTGCCCCGGGGCCAGCGCGGCTGGCTGGTGCTCTACGCGCTGCTCAACGTGACCGTCTGGATGGCCTTCAGCAACCTCTCGCTGCACTGGCTCTCGGCCTCGGAGGGCGTGATCCTGGCCTATACCATGCCGGTCTGGACGACCCTCTTCGCCTGGCCGCTCCTCGGCGAGCGGCCGGGCCCCGCGCGCCTGGCAGGGCTGCTGATCGGCTTCGGCAGCGTGGCGGCGCTCTTCCTGGGGCGCGGCGCGGCCGTGGACCTCGGCAAGTTGCCGGGCATCGCGCTGATCCTGGCCGCGGCGGTGCTCTTCGCCCTGTGCACGGTGCTGACCAAGCGGCGGCCGCTGACCCTGCCGCCGCTGGCCTCGCTGACCTGGCAGATGGGGATCGGCGCGATTCCCATGCTGGCGCTCGCGCCGTTCCTGGAGCATGCGGATGTCGCCGCCGTGACCACGCAGGTATGGTTGGGGTTCGGCTGGATGGTGATCTTCTCGATGGGCCTCTCCTATTTCACCTGGTTCGGCGCGCTCGTGCGGCTGCCGGCCTCCACCGCCGCGCTGGGCACGCTGCTGGCGCCCATGCTGGGCGTGGTCGGCGCCGGGCTGGCCCTGGGCGAGCCGATCGGCGCGCGCGAGATCGGCGCGCTCGGTGGGGTGGTGGTGGCCATCTCGCTCGCCATCAGCCAGCCGGAGCGACGCGCATGACCCTCCCTCTGATCCGTCTGCTGCCCGGCCGCGACAAGCGCGTGAAGTCCGGCCACCCCTGGGCCTTCTCCAACGAGATCGCGATGAACGCCGAGCTGCGGGCCCTGCCGCCCGGCAGCCCCGTGCGTCTGGAGGGCGACGACGGGGTGAAGCATGGCGTCTGGCACTTCAACCCGCACAGCCTGATCGCGGCGCGCGTGCTGGACCGCAACCCCGAGGTCGAGCCCGGCGCCAACTGGTATCGCCGGCGCCTCTCCGATGCGTTGGCACTTCGCAGCCGACTGGGTGTCGAGCGCTTCTGCCGGCTGGTGCATGCCGAGGCGGACGGGCTGCCTGGCCTCGTCGTGGACCGCTTCGACGACGTGATCGCGCTGCAGGCCAACACCGCCGGCATGGAGGCCGCGTCGCCTGATATCGTCGAGGCGCTGAAGGAGCTCCTGGCCCCGCGCGCCATCGTCGCGCGCAACGACGCCTCCGTGCGCACGCTGGAGGGGCTGGAGCTCGGCTCGGGCCTGCTGCACGGGGCGGAGGCGCGCGCCCGCGTCGAGGAGGGCGGCATCGGTTTCGAGGTCGACCTGCTCTCCGGCCAGAAGACCGGCTGGTTCTTCGACCAGCGCGAGAACCGCGCGCGCGTGGCCGGCCTCGCCAGCGGCGCGACGATGCTCGACGCCTTCTGCCACACCGGCGGCTTCGGCCTGCTGGCCGCGAAGGCCGGCGCGGCGCAGGTCACGCTGCTGGACCGCTCGCAGCCGGCGCTGGACCTCGCTTTGGCCTCGGCCGCCTCCAACGGCCTCGCGGAGCGCGTGACGGCCCAGCGCGGCGAGGCGCTGGAGACGCTGGAGCGCATGGTCGGCGGGCGAAAAACCTTCGACATCGTGGTGGCCGATCCGCCGGCCTTCGCCAAGTCACGCAAGGACATCCCGGCGGCGCTGCGGGCCTACCAGCGGCTGGCGCGGCTCTGCGCGCAGCTGGTGGCGCCGGGGGGCTTTCTGTTCATCGCCTCCTGCTCGCACCACGCCGCGCCCGCGGAGTTCGCCGAGGCCGTCGCCCAGGGCGTATGGCGGGCGCGGCGCGAGGCGCGGCTGCTGGCCTCGACGGGCGCGGGGCCGGACCATCCGGTGCATCCGCTGCTGCCGGAGAGCGCCTATCTGAAGGCGCAACTCCTCCAGCTGGGATGACGCGCGACGCGGCCTATCGGCGCACGCTGTATCGCGCCGGCGAGGTCGTGGTGCGTGTGGGTCGGCGCAGCGCGGGCGCCGATGCGTGGATGGCGCGGCAGGATGCGCACCAGGCCTGGTTCCTCGGCGCGTGGAACCCGTTCAGCCGGAGGATGCCCGATCGCTGGAACGACGCCGCCCATGCACGTCTGCTGCGGGACGTGCGGATCTTCGCGGAGGGCGATGGTACGCTTGGACCGTGGTCGGAGCGCATGCTGCTCGTCGCGGCGGATGCGGCCACGATCCGCCGGCTGATGCGCCGCTACCGGCAGGCGGCGGTGGTGCAGGTCCGGCACCGCCGCCCGGCACGACTGGTCTTCGCGTCTCAGTCGAAATCGTAGTCCCAGCCGATCCAGGCGCAGAGCCCGCGCCCCATCACCCATTCGAGGTCCCGCCCCCGCAGCCAGGGCAGTTCCTCCGTGAAGTGGGTCACGCATTGCCGGTAGCTGCAGGGCATGCGGGTGATATCGGTGCCCCAGAAGAAGCGCTCCGGGCCGAAGGTGTCGAAGAGGCGGTGCAGCCCGTCGCTCAAGTTCCGGAAGGGATAGGGTTCCGTCGAATAGCCCGGCGCCCCCGTGGCCTTCACCGCGACATTGGGCAGCTTGGCCAGCGCCACCAGATCGTCGAGCCGGGCGAAGGCGGCCACGTCCTGCCCCAGCCGCACCAGGCCGCAATGGTCGAGGATCAGCCTCAGCCCGGGATGCGCCTCGGCGATCCGCCGGAAGTCGCCGAGGAACTGGCTGCCCAGCGTGGCGATGGGCAGGCCCTCGCGCTCGGCCGCCGGCCAGAGCCAGTCGAGCGTGCCGTCACGCAGCCAGGCCTGCTGCTCAGTCCGAATCAGCGGCCAGCGCAGCCCCATCATGCCGGGCTGGTCGCGCCAGCCCCGGATCAGCCGGCGGTTCTCCGGGATATCGGGCGGGAACTGGCCCATCACGGCGAAGCGTGCCGGGTATCGTCGCGCGGCGTCGACTGCCAGGGCGCTGGACTCCGGATCCCAGCTGCAGGGCGGGTGGATCAGCGCGGCGTCCACGCCGGCCGCATCCATCTCCGCCAGCGCCTCCTCGGCGGTGAAGACGGGGGTCTGGCGGTGCATGTGGGAGGGCGTGCCCTGCCCCCAGATGTGGATCTGGGCGTCGATGATCTTCAAGGCTCAGGCCGGCCGCAGCCCGGCCCGAACGGCCGCCGCCTGGGTGCGGCGCAGCTCGGTGTCCAGGAAGGCGGCGAAGCCCGCCGGCGTGCGCTCCTGCTCGGCCGCCACCTCGCTGCCCGTCTCGTTGAGCCGACGGACGGTTTCGGGCCGGGCCACGGCCGCCGCCAGCGCCGCGGCGAGCGCGGCCTGCGCCTCGGCCGGCGGGTTGGCCGGCAGCACCACACCGATGAAGGCGGCCTCCCGGAAGCCGGGCGCTCCGGCTTCCTCGGCCGTCGGGATGTCGGGCGCCAGCACCGAGCGCCCCGCCGTCGCCACTGCCAGGATGCGGACCTGGCCGGCCCGGTGCAACGGCATGATGGTGCTGATCTCGGTGATGGAGGCGTCCACGTTGCCCGACGTCAGGTCCGGGAGGAGCTGCCCGCCGCTCGGATAGGGCACGTGCTGCAGGGTGAGGCCGGTCAGCGCGGCGAAGCTGGCGATGGCCAAGTGGCCGCTGCTGCCCACTCCGGAGCTGGCCACGGTCACCTGGCCCCGGCGCTCCTGGGCATAGGCGATGAACTCGCGCAGGTCCCGCACGGGAAGGCCGTTCTTCACCACGATGGTGTGCGGCGTGCGGCAGGCGAGGCCGATCGGGGCGAAGTCGCGCAGGGGGTCGTAGCCCAGATTGGCCTGGATGGACGGGTTCACCGTCATCGGGCCGTTGCTGCCGATCATGATGCTGTAGCCATCCGCCCGGCTGCGCGCCATCTGCAGCGAGGCGACGCTGCCGCCCGCCCCCGGCCGGTTCTCCACGACGACGGGCTGGCCGAGAATCTCCGACAGCGGCACCGAGAGGATGCGGGCCACGACGTCGGAATTCCCGCCTGCCGCATAGGGCACCACGAAGCGAATGGGGCGCTCGGGAAAGGGGGCCGCGGCGGCCGGGCGGGCCGCGGCGAGCATCGGCAGCGCCAGCAGGGCGCGGCGTGGGGCGGGCATGAGCGTTCCTCCGTGATTTTGGGGGAAGCCTAGGGCACGATCCGCCGGGTTGGAAATCATCCGGCCGGGAGCCTGCTACAGGGCGGTGGCCGCCTTGTGGAAATCCGCCGCCCGCATCGTGCCGAGCTCGCTCAGCAGCATCGGCCAGAGCCGCAGCCCCTCGTCCAGCGAGGACAGCCGGAAGAACTCGTTCGGTGCATGCGCGTCCTCGTCGGGGCTCGCCAGACCGAACATCAGGCTGTCGATGCCAAGCTCCTCCTGGAACATCGTCGTGATCGGCACTGTACCGCCCAGCCGCGTCACCGCCGGCTCCCCGCCCTTCTCCCGGCGCAGCACCGCCGCCGCTGCTGCGCGCAGCGGATGGTCGGCCGCCAGGGTGAAGGCCCGCGTGCCGCCCGGCCGGTAATGGAATTCCAGCGCGACGCCGGCTGGCGCATGGCGCTCCAGATGCGCCTTCACCGCGGCCTGCGCGGCCACCGGGTCCTGGCCGGGGATCAGGCGCATGGTCAGCTTGGCATGCGCCTCGGCCGGGGTGACGGTCTTGCCCCCCTGCCCGGTATAGCCGCCCCACATCCCGTTCACCTCGACAGTCGGGCGCAGCGTCGTGCGCTCCCGCACGGTGTAGGCGGGATCGCCGAAGGGCGTGGCGCCGAAATCCGCGTACCAGGCCGCCTCGTCGAGCGGCAGGGAGGCCGTCTCGGCCCTGACAGCGTTGGTCAAAGGCGGCACGCCGGTCTCGAAGCCCTCGACGGTCACGCGGCCGTCC
Source organism: Roseococcus sp. GW821-FHT12F05 (assembly GCF_058806835.1). Classification (NCBI taxonomy): domain Bacteria; kingdom Pseudomonadati; phylum Pseudomonadota; class Alphaproteobacteria; order Acetobacterales; family Roseomonadaceae; genus Roseococcus; species Roseococcus sp. GW821-FHT12F05. The sequence goes on from NZ_JBXAQB010000019.1 coordinate 39,977, forward strand.
TCGTCGTGCAGCGTCGCGATCAGCCGCGCCATCTCGTGCAGCGCATTGCGCATGGCCCCGCCGACCTTGCCCGAATGCGCGTCCTTCTTCGCCGTGCGCAGGCTGAACTGCAGCGCGCAGATGCCGCGGCAGCCAATGTTCAGCACCGGCAGCGGACCCGCCGCGCCGCCGCCATCGGCGGACAGCATGGCGTCCGCCGCCAGCAGTTCGCCATGCGCCGCGATCAGCGCCGGCAGCGAGGGCGAGCCGACCTCCTCCTCGCCCTCCAGGAACAGCTTCACGTTCACCGGGCAGCCGCCCTCCACGGCGAGGAAGCCGGCGATGGTCTCGATCGCGATGGTGGTCGAGCCCTTCACGTCGGAGGCACCCCGCGCATAGATCCGCCCGTCGCGGATCGCCGGCTCGAAGGGCGGCGACTGCCAGAGCTCCAGCGGATCGGCCGGCTGCACGTCGTAATGGCCGTAGATCATGATGGTCGGGCGGTCCGGCCCGGCGCCGGTCCAGGCGCCATAGACCGCAGGCTGCCCGCCGGGAGCGTCGAGCAGCCGCACGTCGGGCATGCCGATGGTGCGCAGCCGTTCCAGCAGGAATTCGCGCGCGCCGCGCATGCCCTCGGCAAAGGCCGGGTCGGTGCTGACCGAAGGGAAGCGGATCAGCGTCAGCAGCCGCTCCAGGATCGCGTCCTTCCCGGCCGCCAGGTGCTCGATGACGCGCTCGCTCATGTTCTGACCTCCCGGGTCAAAGATACCGCTCGATATCCAGCGTGCTCTCCCGCCCGACCTTGTCGAAGCTCTCCCGGAGAAAGCGGTCCGCCGCGTCGCGCCCGTAGTCGCGCAGCGTGGAGAGGAAATCCCACTCGCCGTTGAACTTGGTGCTGAGCTTGAAGGCCCGCATCCGCTCCTCGTCCTCGATGCTGTGGAGGAAGATGCGGCGGTAGCGCGGCTGCTCCAGGCGGCCCGCATCCAGCATGCGCTGCACGAAGTCGATCGCACGCATCTCGCTCATCAGCGAGGCGTTGAAGCTGATCTCGTTCAGCCGGTTCATGATGTCGCTGGTCGAGGTCGGCAGCTCCGGCCGCAGCAGCGGGTTCAGCTGCACCAGCACGATGTCGGCCGCCATGCGCTCGTGATAGAGCGGCCAGAGCGCGGGATTGCCGAGATAGCCGCCGTCCCAATAGGCCTCGCCGTCGATCTCCACCGCCTTGAAGACATTGGGCAGGCAGGCCGAGGCGAGCAGCGCGTCCACCGTGATCTCGTCGCGCCGGAAGATCTTGGGCTTGCCGGTGCGGACGTTCGTCGCCGAGATGAACATCCGGATGGCGTTCTTGTCGGCGCGCAGCCGCGCGAGGTCGAGGCTCTCGTCCAGCGCCTTGCGGAGCGGGTTGAACTCCATCGAGAAGGGGTTGAGCTGGTAGGGGCTCAGCACCCGCGTCACCGTGTCGAAGGCGTTGTAGGCGAGGCTGTAGGTCAGGTCCCAGCCCCAGAGCGCCTTCTCCACGGGATGCGCGCGCAGCGGCGAGACGGCGAACTTCGCGCCCAGCGAGCGCCAGAAGCGCTCCAGCGCGGCCTTGGCGCCCTCCCGCCCGTTCTCCAGCAGCCCGAGCGCCAGGATCGCGCCGTTGATCGCGCCGGCCGAGGTGCCGGAGAGCCCGTCGAACTCGACGCGGTCGTCCTCCAGCAGGCGGTCCAGCGCGCCCCAGGTGAAGGCGCCGTGTGTGCCGCCGCCCTGCAGGGCGAGGTTGATGCGGCGCGTGACGCGCTGGGCGACGACGGGGGCCGGAAGCCCGGCCGGGGGCATGATGTCCATCAGGAGGCGAACCAGCCGCCGTCGATGGACAGGGCCGAGCCGTTCACGCCGCCCGAGCCGGGGCCGACGAGATACAGCGCCATGCGCGCGACCTCCTCGACCTCGATCCAGCGCTTGGAGGGCTGCTTCTCCAGCAGGTGGTCCTTCAGCGCGACCTCCTCGCTCACGCCGAATTTTTCGGCCAGCGGCTTCACCTGCGCCTCGGCCAGCGGCGTGCGCACGAAGCCGGGGCAGATGGCGTTGCAGGTCACCGGCGACTGCGCGATCTCCAGCGCGACGGACTTGGTCAGCCCGACCACGCCGTGCTTCGCGGCGACATAGGCCGTCTTGAACGGGCTCGCGACCAGGCCGTGGGCGCTGGCGATGTTCACGATGCGCCCGTATTGCCGCTTCAGCATCCCCGGCAGGGCGGCCGCGATCGCATGGAAATTGCTGCTGAGGTTGATCGCGATGATCGCATCCCACTTGGCCGCGGGAAAATCCTGCACGGCCGAGACGAACTGGATGCCGGCATTGTTCACGAGGATGTCGAGCTTGCCGAATGCCGCCTCGGCCGCGGCGACCATGCCGCGCACCTCGTCAGGCTTCGACATGTCGGCGGCGCTGTAGGGGGCCTCGGCCACGCCCATGAGCGCGCCGATCTCGGCGCGGGCGGCGGCGATCTCCTCCGGCCGGCCGAAGCCGTTCAGCATCACCTGCGCGCCGGCCTCGGCGTAGATCTTCGCGATGCCGAGCCCGATACCCGAGGTCGAGCCCGTGACCAGGGCCGATTGTCCGGCGAGAATCCTCTCCATGCGCTCCACCATTCCATTTTTGTTGCGCCGCCATAGCCGAGAATGAGTGCGCGCTCAATCAATCCGATGGCAGGCATCCTGCCGGGCGAGCATGAAGAATCCGTCACCGGCCCGCCGCGCGACAGACGCGACACGGGCCGCGATCCGGGGGCGACGCCGGCCGACCATAAGCGGGGCCGCACGAGGCCGGCCCACCGGCACACCCCATCCTGGAGAATTCCCCATGCGCCCGATCCTCCTCGCCGCCGCCCTCCTCGCCCTGACCGCCGGCGCCGAAGCCGCCGCCCTCGGCCACGGCCTGCGCTTCGTCGGCTCCGCCCAGCCGGCCGCGTCGCAACGCCCCGCCGCGGCACCGGCAACGCAGGTCCAGGCGCCCGCCGAAGCCGCGCGCTGAACGGGCGGCGCACCGCCGCCAGCCAGGCCGGCGGGTGGCACGGAACATGTTGCGGTCTGCCCGGGTTTTACCGATAGTTCATGTGGAGCAAGGCGCCGGGGAACAAGGCGCCTGCCAGGGGCGCGCGGCTTCCTCATCAGGAGACCGGACTGCCATGCTGCGTATCCTCGCGCTTCTGCTCGCCCTGCTCGCCGCGCCATCCGCTATGGCCCAGACCCGCTGGGTCATGGCCACGCCCTATGCCGAGAACTTCCACACGCTGAACATCCGCCAGTTCATCGCCGATATCGAACAGGGCACGCAGGGGCGGCTCACGATCCAGCTGCACAACAACGCCACCCTCCTGCCGATGGGCGCGATCAAGCGGGGCGTGCAGTCCGGCCAGGCGCAGCTGGGCGAGGTGCTGCTCTCCGCCTATTCCAACGAGGACCCGTTCTTCGAGGTGGACGCCGTCCCCTTCCTCGCCTGGACCTGGCCGCAGGCCGACGCGCTGAACGCCGTGACCGAGCCCTATATCCGCACGCGCTTCGAGCGGCAGGGGCTGACGCTGCTCTACATGGTCCATTGGGACGCGCAGGGCTTCTTCACGCGCACGCCCATGGCCTCGGCGCAGGACCTGCGCGGCACGCGCTTCCGCGCCTACAATAACGTGACCGCGCGCCTGGCCGAGCTGATGGGCGCAACGCCGGTGACGGTGCAGGCCTCCGAGGTGAGCCAGGCCTTCGCCACCAACGTCATCCAGTCCATGTTCACCTCCGCGCAGACGGGCAATTCCGTCAGCGCCTGGGACTACACGCGCTACTGGTACAATGTCGGCGGCATGCGGACGCGCAACGCCGTCTTCGCCAATACCCGCGCCCTCATGGCGCTCGACGAGCCGACCCGCGCGGCCGTCCGCGAGGCCGCCGCCCGCGCCACCACGCGCGGCCGGCAGATGGCGATCGAGGCGGAGACCGTCATGGCCGACCGGCTGCGCCAGCGCGGCATGGAGCTGCCCGAGGCGCCCGAGCGGCTGATGACCGACCTCCGCGTCATCGGCGAGACCCAGACGCAGGAATGGGTCCAGCGCGCCGGCGCCGAAGGCCAGCAGATGCTGGAGCGCTACCGCGCCGCGGCGCGCTGATCGCCGCCGCCCGGCGTGACGCTCAGGCCGGCGGCGGGCTCCCGCCCAGCGCCGGCCGCGCCACCGACAGCGTGTCGGCCAGCAGCTTCTCGAGCTGGCCGCGCGCCGCCTCCACGCCGATCACGTCGTTCGCGCGGGACGCCTCCTCGATGGCCTGCGCCGCCTCGGCCAGCAGCCGCGCGCCCACCATCCGCGACGAGCCCTTGAGCCGGTGGGCCGCCTCGGCGAGGCGCGGCCCGCTCGCCTCCTTGAGCCTGTTGATGTCGTGCGCTGCCTGCTCGGCGAAGCTCTCGAGGATACCGAGCAGCCGCTCGCGGTCCTGCCCGAAGAGGCCGCGCAGCGCATCGGGATCGAAGAGCGCGCCGCCGGCCGAGGCCCCCTCGCGCACCAGGTTGGGCATGAAGCGCCCAAGAGCGCGGGAGAGGCCGTCCAGCGTCACCGGCTTGGCCACGAAGCCGTCCATCCCCGCGGCGTAGCAGCGCTCCGCCTCGCCCTTCAGCGCATTGGCCGTCACCGCGATGAGCGTGGTGCGCGGCAGGCCCTTGGCCTGCTCCTCCTGCCGGATGGCGCGCGCCATCTCGAAGCCGTCCATGACGGGCATGTGGATGTCGAGCAGCACGACCGAGGGGCGGTGCCACTGCCAGTGCGCGAGGCCCTGCGCGCCGTCGTCGGCGGTGGCCGCGGGGATGCCGAGCAGCTCCAGCTGCCGCGTGATCACCTCGCGGTTCACGGGATGGTCGTCCACCACCAGCACCCGGCCGAGCGGGGCGTTGCCGGGGCTCGCGGGCGGCGCGGCCGGCGCGGGCTTGGCCGTCGCCGGCGCTGCCGCGACGCCGAGCCGCAGCGTCACGATGAAGCGGCTGCCGCGCCCGGGCGTGCTCTCGGCCCGCACCTCGCCCTCCATCAGCTCGGTGAGCCGCCGGACGATGGAGAGGCCGAGGCCGGTGCCGCCGAAGCGGCGCGTCGTCGAGCTGTCGGCCTGGGTGAAGGGCTGGAAGAGCCGCGCCAGCGTCTCCGCATCCATGCCCACGCCGCTGTCCTCGACGATGAGCCGCACCACGGCCATGCCGCTCTCGGGGCGTGCCTCGTCCAGGCGCGCCTCTTCCAACCGTGTCTGGGCGGCGAGGCGCACGAAGCCGCGCTCGGTGAACTTCAGCGCGTTGCCGATCAGGTTGAACAGGATCTGCCTGACACGCGTGGGATCGCCCTCCAGCCAGTCCGGCCCGGGATCGGGCGGATCGGCGAAGAGGGTGAGGCCGCGCTGCCGCGCCTGGGGCATCAGCGTCTCGACCGTGCCCTCGATCAGGCCGCGCAGGCTGAAGGGCAGCGCCTCCACCTCCATGCGGCCGGCCTCGATCTTCGAGAAGTCGAGCACGTCGTCGATGATGCGCAGCAGCGACTGCGCGCTCTCGCGCATCACGGCCACGCTGCGCGCCTGGTCGGGCGCGAGCTCGGAGCGGTCCAGGATCTCCATCATGCCGAGCACGCCGTTCATCGGCGTGCGGATCTCATGGCTCATGGCGGCGAGAAAGGCGGACTTGGCCTGGGCCGCGGCCTCGGCGGCGTCGCGCGCGGCCTCGGCCTCGGCCTGGGCAGCGAGCGCCGCCTGCTCGCTCGACTTCAGCGGCGTCACGTCGCGCGCGTGGCTGATCATCCGGTTGCCGGAGAGCATCGTGTAGGTGAACTCCACCCAGCGGCCGTCCGGCATCTGCCGCGCATAGCGCTGGCTCTCGCCGGCACGGATGCGGGAATAGACCATCTCCTGCCGTTCCTCGGCCTCCCGCTCGGCGTCCTCGACCGGGCCGAAGTCGCCGCGCTCGAGCAGCCAGCGGATGCCGTCCCGGAAGGCGACGCCCGGCGCGAAGAGCCCCTGCGGCGCGTCCAGCAGCTCGCTGTGGCGCTCGTTGGCGAGGATGATGCGGGCGTCGGCGTCGAAGAGCGTGACCAGCGCGTCGGTGCTGTCCAGCACCTCGCGCAGCAGAGTCCGCTCGGAGTCCAGCTCCGCCTCGCGGCTGCGCAGCGCCGAGAGGTCGCGCGCGAAGGAGATGACGCGGCCGCCCGAGATGAGCTTGAAGTTGAACTCAATCCAGCGGCCGTTGGGCAGCAGCCGCAGGTAGCGCTCCAGCTCGCCCGAGAAGACGCCGGCGAGGCGGGCACGCACCGTGGTCTCCTCGTCCTGGTCGAAGCCAAAATCGCCGCGGCGGTAGAGGTAGCGGATGATCTCCGAGAAGGCGCAGCCGGGGTCGTGCATCTCGGCCGGCACGCCGATCAGCTCCTCGAAGCGGCCATTGGCCAGCAGCACGCGGCCCTCGGCGTCGAGCACGATGATGACGGAATCGCTGCTGTCCAGCACCTCGCGCAGCATGGCGCGCTCGGTGGTCAGCTCCTCCTCGTGCTGCTTGAGCTCGGTGATGTCGCGCCCATGGCCGATGACGCGGCCGCCGGAGATCCGCACATAAGTGAACTCCATCCAGCGCCCGTCCGGCATCTGGCGGCTGTTGCTCTGCGTCTCGCCGGCATAGACGCGCGCGATGCGCTGCTGCACGAGCGCGTCCACCGCCTCCTCGGCCACCGGGCCGAAATCGCCCCGCCGCACGAGATGGGCGACGCCCTCGGCGAAGCTCCGGCCGGGCGCGAAGAGGGTCTGGGGCACGCCGATCAGCTCCTCGTGCCGGCTGTTGGCCAGCAGGACCTTCGCATCGGCGTCGAAGACGGTGACGAGGCTGTCGGTGCTGTCCAGCACCTCCCGCAGCAGCGTGCGCTCGGTCTCCAGCTCCGCCTCCCGCTGCTTGAGCTCGGTGATGTCGCGCCCCTGGCCGATCAGCCGGCCGCGCGAGATGCGCTTGTGGGTGAACTCCAGCCAGCGCCCGCTCGGCGCCTGGTGGGTGAAGCGCTGCTCGCCGCCGGCATACATGATCGCCAGCCGCTCGCGCACCAGCGCGTCCTCGTCCTCCACCAGGCCATAGAAGCCGCGGCGGGCGAGCCAGCGCAGGGCGTCGGAGAAGTTCCGGCCCGTGTCGTAGAGCTCCTGCGGCACGCCGATCAGCTCCTCGTGGCGGCGGTTGCCGAGCAGCACCGTGCCATCCGCGTCGAAGAGGGTGAGCAGCGCGTCGCTGCTGTCCACCACCTCGCGCAGCAGAAGGCGCTCGGCGTCCAGCTCCTCCTCGCGCTGCTTGAGCTCGGTGATGTCGCGCGCCTGGGCGATGAGACGGCCGCGCGAGACGCGCCGGTAGGTGAATTCGAGCCATTGGCCGCCCGGCATCCGGCGGTTGAACCGCGTGACCTCGCCGGCGTAGATGGCCGCCATCCGCGCCTTCACCAGCGCCTCGACGTCGTCCACCTCGCCGTAGAAGCCGAGGCCGACCAGCGCGCGGATGCCCTCGGCGAAGGAGCCGCCGGACTCGAAGAACGCCTCGGGCAGGCCCATCAGCTCCTTGTGCCGGCCGTTGGCCAGCAGCACCCGGCCCTCGCCGTCGAAGAGCGAGAGCAGCGCGTCGCTGCTGTCGATCACCTCGCGCAGCAGGGTGCGCTCGGCCTCGAGCTCCGCCTCGCGCTCCATGAGCAGGGTGACGTCGCGCGCATGGCCGATGACGCCGCCCCCGGTGAGCGGCGCGAAGGTGCGCTCGATCCAGCGGCCGCTCGCCATCCGGCGGACCTCGCGCGTCACCCGTCCGGCGTAGATGTCGGCCAGCCGCTGCCGCACGAAGGCATCCTCGGCCGCCGCGTCGCCGGGCGGGCCGTGCTCGCCGCGGCGGTAGAGGAAGCGGATGCCCTCGGCATGGCTCGCGCCGGCCGCGAAGAGGCCGGGCGGGGTGCCCATCAGCTCCTCATGGCGGCCATTGGCCAGCAGCACCCTGGCCTCCGCATCGAAGACGGTGACCACGGCGTCGTTGCTGGCCAGCACCTCGCGCAGCAGCGTCCGCTCGGTCTCGAGCTCGGCCTCGCGCTGCTTCAGCGCGGTGATGTCCCGGTAGAAGCCGACGACCCGACCGTCCGAGATCGGCGTCCAGATGGTCTCGACCCAGATGCCGTCGGGCATGCGGCGGTCGTAGCGCACGACCCCGCCCGAATAAACATTGGCGATCCGCGAGCGGACCGCCTCCTCCTCGTCGGTCTCGAAGCCGTAGACCCCCTGGCGGTAGCGCCAGCGCACCGCGTCAGCGAGGTTGGTGCCGGGGCGGTAGAACTCGTCCGGCGTCGCCATGAGGTCGCGGTGGGAGGCGTTGGCGACCAGGATGTTGGCGTCGCGGTCGAGCAGCAGCACCAACGCGTCCACGCCCTCCAGCACCTCGCGCAGCAGGGTGCGCTCGGCCTCCAGCTCGGCCTCGCGAGTCTTGAGCTGGGTGATGTCGCGGTAGAATCCGAGCAGCCCGCCATCGGGCAGCGGGCGCGTGTTGAACTCGATCCAGAAGCCGCCCGCCGTCTGGCGCACGTATTGCGAGCCGCCGGGCTGGCGCATCAGGGCCGAGCGCTCAGCCACCACCGCATCCAGCGCCTCCGGCGTCGCGGGCGGCGGGCCGAAGTCGCCCCGGCGGGCCTGGAAGCGCAGGATGTCCTCGGCGCGGGCGCCGGGATAGGCCACCTCCTCGGTGAGGGCCTGGAATTCCATGAGCTGGCGGTTGGCGAGGCGCCACCGGAAGTCGGCGTCGTAGAGCATGACGCCGTCGGGAAGGTTGTCGATGATCGTCGCGAGCATCGTGCGCTCATGCGCCAGCGCAAGCTCGGTGGTCTTGAGCGCGGTGATGTCGCGGACGAAGGCGAGGAGCTTGCCGTCCTCCATCACCTGGAAGTTGTATTCGACCCAGGTGCCGTCCTGCATGTGCGAGGGGAAGGTGATGGCGCCGGCGCGCAGGATGCCCTCGCGGCGCTCGCGGACGAAGGCCTCGGGGTCCTCCACCGCGCCGAAGTCGCCGCGCGCGACCATGTGGCGCAGGATGTCTTGGTGCGTGGAGCCGGGGCGCGCCAACTCGGGCGGCAGGTTCAGCAGCCCGCCCGTGCGGTCGGAATTCTCGAGGATGGTGCCGTCGGGGTCCATGAGGACCACGACGTCGCGCGTGCGGCTGAGCAGGTGCTCGACCCTGGCGCGGCCGGCGGCGAGGCGCAGCTCCGCCTCGCGCGCCTCGGTGACGTCGCGGCAGAGAGCGAGGCGGGCGCCGCCCGGCGCGTCCATCACGGCGAGGTCGAGGTGGCGGCCATCCCCCATGCGCCAGGCGAAGCCCCGGCGACCGGGGCCGGAGAAGGCGGCCAGGATGCCGGCGACGTCGGGGGGCGTCAGGGTCCCGGCCTCCTCCAGCGCCTCGAGCTGCGTCAGGAGCGCGGTCCCGGGCGCGGCGAGCGGCGCGGGCAGGCCGAGCATCTCGTCCATCGCGCGGCTGGCGAAGCTGCGTCTCAGCTCGGCGTCGTGGAGCGCCATTCCGCCGCCGATGCCGTCGAGCAGCACGGGCAGGAGAGCCGCGGCGGCCTCCGGCGGAAGGGCGGGCATATGGGTGTCGGGCATTTGGGGACGAGAGGTAGCACGCGCGCGCGGCGCCGTTCTGTCGCGTGTGTCGCGTCAGGCGCCGAGGAGGCGGATCCCGGCGGCGGCGGCGAAGCGCTCGGCCAGGCGAGCGTCCGCGGTGACGAGGGGCGCGGATTCGCGCCGGGCGAGGGCGACATAGAAGCAGTCGCAGATCGGGTGATCGTGGCGGAGGGCAAGGTCCAGCGCCTCGGCTGCGAGCTCAGCCATGGGGACGAGGCGTCGGAAGCTGCCGGGCAGGAGATCGAATGCGGCGCGCAAGGCCGCCGGTGCTTCGCCGTGCCGGGTCCGCCTCCAGACGACATTGCCGATTTCGGCGAGCAGGAGCTCAGGCGCCCAGAGGGGCTCGCCACCAGCCAGGAGGGCCTCGGCTTCGACCGTGCCCGGCTCCTCCAGAAGCCATTTCACCGCGACCGATGCGTCTACAACCCACATCAGCGGCTATCGCGGTCCTCGCGGATCATCGCCGTGGAATCGGGCCATCCGTCCGGCAGCGGGCCCGCGGCCTTCCGGGCCTCCCGGAACGCCTCGACCAGCGCAGCGCGGTCGGGCACCGCCGCGGCGCGGGTCAGCAGGTCGCGCACTTCGGCCTCCAGCGAGCGGCCTGCGGCCTTGGCGCGGGCCTTGAGGTGGTCCACCACCGCGGCGTCGATGTTGCGGACGAGAAGCTGGGCCATGCGGCGCCTCGAATGATAGCATGATGATAGCAATTCGATGGGGCGGATTCAAGTTCCCGTCCCCGGCCCGCGAGGTTGACCCCCCGCCCCCCCATCCCTATACACCGCGCACCGCCGGGGTGGGCCGCCCACCGCCGGCCCCATCCGTTGAACTGATACTTCCAGGAGCCTGCCGTGAAGCGCACCTATCAGCCCTCCAAGCTCGTCCGGAAGCGCCGGCACGGTTTCCGCGCCCGCACGGCCACGGTCGGCGGCCGCAAGGTGCTCGCCAACCGCCGCTCGAAGGGCCGGGCGAAGCTGTCCGCCTGACCCACTCCGCCTTCGCGGCGCTCGACGGAGGACCAGCCATGCTCGGTCGCCTCAAGCGCCGTGCGGAGTTCGTGCAGGCGGCGAAGGCGGGCCGCAAGGCGGCATGCGATTCGCTCGTGCTGCAGGCGCTGGCGCGGCCCGACCGTGATATCGGGGGCGGTGAGACCCGCCTCGGCTTCACCGCCACCAAGAAGATCGGCAACGCCGTGGCGCGCAACCGCGCCAAGCGGCGGCTGCGCGCGGCTGCCCGTCTCACGCTCGGCGAGGCGCCGCCCGCCGGCTGGGACCTCGTGCTGATCGCCCGCGGCGCCACGGGAAGCTGCCCCTTCCCCGCCCTGATGGCCGACATCGAGGGGGCGCTGCGCAAGGCCGGGGTGCCGCGATGACAAGCCCGGCCGCCAGCCTGCTCAAGGGCGCCGTGGTCACCTACCAGTGGACCTTGCGGCCCTTCATCGGCAGCCACTGCCGCTTCCATCCCTCCTGCTCGCACTACGCCCTCGAGGCGCTGACCGAACATGGGGCGATTCGCGGCTCCTGGCTTTCCGCGCGGCGCGTGCTGCGCTGCAACCCCTGGCATGCCGGCGGCTACGACCCGGTTCCGCCCCACCTCACGCCGGCCGCGCCCGCCACGGCGCGCACCAGCCCCGAGATCTGATCGAGACCCATGGACCAGAAGCGCCTCATCGCGGCGATCGCGATTTCCATCGGCATCCTGCTGACCTTCGAGGTCTGGAACAAGTCGCGCACGCCGGTGCCGCCGCCCGCCGTCACGACCCAGGCGCCCTCGCCCGGCGCCGCGCCCGCGGTGCCGGCCCCGAGCACGCCGGCCAACCCGGCGGCCCCAGGAACCCCAGGGGGAGCCGAGGTCTCGGCCGCCTCGCCGGCCACGCCCGCCCAGGTCATCACGGTGAACAATGGCCGCGTCGAGGGCCGCCTCTCCGCCCGCGGCCTGGTTCTCGAGCAGCTCACGCTGACCGACTACCGCGAGACCATCGAGCCCAACTCACCCCTGGTCACCCTGCTCGCCCCGCGCGGCACGCCGGACGGTTACTTCGCCCAATGGGGCTGGACGGCCGCCGACAACCGCACCCGCGTGCCCGACAACGACACCGACTGGACCGTGACCGGCGGCCCTCTCTCGGCCACCACCCCGGTGACGCTCACCTGGGACAACGGCCAGGGCCAGGTCTTCGAGGCCGTGGTCTCGCTGGATTCCGACTACATGTTCCATGTCGACCAGCGCGTGCGGAACAACGCGGCCGAGCCCGTCACCCTGCTGCCCTGGGCTCGCGTCCGGCGCGAGCGCACGCCGCATCTCGCGGGCTTCGCCATCCTGCATGAGGGCTTCATCGCCGTGCAGGACGGCCGCCTCGTCGAGATCACCTACAGCGACGGCAAGAAGGCCCAGACCGGCGACCGCCGCGCCCAGGGCTCCGCCTGGGACAACGAGGCGACCCAGGGCTGGGCCGGCCTCTCCGACAAGTACTGGCTGACGGCGCTGACCCGCGGCGACGACGGCACCACGCTCCGATCAGCCTTCCGCCACATCGGCGACGGCGCGGTGGACCGCTGGCAGGTGGACGTGGCGCCGCCGGCGGCCATCACCGTCGCGGCTGGTGCCACGGCGAATCTCACGACGCGCCTCTTCGCCGGCGCCAAGGAGGTGCGGCTGCTGGACCGCTACACCGACCAGCTCCACATCCAGAACCTGGACAAGGCGATCGACTTTGGCTGGTTCTACTTCATCACCAAGCCGTTCTTCTACGCGATCGACTGGCTGTTCCACTTCACCGGCAATTTCGGCATCGCCATCCTGCTCTTCACGCTGGCGCTGAAGATCGCCTTCTTCCCGCTGGCCAACAAAGCCTACAAGAGCATGAGCCGGATGCGCATCCTCGGTCCGAAGATGACCGAGATCAAGGAGCGCTACAAGGACGAGCCGCAGAAGATGCAGGCTGAGATGATGGCCCTGTACAAGACGGAGAAGGTGAATCCCGCCTCGGGCTGCCTGCCGATCCTGCTGCAGATCCCCGTCTTCTTCGCGCTGTACAAGGTTCTGCTGGTCACCATCGAGATGCGGCACGCGCCCTTCTTCGGCTGGATCCGCGACCTCTCGGCGCCCGACCCCACGAACCTGTTCAACCTCTTCGGGCTGATCCCCTTCGACCCGCCGCACTTCCTGCACATGCCGGCCTGGGCGCTCATCATGGGCCTCACCATGTTCGCGCAGCAGCGGCTGAACCCGCAGCCGCCGGATCCGATCCAGGCCAAGGTCTTCGCCTGGATGCCGGTGATCTTCACCTTCATGCTGGCGAGCTTCCCGGCGGGCCTGGTGATCTACTGGAGCTGGAACAACCTGCTCTCGGTCGCGCAGCAGTGGTCGATCATGCGGATGGACGCGAAGGCGCAGGCGAAGAAGCCGCCTTCCCAGGGTGGCAGCGGCGCCGTCGCCGTGAAGAAATGAGCCTTCCCGCCGGCGGTCTGAGCGAGGCGCGCGACGCCGAGGAGCGCGCCGCGCTGATCGAGGCGGGGCGGCTGCTCTTCGCGCGTCCCAGCACCTTCTTCACCGCCGCCCAGGGTCTCGACCACCTGCCGCCGCCCGAGGGGATCGAGGTGGCGCTGGCCGGGCGCTCGAACGTCGGCAAGTCGTCGCTGATGAACGCGCTGACGGGCCAGAACTCGTTGGCCCGCGTCTCCGTCACGCCCGGGCGCACCAAGCAGCTCAACTTCTTCCGCGTCGAGGAGAGCCCGCTCACCCTCGTCGACATGCCCGGCTACGGCTACGCCAAGGCGTCCAAGACGGTGAAGGAGGACTGGCAGGGGCTGATGTTCGACTTCCTCCGCGGGCGCCCGAATCTGCGCCGCGTGCTGCTGCTGATGGACAGCCGGATCGAGACCAAGCCCTCCGACACCGCCGTCATGGACCTGCTGGACCGCGCTGCCGTGCCCTTCCAGCTCGTGCTCACCAAGGCCGACGGCGTGAAGCCCGCCCAGCTCGCGAAGCGCGAGGCCGAGGTGCAGGCGCTGGCCCGCAAGCATCCCGCAGGCCATCCGCTGGTGATCGTCACGAGCAGCGAGACCGGCGCCGGCATCGAGGAACTGCGCGCGGAGCTCGCCGCGCTGGCCGCCTGATCCCTGTCCGACCCGGGTTGACGCGCTGCGGCGCGCATCGGATAGCCGAGTGAATTCCTCCCAAGGACACGCCATGGACGACGCCCTCGCGCAGATGCAGACGCTGACCGGCGCGCTGCCCTATCTCAAGCGCTACGACGACCAGATCGTGGTGGTGAAGTACGGCGGCCACGCCATGGGCGAGGAGGAGACCGCGCTGCGCTTCGGCCGCGACATCGCGCTGCTGGAGCAGGTCGGCGTGAACCCGGTGGTCGTGCACGGCGGCGGACCGCAAATCAACGCCATGCTCTCGCGCCTCGGCGTGAAGTCGACCTTCGTGCAGGGCCTGCGCGTCACCGACCAGCAGATGGTCGAGGTCGTCGAGATGGTCCTCTGCGGCACCGTGAACAAGCAGGTGGCCGAATCCATCACCCGCGCCGGGGCGCTCGCCGTCGGCATCTCTGGCAAGGACGGGGGGCTGATCCGTGCCCGCAAGGCGACGCGCACGATCAAGGATCCGGGCTCGAACATCGAGCAGGTGCTGGACCTCGGCCTCGTCGGCGAGCCCGAGGAGATCGACACCCGCGTGCTGAAGCTGCTGATCGGCGCCGATATCGTGCCGGTCATCGCCCCGGTGGGCGCGGGCCCCGACGGACAGACCTACAACATCAACGCCGACACGGTGGCCGGCGCCGTCGCGGGTGCGCTCTCGGCCGAGCGCATGCTCATGCTGACCGACGTGCCCGGCGTGATGGATGCCGACAAGAATTTCATCACCGAGATGACGGTGGCCCAGGCCCGCGCGGGCATCGCGGCGGGCTGGATCGCCGGCGGCATGATCCCCAAGGTCGAGACCTGCATCTACGCGGTCGAGCAGGGGGTGAAGGGCGCCGTGATCCTGGACGGGCGGGTGCCGCATGCGGTATTGCGCGAGCTCTTCACCGTGGGCGGCGCGGGCACGCTGATCAAGCCGTGACGTTTCAGCCGTGACGTTTCGGACCAACGTTTCGAAAATTCGCGCTGTGCGCGAAAATCCACGCGACAGTTTCACGCCCAGGTAGTAGAATCTCTGGATAGAAGGCGGATCGTCCCCGCGGAGGGCCGCGGGCAGCCGCCCCAGAGGTTGGAAATGATGGGTGCTTCCCAGGCTGGCGCGCCGGACCGCGGTCCAAGCGGGGCGCTCCGGGTGGAAACCCGCTTCCCGTTCCCCGCACCGGGACAGGCGCACACGCCTTGGGCCTGAGCCATGCCCGCCTGAAGGTCCTGGTCCTCGGCGCCACGGCGGTCGTGCTGATGTCGTTGGGCCTGCTGGTGGCCCGCCTGCTCTGGCGCGGCGAGCTGATGTCCGTCACCGCGGCGGAGGGCGTCGTCACGCGCGCCGCCGATGTCGCCCAGTCCCTGCTCAACCGCCACCTCCTGCAGGTGGAAGGCCAGCTCACCAGCCTCGGCGAGCTGATGGGGCAGGACTTCCTCGACACCGGGGACGCCGAGCGAACGAGTCGCGCGCTGCGCGAGATGACGGCGCACAGCTTCACCTACCGCAACCTGCTGCTGGCCGACATGGACGGGCTGGTCTGGGCCTCGGCCGTGGAGGCGCGGCGCGGCCGGCCGATGGCCATCCCGGCGGCGCTGGTGCGCGCGCAGCTGCAGCCCGACACGGCCTCGATCTTCGGCCCGGTGCCGCATCCGCAGACCGGCGAACTCATGCTGGTCATGGTCCGCCGCATCCCGTCGGGCGCCGGGCGGCCCGACGTCCTGGCAGCGGCCGAGATCCCGACGGCGCTGATCACCTCCGCCCTCGCCCCCATGGTCAACCCCTCGGCCCTGCGCATCCGGCTGGAGCGGTCGGACGGCATGGTCCTCGCCGCCGGGCCGGGCCAGGAGGAGCTGGAGGGCCGGATGCTGCCCGAGCCGACACGCGGTCTGGACCGGCAGGGGGCCGTCATCCGCAGCCCCAACCGGCAGGGCGCGGGCGACGTCTTCGGCACGGCGCGGACCATCTTCTACCCCGGGCTCCTCGCCGTCGCGGTGCTGCCCGAGGAGGTGGCGCTGGCCGACTGGATGCAGATCCGCCAGCGCGTCCTCGGCGGTGGGGCCCTGGTCGCTCTGCTGCTGGTGGCCTTCTCCGCCGCCCTGCTGGTCGCGCTCAGCGCCCGCCAGCGGGCCGCGCTGGAGCGCGAGGCGGCCAGCCGGCGCCTCGTCGATGCGGTGGAGAGCCTGCCCGACGGCTTCGTGCTCTGGGACGCCGAGGATCGGCTGATCGTCTGCAACTCCCGCTACGGCGCGCTCATGGGCCTGGGCGACCAGGTCCTGTCGCCGGGAATACGCTTCGAGGAACTCGTGCGGGTCTGGCTGGACCGGGGGCTGTTCAGGACCCGCACCCAGGCCCCGCTGGAGACGCAGGTCGCGCTGGCGCTCGAATCGCACCGCACCCCCGGCGGCTATTTCGAGCGCGAGATGGCGGACGGGCGCTGGCTGCGCATCGCGCAGCAGCGCGTGGCCGAGGGCGGCACCGTCGTCATCCTGTCCGACATCACCGCGGCGCGGCAGACCATGGCCGCCCTCGGCGAGGCGCGCGACGCGGCGGACCGCGCCACCGTCGCCAAGTCCCGGCTGCTTGCCCATGTCAGCCACGAGCTGCGCACGCCGCTCTCGGGTCTGCTGCGCCTGGCGGAGCGCATGGGGGGCGAGGCCAGCCTTTCCGCCGCGCAGCGCCGGCAGGCGACGCTGGTCGGCGCCACGGCGCGCCACCTGCTGGCGCTGGCCAACGAGGTGCTCGACCTCGCGGCCATGGAGGCGCGCAGCCTGACGCTGAACATCGCGCCCACCCCCGCCGTCGCCATCTTCGAGGATGCGCTGGCCATGGTGCAGCCGCTCGCCGAGGCCAAGGAGGTGCGGCTCAGCTTCATGGCCGAGGGGCTGCCGGCGCGCATCGAGGCCGATGCCACGCGGCTGCGGCAGATGGTGCTGAACCTGCTCGCCAATGCCGTGAAGTTCACCCCGCGCGGCAGCACCGTCCGGCTGGACGCGACGGCGCATTCGAGCCCGGCCCTGCTGCGCTTCGAGGTCGCCGACCAGGGGCCGGGCGTCCCGGAGAACGAGCGCGAGCGCCTCTTCACCGATTTCACGCGCCTCGCCCCCTCCGAGGCGGAGGGCACCGGCCTCGGCCTCTCCATCACCGCGCGCCTCGCCGCGCTGATGGGCGGGCGGATCGGCTGCGCCGACGCGCGCGGCGGCACGGGCGCCTGCTTCTGGGTCGAGCTGCCGCTGGTCCTGGCGACCGGGAACGGGAGCGGCGAGGAGCGGGGCGAGGAGGCACCGGAATGCGCGCCGCTCGGCGCCGGACGGCGCCTGCGGCTGCTCGCGGTGGACGACGTGCCGGCCAACCTCTCCGTCCTGCGGGCGCTGCTGGCGACCACGGGCTTCGAGCTGGAGACCGTCACCGAGGGCGCGGCCGCGCTGGAGGCAGTGACCGTCGCCGCGCGCGAGGGCCGGCCCTTCGACGTCGTGCTGATGGACGTGATGATGCCCGGCATGGACGGGATCGAGGTCACGCGGCGGCTGCGGGCCATGCCGGGGGCGATGGGCCGCATCCCCGTCGTCGCCGTCACGGCCAGCGCCTTCCCCGAGGACGTCGCGGCCTGCCACGCCGCGGGCATGGTCGCCCATCTGAGCAAGCCGGTGGAGCGCACGCAGCTCCTGCGGGTCCTGGCCGGGCTCGTCTCCGACAGGCAGGCGGAGGGCGCCGTGCCCGGCGACCTGGGCGCGCTCCGCCCGCTCTTCCTGGCTGAGCTGCGGAAGCGGCTGGATCAGCTGGAGGCCGCCGGGCCGGAGAAGCGCGCCCTGCTGGAGGCGGTGCACGCGATCACGGGCACGGTCGGGCATCTCGGCGAGCCGGAGCTGGTCGCGGCCTCGCGGGGCGTGCTGAAGGCGCTGCGCGACGACGATCCGGAGGCACCGGAGCGGGTGCGCGGCCTGCTGGCGGAGCTGCGGCGGGCCTTTCCCCACATCACGGCAGTGGAGGCCGCCGCCTGAGAGGCCCCGCCCGCCCGACGGCCCGGCCTACTGCTTCCGGATGTTCCAGAAGACCATCACCGCCGCGTCGAGCACCCCCTGCACATTGGCCCGGCGGGCATAGGGCGTGTCCACCTGGCCCAGCACGCGGTAGGGCTGGGTCTCCGCCAGCCGGCGCTGCAGCGCCTCCGCGAGGCGCATGCGCTCCGGGCCTTCCGGCGTGTCGAGGAAGGCGGCGCGCAGCCGCTCGGCCTCCTCGTCGCAGGGCCAGCCGGACCAGTTGCGGCCGTCGCAGGACATGTTGGTGCCGATATTCGTCGCGGGATCCTGCATCGTCGCGCCCGAGGCATTGGTCACGAAGAGGTTCCAGCCGCCCTGGTTGGGCGGGTCGCGCCGCGGCTGCCGGGTGATCACCGTTCCCCAGTCGTTGACCTGGAGGTCGATGTTCATGCCGACCGCGCGAAGGTTGCTCGCCACCACCTCCGCCATGCGGCCGATCGAGGGGATGTCGTTGCTGGTGATGAAGACCATCCGCTCGCCGTTGTAGCCGGCCTCGCGCAGCAGTTGGCGGGCGCGCTCGAGGTTGGGGCGGGCGTAGTCGGCGGCGCCGGCCTCGCTGCCGTAGGTGGTGCCGCAGACGAAATAGGCCTCGCAGCGCCGCCACCACTGCTCGTCGCCCCAGCCGCCAGCCATCACCTCGGCCTGGTCGGTGGCATAGGCCAGCGCCAGCCGCGCGCGCGGGTCGTTGAAGGGCGGGAAGAGGGTGTTGGGGCGGAGCATGCTCTGCCCGCCCAGCGTGTTCAGCCGCTGGACCTGGATCTCCCGCCGACGCGTCAGCACGGGCAGCAGGTCGAGCGCCGGCTGCTCCCAGATGTCGATCTCGCCGGTCTGCAGCGCCGCGGCGGTGGAGGCGGCGTCGGGCATGATCAGCCATTCCACCCGGTCCACATTCACCACGCGCCCGCCGGCCAGCCCGTCCGCCGGCTCGGAGCGCGGCACGTAGTCGGGGTTGCGGTCGTAGACGACGCGCTGGCCGGAGAGCCAGCGCTCGCGGTTGAAGCGGAAGGGGCCGGAGCCGATGGTCGTGCTGATCTGGCGCGAGGGGTCGGTCTGCGCGTCTTCCTCGCGCATGATGGCCGGGATCTGCCCGACCGCGGAACCGAGCGCCTGGGTGACGAAGCCGTGCGGGCGGGAGAGCCGCATCTCGAAGGTGCGGGCGTCGACCGGCTCCAGCGCGAGGACGCGGGCGCCGAGATGGCTGCCCACCACGTCGCGCGCCATCCAGCGGCGCAGGCTCGCGATCACGTCGCGCGTGGTGACGGGCTGGCCGTCGTGAAAGCGCAGGCCCTCGCGCAGGGTGAAACGCCAGACGAGGCCGTCGGGGCTGACGCTGTGCGCGCCGACCATCTGCGGCTGCGACTGGAGCTTGCTGTCCCAGGCGAAGAGGGTCTCGTAGATCGCGAGCCCATGCATGCGGGTGATGGTGACCGAGACGGAGACCGGGTCGAGCGTGCGGAGATCGGCATGCGGCACCACGCGCAGGACCCGGTTCGGAGGCGGGTTGCCCCCCTGGGCCAGAGCGTTGGCGGCGAGGAGCGGCAGGGTCAGCAGCGCGGCGGCGGCCGCGGCCACCGCCGCGCGACGGGCGTATCCGAGGGGCAAGACGGAGCGTCCTTCCGGTGCGATTCGGGCGGAACCAAGCACGCCCCTTTCCGGACTGTCCAGACGCCGGCCCGAGGCCGGAGCTACGCCAGATGCTCCTTCAGCCGCGGCATCAGCTCGACGAGATTGCAGGGCCGGAAGCGCGCGTCGAGCTGGAAGACCAGGATGTCGTCCCAGGCGTCCTTGCAGGCCCCGGTGCTGCCCGGCAGCGCGAAGAGGTAGGTGCCGCCCGCCACGCCGCCGATGGCGCGGGATTGGATCGTGGAGGTGCCGATCTTCTGGTAGCTCAGCATGCGGAAGAGCTCGCCGAAGCCGGAGATCTCCTTCTCCAGCACGCGGTCGAAGGCCTCGGGCGTCACGTCTCGGCCGGTGATGCCGGTGCCGCCGGTGGTGATCACGCAGTCCACCTCCGGATCGGCGATCCAGGTGAGCAGCTTGGCCTCGATGGTGTCCGCCTCGTCCCGGCAGATCTCGCGGGCGACGCAGCGGTGGCCGGCGGCCTCGATGCGGGCCTGCAGCGTCTCGCCGGAGCGGTCGGAAGCGAGGTCGCGCGTGTCGCTGACCGTCAGGACGGCAATGTTCACGGGGACGAAGGCGCGGGCGGGATCGATGGGCATGGGGGCTCTTCTGCGGAGGCCGGCCTGAGCGGCCGATCCCGACTTAGTTGGAGCGCTGGGGGCGCTCCCGCAACATGGCGGTGACCTCTTCCACGTTCGGGAAGGTCGGAAAATTGCCGCCGGCGAGCTGGTCGAGCGAGGGCGTCGGCAGGCCGAGGCGGTTCGCGTAGATCCAGCTGAAGGTCAGGACGCGGCTGACGAAGCTGCGCGTCTCGTTGATCGGGATGCTCTCGATGAAGAGCAGCGGGTCGGAGCGATGACGCGTCGCCGGCAGCCAGCGCGTGAGGTTGCCCGGACCGGCATTGTAGGCCGCCAGCACGCGGATCAGGTCGCCCTGCACCGCCTCATGCCGGACGAGGTAGTGGATGTAGCGCTGGCCGATCTCCAGGCTGAAACCCGGATCGTGCAGGCGGGTGACGCCCTCGCCGCGCAGCGAGGGGTCGTTGGCCAGGTAGCTCGCCGTCGCCGGCATGATCTGCAGGATGCCGCGGGCGCCGGCGCGGCTGACCGCGCTGCTGTCGAAGCGGCTCTCCTGCAGCGCCAGCGCGTAGAGCAGCGAGGGGTCCATCCGGAACCCGCCGTTCGGCAGAAGCGTCGGCAGCGGGAAGCGGGCGATGTCGCGCGGGCGGCCGTCATCGCCCTGCGCCTGGGTCGCGACCTGGGCCGAGAGGCTGTTCAGCCCGGCCTGCTGCGCGACGCTCAGGATGCCCTGCACCACCTGGGTGTTGTTGCGCGTGCGGCGGTTGAGCAGCCGCAGCTCGGCCTCCGCGCGGTCCTTCTGGCCGACCTGGAGCAGGGCCAGCGCGCGCCAGCCGCCGGCCGTCTCGGCGATCTGCTGGGCGTGGGATTCATTGGCCTGGTCGCGCTCCCAGACGAGGCCGGGCGGCAGGCCGAGGCTGCGGCGCGCGATCATGCCGTAGAAGGTGCGCGGCTCCTGCGCGGCCTGGAGCATCCAGGGCACGTAGAGGTTGGGCCGGCGCCCCCGCACGGCCGAGCGCGCGACCCAGAAGGCGGCGGCGGCGCGGAGCGTGGGCGGCGCCTTGTCGTTGCGGGCGGCGCGCTCGAAGGCGGCCTGGGCGGCGTCGAACTGCTCGGCACCCCAGGCGGCGAGGCCGGCCTGATAGGCGGCGAAGGCGTTGTGCGGCGCATGGCGCAGCGCCTCCTGGGCGAGGCGCCAGGCATCGGCATCGCGGCCGAGGCGGAAGAGCGTCTGCGCCATCTCGGTCTTGAGCTGGGCGAGATAGGCGGGCGTCAGCCCGCGGCGGGCCTGGATCAGCGCGAGCGCGGCGTCGAGCTTGCCCTCGTTGAGGCGCTGAGTGACGGTTCGCTCAAGGCCGGGATCCCGAGAGAGACGCAGACCGTCGGGCGCGCGGTCCTCGGGGAGGAGGTCCGCCTGAAGCTCAGGCTGGCTCGGCGGCGGCGGGGCGGCGGCGCCGCGCGGCAGGCGGCCGACCAGGGCCTCGTGGATGGCCGGCGCGTCCGGTAGGTCGGAGAAGTCGGCGAGCCAGGCCTGGAGCTCGTAGATCGTGGGCTCGCCGCGCTGATAGCGATCGGCCAGCAGGTGCCCCATCAGGCGCCGGTCGTCGAGGCGCTCGGACTCCCTGATGGACGTCGCCATGTCGCCGCGGGCCTGGGCCTCGAAGGCGCGGCGGAGCCGGGCGGCGTCCGCGGCCGAGAGCGGCTGCGGCAGTCCGGCAATTTGCGTTCGCATCCGCGCCTGGGAAGGAGCGGCCTGTTCGTTGGCCCGTTGAGCGGTGGCCGGGGCAAGCCCGGCGCCGAGAAGCAGAAACCCGGCAATCAGGCCGGGTCGAAGACGGGCCATGGGGCAGATCGCTCGCATGACCGGCTACCGGGTAGCCAGTCCTGCGCGGGCTGGCAAGCGATGATTTTGTAACACCCCGACAACCGGCCCAGATGCCGTTACACAGCGCTCCGATCATCCCGCGGGGCCGGCAGTCCGCCTTGATCTAGTCACTTTTCATATTGCGCTGCAACAGGAGAAGGTCTGCCCAGGCCTCACGCTTGGCGATGGGGTTTCTCAACAGATAGGCGGGATGCCAAGTCGGCAAAGCCCTGAATACTGCCCCGTCAAGTACCGTTACTTGATGCCATCGACCGCGCAGGCGGGTGATCCCCTCGCGCGCCTGCAGCACGCCCTTGGCCGAGACGCCGCCGGCCAGCACCAGGAAGCGCGGCGCGGCGAGCTGCACATGGCGCAGCACGAAGGGCAGGAAGAGCGAGATCTCCGCGTCCGTGGGCGTACGATTTCCCGGTGGGCGGAAGGGCAGGATGTTCGTGATGTAGAGGTTTTCTGCCCGGCTCAGCCCGATGGTGGCGAACATGCGGTCGAGCAGCTGGCCCGAGGCGCCAACGAAGGGCTTTCCTTGCCGGTCCTCCTCGGCGCCGGGCGCCTCGCCGATGATCATCACGTCAGCGCCGGGAACGCCGTCGCTGAAGACGAAGTTGGTCGCGGTCTCGCGCAGCGGACTGCCCTCGAAGCCGGCCATGGCGGCGCGCAGCTCCTCCAGCGTGGAGGCGCCGGCGGCCAGCGCCGCGGCCGCCTCGCCGACCGGCGGCAGCCGGCGCAACGGCACGGGCGCGGAGGGCGCTGCTGCAGGACGCGGCGCGGGCTCGGGCGGCGGCGCGCCGAAGGCGGTAACGGCACGGGCGACGGGCGCGTCCAGCATCGCCTCGTCGGCACCCATCGCGACCTGCCAGCTCAGGGCGGCGATCAGCGCGTCGCGTTCGGTGGCGGCTTCCATCACACCTGTCTAGCGCGGCGCGCGGGTTCCGCGAAACCGCTGCCTCGTCTACTACCATTCACCAGGGTTAGCCGCGGAAAGGTCCAGGGGAATGAGCGAAGAGCGCGAAAGCATGGAGTTCGACGTGTTGATCGTGGGCGGCGGGCCCTCCGGTCTCGCGGCGGCGATCCGTCTGAAGCAGCTCTCGCCCGAGATGAGCGTCTGCCTGGTCGAGAAGGGCAGCGAGATCGGAGCCCATATCCTCAGCGGTGCCGTGCTGGAGCCCCGCGCCCTGGACGAGCTGCTGCCGGATTGGCGCGACAGCCCGCCGGACCTCGCGACGCCCGCCGGCGACGACCGCTTCATGCTGCTGACCGAGACCAAGGCCTTCCGGCTGCCCACGCCGCCGCAGATGAACAACCACGGCAACTACATCGTCAGCCTCGGCAACGTCGCCCGTTGGCTGGGCGCGAAGGCCGAGGAACTCGGCGTCGAGATCTATCCGGGCTTCGCAGCCTCGGAGACGATCATCGAGGACGGCGTCGTGAAGGGCGTCGTGGCCGGTGTCATGGGCATCCAGAAGAACGGCGAGAAGGGCCCGGACTACCAGCCCGGCATGGAGCTGCGCGCCGCCTACACGATCTTCGCCGAGGGCTGCCGCGGCAGCCTCACCAAGCAGCTCTTCGAGACCTACCAGCTCCGCGCCGACTGCCAGCCGCAGACCTTCGGCATCGGCATCAAGGAGCTCTGGGAGATCCCCAAGGAGAAGCACACGCCGGGCCTCGTCTGGCACAGCGCCGGATGGCCGCTGAAGAGCGACACCTATGGCGGCTCCTTCCTCTACATGTTCGGCGAGAACCTGGTGACGATCGGCTTCGTCGTCGGCCTCGACTACCCCAACCCCTGGCTCTCCCCCTTCGACGAGTTCCAGCGCTTCAAGCAGCACCCGGCCGTGCGCCCGATGCTGGAGGGCGGCAAGCGCGTCAGCTACGGCGCGCGCGCGCTGAACGAGGGCGGGCTGCAGTCCATCCCCAAGCTGGTCTTCCCGGGCGGGCTGCTGATCGGCGACACCGCGGGCTTCCTCAACGTGCCGAAGATCAAGGGCACGCACACCGCGATGAAGTCCGGCATGGTCGCGGCCGAGGCCGTCGCGGCCGCGCTGGCCGGCGACCGGCCGGCCGTGCTGGACTCCTACCCCGAGGCGCTGAAGGCGAGCTGGGTCTGGCCGGAGCTGGAAGGCGTGCGCAACATCCGCCCGGGCTTCGCGAAGTGGGGCCTGTGGGGCGGCCTCGTGAACGCGGCGCTCGACACCTACCTCTTCCGCGGCAAGGCGCCCTGGACCATGGCGCACCATGCCGACAACGACAGCCTGCGGAAGGCCGCCGAGGCCCCGCGCATCGTCTATCCCAAGCCCGACGGCGTCATCAGCTTCGACCGGCTCTCCTCGGTCTTCCTCTCGAACACCAACCACGAGGAGAACCAGCCGGCGCACCTCGTGCTGCGCGATCCCGGCAAGTGGCTGGGCGTGAACTGGGAGACCTACGGCAGCCCCGAGAGCCGCTACTGCCCGGCCGGGGTCTACGAGGCCGTGGGCGTCGAGGAGGGCAACCCGCACCTCGTGATCAACGCGCAGAACTGCGTCCACTGCAAAACCTGCGACATCAAGGACCCGACGCAGAACATCGACTGGAAGACGCCCGAGGGCGGCGGCGGGCCGAACTACCCCGGCGGCATGTAACGGCCCCGGAACGGATCGTCGCGCGAATTTCTTTCGTGCGAATCCGATGCCGGACTATCGATTGCGCCTTCGTCACCCAAAGGACATGCCATGAGCCTCGATGCCTGGTCCTCTCGCGTTCTCAGCGTTCTGCGCTTCGTAACAGGGCTGATCTTCCTGCTGCACGGCACCCAGAAGCTCATCGGCTGGCCGACCCGCGCCAATCCGGCGCCGGAGCTGCTGTCCCTCTTCGGCCTCGGCGGTATCATGGAGATGGTCGGCGGCGCTCTGATCATGGTCGGGCTCTTCACCCGGCCGGTCGCCTTCCTGCTGGCGGGCGAGATGGCCTTCGCCTACTTCTGGTTCCACGCGCCGCGGAACGTGTTCCCGACGCTGAACGGCGGCGACGCGGCGATCCTCTACTGCTTCATCTTCTTCTACTTCGTCTTCGCGGGCCCCGGCCCCTGGAGCCTGGACGCGAAGCGGAAGTAGATCGGGGCTTGCCCTCCGACCCGACCCGGGCGGAGGGCCGTCACGGTTGCGCGGGCATGTCCCGCCACCCATATCTGCCCGCCACGAACGAGAGGGCCCCGCGGCCGCATGGACACCATCTTCCACGGCGATCTGACCGCGCCGGGCGGCCGCCGCCTGGCCTGGATCGACGCGCTCTTCGTGGACCATGCGGTGTTCCGGCTCCTCTGGACGAATTTCGCGGCCGTGGAGCCCGGCGTCCTCTATCGCTGCAACCACCCCACGCCGGGCCGGCTCGCGGAGATGACCCGGCGCTACGGCATCCGGACGCTCATCAACCTGCGGGGACAGGCGAAGAACGGCTCCGACGCGCTCAGCCGCGACATGGCGGAGCGGCTCGGCCTCACCTTCATCGACATGTCGCTGGAGAGCCGCGGCGCGCCGCAGAAGGTCCGGATCGAGCGGATGGCGACCATCTTCCGCGAGATGGAGCGGCCGGCGATCATGCACTGCAAGTCCGGCGCCGACCGGGCCGGCCTCGCCGCCGCGCTCTTCGTGCTGCTGAACGGCGGCACGGGGGCGGAGGCGCTGCGCCAGCTCTCGCTGCGCTTCGGCCATTTCGCCCGGTCCAAGACCGGCATCCTCGATGCCTTCGTCCGGCGGTACATGCGCGATGGGGAAGGCCGCAAGCCCTTCCTGGACTGGGTGCGCGAGGATTACGACGAGGAGGCGCTGCGCCGCGACTTCCGCGCCGGCGGCCTCGCGAGCTTCATCAACGACCGCCTGCTGGCGCGCGAATAGGACGGCCTTCAATGGACCAGGAAGACGTCGTCGAGACCCTGCCGATCGCCGGTTGGAGCGGCGCAATCGCGCCCGAGCTGCAGCGCCGCGCCGGTGACGCACTGGAAAGCGGGAAGGTGCTGTTCTTCCCGGACCTCCCCTTCCGCGTGGAAGCTGGCGAGACGGGATTCCTCAACCAGACCGCCGCCAGCGGCGAGCGCAAGAATGTCAGCCTCGACCCGAAGACCGGAAAGCTGGGCGGCACCGCCTATCAGGGCGAGGAGGCGCGCGCCCTCGCCGCCATGCTGGAGCGCTTCGGCCAACAGGCGACCAGCTTCGTCCGCAACCTGATCCCGGCCTATGCGGAGAGCCTGGAGCGGGCGCGCACGAGCTTCCGCCCGGTCGAGGTGAAGGGCCGCAGCCAATCGGTGCGCCACGACGACCGGCTGCTGCATGTCGACGCCTTCCCGACCCGTCCCCTCGCCGGCCGGCGCATCCTGCGCCTGTTCAGCAACATCGCCCCGGACGGCGCGCTGCGCGAATGGCGGGTCGGCGAGCCCTTCCCCGACCATGCGGCGCGATTCCTGCCCCGCATCAAGGCCCCCCTGCCCGGCCAGGCGATGGTCATGAACCTCCTGGGCCTGACCAAGGCGCCGCGCACCCGCTACGATCACCTGATGATGGGCCTGCACGACCAGGCCAAGTACGACAGCGACTATCAGGCCAATGGGCCACGCGCCGACGTGACCTTCCCGCCGAACACCACCTGGATGGTCTACACCGACCAGGTCCTGCACGCGGCGCTGGGCGGGCGCTTCGCGCTGGAGCAGACCTTCCACCTGCCCGTCGAGGCGATGCTGCATCCGGAGCGGACGCCGCTGCGCGTGCTGGAACGGCTGACGGGGCGAGCTCTGGTCTGATTGCGAGAGGGCTCCGCCCTCTTGCGCTCCCCCGCCAGGGCTTTTGGCCCTGGACCCCGATATTGAAGGGATGGGGGGCAGAGCCTTCTCGATGGAGCCTCAGCGCAGCGCGTATTGCGCCACGGCGCAGGTATCCTGCCGGCGCCACTCCCGCATCGTCCCGTCCTCGAAGCGCGCCCGGATATCGACGTCGCAGGTCATGCCCTGCGGCAGATGCAGTTCCAGCGTGCCGCCCGGAGCCATCACCTTCCCCGCCAGCCGGTCCGCCCCCCAGCTGCTGTCGCTCGCCAGCGAGGCCTCGATGCGCTGGATCGGCCGCCCCGTCTCGTTGACCAGCCGCACGTCCGGATTGGCCGGCACCAGCCGCCCCAGCGGCGTCAGCACCAGCATGTCGACCTCGCAGGTGTCGACGTTGCGGACCTCGCTGGGCTCCGTGCCCTGGCTGAAGGCCGCGCGGACGTCGACATGGCAGCCATGGTCGCGCGGGAAGGTCAGGCGGAAGCGCTCGCCGGCCTGGAGCAGGTTGCCGCCGAGCCGGTCCTGGCCCCATTGCCGATCGCTGGCGAGGGAGGCGCGCAGCTCGCGCACAGGCCGGCCGGCGAGGTTCACCAGCGTGAAGTCGGGGTTCTGCGCCGCGACGGGCGCAGGCGCGGCCGCCGGAGGGGCGGCGGTCGTGGCCGGCTCGGGCGGTGCCGCGCCGTCGCGAGCGGTGAAGACGAAGTCGCCCCGCAACGGCGAGATGGCGAGCCAGGGCTCCTGGTGCCCGCCCGACAGGTCGATCGCGCGCAGAGACGCCTCGTTGAACATCTGCATGAGCCCCAGGCCCGGGATGCGCATCGCCTCCACCAGCGCCGCGGTGTAGGGGCTGTTCCGGCCGCCCTGCCCGTCCAGCGAGGTGTTCCCGGGCTGGGTCGCGTAGGCGATGATCGTGCCGCGCGGCGCACGCATAGCGGCCAGGCCGGCGCCGGTCGCGTCGCGCGTCGCCGAGCTCCGGAAGGGGTCGTTGCGGCAGGCGTCGAGCACGAGGATCGAGAGCCGGGCCTGCGCCGCCTCGAGCTGGCGCAGCACGGCGCCCACGTCGACATAGCTGAACTCGAGGTCGGCCGGACGGGCGAGCGGGCCGCTGTCGCGCGCCACCAGCCAGTTGTTGCCGTTGTACTGCAGGCCATGGCCGGAGAAGTAGAAGAAGGCGATATCGGCACCCACGGCCATGCGGCCGAATTCCTGGATCGCCGCGTCGAAGCCGCGCTTGTCCGCCTCGACCACCGGGCCGCCGGTCGCCAGCGTGAAGCCGAAGGCCTGCAGCGTGCGTGCCATCAGCCGCGCGTCGCTCACCGTCGCCTGCAGGCGGCTCGAATGCTCGTAGGTGCCGATGCCGACGACGAGCGCCACGCGGCGGCCGCTCTCCGGCGCGGATGCCGTCTGAGGCGCGACCTGCGCGCCGGCCACGCCGCCCAGGAGCAGCAACAGGGCTGCGAGCAGAATGGATCGGCGCATCTTGGCTCCCGGGGCGTCTTTGTCTTGGCGAAGCGAAACGCTAGGCTCGCCGTCGAGCCCATGTCCAGTCATCCACGGTGGGCGACGCGCGGGGCCAAAGGACGGGAACACGCCCTTGCTGAGACTGCACGGCACGCCGAAGAGCCGGACCTTCCGCTGCATCTGGGCCGCCGAGGAGGCGGGCATTCCCTACGAGATCGTGCCCGTGGGACTCGGCGGGCCGGCGCGGGCGCCGGCGCACCTCAAGGTGAACCCGAACGGCAAGGTCCCGGCCATGGAGGACGGCGCGCTGGTCCTCTTCGAGAGCCTGGCCATCAACCTGCATATCGCCGCCAAGGCGGGTGCGCCGCTGAGCCCGGTCGGCGACGACTACAGCCGCGTGCTGCAATGGACCCTCTGGGCCGCGACGGAGGTCGAGCCCTCGGCCGGGCAATGGGCCTACAACGCCTATGTTCGCCCGCCGGAGGAGCGCGACCCAGGCCAGGCGGCAGCAGGCGCCGCGGGCGTGCTGGCGCGGATGGACGTGCTGGAGGGGCAGCTGACAGCGGCGCATGTGGTGGGGCCGGACTTCACCATCGCCGACTGCAACCTCGCCTCGGTGCTCTACGGCGCCTGGAACAACAAGTTCGACTTCGGCGGACATTCCCGGGTGAAGGCCTGGCTGGACCGCTGTTTCAACCGGCCGGCGGCGCTGGCCGCCCGCAAGCTGCGGGATGCTGCGTAAGGATACGGGCTTGAGCCAGGACATCATCGACTGCGCCCGGCGCATGGACACGCTGGGCTTCATGCCGAGCAAGTCCGGAAATGTATCCGTACGGACGGAGGGCGGGTTCCGCATCACGCCCTCCGGTCTGCCCTATGCGGCGCTGACCGAGGGCGACCTCGTGGAGGTGGCGCTGGACGGGTCCGTGATCCACGGCAACCGGCGGCCCTCCTCGGAATGGCGGCTGCACGCGGCGATCTACGCGGCGCGGCCGGAGGCAAAGGCGCTGGTCCACACGCACAGCCCGCGGGCCACGGCGCTCTCCTGCGCGCGGCGCGGGCTGCCGCCCTTCCACTACATGATCGCGCTGGCCGGCGGGGACGACATCCCCTGCTCCGCCTATGCCACCTTCGGCACGCAGGAGTTGGCGGATGCGGCGGCTGTCGCGATCCAGGGCCGGCGCGCCTGCCTGCTGGCGAACCATGGGGTGGTCGCCATCGGCTCCGGGCTGGCGGCGGCCGAGACGCTGGCGCGCGAGGTGGAGAACCTCGCCTCCGAATACCTGGACCTGCTGCAGGCCGGGCTGGCTCCCGTGCTGCTGACGGCGGAAGAGATGGTCGCCGTCACCGCCCAGTTCGGCGGCTACGGACGGCTGTCCTGACGCCGTGAAGGCCGAGCTGCGCCCCCTGCTGCCGCTCTACCTCGTCATCTTCATCGGCTTCTGCGGCTATTCGCTGATGATCACGCTCTTCGTGCCCATGCTCATGGGCGCGAACGGCTTCGTGCCGGAGGCGACGAGCCCCGGGCGGCGCGGCTTCCTCCTGGGCGCCCTGCTGGCCACCTATCCGCTCGGGCAGTTCCTGGGATCGCCGGTGCTCGGCGCGCTGTCGGACCGCTTCGGGCGCAAGCCGGTGCTGGCCGTGTCGCTGCTGGTGACGGCCGGCGCCTATGCCGTGGTGGCCTGGGGCATCGGGGCCTTCTCCCTCTGGCTGATCGCGGTGGGATGCTTCGTGGGCGGGCTCGCGGAATCCAACATCGCCATCGCCCAGGCCGCGATCTCGGACGTCGCCGGTCCGGAGGAACGGCCGCGCCTCTTCGCCTGGGTCTATTCCTGCTGCAGCCTCGGCTATATCGCGGGGCCGGTGCTGGGCGGGCAGCTGGCCGTGCATCTCGGCTGGAGCGCGCCTTTCTGGCTGATGGTGCCGCTGCTGGCCCTCACCCTCGCCTGGATCGCCGCCAGCTTCCGCGAGACGCATGCTCCCGAGCGGGATGGCGGCTTCGACCTGCGGGCGGCGCTCTCCAATCTCGGCACCATCGCCACCGACCGGGAGATCCGGCGGCTCTACCTCGCGAACTTCCTGATCTACCTGGCGCTCTTCGGCTATTTCCGGATGGTCCTCGTCTACATGGTGGACCGCTGGGACACCTCGGTGGACCAGACGACGCTGATCTATTCCGGCCTCGCCATCCTCTCGGCCGTGGCGAGCTTCGGGCTAATGGCGCCGGCCACAAGGCTCCTCGGCCTGGGCCGCCTCGCGGTCGCGGCGACCATGGCGGCGGGCGTGACCATGGCCTCGGTGACGGTGCCGGAGGGGCTGGGCTCCATCTGGATCACCGGCGGGCTGACAACGATGATCGGCACGCTGGCCCTGGCCGCCTGCCCCACCATCCTCTCGAACGCGGTCGGCGCGGAGCGGCAGGGGCGCGTGATGGGCAACAACCAGGCGCTGCAGGTCGGCGCGGAGGCACTCAGCGCGCTGATCGGCGGCGCGCTGGCCTCGGTGCTGATCCCGCTGCCGCTGCTGGCCTTCGGCGCGATGCTGATCGGGTCGGGCCTGCTGCTTCGCCAAATCCTGCGACGCAGCCCCGCCCCATAGCCGCGCGCCGCGTCTGATCGGCCGAAGCGTTCCGGCCGATCGGATGCGCGCTCAGTAGCCCTCGCCCAGCAGCGGAAACGCACTGTGCACGTGCGGGAAGTTCACCGGCGGCGCGCCGAGATGCACGTGGCTGCGGTTGAGCTGCGCGAAGCTGGTCACCCCCGTCAGGCCGAGCGCCTTGGTCGTCTCGTCCTCCAGGATCTCGAACAGCGTGCGGATGCCGGACGCCCCGTCCGCCGCCAGCCCATAGAGGTAGAGCCGCCCCAGCCCCACCCAGTCCGCGCCCAGCGCGATCGCCTTCACGAGGTCGGTGCCGCGGGTGAAGCTGCCGTCCACCATGATCTTCGCCCGGCCGGCCACGGCCTCGACGATCTCGGGGATGATGTCGAGCGAGCCGCGCCCGCCATCCAGCTGCCGCCCGCCATGGTTGGAGCAATAGACCACCTCGACCCCATGGTCGCAGGCGATGGCGGCATCCTCGCCCGTGCCGATCCCCTTGAGGATCAGCGGGATCTGGTACTTGTCCTTGAAGCGCTTCACCTCGCGCCAGGAGAGCGAGGCCTGGTGGTCCATGCCGGTGTTCGCGGCGCGCCAGGTCTTGATGAAGCGCTTGGAGATGTCGCGCTCGCGGCGGCTGTAATGGGCGGTGTCCACCGTCATGCAGAAGGCGTCGTAGCCGGCGGCGATGGCGCGCTCCACGATCGCATCCACCCAGGCGTCGTCGCCGCGGACGTAGAGCTGGAAGACCTTGGGGCCGCTCGCGGCCTTGGCGCAGGCCTCGAGGCCCGGCTGGCTCACGCTCGACAGCATGAAGGGCACGCCGAAGGCGCCGGCGCCCTGCGCGACCGTGGCGCCGCCGCCCGGCTCGAAGCTCTCCAGCGAGCCCACCGGCGCACAGAAGACCGGCAGGCGGATCCGGTGGCCGAAGAAGTCCACGCTGGTGTCGACCTTGGAGACGTCGTTCAGCACGCGCGGCCGCAGCGCGACGGTGTCGATCGCCATGCGGTTGCGCCGCAGCGTGGTCTCGGTCTCGGTGGCGCCGACAAGGTAGTCCCAGATGTTCGGGCTGAGCTTGTGCTTCGCCGCCTTCACGAATTCATGCAGGACCAGGAAGCGTCCTTCGTTGTCACTGACCATCACGTCTCTCCCATTCGTCATCGAAAAGGCTAGGACGTTTCTTCGCAGGCGTGAACATGCGCGCCCTCCATGAATCGTCGGCGACTCCCGCCCCCGCGGGTTCCGGCTCGCCTGCGAGGCGGTAGACTCTCCTTCATTCGATTCGGCCCGCCGGATCGCCGCGAGGGAGCCCGCCGGATGCAACGCCATATAAGGACCTGGCTGTCCCTGGCCCTGATCGCCCCGGTGCTGGGCGGCTGCGGCTCTGTCCTCAGCACCGGCACCGAGGCCGGCGCGGGCATCGCGGGCGCCGCCATCGCCTCCTCCGTCACCGACAACGCGACCCTGGCGGCGGGCATCGGCCTCGGCGTCTCGGCCGGCGCGAGGGCCGGACTGCAATACGCGCAGCGCCGCCTGCATGGGAATGCGCAGAACGCCGTGGCAGCCGCGGCGGGCGGCCTCGCGCCCGGCCAGGTCGGCTCCTGGTCCGTGCGCCACAGCGTGCCGATCGAGCCGAACGAGCAGGGCGAGGTCGTGGTCACGCGCGTGCTCGGCAATGCCGCCTTCGCCTGCCGGGAGATCGTCTTCTCGGTGGACAAGGTGGAGGACCGCCGCCCCGTCCGCAGCTTCTACACGGCCATGATCTGCCGCGACGCCACGCGCTGGCGCTGGGCCAGCGCCGAGCCCGCGACCGAGCGCTGGGGCTCGCTGCAATGAGCTCCGCGCGCCGCCTCCTGCCGCTGGTCCTGCTGCCCGCGCTGCTGGGCGGCTGCAGCGCCGTGCCGCAGGTCGTGGGCGCGGGAGCGGCCATCATCAGCGGCGCGGGGACGGTCAATCCGGGCGTCGGCGTCGCGATCGGCCTCGGCACCGCGGCCGCGACGGATTTCGCCCTGAAGTATTACGGCCGCTCCCGGCAGCGTTCGACCCAGGAGCTGATCGCCGCCGCCGCCGGCCCGCTGCCGCCAGGCGGTGTGGCGCCCTGGCGCACCGACCACACCATCCCGATCGGGAACGAGCACGGGGAGGTGCATGTCGTGCGCGCCATCGACAATCCGCTCGCGCCCTGCCGCGAGATCGTCTTCTCCGTCGAGGACGGCGAGGGCGAGGCCCGCACGCGCGACTGGTTCGCCGCCCAGATCTGCCGGCAGGGCGAGCAATGGCGCTGGGCGAGCGCGGAGCCCGCGGTGGAGCGCTGGGGCTCGCTGCAATAGGCAAGCCCCCCTCGCCTCCTCGCCGTTTCAGCGCGAGACTGCGCGCGACTTGTTGGGAGAGCCTGATTCACGTCTCCGGCGATGCCGCCTTCGACGATCGGGCTCAAAGGGGGAACTCCATATGATGACCGTCACCGAACGCCGCCTGCGCGCCCGCGCCGTCCTGGACGGGAAGGCCTGCGTCCATCCCGCCTCGGTGCACGATCCGCTCTCGGCCCGCATCGCCGAGGAGCTGGGCTTCGAGTTGGGGATGTTCGCGGGCTCCACCGCCTCGCTCGCCATCCTCGGCGCGCCCGACCACATCCTCATTACCCTCACCGAGTTCGCCGAGCAGTGCCGGCGCATCACGCGCGCGGGCTCGCTGCCGCTGGCGGTGGACGCCGACCACGGCTACGGCAACGCGCTCAACGTCCAGCGCACGGTGGAGGAGCTGGAGGTCGCCGGCATCGCCGCCATGTCCATCGAGGACACGGAGCTCCCCCGCCCCTATGGCGCGCCCAAGCCGCGGCTGATCTCCATCGAGGAGGGCGTCGGCAAGATGCGCGCGGCGGTGGCGGCGCGCGTCGACGGCTCGCTCTGCATCTTCGCGCGGACGGGGGCGATGAACGTGACCTCGAAGGAGGACTGCCTCGCCCGCATCAAGGCTTATAATGATACGGGGACGGACGGGCTCTTCCTCACCGGCGTCACCACGCGCGACCAGCTGGACGCGGCGGCCGAGGTGGCGAAGCAGCCGATCATCCTCGGAACGCTCTCGCCCGCCATCGCCGACCGCGACTACCTGGCCAGCCGCGGCGTGCGCATCGCGCTGCAGGGCCATGCGCCGAGCCAGGCGGCGGCGCAGGCGATCCACCTCACGCTGAAGGCGCTGCGCGACGGGGTCTCGCCCTCCGCGCTGACGGGATTGCCGGAGAAGGGCGCCATGGCGCGCTGGACGCGCGAGGATCCCTATTCGGCGGCGATGAAGGAATACCTCGGATAAGGGGCCTCAGCCGGCGCGGTCCTTCCGTCCGGCGGACGGCCAGAGATGCCCGAGCCAGCCCCAGCCGGACCGGCGAGCCGGCGAAGGGCCGACGGTCGCGACACCCGAAAACCGGGGAAGGCCCGTCTGCCTCGCGAGCGGGGGAGGGCCTGCATCGGGCGTCCCTCGGGGAACCTCCGGCGAGGCGGGCGGCGCCTGGAGACGGCTGGCGGCCCCGGCCTCCGCAACGGCGGAAGCGGCCGGAGTTTCCAGGGCGAGCTTCCGGATGCTGTCGACATGGGCCGGCTTCAGCTGGGAATGCCGCTCCATGACGTCGACGAGGAGCGAGAACAGCCGCGCGTGATTCCTCGCGAGAAGGCCCTTCGCCAGGTGGTTATAATAATCGAAGCTCGATTTCTTCCGGAGACGGAGCAGCAGGCGCACCTGCGCCGCCATATCGGCCGGCGATGCCCGGATGATGTCCACGATGTCGGATATGGTGCTGCCGCGGACAACGGACCTGACGGTCACATGGTCGGTGTGGAAGACCGGTATCCCGTGAATTCCCGGCATGGCGGACAGGATCTCGACATGGCCGGAATCCTGCGCATTGCCCGGATCGTAGAAGACGAAGGCCTGTCGATCCACGTCCTCCGGGACGATCTCCATTCCCGCCATCTCCGGGCCCCAATAGGCCGAGAACCGCCGGTCGAAGGAACAGCCGGCTGGATCGATGGAGTATTGCGGATTGAAGCTCAGGCACGCATCCGCGCCCAGGGGCCTTTGGTACTTGATCGCGGCATACCCGCCCATGCTGTTCCCGAAGGTGAAGGAGAACGCCGTGGCGCCGAGATGCGACCTGACCGCGGCAATCGCCGGCAGCATGGCGCGCACAGGAAACCAGTTCCGCCGCTTCGCCATGAAGACGACGGCGTTGAAACCGGTTCTGTCGATGAAGTCGGTGCCCCAGACCTGCGGGGTCGGGTAGATGGTTCCATAGTTGTTGAAGGCAAATATCGCGACATCGCTGCCGGTGGTCTTGAGGAAGACGATCAGCTCGTCGTCCTCATGGATGGCTCGGTATCGCGTCATCGGCATCACGACGGAGATCCTAGGCCATGATCTCCGAAGGCGGAATCAGGCCCCGGAAACCGATGCCGGGTCCGGGAACGCCGGCCGCGTTCAGTAGACCAGCCGGTAGCCCTTGCCGCGGACCGCGATGATCTGGATCGCGCCCTCGGAGATGGCCTCGATCTTCTGGCGCAGGCTGGAGGCCAGCTGGTCGATGCCCCGCTGCTGCGGCAGCAGCCGGTGTCCCAGCACCCGCTCCGCCACGGCCTCGCGCGAGAGCGCCTCCGCCCCCGCCTCGATGAGCCGGGCCAGCAGGTCCGCCTCGGCGCCGGTCAGGCGCACCGGCGTGCCGTCCGCCCCCGTCACGCGCATCCGCCCGGGGTCGAGCGTCACCCCGTTCACCTGCAGCGGGCCCCGGACCTCGCGCGACGCCGCGGACGGCCGCGCCATGCCCTCCGGCGCCGCGTCGCCGCCGAGCCGGCGGTACAGCGCCCGCACCCGTGCCGTCACCTCGCGCGAGGAGAAGGGCTTGGAGATGTAGTCGTCCGCGCCGACCTCGAGGCCGACCACCCGGTCGACCTCCTCGCCACGGCCGCTCACCACGATCACGCCCACCCTCGTCCGCGACGAGGCCTCGCGGACCATGTTCATCCCGCTGCCGTCGGGCAGGCCGAGATCGGCGATCACGATGCAGGGGTCGCGCTCGGCGAGGAAGGCGTAGCCCTCGGCCAGCGTCGTCGCCAGGCAGGTGCTCCAGCCGTCCCGCTCCAACATCGTAGTGATGGTCTTCGCTACCTCGGGATCATCCTCCAATACCAGGATCGGTCGTGCCGAGATCGCCGGCGCGTTCATCTTTCCAGGGCTCCCCAACCCGTTCCGCCCATCCGGATTTCGGATTCATGGGCCGATTTTCAGGAAGAGTTGCGCCTCCGGCCGGAAGGGTCAAGCAATGGTTGCATCCGAACGCATGCTTCTACCTCTGGTATAGGGATCTCAGCCCACCACGATGCAGTTGCCCCCCTGCCGCCGCGCCGCGTCCAGCGCCGCATCGGCGCGCTCCAGCAGCTCGGCCAGCGAGTCGCCCGGTCTCGCCATGCTCAGCCCCATGCTGCAGGTGACCGGCAGCGGTCCCGCGGGGGTGGCGACGGGCTCGGCCTCGACGAGCCGGCGCAGGCGCTCGGCCAGCGCGCGCGCCTCGACCAGCCGGATGCCGGGCATGCAGATGCCGAATTCCTCGCCGCCGAGCCGGCCCAGCCCGTCACTGCGCCGCAGGCTGCCCGAGAGGATGTCGGCGAAGGCCAGCAGCACCGCGTCGCCGACCGGCGGGTCCACCGCGTCGTTCAGCATGCGGAAATGGTCGATGCCGAGATAGACGAAGCAGAGCTGCCCCGCCGCCTCGCCCTGGAGGTGCCGCTGCACCTCCGTCACCAGGGCGCGCCGGTCCGGCAGGCCGGTCAGCGCGTCGCGGCCGGTCTCCGGCCCGGCCGTGTCGGCCCATTCGATGTCCGCATGGCTAGGGCGCTGAAAGCCGGCGAACTGCTCGACGGTCCCGTCCGCCCCCAGCAGCGGGGTGATGCGCAGCTCCGCCCAGTAGGGCGCGCCGTCGCGGCCATGGTTCAGCAGCTTCCATTGCCCGCCCTCGCCCCGCCGCAGGGCCGAGCCGATGGCCCGCAGCGTGATGCGGTCGGTGCCGGGCCCCTGCAGGAGGCGCGGGCTGCGCCCGATCGCCTCCTCGGGCGCGTAGCCGGTGAGTCGGGTGAAGGCCGGATTCACGTAGAGGATGGTCGGGCCCGGCGGATCGAGCTCGGCATCGGTCAGGATCACCGCATGCTGGAGGCTGTCCACGACGGCGCGGAAGTCGGGCAGGACGCCCTTGCGGAAGGGCGGACGGGGGGTGCGGCGGAGCGCGCCCCCGGCGGTCGGACGGTCTGTCATGGCGGCCTCAGTGAACGGCGGCGATATCCGGATGGGCAGCCGGCGCCGTCCGGAAGGCCGGCAGGGCGGGATCGCGACGGGACCCGGCCAGGCTCTCGGCCAGGAGCGCCGCGGCGGCGGGCTCGAAATGCGTGCCGGCGCAGGCCGCCACCTCCCGCAGCGCCTCTGCCCGGCTGAGCGGGACACGATAGGCCCGGCGCGCGTCGGTCATGGCGTCGAAGGCATCGGCGACGGCGACGGCCCGCACGATCGGGGGGTGGCTGCCGGCCGGCAGGCCCGACGGATAGCCGCCGCCCGACCAGCGCTCGTGATGGCCGCGCGCGACGGCGGCGATGGATTCCGGAAAGCCCATGGCGCGGAGCAGCGCGGCCCCGCGGCCGGAATGGGAATGCATCGCCGCCTGCTCCGCCTCGGTCAGGGGCTGCGCCGAGGCCAGGACCGCGCGGGGCACGAAGAGCTTGCCGACGTCGTGCAGCAGGCTGCCGAGCAGCGCCGTCTCGGCATCACCCAGGAGGCCGGCCCCCGGAAGATCAGGCCCCGGCTGGTCGGAGGCGGCGCGCCACATGCCCATGGTGATCTCCGCCACGCGGATGGAGTGGGCGGCGCTGTCGGGGTGGTGGCGGTGCAGCCGGTCGATCAGGCTCCGCGCGCGGAGCTCCAGAGCCAATCCCACCCGCTCGCCGAAGCCGTCCACCAGGATCGCGCCGAAGCTGCCGAAGCCAGGGATGACGGGGCGGGCGGATGGCCCGGCCAGCTCCTGACCCGCAGAGGCTTGGGCGGCATTCCCTGGCAGGCTGGGTGACATCGCGGGTCTCGTCCTCGGCGCGGTGATCGCTGGGCGGGAACCTAGGTGGCGGAGCCCGCGGAGTGTTGCGGTGAGACGTGCATTAGTGTCGTGCGCCCGCATCGCTTTGTAGGAAAACCTCCGGAAGCCTTCGCCTGGCGCCGGGGAGCCGTCAGGGCGCGGCGGCGAGGACCGGCAGCTGAAGGACGAGCCGGCTGCCGCCCTCGGGCGGGTTGCCGATGGCGAGGGTGCCGCCCATCGCGTCCGCGAAACCGCGCAGGATGGCCAGGCCAAGCGGATGGCCGCCCTCCCCGCCGCCGGGAATCGCGCGGGGGAACAGATCCCGGCCCGGCGCCGGCAGCCAGACCTCCGGAAAGCCCGGCCCGTCGTCCCGCACCGCGATGGCCAGCCAGCGGAAGCCTGGCCAGGCCTCGCCGGGGGCGAGCGTCGCCGTGAGGCGAATCCGGCCGGTCTCGCCGAGCGAGGCGGCGGAGTTGGT
Source organism: Roseococcus sp. GW821-FHT12F05 (assembly GCF_058806835.1). NCBI lineage: Bacteria > Pseudomonadati > Pseudomonadota > Alphaproteobacteria > Acetobacterales > Roseomonadaceae > Roseococcus > Roseococcus sp. GW821-FHT12F05. Next base: position 78,282 of record NZ_JBXAQB010000019.1, read on the forward strand.
GATGGCCTCCCCCAGCACGGCCTCCAGGAACAGCGGATCGACCAGGAGCGTGCCGAGCTCCGGCCCCTGCGCCAGGTCGATCCGGATGCCGCGGGGCAGCCCCGCGCGGCGGCGTTCCACCAGCCCGCGCAGGATTGTACCCGGCTCGCCGACGCCTTCGGGCGGGCGTACCGCCCGGCTGAGCCGGGCGATGCGGCGCATCAGCCCCTCCAGCCGCTCGGAGGCCGTCAGGACGAGCGAGGCGGCCTCCTGCACGGCCTCCGGCAGGCCCGCCAGCTCCGCGAGGTAGTCGGCATTGCCCAGGATCGCGGTCAGCGAGTTGTTGATCGAGTGGCTGAGCGCGCCCCCGGTCCGGGCCGCGGCATCGAGGCGCTCCGCCTCCACGCAGAAGTCCGGCAGCGCGGGATCCCGTGGGTCGCGCAGGGTGAGCAGCAGGTAGCGCCGCGCGTCGCCGTCGCCGAGCACCAGGGCGGTGACGTGGCGGGACCAGCCGTCGGCGCCCGGCAGGATGCGGCGATGCGCCCCCCGGGCCTCCAGCAGGCCGGCGAACCAGTCCCGCAGCGCCGCGGGCTCCGCCGCGAGGTCGGGCGCCGCCAGCATGGCCATGGCCTCGGCTCCGGCGCCGCGTGCCAGGGGAAAAGCCCGATAGGCCGGGGCCTTCGGTTCGGGAGGGGTCGTGCTGCGCATGGGCCACCTTGGCGTTTTCGCCCGGCCGCCCGTCCGTCGAGGCTGCCCGGCCGCGCCCACCGGCGCACGGGCCCCATTCTCGTCGCGCGCAGGCCCGAACAGGGTCCGATCATGTCCTCAATTGTAGGGAAACGTAGATCAAATGTCCACAATGTAGAGCTTCAGACGCCGTTACGACCCTTCCGTATTCAATAGCCACACCTCTCTCCACTACCAACACAATCAGTCTACAAATAGTAATAAAACCCTGAAAAGCCCGACACTTCACCATTCTTCTTACATGGATTGACTTTATCTCGCCCAGTAACTTTTGCGTGTCAGCAAGGCGAGGAATTCAACCATGGACGCGCAAGTCAACAAGCAAGAAATTCTTGCCGCCGCCTCCCGCCGCTCGGTCCTGGCCGCCGCAGCGGCCGCCGCGATCCTCCCCGCCATCGCCCCCGGCGCCGCCCGGGCCGCCGCCCCCGCCGGCGGCAACGCCGCCCGGATCGAGTGGGACCACTTCAAGGCCCGCTTCATGAGCCGCGAGGGTCGCGTCATCGACAACATGAACGGCAACGTCTCGCACTCCGAGGGACAGGGCTTCGCCATGCTCCTCGCGGTCCGCTTCGACGATCCCGACACCTTCCGCCGCCTGCTCGACTGGACGCGCGGCAACCTCTCCCGCCCCATGGACAGCCTCCATGCCTGGTGCTTCCGCCCCGGCGAGCCCGGCGGCCGGCCCGGCGACCGCAACAACGCCACCGATGGCGACCTCATGATCGCCTGGGCGCTGACCGAGGCCTCCGACAGATGGGGCCAGCCGGCGCTCCGCGCCCAGGCCGCCGCCACCGCCCGCGACATCCTCGCCCGCATGACCGTGCAGGTCGGCGAGCGGACCTACCTGCTGCCGGGCTGCCAGGGCTTCCTCGACCACACCACGCTGACCACCAATCCGAGCTACTACATCTACCCGGCGTTCCAGGCGCTGCGCGCGGTCGCGCCCTCGCCGCTCTGGGCGCAGCTCGAGGCGACCGGCCTGCGCCTCGCCCGCACCGCCCGCTTCGGCCGCTTCGGCCTGGTCGCCGACTGGGTCGCCGTCGCCCGCAACGGCTCCGGCCAGCCGGGCATCGCACCCAGCCAGCCGGCGCGCTTCTCCTACGACGCCTGCCGCGTGCCGCTCTACATGGTCTGGGGCGGCTTCGGCGCCGAGCCGATGGTCGAGGCCGCTTCCCGCTTCTGGCACGATCCTTCCCTGCGGCAGATGCCGGCCTGGACCGACCTGCGCACGGGCGTGACCTCCCCCTACGCCGCCGATCCCGGCATCGCCGCCATCGCCCGCCTCGCCGCCGAAAGCAGCGGCGGGCAGCGCCGCTCCTCCCGCGCCCAGGACGCCGCCATCCGCCCCGACGCCTATTATGCGAGCGTGCTGCGCCTCCTGGTCCGGTTGGCCACGGCCGACACCCAGGGCGACATGGTCATCGCCGCGCGCTGAGCGCGATCCGTCAGGCGAGGCGCGGGGACGGCGGATCGCCCTCGCCGCAAAACCGGGCGAAGTCGACAGGCGCTCGACAGGTCGACAATCGGGCCGCCTCTCAGCCCGGCCGGCCGTCGAGGGCGAGCCGGATCTTCTCCGCCAGCTCCCGCCGCCGGTACGGCTTCTGCAGGAGCATCACGCCCGGCTCCAGCCGGCCCTGCTGCATGATGGCGTTCTCGGTATAGCCGGAGGTGAACAGCACCGGCAGGCCGGGATGAGCCCGAACGGCCTCCCGCGCCAGCTCCTGGCCGTTCATGCCGCCGGGCATCACCACGTCGGTGAAGAGCAGGTCCGCCCCGCCCGCCGCGTGCAGCGCCGCCAGCGCCTCCTCGCCGTTGGCCGCCACGGTGACGCGGTAGCCGAGCTCCCGGAGCTGGCGCACGGCATGGGCCCGGACCAGCGGGTCGTCCTCGGCGAGCAGGATGTGTTCCTCCCCGCCCGGCAGGTGCTCGGCCTCCGGCTGCGGGGCGGTCCGCGCGCCGGGCGCCTCGGCGCGCGGGATGTACATCTTCACCGAGGTGCCGTGGCCCGGCTCCGAATAGATCTTCACATGGCCGTTCGACTGCTTCACGAAGCCGTAGACCATGGAGAGGCCGAGGCCGCTCCCCGCGCCCACCTCCTTGGTGGTGAAGAAGGGCTCGAAGGCCTGGGCCACGACCTCGGGCGTCATGCCGGTGCCCGTGTCCGTCACCGCCACCATGACATACTCGCCCGGCGCCACCTCCTCGGTCATGGCGTAGGCGCCGTCGAAGGTCACGTTCTCCGTCTCGATCACCACCCGGCCGCCTGATGGCATCGCGTCCCGCGCGTTGAGGCAGAGGTTGAGCACCGCGTTCTCCAGCTGCGGCGGGTCGATCAGCGCGTTCCACAGTCCGGGCGCCGCCATGATCACCAGTTCGACCTCGCCGCCCAGCGTCCGGCGCAGCATCTGCACCAGCGAGGCCAGCAGCTGGTTCACGTCCACCGTCTTGGGGTCGAGCGCCTGGCGCCGCGAGAAGGCGAGGAGGCGGCTCGTCAGCGCCGCCCCTCGCTCGGCCGCCGCGACCACGACCGAGGCCATGCCCCGGAGCGCCTCGTCGCCATTTGGTCCGGGGCCGAGGCTGTCCACCAGCATCTCGGCATTGCCGAGGATGACCGTCAGCAGGTTGTTGAAGTCGTGCGCGACGCCGCCGGTGAGCTGGCCCACCGCCTCCATGCGCTGCGCCTGGCGCAGCTTGCCCTCCAGCGCCACGCGCTCGGTGATGTCGGCGTTGACGGCGAGCACCGCCCGCGGCGTGCCGTCCTCGTGGCGCAGCAGGGTCCAGTTGGCATCGATGACGAGGCGGATGCCGTCCTTGCGGCGCTGCTCGAGCCGGCCCTCCCAGAAGCCGTCCTCCAGCAGCAGCGCCGTCGCGGCCCTGTACCCACCCGTCTCGACATAGAGCATCTCCGTGACGATGCGGCCGAGGACCTCCTCGCGCGTCCAGCCGTAGATGCGCTCGGCGCTGCGGTTCCAGTAGAGGATGCGCTGGTCGAGGCCACGGACGATGATGGCGTCGCGCGCCTGGGCCAGCATCTGTGCCTGCTGCTCGAGCTGCGTCTGCGCGAGCCGGCGCTCGGTCACGTCGCGCTCGACGGCGACCCAATGGGTGAACCACCCCGTCGCGTCGGCGACCGGGGTGATGTCCATGTCGAGCCAGAACTCCTCGCCGCCCTTCTTGTAGTTCAGCAGCTCCGTGCGGACGGGCTTCCACTGCTCCAGCGCGGCCACGATGCGGTCGAGCTCCCGCCGCGAGGTGCCGGGGCCCTGCAGGATCCGCGGCGTCCGGCCGATGACCTCCTCCGGCCTGTAGCCGGTCATGCGCTCGAAGGCCGGGTTCACGAAGACGATGCGCGGGCCCGGCTCGCGGATCGGCTCGGCCTCGGTGATCATGATGATGTCGTTGAGGTTGGCGACCGCCGTCTCCAGCAGGCGCAGCCGCTCCTCGCGGCGGTGCCCCTCGCTCACGTCGCGGAACCAGACGGTGATGCCCCCGCGCGAGGGGTAGACGGCGACGGTGAACCAGGCGTCGTAGGGCGCGTAGCGGAAGTCGAAGCGCTCCGTCTCGCGCGTCTGCGCGACGCGGCGGAAGCGCTCGCCGATCTCGCTGTCGACGAGGTCGGGCCAGAGGTCCCACACCCGCTGGCCGACCAGTTCGCTGCCTTCCGGCCGCATCAGCTTCTCGGCGGTGGCATTCGCGTAGGCGAAGCGCCAGTCCCGGTCCAGCGTGTAGAAGCCGTCGGCGATGCTCTCGAAGGTGGCGCGGAGGTCGGCCGCCAGCTCGCGCGCGGCGTTCTCCGCCTCGATGCGCTCCGTCAGGTCCCAGGCAGCGACCATCCCGGCCCGGCGCCCATGATACTCGATGACCTGGGAGCGGATCTGCACGAGGCGGATCTCGCCGGACTTCGTGCGGTGGCGCCAGGGTCCGCTCTTCGAGAAGCCCTCGCGCGTGGTGACCATGTCCAGGAGTGCCGCTTCGCGGTCCTCCCCGGGCCGGATGTCGAGCGAGGTCATGCGGAGAAACTCCTCGCGCGACCAGCCGTATTCCAGGATCGCCGTCTGGTTCACCTCCAGGAATTGCAGCGTCTCCTTGTCGTAGACCCACATGGGCGTCGGATGCCGCTCGAAGAAGTGGCGGAAGGAAGCCTCGCTCTCCGCCAGCGCCATAGCCTCGGCCTTGCGCGCGGTGACGTCGCGGCGGATCGCGACCCAATGGGAAAACCAGCCCGCCTGATCGAACAGCGGGGCAATGCTGATCTCGGCCCAGAAGACGCTGCCGTCGCGGCGGCGGTTCCTCGCCTCGCGGTGGACGATGCGGCCCTCCAGCAGCTCCTCGTGGATGCGGTCGTCGAAATCCGGCTGAGGGTCGGGCGGTGCGAGGATGGAGGTGCGCTGGCCGATAATCTCCTCGCGCGTGTAGCCGGTCATGCGCAGGAAGGCCTCGTTCACGTAGCGGATGGTCGGGCCCTGGCCCTCCACATGGTCCGTGCCGCCGATGAGGACGGCGTCGTCCGTCACCTCCGCCGCGCGCCGGAACAGCTCCGTCTCCTCCAGGTCGCGCAGGCGGCGCAGCAGCGGGCGCATCGTGCTGGCGGCCTCGGCCAGCAGGTCCCGCATGGCCGGCACGTCGCCCATCTCCTCGCCGAAGCCGACCGCCATCGCGTATTTCTCGTCGCCGGCGAGGATCGGCGTGATGATCTGCGAGACGGCGCCGTGCTCGGCGTTCAGCCGCATCCCCGGATAGCGGTCCAGCAGGGCGGAATCGAAGCGCTCGAAGACGAGCTGCGCCTCGGTGCGGATCGCCCGGCCGCTCGCGGACCTCTCGAGCGTCATGCCGATGTCCCGCAGGCGCGCGAGATAGCGTTCGTCCACGATCCCGCCGCGGCCCTGCCCTCCCACGACCTGCAGCCGCCGCCCGTCGGGCGCCAAGCGATAGAGCAGGCATACCAGCGCGCCGGCCGATTCGCGGACGGCCGACATGGCGCCGTCGATCGCCGCCTTGAAGCCGCCGGCGCCGGCCGTCGCCTCGAGCAGACGCTCGCGCAGCTCGGAATGCCGGCCCTCGCGCCGCCGGGCCGCGAGTTCGCGCCGTAGCTCCAGCTCGTCGATGACGATGGCCGCAAGGTCGGCGAGGGCGTCGCGCTCCGCCGGGGTGAAGTCCGCGCGCGGCTCCCGGTCCAGCACGCAGAGCGAGCCGAGCGCATGGCCGTCCGGCGTCAGGAGCGGCACGCCGGCGTAGAAGCGGATATGGGGCGGACCGAGCACGAAGGGATTGTCCGCAAAGCGCGGATCGAGGGCCGCGTCGCGCACGAGGCAGGGCTCCCGCCCCTCTACCGTGATGTTGCAGAAGGCGGCGGCGCGCGGCGTCTCGGCGAGGTCGACGCCGATCCGTGCCTTGAACCATTGCCGCTCGGCGTCGACGAAGGAGATGAGCGCCATGGGCACGCGGAAGAACTGGGCCGCGAGCCGCGCGACCCGGTCATAGGCGGCTTCCGGCAGGGTATCGAGCACGGCGTAGCGATGCAGGGCCTCGATCCGGGCGGCCTCCTGGGATGGGGCGTCGGCTTCCGTCCTCAAGCGATGGCTCCCGCGCTCTCCTGGTCCCGGGGCCGTCCCTTCATGGCACCCTCCGCCGCGTCGTTTTTCCCTGGAACGACAGGCTATACCCTGACCTTGCGGTGTCCAGGCAAATCCCCCTCGGGAGATGCGTCCGGAAGGCGGGCCGGCCGCCCTTCGCTGCGCCGCGAACGAAGGAGGGTGCCAGGATTGGACCGGGATTCCGTGCGGGCGCTGGTCGCCCTGCTGACGGGGCTGCGGCGGGAGCGGCGGCAGCGGAGCGGGCTCGACGCCGCGCTCGTGCCGCCGGATGCCGACGCGGCCTACCGCATCGCCGCGCGCGTGGAGGCGGAGCTCGGCTGGCGGCGGCTCGGCTGGAAGATCGCGGCCACGCGGCCGGAGATGCAGCGGGCGCTGCGCGCGACCTCGCCGATCTACGGCCGGGTCTACGAGCCCTTCCTGCTCCCCTCGCCCGCTGCCATGGACTTCGCGCCGCTGCTGCATCCGCTGCCGGAATGCGAGTACATGGTCCGCCTCGCGCACGACCTGCCGCCGCGCGCCCGCCCCTACGCGCAGGACGAGCTGCGCGAGGCGGTCGCCTCCGTCTCGCCCGGCATCGAGGTCGCCGAATGCCGCTTCGTGCCGGATGCCACCTTCCCGCCGCTGGAAGCGATCCTGGCGGACGGCGCCGGATCCGGCACGCTCGTCCTCGGCGCGCCGATCGAGGACTGGGCGGCGCGCGACATCCCCGGGCAGGCGATCGTGCTGCGGGTGGACGGCGTGGAGCGCCGGCGCGGCACGGCGCGCGAGGCGCTCGGCCATCCGCTGGAGCCGCTGACCTGGCTCGCGAACGAGCTCTCGCGCACCGGCATCGGGCTGCGCGCCGGCGAGGTGGTGAGCACGGGCACCTGCACCGGCATGCTGAAGGCCCGCGCAGGCGAGGAGCACGTGGCCGATTACGGCCCCTTCGGCGAGGTGCGCGTGCGGTTCCTGACCTAATCGAGCCCGATCTTGCCCTGCGCCCAATAGGCCTTGGCCTTCACCCGCGACGATGCGACGCCGGCGGCTTTCAGGGCCCGGCTCACGCGCTGGATCGACGAGGCCTTGCCCGTGAGAACGACATGCGCGCCGCTGGCGGCCAGGCGCGACACCTCGGCTTCGGCCGCCGCGAGATGGGCGTCGTCGGCGAGGCGCTCGATCAGCCTCGCCTGGCCGAGGCCGATCGCCTCCAGCACCGGCCGCGACTCCGCGACATCCGACACCTCGAACACAGGGATGGCGCCGGCCCCCTGCGGGCTGTCGAGCAGCGCCGCCGCCAGGCCGAACGAGGTCTCGTCGCCGAACAGGACCACCGGCGCCTCCAGGCCGGACAGATCGAGCGAGCGGCGCGGACCGAAGAACCGGCAGGTGTCGCCTTCGCGCAGGCCGCTGGCCCATCGGCTGCCGGGGCCATCGCCATGCGCGAAGGCGAGCAGGCGCGTCCTGCCGCTCCCGGCGTCCCACGACATCGGCGTGTAGGTCCGCGCGCTCAGGCCCGAACCCATCGAGACCTGGAGCTTCTGGCCCGCCGCCCAGGCGATGTTCCTGAGCGCTTCGCCTTCCAGCTCGGCCAGCCGAAAGCGCGGCGATAGCGCCTCGACTGCGGCAACGCGCGCAGGCCGCATCAGCCACCGCAGCAATGTCCGCGTGACGGGACCCGGCGGGGCGGGCGGCCGCGGCCCGTCGGCGGGGTGGGTCAAGGATCCGCTCCCGGAGCTCTCGGCATCGGGGCCCATGCGGATCACGCCGTCCTGACGGTGAGCTCGTTGCCGCGCCCGGGATCGAACGACAGCGGTAGCGAGAGATAGCCGTTCCGAGGATCGCGGACGTGGTCGATATAGCCGCCCGTCCCGGCGAACGCATTCTCGCCGATGACGATCGCGCCGGGCTTCAGGTGAGGCTCCAGCAGCTTCAGGACGGGCAGATAGAGCGTGAAGGCGCCATCGAGCATCGCCATGTCGATATCGCCGCCGACGCCGGGCCGGAGGGTTTCCCGCGCGTCGCCGACCCGGAGCTCGACGAGGTCGGCGAGCCCGGCGGCCGCGAGATTCGCCTGCGCCCGCCCGGCCTTGCCGGGTTCCAGCTCGGTGCCGATCAGGACGCCGCCGCCCATGTCGCGCAGCGCCGCCGCCATGTAGATGGCGGAAATCCCCATCGATGAGCCGAACTCGACGATGCGCCTGGCCTTGCAGCTCCGCGCGCACATGTAGAGAAAGCGCCCGAACTCCGGCGAGACGCTCAGGAAATGGGCGGCGTAACCCCGATACAGCCCCGTCAGATCCCTGTTCTCAGCCTCGACAACCTGGGCCATCGCCTGTTCGACACTGGTCATCTCGTTCGCATAGGCCTGCATCAGCGGCGCATCGGCCGCTTCCGCTTCCCGATGAAGGCGCTCGAGAACCTCCGCGACCCGGCCGCTGCTGAGTGAATCCATGTTTCGGGCTCCTTGGGATGCGCGCGCCGGATGTCGGCGTCGGAGCCAGGATACGGAAGCGCCTACCTGACCGCATTCGGCAAACGAGACAAAATATTGCGATTTCCGGTCAGCGCCGCGAGGGGTCCTGCCCCCGGCCCGACCGCTGGACGGCGATCAGGCGGCGATGCGGCGTTCCGCCAGATACCGGGCGGGCGGCTTGCCTAGGGCCTTGCGGAACATCGTGACGAAGGCGCTCGCGCCCTCGTAGCCGAGATCGAGCGCCACGGCCTGGACCGACGCCCCCTGGTCGAGGCGCTGCAGCGCAACGAGGATGTGGAGCTGCTGGCGCCAGCGGCCGAAGCTCATGCCGGTCTCGCGCTTCAGGGCGCGCGTCAGGGTTCGCGGGGCGACGGCCATGCGCCGGCCCCACCCGTCGATCGTCGCGCGGTCGGAGGGATCGGCCATCAGGGCGGCGGCGATCCTGCGCAGCCTGGCGTCGACCGGCATCGGGAAGTTCAGCCTCTCGACGGGCGCCTGCGACAGCTGGTCGAGCAGCACCGTGGCGAGCCGGCCGTCGGCGCCGTCGACATCGTACAGGACCGGCATCCGGGTGACGTGCAGCAGCAGACGCTCCAGCAATGGCGAGACCGACAGCGTGCAGCATTGCCCGGGCAGCGCCGGCGCTGCGTCCGGCTCGACGAACAGGAGATAGACCTCGACGTCTCCGGCGGCGGTCACGCTGTGGGGAAGGCCGCCGGGAATCCACACGGCGCAGCGCGGCGGCACGATCCAGACGCTGCTGCCGGCCTCGCACCTGACGACGCCACGCAGGGTCAGGATCAGCTGGGCCTTCCGATGCTCGTGAACGGGCATCTCCACGCCCTTGGTGAACATGTCGAACCCGACGGCGGCGATGGCGCGGGGCACGTCCTCGGGATCGAAATCATCGTCGGGGCGAAGATCGTCTTCGTTGAGCCGGTAGAAGGGCATGGCGGGTGACGATCGATCCGGATGCGATGGGCTGGATCGAAGGATATCAGTCCGCGATTGCGACTTCCAACACGGAAGACCCGTTCCGGCCGGCCGGCGTCAGCGCCGTGGCAGCGGGGCGCCAGCGATCGCGCGCCGGGATGCCGAAGGCGTGACGGGTGCCTGGCGCTTCCGCCTGCGGCACGCCGACCTCGCTCTCAGGCCCGCCGAGACCGTTGGACCTGCCCCGGCCAGGTGGGTTGCGCACGGGATCCGTCGCGATCTGCACGTGCAGCTCCGAGGCCCTGATGCGGGCGGCGGCCCGCTGGGCTTCCGACAGCCTGCCGCAGTCCCGGCGCTCCTTCGCCTCGTCGGTCTGATTCGCCTCGGCATGGCCCGTGGACACGACCACGATCCTCCAGGCGCAGGCCTGCATGGGGTCCGCGACGATGCCCTCCTGGTGTCCCCGGATCGCGGCCTCGCCCGCCGGGCCGGCCAGCTGGTAGGCGACGTTCCGCTGGCCCTGCAGCTCGCCGGCGCGGGCGCGCAGATAGTCGCGCACGAACTCCTGGCGGTTCAGCTCGCACCAGCGCCGCGCCTCCGTCTCCGTGGCCACGCAGGGACGCAGATGGTTCTCCGCCTCGCGCCGGACCCTGGCGGTGGCATCCCCCTGTGCGAAGGCGGGCGCTGCGACAAGGGCAAGGAGCACGGCAGCGAGGCGCATGAGGCGTTCATCCGGGGAGGCTCGGCATCGTGGCGCATCCCGTCCGCATCGTCCATGCGGTAGAATGGGTGTGTTCAGCTCCTGCCGCGGGATTTCGCGCAGGGCCGCGGCGCCTCACTTCCGTGCGGCGGGCGACGAGAAGACGCTGGCGATGCGCGTGGTACCCGTCCCGCGCCGATCACGCCTCAGCCGGCGTCCTTCGGCGTTGCCGTGGTGGAGGTGTTGGGCGGGTTCGCCCAGGCCATCACGATGTTGTCGCCGTAGTTGAAGTGCTCGAGCTTGCGCTGCACGAAGCGCCCGGTCCGCTTCCCGTTCGCGCCAGGGAAAGGCCAGTAGGGCTCCATGCACATGACGTCGTCGCCGCCGAGACTCCAGATCACGTTCATGTGCGCGAAGCCCGTGACGTGCTTGAAGGCGATGCAGACGGGCTTGCTGCCGAGCGGCAGGCTCGTCAGCTCCGGATCCGGGGTCGCATGGACCTTCGTGCTCATCTTCAGCCGCTGGTCCTGCGACCAGAGATTGGCGAGATAGTCGCCGATCAGCGCGCCATTGGCGTCCACACTGCGCCAGTAGATCTTGATGATCTCCTGCTGAGTCCAGGAGGGTCGGCCGCCGGTGTCCTGCTTGAGGAACCAGGCCAGGCACGCGGCCCAGCAGGAATTCTCGTGCAGCTGGCCGATGCTCGGTGTGGTCGTGTAGTCCGCCATGACGCTCTCCTGTGGGATGCCCCGGCTCATTCCGGCATACGAAGCATCACATCCTGGAGGCGACGCGCTCAAACCACGACGCGTCGCATCCGTTGTAGATCTGTCGCATGTGTCGCGCGACGGCGGAGCCCTCAGCCCGCGTCCTTCGGCGTCGCCGTGGTGGAGGTGTTGGGCGGGTTCGCCCAGGCCATCACGATGTTGTCACCGTAGTTGAAGTGCTCGAGCTTGCGCTGCACGAAGCGCCCGGTCCGCTTCCCGTTCGCGCCGGGATGGGGCCAGTAGGGCTCCATGCACATGACGTCGTCGCCGCCGAGGCCCCAGATCACGTTCATGTGCGCGAAGCCCGTGATGTGCTTGAAGGCGATGCAGACCGGCTTGCTGCCGAGCGGCAGGCTCGTCAGCTCCGGATCCGGGGTCGGATGCACCCGCGTGCTCATCTTCAGCCGCTGGTCCTGCGACCAGAGATTGGCGAGATAGTCGCCGAACAGCGCGCCGTTGGTGTCCACGTTGTTCCGGAATTCGCGGATGATGTCCTGCTGCGACCAGGACGGACGCCCGCCGGTGTCCTGCTTGAGGAACCAGGCCAGGCTGGCCGCCCAGCAGGAATTCTCGTGCAGCTGACCGATGCTCGGCGTGGTCGTGTAGTCCGCCATGATGATGCCCTTTCCGGGAATGTCCCGGCCCATCCCGGTGGATGCGCAGATGCCATCGAAGAAGCGGGCGGTTCAAACGGAGAAGGGTCGTGTTCGTTGCGGGACCGTCGCGTCTGTCGCGACCTTCCAACCGTGGGTCAGGGCATGACCTGGCTGAGGCGTCCGCCCTGGCGGAGCGGCGCCACGCGGGTGGCCAGCCCGGTCGCATCGTCGGTCTCCACGAAGAGGCCGCAGAGCGTCGCCTCGCCCTCCGCCGGCGCCAGCCGCTCGCCCGGCATTTTCCTCCAGAAGCGCAGCGCGGCACCGCCCTTCTGCATGCCGATCACGCTGTCGAAATCGCCGCACATGCCCGCATCGGTCTGGTAGGCGGTGCCGCCTGGGAGGATCTGGTGATCGGCCGTCGGCACATGGGTGTGCGTGCCGACGACGAGGCTCGCCATGCCGTCGAAGGAATGGCCGAAGGCCTGCTTCTCGCTGGTCGCCTCGCAATGCACGTCGAGGATCGTGGCCTGCACGCTGCGGCCGAGCGGGTGCTTCGCGAGCTCCGCCTGGATGGCGCGGAAGGGATCGTCCAGCGGATCCATGAAGAGCCGGCCCATGGCGTTCACCACCAGCGCGCGGCGGTTGCCAGGCACCTCCACCACGACGGCGCCATGGCCCGGCGTGCCCGGCGGGAAGTTGATCGGCCGGATGACGCGCCGCTCCTCCTCCAGGTAGGGGATGATCTCGCGCCGGTCCCAGGCATGGTTGCCCAGCGTGATGACGTCGGCGCCCGCGGCCAGGAAGGCGCGCGCCATGTCGGGCGAGAGGCCGAAGCCGTGGCTGGCGTTCTCGCCGTTCACCACCACGAGGTCGAGCGCCAGCTGCGCGCGCAGGCCGGGCACGCGCTCCACGAAGGCGTCGCGGCCCGAGCGTCCCACGATGTCGCCGAGAAAGAGAATCCTCACGGGCGGATCAGCCCCCGCTCGGTGGCGACAGCGTGGAGCAGCACGTCATGCGGGCCGATGGGCACTTCCGGAACCTCCTGTGCGGCATAGGCGACGCCGATCGCGACGGCACCGGGCAGCAGCGCCAGCGTGCGGTCGTAATAGCCGCCGCCATAGCCGAGCCGGGCGCCGCGCCGGTCGAAGGCGAGCAGCGGCACGATGAGCCAGTCGGGCGCCACGGCCTCGCCCTCCGCCGGATGCTGTGTCCCGAACACGCCACGCGCCATGTCCGTCCCCGGTGCCCAGGAACGAAAAACGAGCGGCTGGCCGCGCGGCGTGGTGACGGGCAGCGCGATGCGGTGGCCGCGTGCGTGGAGCGCCTCCAGCAGCGGGCGCGTGTCGATCTCCTCGCCCATGGGCCAGAAGCCACCGATCAGCGCAGCGGGCGGCGGCGGGGCCTCGCGCAGGATCACGTCGCGCAGCGCCTCGCCGGCGCCGGGCACGGCCTCGCGGGCCGCCAGCGCCGTGGCGCGCGCATCCGCCTTGCGGGCCAGGAGAGGAAGGGGCGTCGGCATGGGGCGCGGTGATACGCCAAAACCCGGCTGGCTGGCGAGCCGGGTGCCCTTGCATGCTCACGGATGTGAACCACGGGGAATCCCGCATTGAGACAGTGGCAAGGTGTCGCCAGCTTACACGCAGGAGGCGAAACGCGCGGAGAATCCGCACACCCGCCTCCGGTTTCAACAACGCGTCACCGGCTCTCCGGTACGAAGGAATCGTATCGCGTGTTTCGCAAGCTTCTCCGGGAGGGGGTGGAGCGCATCAGCGGCGCCCTCTTCGACTGGTCCGGCGGAGAATACGTCACCGGGGGCCAACGCTTCCGTGTGCCTCCCGACCTGACGACGCGCCGCTTCCGCGGGCGCTTCCCGCTCGGCCTCTACGAGCTTCCCGAGCGGCTGCTGCTCTGGCGCTACCTGCGCCGGGGCGCGACCGTGCTGGAGCTCGGCGGCTGCCTCGGCGTGACCTCCTGCCTGGTGAATGCGCGCCTGCGCGATCCCCGTCGCCATGTGGTGGTGGAGGCCAATCCGGCGCTGCTGCCCTGGCTCGAGGCCAACCGCGCCCGCAACGGCGCGCAGTTCCGGGTGGTGGACGGCGTCGTCGGCCGCAGCGAGCGCGAGCGCCCTTTCTGGGCCGCCGAGGCGATCGTCTCCGGCAGCGCCAGCGTCTGCCATGCCGGCAGCCGGCCCGTGCCGGTGCGGGAGCGGCGGCTGGAGGCGCTGGAGGCGCGCCTGGGCCTGAACTTCGACACGGTGCTGCTGGACATCGAGGGCGGCGAGGCGGAGTTCCTGCGCAACCATCCCGGCCTGCTGGCGCGGGCGCGGCTCGTGCTGGTGGAGTTCCATCCCCGCTTCATCGGCGAGGCGGCCTGCGCCGAGGGCCGGGCGGCGCTGGCGGCGGCAGGCCTCGTGCGGCGCGCCCGGGTCGGTCTCGCCGAGGCCTGGACGCGGCCGCGCGCGGCGCGGGTCAAAGTGGGAAGTGCGAAACCACCCTGGCCGTTGGCACATGCATCCTCCCAAGGCCTGCCATAAGCAGGTGGGCACCAGGTAGCTGGACCAAGATCCAGCCAGCGCCAGTTCCCGGGAGATGCGTATTGGCCCTGGGGATGTCTTGCCGGACGCACCGGGCAGTCTCGCCCGCTACAGGTAGGGCTTCGGCGGCTTCAGCACAAGGAAGCCGATGGCGCTTCCGGGATTACGGCTTCTCGATCGCGCCCGTGATGTTCTCGATGCGCTCGGCGATGCGCGCGAGCCGCTCGGCGAGTCGGGGATCAGGCTCCGGCGGCACCGGCAGCAGGCCCGAGCCCTGCGCGGCGGCCGTGGCCGCGCCCTGGCTGCGCAGCCTTGCCAGGTCGATGCGCAGGTCCGCCGCCTCGTCCGCGAAGAGCAGCGCCACGTGCAGCAGCATCCGCGCCTCGGAGAACTGCCCGCCCATGGAGCGGATGACGCGCACCTTCTCCTCGAGCTGCGCGACGAGGTCCGAGACGTGCTCCTCCTCGCCATCCTTGCAGCCGATGGTGTGGTTGTAGCCGTTCACGCGCACGTTGACCTGGCCCATCGGAATCCTCCCTGCCTTCAAGTATGGCGCGTTCAAGTCTCGCCGCCGGCCTCGTCGCCGAGGAGCGCGCGCAGCCGCGCCAGCGCCTCGTCGAGCCGCGCGGCCAGCCGCTCCACCTCGGCCCGGGGGACCATGTCGGCGGGCATAGGCTCGGCGGGCAGCTCGGCGGCCGGCGCCGGTTCCGGCATCGCGGCGAAGCGGGCCTCCAGGGCCTCCGCCAGCCGTTCCAGCGCGATCTCCAGCCGCTCGGCGGCGAGGAGGGTGATGTCGTCTGAGCTCAAATCCGACTCCTGCCGGCGCGCTGGACGGAGCGGCGCGGCGCATGGGAAAGCGTTGACATGCAGGACTGCCAGGGTCAACCGCGGGCCGTCGTCGTGCGACCGCGCGCGGTGATAGTGCACAGCGCGGAAGAGGTGGGCGCGGTGCTCGCGCTGGCCCCGATGGGAGGGCATGGCCGGCCCGTGGCGCTGCTCTCCGCGCCAGGCGCTGCCGGTTACATGGGCCTCGCGGGCTTCCGGGCGATCCTCGACGTGCATGGCGCCTTCGCGCTCGGCATCCTGGATGCCGCCGATGCGCCGGGCCATGCGTTGGCGGCGCTGAAGGCGGGATTCGCGACGGTCGTGCTGTCGCCGGAGGTGCCGGCCTTCCCAGGCCTCGCAAGGATCGCCGCGGCCATGGGCGCGCGGCTGCTGGAGGCGCCGCCCCCGGCGCTGGACCTGGCGCGCGTGAACCTGAAAAAGCCCCAGGGCCGCCGGCATCTGGCCGGCTGGCTGGGCCTTCCGGACCCCGGCGAACTGCCTTAATCACCGCCCGAACGCCGCACATCGAAAGGGAAACGCCCGATGAAGCTGACGCGCAAGGTGAAGGACATCCTCTCCTGGTACGAGAGCGACAATCCCGGCACCAAGACGAACCTCGCCCGCATCCTGATGACCGGCAAGCTCGGCGGCTCGGGCCGCATGGTGATCCTGCCGGTGGACCAGGGCTTCGAGCACGGCCCGGCCCGCAGCTTCGCGCCCAACCCCGACGCCTATGACCCGCACTACCATTTCGAGCTGGCGATCGAGGCCGGGCTGAACGCCTATGCCGCGCCGCTCGGCCCGATCGAGGCCGGGGCCGCCACCTTCGCCGGCTGCATCCCGACCATCCTGAAGGTGAATTCCTCCAACAGCCTGTCCACGACGAAGGACCAGGCGGTGACGGCCTCTGTGGCCGACGCGCTGCGGCTGGGCTGCTCGGCCATCGGCTTCACCATCTATCCCGGTAGCGAGTACCAGTTCGAGATGATCGAGGAGCTGCGCGAGCTCGCCGAGGAGGCCAAGGCCGTCGGCCTCGCGGTGGTCGTGTGGTCCTATCCGCGCGGGCCGATGCTGGACAAGGTGGGCGAGACGGCGCTCGACATCGCCGCCTATGCCGCGCACATGGCGGCGCTGACGGGCGCGCACATCATCAAGGTGAAGCCGCCCACCGACGCGATCTTTCTCGAAGCCGCGAAGAAGACCTACGCCTCCTATCCGGTCGACGTGAAGGACCCGGCGGCACGCATCGCGCATATCGTGAAGGCCTGCTTCAACGGGCGGCGGCTGGTGGTGTTCTCGGGCGGCGAGGCCAAGGGCGCGGACGCGCTGCTGGACGAGGCGCGGGCGATCCATGCGGGCGGCGGCAACGGCTCGATCGTCGGCCGCAACGCCTTCCAGCGCCCGAAGGCCGAGGCGCTGAAGCTGCTGAACGACATCATCGAGGTGTACAAGACCAGGGCCTGATCCTTCGAGCCTGGTCCCGGGGCGACGGCTCCGGGGCCATGTCTTTTCGGCGCTGTGGCTTCGGCCCCTTCCGAAACGTCGCAGGCCCTGGTCCGGTAGATCCTCGGCCATGAACACGCCAGACCTCCTCCAGGCCGCTGCGATCGGCCTCGTCTTCCTCCTGGCCGGCGGGGTGAAGGGCCTCATCGGTCTCGGCCTGCCGACCATCGCCATGGCGCTCCTCACCCTGCTGCTGAGCCCGGCCCAGGCCGCGGCGCTGCTGCTGCTGCCCTCCATCGTCACCAACCTCGTGCAGATGGCGCCGGCCTCGTCCTCCTGGGCGCTGACGCGGCGCTTCTGGCCGATGCTGCTCGGCCTCTTCGTGGGGATCCTGGCCGGCGGCTGGCTCTGGGGCGGCTTCGGCGGGCGCTACGGCGCGCTGGTGCTGGGCATCGTGCTGGCGATCTACGGCGCCGTCGGCCTGGCGGCGTGGCGGCCGCGGCTGCCAGAGAGCTGGGGCCTCGCCATGGGACTCGCCACGGGCGGGCTGACCTCGGCGACGGGCATCTTCGTCATTCCCTCCGTGCCCTGGCTGCAAGCGCAGGGGCTCGGCAAGGACGAGCTGGTCCGCGCGCTGGGCGTGACCTTCACGGTGGCGACCATCGGGCTCGGCGTGCTGCTGGGGGGCACCGGCGACCTGCATTGGGGGCTGCTGGGCCAGTCGCTGGCGGCGCTGGTGCCGTCGCTGATCGGGCAGTCCATCGGCACGCGGCTGCGCGGCGCGATGTCGGAGGCGGTGTTCCGGCGCGTGTTCTTCGTGTCGCTGGTGGTGCTGGGCGCGGCGATTGCGCTGAAGGGGTAGTGGACAATCGCAATCGCCGATCGAGGGAAGAAGTAGTCGATATCTACCAATATTTTACATAATTATTCATATACATTATCCATCATTAAAATTCTTCGTATTTTTTCCTTGAAGGTAAGGAAAATAAATTTCTAATATCGAATATCAAAATATTCGAAGAGAGAATCATGTTTTGCTGCCTCCTTGAGATGTGGCGGGATCGGAAATCCGCAACCTCACAATCTTCACCAGATCCCATGAATCCCTCGGAAGCAAAAAAGGAATTCATCCTCGGCTTGCAGCGCGACGGCAGGTTGCTCTTGCGTGTTTTGGCCAGGCGCCCCGATCGCCCCATCGGCTATACTGCTTTGCCGAGCTCCAATCCGGACACGATTGCAGCCTACTCCATTCTTACGGACCCGTACGAATCCTTCGGGGACGATGATGCTAGTCATCTCGTGACATTGGTTGCCTGCGTCGATGATCTGAGCCGCCGCGTGGCCCCGGCTTCGGCCTCGTCCATTCGCTTGAGCAGCGCTTATCTGCAGATACCATTGGAAGATGGCGAGCCCTATCCCACTGACATCAGGACAAGAGCACGATTCATACGTTGCATGATGCATGGAATCATGACATTGGCCTTTGTCGTTACATTAATATCTATATTATTACTTGTTCACGTGGAAAACGGGCGAAGAATAAGCAGGCAAATGCAGACCGCCGACGATGAGGTCAGCCGTATCTATGAGGAGCTTGCCAAGCTGGATTCCAAAGCTTGGGTTCCTCTGGTGGACCCTGCGAACAATTTCGTTCCATATTGTGTGGATATAGGTTTCCTGGACGGAGAGGCGCGACGACTCGCGGAGGCATCCCCTCACAGGCAGCCAACGTCGACGGCCGAAGGTCTGCGGGCGGTCAACCTCTGCGGCGAACGCGAGCGCGCCGCACTGCGGCAACGATTGGTGCATCTCGATCTCACAGCGTGGAACTGCCGCAATTATCGGCTGTTCAGGCCTCTCCGATGGGGCGGAAACGCATGCCGGCCCGTGCCCGTATTGGCCTCAGGTGCCTCTTCCGCACTGTCCGCCGGCGAGTCTCCCGAGGTGGCGCGCCACCATTGGCTTCGGACGGAACTCCAGACGGCCGGATCCATCGCAACGCTGACCGGCTTCATCCTGCCACTGCTCATGGGCTGCATCGGCGGTTGTGCCTATGCACTCCGGCGGCTGGACCAGAAACTGTCGCGATGGGAACTCGAGTTCAACGACGGATCCCATTCCTGGCTGCGCGTACTCCTCGCGACGATGCTGGGCGGCCTGCTCGGTGTCATCTGGACCAGCAATCAGACAGTGCAGGTTGGCGGCGTCGAACTGACTCTGGCAGCAGCCGCTTTCTTTGTGGGCTTCTCGCTGGAAGTGGTCTTCACGCTGATCGAGACCATGGTCGACGGCGTTGCGGGCAAGCTGCGCGCACAGCCCATCAACCTCCAGGTTGCGCCGGCCATACAGATGCCGAAGAGGCCCACAACCGCATCGCCCGCCACCCCGCCGGCTGCGACGCCGCCCGCCAGCAGCGGTGGGACGCCAGCTTGATCGCTCCTCATAGAGGGGGAGCCGGAAAGTTCGGCTGAACGGCATTTCGCAGCCAGCCTTGCATCCGGGCAGGGCGCTCGCGCGTCCTGTCTCCATGATGCTCCGTGCGACGATCTGGCTGGCCTGCTGCGTTCCCATCCTGGCCGGCCTCGCCGGATGCCTGGCCGGGATCGCCTTCCTCGGCGCTGCCGGCCCGCCCGCGGCGGACAGCCATCTCCGCTACCTCTCGGGCCTGCTCCTCGGCATCGGGATCGGCTTCGCCTGGGCCGCCTTCGACCTCGAGCGGCGCGGCTGGGTCTTTGATATCCTCGCGCCGGTCGTGATCCTGGGCGGCCTCGCGCGCCTGCTCGGGCTGGTCTTCGCCGGCCCGCCGCCGCTGCCGCATGTGCTGGCGCTCGGGATGGAGCTGGGAGTGACGCCCGCGCTCTGGCTCTGGGTGCGGCGCACCATGTCCCCGGCCGAATAGGTGGCGCGGTTACTTGTTCGGCAAAGAAGTCGCCCGCCCTCCGCCGATAGCGGAAAGTAGCCCCGCAAGAAACAGATGGACGAGACCTCCTGCCACAGACAATATGCCCAGGAATTTTCATTCCCGCGGAGGAAGCGTCCCATGGACGACCAGCGGCAGGTACACACGGAAAAGCTGCTGCCCACGCCCGACGAGGTGGCGACGGAATATGCCCGCGGCCTGCAGCGCGACGGCCGCCTCCTCCTGCGCTTCGCCGCCCGCCGGCCGGACCGCCCGATCGGCCCCGCCGTGCCCACCGCGCCCAATGCCGCCGGCGACCACCTGGCCGCCTGGTCCATCCTCACCGCTGACCCCGCCGAGGTCGCACGCGACCAGGCGAAGCTCGCGACCCTCGTCTCCTGCGTGGACGACCTCAGCCGCCGGGCCGCGCCGGCCTCCGTCGCCACCATCCGCCTCAGCAGCGCCTATCTGCGCATCCCGCTGGAGGACAACGAGCCGCCGCCGGCCGTCGCCACCCGCGCCGCCACGCTCCGCCGCATCATGGACTGGATCACCATCATCGCGGTGGCGGCCACCGCCCTCGCCGTCCTGCTGCTGGCCCATGTGGATGACGGCCGTCGCGCCGTGCAGCAGCTCCAGGAGGTGCGGCGGGAGCTGGCCACCACCTATGGCGAGCTCGCCAAGCTGCCCGCCGGCGCCTGGACGACCGTGGAGGCTCCGGTCCAGGAGGGCGAGCGGCCCCTGACCAGGCTCTTCCCGTCCTTCTGCCCCGGCCAGGACGACGACCGCCGGCCCCTGCCCGGCCGCCACCCCTCGGCGGCCGAGAGCTCCGGCGCGCAGGCCGCGGCGCTGTGCAGCCAATGGTCCCAGGCGGCGCTGCGCGAAGAGCTGATCTTCCAGCGGCTGGCCGCCTGGAACCAGCGGACGCACTGGCTCGTGCTCGGCGGCATCGTCGATATCGCCTGCGGCTGGATCTACGGCGCGGCGGAATGCACGGCCCTGCCGGCGGCCTCGGACGACGACAAGATGCCGCGCCACTGGCAGCGCACCGAGATCCGCACGGCCGGCGCCATCTCCGTGCTGACGGGCTTCGTGCTGCCGCTGCTGCTGGGCTGCGTCGGCGGCTGCGCCTATGCGCTGCGGCGGCTCGACCAGAAGCTCTCCGACTGGACGCTGGAGTTCCATGACGGCTCGCACGCCATGCTGCGCATCCTGCTGGCCACCATGCTGGGCGGGCTGCTGGGCGTGCTCTGGACGGGCAACGAGCCGGTGCAGATGGGCGGCTTCACGCTGAGCCTGGGGGCGGCGGCCTTCTTCGTGGGCTTCTCGCTCGAGGTGGTCTTCACGGTGATCGAGGCGATGGTGGACGGGGTCGCGGGCAAGCTGCGCGCGCAAGCGGCCGCGCCGGCCCGGCAGGGAGGCTGACGCCGCTCCGCGGCAGCATCGCCAGCGCCGCTCCGCGGCAGCATCGCCAGCGCCGCTCCGCGGCAGGGAATAGCCTTCCCAAAGGCGGCTTTGCGGGCGATGAAGGGCGATGGACGACCGCTGCCGCCTCTACCTCATCACGCCGCCCGTGCTGCCGCAGGGCTTTCCGGACCTGCTGGCGCAGGCGCTGGACGCCGGCGACGTGGCCTGTCTCCAGCTCCGGCTGAAGGACGCGCCGGAGGACGAGATCAGGCGCGCCGTCGAGACCCTGCTGCCCATCGCCCAGGCGCGCGAGGTGGCCTTCATCCTCAACGACGACGCGAAGCTGGCCGCCGCCACCGGCTGCGACGGCGTGCATCTGGGCCAGACCGACGGCGACCATGCCGGCGCGCGAAAGCTGCTCCAGGACAAGATTCTCGGGATCACCTGCCACGCCTCGCGCCATCTCGCGATGGAGGCAGGCGAGCTCGGCGCCGACTACGTGGCCTTCGGCGCCTTCTTCCCGACCTCCACCAAGGAGGCCACGCACCAGGCAGATCCGGAAATCCTGGAGTGGTGGAGCGAGATGATGGAGGTGCCCTCGGTCGCGATCGGCGGCATCACCCCGGTGAATTGCGGGGCTCTGGTGCGGGCGGGCGCCGATTTCCTCGCCGTCGTCGGCGCTGTGTGGAACCATTCCGAGGGGCCTGCCGCCGGAGTGCGCGCGATGAACGCGGCCATCGGCGAGGCCCTGGGAGGGCTCGAACGTGGAGCTTGAGTTCGAGACGGCCGACGTCTTCACGGAGCGCCGCTTCGCCGGCAATCCGCTGGGCCTCGTCTTCGGCGCCGAGGAGCTGGAGACGGAGGTCCTGCAGGACGTCGCGCGCGAGCTCGGCCTGCCCGAGACCGTCTTCGTCCTGCCCGCCGAGGCGGAGGGCGCCGACATCCGCCTGCGCATCTTCACCCCCGCGATCGAGCTGCCCTTCGCCGGCCATCCGAGCGTCGGCGCCGCGGTGATGCTGGCGCGCCGGCTGAGGCATGCCGGCGAGACCCTGATCCTGGAGGAAGCGGCCGGCCTCGTCCCCGCGCGCCTCACGCGGGACAGCGCTGGCGTGCCGGTCGCGGCCGAGATCGAGGCCCCCCTGCCCTTCGCCATCGGCGCGGCGCTGGACCGCGCCGCCGTCGCCGCCTGCGCCGCCCTGCCGGAGGAGGCCATCCACGTGAACGGGCACCCGCCGCTGCTGGCCGGGTGTGGCGCCGCCTTCGCCATCGCCGAGGTCGAGGATGCGGACCTGCTCTCCGCCGCGATGCCCGACCTGGCCGCCATGGCCCGCTACCTGCCCGGCCTGCCCACGCCGCCGATCGGGCTGCTGCTGCACACGCCGCTCGGCATCGGGCGGCGGCGGGTGCGCATGTTCGCGCCCCTCAGCGGCATCGTGGAGGATCCCGCGACGGGTGCCGCGAACATCGCGCTCGCGGGCCTGCTGCTGCACCTGGCCGGCGGCAGTGCGCTGTTGCTGGAGGTGGAGCAGGGCATCGAGATGGGCCGGCCGAGCCAGCTCCACCTCGCCGCGCAGCGCGAGGCGGACGGCGCGATCCGCGTACGGGTCGGCGGCGGCGTGGTGGCGGTCTCGCGCGGCTTCATCACGATATGATGGAAGAGTGGGACGTCCACCGGGCGCTGCATCGGCCGGGCGTCCTGCTCGACATCGGCGCGCATGACGGGCTGCTGACCCTCCCCTTCGCGCGGCTGCCCGATTCGCAGGTGCATGCCTTCGAGCCGCTGCCCTCGGCGATGGCGCGGCTACGGGCGAACCTCGCGGCGGAGTTCGGCGGCATCCCGCCGAACGTCACGCTGCACGCCGAGGCGCTGGGCGCGGCGCCGGGCGAGGCGGTGCTGACCCTGCCGGTGCTGGACGGCGTGAAGCAGGAGCAATGGGCCAGCATAGCCAAGGACTACGCCGAGCACGCCAGCGTCACCACGGAGGCGCATAGGGTGAAGGTCGTCATGCTCGACAGCCTGGGCCTGCGCGGCGTCACCGCCGTCAAGCTCGACGCCGAGGGCGCGGAGCAGGAGGTGCTGGAGGGCTCGCGCGACACGCTGACGCGGTCCCGCCCCATCCTTTCCGTCGAGATCGAGGAGCGCCACCGCGCCGGCAGCACGCGCGACGTGCCGGCCTTGCTGGCCGCGCTCGGCTACGGGGGCTGGTACTGGCATGCGGGCTGGCATCCGCTGGCCGATTTCGATCCCGCGACCATGCAGGTCGCGAGCTCCGATCCCGCCGTCTTCGGGGCCTCGGATCCCTATGTCTTCAGCTTCTACTTCTTCCCGGAGGAGACCGCGGCGGCCTGCCTCGCCCGCCTCCGCGCCGTCGCATGACAGCAATCTTTCGGGCCCCGCTTGCCGAGGGGGCGGCACATGGCTAAGAACCCGCCCACACCGGAGTGTAGCTCAGCCTGGTAGAGCACTGTGTTCGGGACGCAGGGGCCGGAGGTTCGAATCCTCTCACTCCGATATTCTCCCGCCGGGCCCTACGCCTTGAAGACGTAGCGCCGCGACAGCCCGAAATTGATGAACATGCCCGCCAGCGATCCCGCCGCCACGCCGATCACGGGATAGGCAGCCACGACCTCCGTCCCCGCGACCAGCGCCGCGTAGGTCCCGTAATTCGCCACGAAGCCCACGAGGTTCAGCAGCACGAAGCGCCCCCACTGCGCCGCCACCGGCGCCTCGCGCGAGGCGTGGCGAAACGTCCAGGCGCGGTTGAGCGCGAAGGTCGTGCTCGCCGCCGCCAGATAGGACACCACGCGCCCGGCATAGGGGCCGAGCCCCAGCCAGAGCATCGCCGTCAGCACGCCCGCATCCACCAGGAAGCCGGCCACGCCCACCACGCCGAAGCGCAGGAACTGCAGGATCGTCACTCGCATGGGCGCGCTTTTCTCCAGGGGCCATGGCGCAATTGCGGCCGGAATGCCCCTATGCTGCGCCGCGACGGGAAGGAACACCCATGATCGGTCTGATCGGCCTCGGACAGATGGGCGGCGCCATGCTCCGTCGCCTGCGCGCGCAGGGCCAGCCGGTGCTGGCCTTCGACCTCGATCCCCGCCTGCGCCGGGCGGCCGCCGGGGCGGGCGCCGTCGCCGTCGATTCGCCCGCCGGCGTCACCGCCGCCGTGGTGCTGCTGACCCTGCCGCAGGCGGCGGCGGTGAGCGCCGTGCTCGACGAGTTGCTGCCCGTCCTGCCGCCCGGCGCCGTCATCGCCGACACCTCCACGCTGGAGCCCGTCGCCGCCAGGGGCTTCGCCGCCGATGCGGCGCGGGTCGGCATCGCCTATCTCGACGCGCCGGTCTCCGGCGGCCCGGCCGGAGCGGAATCCGGAAAGCTCGCGATGATGGTGGGCGGCGACGCCGCGGCGCTGGAGCGCGCCACGCCGCTGCTCTCGCTGATCGCCGCGCGGATCGTGCGTGTCGGCGAATCCGGCGCGGGCCAGGTGGCCAAGCTCGCGAACAACCTGCTGGTGGCGACCCATCTCGCCGCCGCGGCCGAGGCGCTGCGCATGGCCGACGCGGCCGGCGTGCCGCCCGCCGCCCTTCTTCCGGTGATCAACGCCGCCTCCGGCCGCTCGGCCGCGACCGAGGTGAACTGGCCGCGCTGGATCGAGACCGGCGCCTTCGATTCGGGCTTCACCGCCGGGCTGATGCGCAAGGACGTGCGGCTGGCCCTCGGCCTCGCTGCGGAGGCGGGAATGCCGCTGTCCGTCTGCGCCGCCGCTGCCGAGGCCTGGGAAACCTCGCCCGTCGCCGACGCCGAGGAGTTCAACCGCGTCGCCGCCGCCATCTTCGGAGAGCGACCCGGCTGAACCGGGCCCGGAGCTCGCGCAGACGCCCGGCCGCTCCTCGGGGCGGCGGGGCTGGCGGAATACGTGCAGGTGAAGGCCGTATGGGTGGAGACACGGGCCGATCCCCTGCTAGGATTCGGCCACAGACCTTCGGGAGACTTTCGGAAATGATCCAAAGACGTCACGTCCTGGCGGGCGCAGGCGCACTCGGCGCTGCCTCCCTGGCCGGACCGGCCCTGTCGCAGCCGGCCAATGCGCGGGTGATCCGCCACATCCCGCACGCCAACCTCTCGACCATCGACCCCTTCTGGTCCTCGGCCTTCATCGTCCGCAACCATGGCTATCTGGTCTATGACCAGCTCTACGGGCTGGACAACGACTTCAAGCCGCAGCCGCAGATGGTCGCGGGGCACACGGTCGAGAACGATGGCCTCCTGTGGAAGTTCACGCTGCGCCCCAACCTGCGCTTCCACGACAACGAGCCGGTGCGCGGCCGCGACGTGGTCGCCTCCATCCGCCGCTGGGCCCGGCGCGACGCCTTCGGCCAGCGCCTGCTGACGCAGACGGTGGAGATGCGCGCGCCCAGCGACACCACCTTCGAGATCCAGCTCAACAAGCCCTTCCCGAAGATGATCGACGCCTTCGCGAAGATCACCACGCCCTGCCTCTTCGTGATGCCCGAGCGCGTCGCGCAGACCGACCCCTTCCAGCAGATCACCGACGTGACCGGCAGCGGCCCCTACCGCTTCGTCCGCGGCGAGTGGAACCCGGGCAGCAAGGCGGTCTACGAGAAGTTCGCGGGCTACGTGCCCCTGCCCAGCGGCGCGGCGCAGCAGACGGCCGGCCCGAAGGTCGCCAATTTCGAGCGCGTCGAGTGGCAGATCATCTCCGACTTCTCGACCGCGGCCGCGGCCCTGCAATCGGGCGAGACCGACTGGTGGGAGCAGCCGACCGGCGACTTCCTCCCGCTGCTCGGCCGCAACCGCAACCTCAAGGTCGAGGTCGCCGATGTCCTCGGCCTCATCGCCATCATCCGGCCGAACCACCTGACCGAGCCCTTCAACAACCCGGCCGTCCGCCGCGCCGTCATCACCGCGATCAACCAGCTCGACATCATGACGCCGGTGATCGGCAACACCGAGCTGATCCGCGAGAATGTGGGCTTCTTCGCCCCCGCCTCGCCGCTCGCCTCCGATGTCGGCCTCGACCGCTTCAAGAAGTCGGTCGACCTGGCGCGGCGCGAGCTGCAGGCGGCAGGCGCGATGGGCTCCAAGCTGGTGCTGATGAACGCGACCGACCTCGCCTCCATCAACGCCTCCACCCTCGTCGTCGCCGACACCTTCCAGCGGATGGGCTTCAACGTGGACTACGCCGCGACCGACTGGGGCACCGTGCTGCAGCGCCGCGCCACCAAGAACCCGCTGGAGCAGGGCGGCTGGTCGGCCTTCTGCACCTTCTGGTCCGCCTTCGACCATTGGACGCCGGCCGGCCACAACGCCATCCGCGGCAACGGCGCCGAGGCCTGGCCGGGCTGGCCCACCATCCCCGAGCTGGAGGCCAAGCGCGACGAATGGTTCGACGCGCCGAACCTCGCGGCCGAGCAGGCGGCGACGCGCGACATGCAGCGCATCGCCTTCGACCAGGTGCCCTACATGCCGACGGGCCAGTACTTCCAGCCGACGGCCTATCGCGCGAACCTCACGGGCGTGCTGCGCGGGCCGCCGCTGTTCCACAACGTCCGGCGGAGCTGACGCCGGAGGTCAGGGAATCCGGGGCGGCGGAAAACCGACCGCCCCCCGCAACATCCCCACCCGCGCGGCGTTGCCGGGATGCGCGCCGGGTGGAGGCCGTCTGCCCGGGCTGGGGATCAACCAGAGGAAATGCGGAACGGTGCGTACAGAATTCGCGCACTGGATCGTCGAGTCCTGTTCTTGGCCTGGACACTTTTGGGCCGGAATTCCAATAAGCGGAGGCCGGGGCCGCGTAAATCTCAAATATTCTTCCCCGTGCCAAGAATGATCGGGGGCAGATCATTGCCACGGGATGTGATAGTCTGCCCGGCTGCATTTGCTGGACATGTGATGGCCTCTGCATCTCCACCCGGCGCCATCGCCCGACCCCGCGGGGAAACGCCGTCGTGAGCGAGACGCCCTTGCTGGAGACCGACCTCGGCACGGCCCGGATTCTCGTCGTCGACGACGAGCGCGCGATCGTGGAGGCCCTGACCTGCTACCTGGCCCGGCTGGGCCTCCAGGCCGAAGGCGCCCACGGCGCCGAGGAGGCGAAGGCCCGCATCGCCGCCGACCCGTCGATCTGCGTCGTCGTCTCGGATATCTCCATGCCCGGCAAGACGGGGCTCGACCTCGCCGCCGAGCTGCTGGCCCAGCGCGAGGAATCCCGCGCGCTAGAGGTCATCATGATCACGGGCTTCGCCGACACCGACACCGCGATCGCCGCCATGCGGGCCCAGGCCTTCGACCTCGTGCGCAAGCCTTTCCGCTTCGCCGAGATCGCCGAGGTGGTGAAACGCGCCGCCCAGTCGGCGCTGGCCCGCCGCGCCCGGGCCGCGCGGGAAGCGGAGATCCACCACCGCAGCCGCCTCGCCGAGGAGGAGCGCCAGGGCCTGCTGCGGCGCCTCGTCGAATCCGAGCACGGGCTGCAGCACACCCGCACAGCGCTCGAGCAGAGCGAGCGTGCCCGCTACAACCTGCTGGCCATCGTCTCGCACGAGCTGCGCTCGCCCCTCATCCCCATCATCGGCTTCTCCGAGGTGATCGCGAACTCGCCCGGCCTGCCGCCGGAGGAGCTGCGCGAATACGCCAACCTCATCCGCGCCGCGGGCGACAGCCTGCTGAAGCTGATCGAGGTGGCGCTCGACGTGGTGGCGCTGCAGGACGGCCAGGGGCTGGGGCCGGCGGCCTCGGACTGGGCCACCTCCATCGCGCAGCGCGTGCGCGCCGCCCTCGCCGAGGCCGCGCGGGCCCGGCAGGTCACGGTCTGGCCGGAGGGCGCGCACGACGTGCAGGTCCATGGCGACCTCCATCGCATCGAGCGCGCACTGCTCCAGCTCGTCGACAACGCGATCAAGGCCTCGCCGGTGGGCGGGAGCGTGCGGCTGCGCTGGGAGCCGCATGGCCCGCACTGGACGCGCTTCGAGGTGGTGGACCAGGGGCCGGGCATCCCCGGGGAAATCCTGGCGCAGCTCGGCACGCCCTTCCTGCAGAAGGACATGTCGCACAGCCGCGGCTGGGCCGGGGCGGGGCTCGGCCTGGCGCTGGCGCGGCGCGTGGCGGAGGCGCATGGGGGGGAGCTCTGGCTGTCTACGCTGCCGGAAGGCGGCAGCCAGGCGAGCCTGCTGGTGCCGACCGGGGCGGTGGGCTGAGTCCTGAGGAGGGCTTTGCCCTCCCCGTTGCCTCCCCTTCGAGGCCAACCCACTCACCAGGGAACATGTTCCCTGGACCCTCATCACTCCGCCGTCAGGCCCATCCGGGGAATCAGCGCCGACCAGCGGCGGGAATCCTCCTCCAGCGCGGCGACGACCGCGGCGCTGCCCAGGAAATCCGGATCGAAGTCGCGCTCCATCAGCAACGACCGGAAGGCCGGGTCCTCCATGGCCTTGCGCGCGGCCTCCTCGAGCCGCGCCAGGATTGGCGCCGGCGTGCGCACCGGGGCGGCCATGATGTACCAGAGCTCGGCCGCATAGCCGGGGATCACCTCCGATATCGCGGGCAGGTCCGGCCAGTTCCGGGCGCGGCGCGCGGCGATGCTGGCCAATGCGCGGATCTTTCCCTCGCGGATCAAGGCTTCCACGGAGCTGGCGGAGGCGAACATCACCTCCACCTCGCCGGTCAGCAGTCCCGTGACTGAAAGCCCGGTGCCGCGATAGGCGACGTGGGTGATCCGGGTGCCGGCCATGTCGTCAAAGAGCGCGGCGGCCAGATGCTGCTGGGTGCCCGCGCCCGGCGTGCCATGGTTGAATTTTCCCGGGTTCGCGCGGACGAGCGCAATGAATTCCTGCAGGTCGCGCGCGGGCATCGAGGGATTCACGACGAGCAGCATGGGCGTGCTGGCGAAGCGCGCGATGTGCGCGAAGTCGGTGCGCCAGTCGAAGCCGGGATTGCGGAACAGCAGGTTGCTCATGACGATGCTGTTGCCGGTGAAGATCAGGTTGTACCCGTCCGCTGGCGACTGGGCGATGTTCTGCCGCCCGATATTGCCGCCGGCGCCGCCGCGGTTCTCGACCACGATGGTCTGGCGGAGCTGCTCGCCGAGCCCGCGCGCCACAAGGCGGCCCAGATTGTCGGTGCCGCCGGCGGGGGTATAGGGCACGACCATGCGAATGGCATGGTCGGGATAGACCGGCTGCGCGCGGAGCGCAGCAGGTGCCGCCGCCAGCCCGGCCGCCAGGGACGGCAGGGCCCGGCGGGCGAGCGGCGATGGCGCGACGGGCCGCATGAACGTTTCTCCTCAAATCGCGGCCCTTCGGGCCGTCGTTCGGTCAGGTGTTCAGGCGGCGGGCAGGACCGCTTCAGTCGGCGGTGATGCCCAGCCGCGGGATCAGCGGGGCCCAGCGGCGGTTGTCCTCTTCCAGCGCCTGGGTAAGCGCGGCGCTGCCGAGGAATTCGGGGTCGAAGCCGCGCTCCATCAGCACGTTCTGGAAGGCGCGGTCCTCCATGGCCTTGCGCGCGGCCTCCTCGAGGCGCGCCACGATCGGCGCCGGCGTGCGCGCGGGGGCCGCCATGGTGTACCAGAGCTCGGCCGCGTAGCCGGGCAGCGCCTCCGATATCGCGGGCAGGTCCGGCCAGGCGCGGGCGCGGCGCGCGGCCGTGTTGGCGAGCGCGCGGATCTTGCCCTCGCGGATAAGCTGCTCGACCGCGCTGACCGAGGCGAACATGACCTCCACCTCGCCGGCAACGAGCGCCGTGACTGAAGGCGCCGTGCCGCGATAGGGAACGTGGGTGATCTGCGTGCCCGCCATGTCGTCGAAGAGCGCGGCGGCGAGGTGTTGCGAGGTGCCGGCGCCCGGCGTGCCGTGGTTGTACTTTCCGGGGTTGGCGCGGACGAGGGCGATGAACTCCTGCAGGTTGCGCGCGGGCATCGCGGGGTTCACGACGAGCAGCATCGGCGTGCTGGCGAAGCGGGCGATGTGCACGAAGTCGGCGCGCCAGTCGAAGCCGGGGCTGCGGAACAGCACGTTGCTGATGGCGATGCCGTTGCCCGTGAAGAGCAGGTTGTAGCCGTCGGCCGGCGACTGCGCGACGTTCTGCGAACCGATGTTACCGCCGGCGCCGCCGCGGTTCTCGATCACCACGGTCTGGCCAAGCTGCTCGCCCAGGGCACGGGCGACGAGGCGGCCGAGATTGTCGGTGCCGCCGCCGGGCGTGTAGGGCACGACCATGCGGATCGACTTGTCGGGATAGTTGCCCTGCGCCCGCAGCGCGGCGGGCACGGCGGCCAGGCCGGCAGCAAGCGGAAGCAGCGCCCGGCGGGCGAGCGGAAGGGGTGCGGCGTGCCGCATGAAACGTTTCTCCTCGAAACCCGGCCTTCGGGCCGGGGGCTAGTTAGTTCTTCAGGCGACGACACCGCGGCGGGGGGCGGTGGCGAGCACGCCAGCCTCCTCCAGCGCGGTGATTTCTTCCCGGGTCAGGCCGGCCTCGGCGAGGACGGCATGGTTGTCCTGGCCCAGCGTGTGGCAATTGCCGCGGATGGCGAGTGGGCGGTGGGATAGCCGGAAGGGAATGCCCTTGGCGGGCTTGCCGTCCGGGCTGCGGAGGACGGCGGTGCCCTTGGCGAAGTCCTCGGCCGCGGCGAGGGCCGCGCCGTCGCGCACGGGGGCGCTGCCGCCGGGCCATTCGGCGCGCCAGCCGCCCTGCCCGTCCGGCACCACGCGGTCGGCCGGCTCCAGCGGGTCGGCATTGCCCAGGCGTGCCGACGGGTTGCCGGCGGCGGCGGCGATCAACTCCTCGCCCATCAGGAAGGTGGTGAGTTCGCGCTGCGAGAGGTCGAGATGCGCGCCCTCCCCCGTGCGGTCGCGCTCCAGCAGGGCGGCGATGATCGCACCCGAGGCGAAGAGGCAGACCACCTGGTCCGGATAGTTCACGTCGCGGCCGGTGATGACGGGCGTCTCGCCGGAGCCGGTCAGGGCCGCCATGCCGCCCGTGGCCTCCAGCGTCGAGCCGAAGGAGACCATGTCGCGGTCCGGCCCGTCCTCGCCCTGGCTGGAGATGCTGGCGATGACCAGGCGCGGGAACTTTTTCCGGAGGGTGGCGGCGTCGAGGCCCCATTGGGCGAGGACGCCGCGGCGGTAGTTCTCCACCAGCACATCCGCCGTTTCCAGCAGGCGCAGCAGCGCCTCCTTCCCGCGGGGATCCTTCAGGTCCAGGCAGACCGAGCGCTTGCCGCGGTTGGTGAAGGCGAACCAGGGCGACTGGTTCCACCAGTCGGTGCCGTTCTGCGCGCCGTCCCAATTGCGGAAGGGGTCGACGGCGCCGGGGCCCTCCAGCTTCATGACCTCGGCGCCGAGGTCGCAGAGCAGCGCGGAGGAGGCGGCGCCGGCGGTGAGCCAGCCAAGATCGACGATGCGGATGCCGGCGAGCGGCAACGCGGTCTTCGTGTCGGCCTGCGGGGGCGAGACGGGATCAAGCGGCATCGGCAGCCTCCAGGGTGACGCGGCGGCCGTTCCAGCCGATGGGCAGGGCCGGCATGCCGTCGGGCCCGATGAAGCCGCGGGCCTTGTTCTGGGCGTCGGTCAGCAGCTCCGCCGGCCACTTCACGGGGCCGACCGGCACGCGGTTGGCCTGCGCAGCGGCGGTGACCTCGGCGCGGGTGCGCGCGGCAAACCAGGGCCCGAGGATCGCCAGGAAATCCGCGCGGTATTTGCGGCGGCCGGCGGCGGTGCCGAAGCGCTCGTCCTCCAGGCGGGGATCGCCCACCGCCTTGCGCAGGCCGGGCCAGTCCTTCTCCTGATAGACCAGTGCGACATGCCCGTCCCGGGCCGGGACGGTGTACCAGTCGGCGCGGTCGCCGCCGCGCACGGGGGAGCTGCCGAGCACCAGGACGCCCGCCGCCACCTTCCAGTTCAGCCAGGTCGCGACGTCGAGCAGCGAGACGTCGACGGTCTCCTCGCCGCCGGCCCGCAGTGCGGCCAGGATGCCCGTGCAGGCCGCGAGACCGGCCGCGTAAGCCGCCTGGTGCCCCGCGAGGCGCGCGGGCGGGCCCTCGGGCTCGCCAACGATGCCGAGCAGGCCGGAGAGCGCCAGCAGGCCGAGCTCGCTCATGTCAACGTCCTCGCCGGGGCCGAAGACGGAGATGCGAGCCTTGATCGGAACCTCGGCGGCGTGCGCGGCCAAGGTGTCGCTGTCGCCGATCGCCACGTCGAAGCGGCCTGCCGCCGCACCCGGCCGCTTGCCGAGATTCAGGAAGCGGTCGAGCGCCGAGCCCCCGCCCGGCAGCAGCGGTGCCGCATCCGCCAGCGGCTCGCCGCCCTCCGGCACCGGCCGCACGACCTCGGCGCCGTAGGAGGCACAGAGCCGCGCCGCCAGCGAGGCGGCCAGCCCATGCGGCCGCTGGGCGCAGAGCGCGCCCAGATCCAGCACGCGGCGTCCGGCGAGCGGCGCGGCCATGCTCAGCCCTGCCCCGGGTTCTTGATGCCGGCGGCGAAGCGCGCATTGCCCTCCGCCTGCGCCGTGGTCTTCGAGCGGATGGTGAGGTTCACCATCTGGCCGTGATCCATCGCCTCCTGCCAGTCGGTGATGAAGGCGGGGATGCGGTCCAGCGCCTTCTTGCTCTCGGCCAGCGCCACGGCGTCGAACTGCGCGAGCTGCGCCGCGATCTCGCCGGCGCGCGGCAGGAGTCGGTCGGGCTCGACGCACTCGTTCACCATGCCCCAGCGCTCGGCCGTCGCGCCGTCGATACGGTTGGTGGTGAGCACCAGCCAGGCCGCCTGCTTGCGCGTGATGCCCGAGAGCTGCGCCGCCGGACCGGCCATGCCGGGATACGTCGAGAAGCCCATCTCCGGGCAGCCGATGCTGGCCTTGGTGCTGGCCACCGCGAGATCGCAGACATTGATCAGCGTCGAGCCGCCGCCGAGCGCGATGCCGTTCACCGCGGCGATGAAGATCGAGGGATGCGCGCGGATCGCCATGTTGACCGCGATCCACTCCTCGCCCGCGCCCTCGATGCCGGCGACGCGATCCACCTCGCGCTCCTTCAGGTCCATCCCCGCGCAGAAGCTGCCGCCCGTGCCGGTGATGACGATGGCCTTAGCCACGCCGCGCAGCTCCTCGAAGGCCTTGAGCAGGCCCTGCCGGCTCTCGCGGTTCATCGAGTTGCGCTTCGCCTCGCGGTCGATGCGCAGCTCGGCCCAGCCCTCGTGCCGGGTGACGACGATGGGTCCGCTCATGCTGCAGGTCCGAACTGGGGGAGGACAAAGCCGTCGGGGCCGCCCGGGAACCGGACGGCGACCTTCATGCCGATCTTGGCGTCGGCGGCCGTCATGCCGTCGAGGTTGGTGAGGAGGTAGGGCCCCTCCTCCAGCTTCACCATCGCCACGGGGTAGGGCAGCTCGTCCTTCATCCCCGGGAAGTAGCTCTGGTGGAACACGACGAAGGACCAGATCTCGCCCTTGCCGGAGGCGCCGACCCACTCCCAGTCCGGCCGGCCCGTGAAGGGCGAGACCGGCGCGGGCGGGAAGAAGCACTTCCCGGTCGCGGTGCAGCGCTGGAGGATCAGGTGCCCGTCCTTGCACGCGTCCCAGAAGGGGCGGTTCCAGTTGTCGACGAGGGGCTTGGGGCGTGTCGCGAGGCTCATGCGCCCCTCCGCAGGATCAGGCTCTGGGCGATGTTGGTGGCGCAGATGTACTGCATGGCCTGGACGTCCGGGATCTGCCGCTCGCCGCAATCGTCACGCAGCTGGCGCACGCATTCGGCGATGATGCCCCAGCCCTGCATGTAGCTGTCCGACAGATGGCCGCCGGAGGTGTTGGTCGGCCAGCGGCCGCCGAGGCGCAGCGTGCCATCCTTCACGAAGTTCCCGGCCTCGCCCTGCGGGCAGAAGCCGAGGCCCTCCAGGCTGAGCAGCACGGTGGGGGAAAAGTTGTCGTAGATGCCGAGGCCCTGGATGTCCTCCCGCCCGATGCCGGCGCGGTCATAGACCGAGCGCGTGGCTGACAGGTTGGGGTACCAGAGGTCGTCGGCCGGGCCGCTGCCGTAGTGGAAGGCGTCCTGCCGCGCATAGCCCGAGAGCAGCACCGGCGGGCGCTTCATGTCCTTGGCGCGCTCGGCCGTGGTCATGATCCAGGCGACGGCGCCGTCGTTGATGAGGCAGTAGTCCAGCAGCTTCAGCGGCTCGCAGATCGGGCGCGCCTTGGCGTGGTCCTCGAGGGTGATGGGCTTGCCGTGCATGACCGCGTCGGGGTTCAGGCAGGCGTGGTCCCGAAAAGCCTTGGAGACGTGGCCGAGATCGGCATGCGTCGTGCCGAACTGGTGCATGTGGCGCTGCCACATCATGGCGTGGATGGCGCCCGGGCTGGTCATGCCCCAGGGCGACCACTGGCTGTCGCCGCCGCCATACATCATCCGCACCGAGCGGCCGTTGTTGCCGTAGACCAGCGCCACGCACTTGGCCGCGCCGCTGTGAATGGCCTGCGCCGCCAGCGCCAGCGAGACGCCGGAGAAACGGCCGGGCGCCTCCGTCAGCAGGCAGTACTGCGGGTTGATCCCCATCATCTCCGCGAAGCGCTCGTAGGTGGGGATGCGGTTGACGATGAGGCCGTCGATATCGGAGGGCTTGAGGCCGGCATCGTCCAGCGCTGAATTCAGCGCCTCGCAGCCCAGCCCGTAGCTGTCGGTCTCGGGGAAATTGCCGAAGCGGCTGGTGCCGATGCCGGCGAAGGCGACCTTGTCGCGCATCGCCCACGGCTCATGGAGGGCCGGCGAGGCCATATTCGTATCTGGCATGGTGATCCTGGTCGTTCCTGTGGCGATCCTGCGACAGGTCCGGACATCCGACCAGCGCAGGAATTCGCGGGGTAGGCCAACCTCAGGTTAGTCTGTGGATGTGATCGAGTCCCTGCCCCCGCTGTCGAGCCTGCACGCCTTCGTCCTGGTGGCGGAGACGGGCAGCCTGGCCGCGGCCGCCGACCGGCTGAACGTGACGCAGCCCGCCATCAGCAAGCGCATCCGCATGCTGGAGGCGCATCTGGGCGTGGCGCTGGTGCGGCGCGGGGCGAATGCGCTGCGCCTGACGCCGGAGGGCGAGAGCTACGCGACGGCGCTGGCCGGCGCCTTCTTGGGGATCCGCACGGCCACGGCGGCGCTGGCCGCGCCGGCCTCGGGGCCGCTGCGCGTGCGGGCCTATACGACCTGGGCGCTGCGCTGGCTGATCCCGCGGCTGTCCCGGTTCCGGGAGCGGCATCCAGGGCTGGAGGTGGAGGTGACGACCTCGGTGACGCCGGTGGATTTTTCCCGCGAGCATGTGGATGCGGCCATCCGCACCAGCGACCGCCCGCCGGCGCCGGGGGCGGAGCGGCTGCACAAGGTGACCATCGCGCCCTTCGCGGCGCCGGGGCCGGCGCGGGCGGCGAAGCGGGGCGGGCTGGCGGGGGTGACGCTGCTGGGGAGCGTGGTGCGGCCGCAGGATTGGGGGATCTGGGCGAAGGCGACGGGGACGGTGCTGCCTGGAACGCCGCTGCTGTTCGAGAGCACGTCGCTGGCGGTGCAGGCGGCGATCGAGGGGCTGGGGGCGGTGATCGCGCCGCCGCTGCTGGTGGCGGAGGATGTCAGGCGGAGGAGGCTGGTGGGGTTGGCGCAGGGGGATGTGGCGACGGGGGACCACTATTGGCTGGTGCTGCCGCCTGGGCCGGCGAGAAGGGAAGCGTTGGCGTTTCGGGATTGGTTGGTGGGGGAGATGGAGGAATAGAATTATAATGAACAGCAGGCTCTTTAAATGCAATTTAAACAAATAACATGAAATAAAAAATATTGTACTTTGTCGCTCTTACGAAATTTATTTCTGATAAATATTATTATTTTAAATTCTCAATAAGATACTCTTTAAAAATTTCCTGTTGCTCCGTTAGCGCCTTTATTTCTCTGCGCCATATTATTTTTTGTTGATCTATATTCCGTATGCTCTGTTTTATGATTTCATCACCCAAAGCTTCACAATCACCCCAAAGTCTCTGAAAATGAGAAATCACATTCTCATCGAATAGTAGCGACATTTTTTCCGCATCTTCGAAATTATTAGTAATCTTATTAAGATCTGCCCCCTTAAAGCCGCCGACTTCAGCCTTAGAAAGCAAGCGATATGACGACGTAGCTGCCTTCCACATTGCGAAAGATGCCTCAGTTGTCAGCTCATAGCCTTTTTTGGCACGCTCAGACTTAAGAACGCGCGATCGATCGATCGAGGAAAAAAGTGCCGCTAAGAGTGAAACGGCGATTGAGGCTCCCGAGGCCAGCATCGCCGTGAGTATCAATCGTTCTTCGCTTCCAACTGTCGTATTGACTGTGATAGATGCTTGCAAATGAGCATCCCATAGCCGAAAGTAAGAAAATATAAGACAACCTACAACAAGGCACACAATAGCCAAAAATATTGATGGCCAAAGTATTTTGACAACGGCCTTCATGACGTTAAATGCAAATTCCTATATCAATATTGCAGATACATCCATACTCTCTACATGGTTTGTTCTTAACGCATTTAGCTCCACATAGTCGCTTTGCGGCATTGATCAAATCTAAAATTCCAACATGAGGGTGCCAGAAAGCTCCAAGATAACCTTCTCTATTACCTCTCGGAAGACGAGTCACACTACTTTCTCCATATATATTCGAAATAACCTGCCTAAAGTCATTTTTTTCGATGCCAATCACAAAATATTTATCGTAGCCTCCTTTTAGTATATCTGTATTAGGTTGTGATATTTCATGATGAATAAAAAATGATCCTTTTATTACATTGTCTATCGTAATATCGGAAAAATTATAGAAAGAAAAGGAAAAAAATCTCGACAATGGATATGACACTCGGTCAATCTCAAATTTTCGCCATGAATTCAACGCGAATACGCCAATACTTAAGGTGTTCTCAAAATTCGTCGTTCCATGCGCCGGCATTTTGTTTACCCTCCCCCCTAAGGCGGCGTAAAGCCTTAAGACGGCGTAAGATTATCAGCCATCTTAAATTTTGTATGCAGAATTTTGGTGTAATGCTTCGCTCATTTCAATAGAATTATATCGGATGCTACCCAGATCGGGAATTTACCCTTCGTTCGCCTGGATCATCTCCCGCACCCGCGGATAGATCGCGTTCGCCCAGCGCCGTCCCGAAAACACCCCGTAATGCCCCACCCCCGTCTGCAGGTGGTAGCTCCGCATCGTCACCGGCAGGCTGCGGCAGAGGTCCAGCGCCGCCATGGTCTGCCCGATCCCGCAGATGTCGTCCTTCTCGCCCTCCACCGTCATGACCGCCGTCCGCCGGATCGCCTCCGGCCGCACCGGCCGCCCGCGCCAGGTGAGCTCGCCCTTCGCCAGGGAATGGTCCTGGAAGATCGTCTTCACCGTCTCCAGGAAGAAATCCGCCGGCAGGTCCATCACCGCCAGGTACTCGTCGTAGAAGCGGCGGTGCTGCGCGGCCTTCGCCGCGTCGCCGTTGAACAGCGCCCAGAACTGGTCGCGATGCGCCTTCACGTGCCGTTCGAGGTTCATCGACATGAAGGCTGAGAGCTGCAGCGCCCCCGGATAGACCTTTCGGCCCGCCCCCTTGTAGCGCCAGGGCACGGTGGCGATCAGGTTGCGCTCGAACCAGCCGATCTCCTTGCTCTCGGCCAGCTTGTTCACCTCCGTCGGGTGCTGGCGCGCGTCGATCGGGCCGGCCATCAGCACCATGGTCCGCGGCGAGCTGGGATTGCGGTCCTCCGCCATGATCGCGACCGCCGACAGCACCGCGACCACCGGCTGGCAGACCGCCAGCACATGCCCGCCGGGGCCGATCGCCTCGAGGAAGGTCATCACCGTCTCGGTGAACTCGTCGAGGCCGAAGCGACCGGCCGAGAGCGGCACGTCGCGGGCATTGTGCCAGTCGGTGATGTAGACGTCGTGGTCCTGCAGCAGCACCTGCACGGTGTTGCGCAGCAGGGTCGCGAAATGGCCGGACATGGGGGCGACCACCAGCACGCGCGGCAGGGCCTGGTCGATGTCCTTCCTGAAGTGCAGCAGGCTGGCGAAGGGGGTGTGGGCGACGACCTCCTCCTCGACCTCGACGAGCCGGTTGCCGATCCGCACGGGGGCCAGGCCGTAGGCCGGGCGCGTGCTGGTGACGCCGGAATGGGCGAAGACCTCGAAGGCCGCGCTCAGCGCCCGCAGGCCGGCGAAACCCGGCTGCTCCAGGGGTGCCATGACGCCGCCGAGCCCGCGCGCCATGAATCGGAGCGGGTGAAAGATGTCCTGCCCCGTCTGCAACGCCTTGTAGATCATGGATACATCCCGTCCCGGGTCGCGAACCGGTCCGCATGTTGCCCGCGCCGGGCCTTTTCGCAAACGCGAAATCGCTGATACCTTCCCGGGGATCGACCAGGGGCCGGCCATGTCAGGCGTGAAGACTCGAAGGAAGCCGGCGGCGGCCGGGCCAGAGGCGTCGAAACCGTTGGCGCCGAAGCCCAGGGCGGCACCCAAGGCTCAGCCGAAGCCCCTGCGGCAGAAGGTGGTGGCCGAGCCCGTGGCGCAGCTGCGCATCAGCAGCCGCAACTACTCCTCCTGGTCCATGCGCGGCTGGCTGATCCTGCGCCTCTCGGGCCTGCCCTTCCGCGAGCAGCAGGTCTCGCCGGACGATCCGAACACGCGGGCCGAGCTGCTGCTGAACTCCTCCTCCATCCTGATCCCCTGCCTGGAGCACGAGGGCGCGGAGATCTGGGACACGCTCGGCATCGCCGAGTACCTGAACGAGTTGCGCCCCGAGGCCGGGCTCTTTCCGGCCGACCGGCTCGCGCGGGCGCGCTGCCGCTCGATCTGCGGCGAGATGCATGCGGGCTTCCACGCGCTGCGCTCCTCGCTGCCGATGAACCTGAAGGCGCATGTGCACGGCTTCACGGTCTGGTCGGCGGCGCGGGCGGATATCGAGCGGATCCAGTTCCTCTGGCGCGACTGCCTGGACCGCTGGGGCGGGCCCTGGCTGTTCGGCAAGCACTGCACGGTCGCGGATGCGATGTTCGCCCCCGTGGTGACGCGCTTCCGCACCTACGACGTGAAGCTGGACGAGGCCTGCGAGGGCTATGCGCAGACCATCGAGGCCTGGCCCGACTTCCGCGAATGGCTGGAGGCGGCGAAGCAGGAGCCCGAGGCGCGCATCACCGAGCTGGAATTCGACGCCGAGTTCTAAAGGGCCGGGGTCCAGGGCCAAAAGCCCTGGCGGGGGTTGGCCGCGAAGCGGAGACAACCGAGGGGGCAGAGCCCTCTCGCATCCTTCAGAACGGTAGCACCGCCAGCAGATCCCCCTCCTCCACCCGCACCACCTCCGGCGCGATGACGCAGAGCCCGTCGGCTGCCGCCAGCGGCGCCAGCCGGGCCGAGCTGCCGCGGCCAAGGAGCTCCAGGATGGGCATGCCCGAGGCATCGGCGCCGGCGAAGCGCGCGGGGGCGAACTCGACACGGCCGGGCTTGCGCTCCTCGCGGAAGCCGGAGCGCGCGGCCATGGGGCGCAGCGGCCGTGCCGGCGCGCCGGCCAGCACGTCCAGCACCCGGCGGCCGACCAGCCAGAGGTTCACATAGGCCGCCAGCGGATTGCCCGGCAGCGCCAGGATCACGGCCTGGCCCAGCCGCCCGGCCTTCACGGGCTTGCCGGGGCGGATGGGCAGGTGGACCACCTCGATCGTCCCGCCGGCGGCCAGGAGGGCGCCGACCATGTGGTCCTCCTCGCCGACCGAGACGCCGCCGGAGGTGACGATGAGGTCCGCTTCGCCGGCGGCACGGAGAAGCGCGTTGCGCAGGAGCAGGGGGTCGTCCGGCAGGATGCCGATCTCGACCAGCTCCACGTCGGGCGCCCGCAGCATGGCGCGGAGCATGGGTCCGTTGGAATCGTGCACCTGGCCGGAGCCGAGCCCGCCGCCGGCCTGCCGCAGCTCGGAGCCCGTGGAGGCGAGCGCAACGCGCAGCCGCCGCGCGACCGGC
The DNA here is from genome assembly GCF_058806835.1 of Roseococcus sp. GW821-FHT12F05. Classification (NCBI taxonomy): domain Bacteria; kingdom Pseudomonadati; phylum Pseudomonadota; class Alphaproteobacteria; order Acetobacterales; family Roseomonadaceae; genus Roseococcus; species Roseococcus sp. GW821-FHT12F05. The sequence continues at coordinate 118,163 of NZ_JBXAQB010000019.1, forward strand.
AGAGCGCCATGCCCGGCCGCCACGGCGAGCGCGACATGGCGCGCGTCCAGCCGCTGGCCGGGCTCCAGCAGGGTGGCGCCCGCGCGCACGTCCTCGCCCATCAGCCGGATGTTGGTGCCGGCGGGGATGCGCGCGGAGACGGCGATGCCCTCACCGTCGGGCGTGACCTTCTCCTGCTGCACGACGGAATGCGCGCCCGCCGGCACGGGCGCGCCGGTGAAGATGCGCGCGGCCTCGCCGGGGGCAAGTGGTGCCCCCTCCGCATCGCCGGCCGCCAGCCGGACCGTGACGCGCCAGGCCGTCCCTGACCCGGCCGGGGCGCCGAGCGCGTAGCCGTCCATCGCCGACTGGTCGAAGGGCGGGACGTGGTGGAGTGCCGCGACCGGCGCCGCCAGGACGCGGCCCATGGCCTCCTCGGGCGAGACGGTCTCGTGCCCCGCCACGGGCCGGGCGATGGCCAGCAGGCGCGCCAGCGGCTCGCGGAGGGCGGCGAGAGGATCGGGGGGCAGGCCCATCAGCATGGGATCACTCGGGCGCCACGAAGACCATGTGCGCGTCGCCGCGTGCGATGGCGACGAGGGTCATGCCGTGGTGCCGCGCGCGGTCCAGCGCGAGCGAGGTGGGCGCCGAGATGGCCACGACCGTGCCGGCGCCGAAGGCGGCCGCCTTCTCCACCATCTCGAAGGAGAGCCGGCTGGTGATGACGCAAAAGCCCTCGGCCGGGTCGGTGCCCGCGCGCAGCAGGGCGCCGATCAGCTTGTCCAGCGCGTTGTGCCGGCCGACATCCTCGCGCACGAGGCGCAGCGTGCCGTCGCGCGAGGCCCAGGCGGCGGCGTGGACGGCGCGCGTGGCGGCGTTGAGCGGCTGGCCGTCCGAGAGCCCGGCGAGCGCGCGCTGGATCGCCTCGGGCGCGATGGCCGTGCCCTCCCCGCGCCGCTGGTCGGCCAGCGGCAGCTCCGAAAGCTCCTCCACACCACAGACGCCGCAGCCCGTGCGCCCCACCGTGTTGCGCAGCCGGCGATTGGCGAGCAGCGCGTGCAGCCGGTCGGGCACGAGGTCGATGGTGACGGTGAGGCCATCGGCGCCGTCCTCGAGCTTGAGGCCGCGGATGTCCGCCGGCCTGCGGATCACGCCCTCGGTGAAGCTGAAGCCCACGGCGAAATCCTCGAGATCAGCGGGCGTCGCCATCATCACGGCATAGGGCTGGAAGCCGTAGACGAGGGCGACCGGCGCCTCCACCGCGACCTGCCGCGCGACCGCTTCCGGCGCGCCCTCGCCCGCGGGCACGCGCGTCGCGGTGACCTCTCGGGAGGTGGGCGGCGTGTCGATCGTGTCGGGGCGCGTCAGCACCTGGTCCTCCTGGGGTGGATCGTCGGCGGCGGGCGGCCGAGATTGGCACCGCGCCGGCCATGGCGGAAGAGTCGCGCAACCTTGCGCATCCGCCTTGTCGGATTGATCCTCGACGAAACGGAGGGGCGGAATGATCCATTCTCGAACAGACCAGCGACGGGCACGGCGCGCATGAGCCAGGCCCGATTCTACCAGGGCGTGGGCACGGCGCTGACGGTCTGGGAGCCGGATGCGGCGGCGCTCTCGCTGACACGGCGTTCCGAGGCCAGCCTCGCGGCCAATGTGCAGTACGTCTGGCGGCACCCGAGGCTGCACGTGCTCTACGTCGCCACCAGCAATGGCGGACCGCGCCGGGTGGGCGACCGGCATTTCCTGCAGGCCTTCCGGATCGAGCCCGGCAGCGGCGCCCTCAGCCCGCATGGCGCGATCATCCAGCTCCGGACGCGGCCGATCCACATGTCCCTGGACCGTGCCGGCGATTTCGCGCTGGTCGCCTACAACGACCCGAGCGGCCTCACCGTGCACCGGCTCGGCGAGGACGGCGCGATCGGCGACGAGGTGCGGCAGGAGGTGACGCCGGACGGCGGCATCTACGGCCACCAGGTCCTGGCGACGCCGGACAACGACGCCGTCATCCTCGTCGCGCGCGGCAACGAGGCGGCCGGCGGCAAGTCCGAGGATCCCGGCGCGCTGAAGGTGTTCGGCTTCCGAGAGGGGCAGCTCACGCTGCGGCAGTCGGTGGCGCCGAATGGTGGGCTCGGCTTCGGGCCGCGGCACATCGACTTCCATCCGACGCTGCCGCTCGTCTTCGTCTCGCTGGAGCGGCAGAATCGCCTGGCCGTCTTCGGGCTGCACGATGGGCTGATGACGCCCGAGCCGCTCTTCACCGCGGAGACGCTGCAGCGCCCCGGCGCGCATCCGCCGCAGCAGCTCGTGGGCGGGCTGCACGTCCATCCGAACGGGCGGCACGTCTATGTGGCGAACCGCAGTGACGCGATGGGCGAGTTCGGGGGCCAGCCCATCGGGCTGGAGGGTTTCGAGAACGGCATCGCCGTCTTCGACCTCGACGCGCAAGGGCGGCCGAGCCTGGTACAGAGCGTGGATGTCAGGAGCTTCCATCCCCGCACCTTCGCGCTCGATCCCACGGCCGGGATGATGGTAGCGGCCACGATCAGGGAGCGCCGCATCCGCGAGGGTGAGGGCACGGCAATCCGCCCGGCCAACCTCGCGATCTTCCGTGTCGGCGGCGACGGGCGGCTGGAATTCTCTAGCTCCATCCCGGTGGAGACAGGCGAGGCCATGCAATTCTGGACGGGGATGATCCCCGTCTAGATCGCGATGCGTTCGCTTTCGCTTAGATCTGCGGCGCCTTCGATCATCACGCTTTGAAGGCGTTCACGAAGAGCGCCTGGATGCGGGCGAGCCGGCATCGGCATGGCCCTCCAGCCAGGTGCAGATGCGGTGGCGCAGTTGCTCGTCCGTGAGCGGCGGCAGGTGGTGCCCCAGGAGATGGCCGGCGATCGGCCCGAAGCAGAGCTCGCCATGCAGCGACCAGGCGAGCTCCGTGGCCCAGGAATCCGGCCGGGCCTCCTCCACCCCGGCCTCCCGCCGGAGGGCGGCCGCGATGGGCAGGATCACCCTCTGCCGGATCGAGGCCATGTAGCGGCGGCTCGCAGCCTCGTTGCGCAGGCCCGCGAAGGCGAAGATGCGCAGCCAGGGCCCGTCGCGGAGCGCGGCCAGATAGGCCGCGTAGAACCCCGCCAGCCGCTCCCGCAACGGGAGCTGCCCGTCGGTGAGCAGCCGGTCCCAGTCGCGCCGCCAGCGGGTCGAGTAGAACTCCTCGTAGACCCGCTCGATGAGCGCCTCCTTCGTCGGGAAGTAGCGGTAGAGCAGCGGATGGGACACGCCGAGATGCGCAGCCAACTCGCGCAACTGCGCATCCAGCCCGTGGCGGGCGAAATGGGCGATCGCGCCGTCGAGAATCTGCCGCTCCCGCTCCGCCGGCGGGAGCCGCCGCGCGCGCGGCGGCGCTTTCGGGGCCGCGCTCATGCCGGCTCCGCGACCAGGGCCAGCGCGCCCCGGCCATGGCTGCGGATCGCCGCGTCCAACGCAGCCTCCCGGCTTTGCGGCGCCGCGCCCCGCCAGACGGCGCTGCGCATGCCCAGGTAGAAGACGCGGCCATGGAGAGACCAGGCCTCCTCCTCCGCGGCGGCGCTGGAGATCGCGCGCCCGTCGCGCAGCGCCTTCGCCAGCGGGCGGATGATGCGCTCCTGCAGCAGCAGGCCCAGGCCGGAGGGTGCGGGGCGATCGGCAAGGCCGGTGAAGAGCGCCATGCGCACCCATTCCGGCGAGAGGATCAGCACGCCGGCCGCGTCGTAGAAGCGCAGCAGGCGCTCCTCCAGCGGACGGCGCGCATCCCCGAGGATCTCCTCCCATTCCGGCTGCCAGCGGCGGCGGAACAGCTCCTCGCAGACAGCGGCGACCAGATCGTCCTTGCTCGGGAAGTGGCGGTAGAGGACGGAGTGCGGGATGCCGAGGGGCTGCGCGAGCAGGCGCGTCTGGCCCTCCAGCCCGTGCTCGGCGAAGAAGCCGACCGCGGCCTCGACGATCATCCGCCTCCGCGCAGCGGCCGGGACCCGGGGCCGGCGCGGCGCGGAGGGGGCCGTTTCGGCACTGGCTCTGGGCATCCTTCCTCCTCCTGGCCGGAGCTTCATGCCACGGCAAGGCAGCGCGGCCCAGCCGCGTTCAGGCGCCGCGCGCGTCCCGGATCGCCTGCCAGACACGCTGCGGTGTGGCCGGCATGGAGATGTCGCGCACGCCGAGCTCCGCCAGCGCATCCAGCAGCGCGTTCACGATGGCCGGCGGCAGGCCGACCGAGCCCACCTCAGCACAGCCCTTGGCCTTGAGCGGGTTGTGCTCGCAGGGCGTGCTGTGGGTCAGCACGTCGTAGCTGGGCAGGTCGCCGGCGCGCGGCAGGGCGTAGTCCTGGAAGCTCGCCGTCAGCATCTGGCCCGTCCCGTCGAAGACGCAGTCCTCGAAGAGCGCCTGGCCCGCGCCCTGCGCGAGCCCGCCATGGATCTGCCCGTGCACGATCATCGGATTGATGATCGCGCCGAGGTCGTCGGCCGCGACGATGCGGGCGAGGAAGACCTGGCCGGTGTCGGGGTCCACCTCCAGCTCGCAGATGTGGCAGCCGCCGGGATAGGTCCAGTTCTTGGGGTCGTAGAAGGCGGTCTCGTCGAGGCCGGGCTCGATCTCGTCGATGGGGTAGTCGTGCGGCGTGTAGGCAGCACGGGCGACCTCGACGAAGGTCATCACCTTGTCCGTGCCGGCGACGCGGAAGATGCCGGGCTCGAAGGCGATGTCCTCCAGCGCAGCCTCCAGCCGGTGGGCCGCGATCTTCCGGCCCTTCAGGATGATCTTGTCCATCGCCTTCACGATCGCGGAGCCGCCCACGACCAGCGAGCGCGAGGCCGCCGTGCCACGGCCGAAGGGCACCTGATCGGTGTCGCCCTGCACGATGCGCACGCGCTCGTAGGGCACGCCGAGCTGGTCGGCCACGATCTGCGCGAAGGTGGTCTCGTGGCCCTGGCCGTGGCTGTGCGCGCCGCTGAAGACGGTCACCGCGCCGCTGGGATGCACGCGCACCTGCGCGGATTCCGAGCGGCCTCCCCGCCCACCGAGCTGCCCGACCACCTTGGAGGGCGTGCCGCCCGCGATCTCCACATAGGTCGAGATGCCGAGGCCGCGCAGGCGGCCGCGCCGCCGCGAGTCCTCGCGGCGTGCGGGGAAGCCGGCGAGGTCGATCGCCTCCATCGCCAGGCGCAGCGTCGCCTCGTGGTCGCCGGAATCGTATTCGAGGCCGAGCGGCGTGGCGTAGGGGAATTGCTCGGCGCGGATGAAGTTGCGGCGGCGCAGCTCGATGCGGTCGATGCCCGTGAGCTTCGCGGCCTCGTCCACCAGGCGCTCGAGCACGTAGCTCGCCTCTGGACGGCCGGCGCCGCGATAGGCGTCCACGCTGACCGTATTAGTGAAGGTCAGCTTCACGTTGCACCACATCGCGGGCGTCCGGTACACGCCGGGCAGCAGCGGCGCGTAGTAGTAGGTCGGGATCGCCGTGGCGCCGCCGGTCAGGTAGGCGCCGACATTGGCCAGTGTGACGACGCGCAGGCCAATGAAAATCCCCGTCTCGTCCAGTGCGAGTTCCGCGACGGTGCGGTGGTCGCGCCCCTGCGCATCGGTCAGGAAGGATTCCGTGCGGTCGCCGATCCAGCGGATGTTGCGGCCGATGCGGCGCGCGGCCCAAGTGATCGAAGTCTCCTCGGGGTACAGAAAGATCTTGGTGCCGAAGCCGCCGCCGACATCCGGCGAGATCACGCGCAGGTCGGTCTCGGGGATGCCCAGCACGCTGCCGCAGAGCGTGCCGCGGATGGTGTGCGGATTCTGGCTGGTGGTCCAGAGCGTGGTCGTGCCCATGGCCGTGTCGTGCACCGCCAGCGCCGCGCGCGGCTCCATCGGCGCGGGGACGAGGCGGTTGTTGGTTAGTTCCAGCCGCACGCGATGCGCAGCGTGGGCGAAGGCGGCGTCCACCGCGGCTGCGTCGCCGATCTCCCAGTCGCAGCAGAGGTTGCCGGGGATGTCGTCCCAGACGCGCGGGGCGCCGGGCTCCAGCGCGGTCGAAAGGTCGGCTGCGGCATCCAGCACCTCGTAATCGACCTCGATGGCCTCGGCCGCGTCGCGGGCTTGGGCCCGGGTCTCGGCGATGACGACGGCCAGCGGCTCGCCCACATGGCGCACCTTGTCCACGGCGAGCGGGTAGTGCGGCGGCTCGGCATTGGGCTTGCCGTGGCGGTCGCGCACGACCCAGCCGGTGGGCAGGCTGCCCACCTTGTCCGCGCGCTGGTCGGCCCCGGTGAAGATCGCGACCACGCCCGGCATGATCAGCGCCGCCGCAATGTCGATTCCGCGGATGCGCGCATGGGCGTGCGGCGAGCGGAGGAAGGCGGCCTGCGCCGCGCCTGTCGCCTCCACATCGCCGACATAGCGCCCCTGCCCGCGCAGCAGCCGCTGGTCCTCGCGGCGGCGGACCGAATGGCCGATGCCCATCGGATTGGCGGAAGCGGGATAATCCATCGAAGATGCTCTGATCAGGCCGCAAGGTGGCAGGCGGCGGCGTGGCCCGGGGACAGCTCCCGCATGAGCGGGACCTCCACCCGGCAGCGGTCGATCGCCACGGGGCAGCGCGGGTGGAAGCGGCATCCCGGGGGCGGGTCGAGCGGGCTCGGCGGCTCGCCCTTGAGCGCCTGGCGCTCGGCCCGGCTGCCGCCGCGGCCCGGCAAAGCGGAGAAGAGGACCTTCGTGTAGGGATGGCGCGGGCCGCCTAGCAGCGAGGCCTTGGTGCCGATCTCCACGATGCGGCCGAGATACATCACCGCGATCCGGTCGGAGAGGTAACCGACCACCGCGAGGTCATGCGAGATGAAGAGGTAGGACAGCCCGAACTCATGCTGCAGCGACCGCAGCAGATTCACGATCTGCGCCTGGATCGAGACGTCGAGCGCGGAGACGGCTTCGTCGCAGATCACGAGCTTGGGGCGCAGGATGACGGCGCGCGCGATGCTGATGCGCTGGCGCTGCCCGCCGCTGAACTCGTGCGGATAGCGCTCGGCATCGGCGGCGCGCAGGCCGACGCGCTCCAGCAGCGCGGCCACCCGCTCGCGGCGCTCGGCGCGGGTGCCGACACCGTGGACGCGCAGCGGATCCTGCAGGATGTCGCCGATGCTGCTGCGCGGATTCAGCGAGCCGAAGGGGTCCTGGAAGACCATCTGCATCTCGCGCCGGTGCGGTCGCAGGGCGCGGCGGCCGAGGCCGACGAGCTCGGCGCCACGGAAGCGGATGGAGCCGCCATCGGCGGGGTCGAGCCCGTTCAGCGCGCGGCCGAGGGTGGACTTGCCGCAGCCGGACTCGCCGACGAGGCCGAGCACCTCGCCGGCCGCGATGTCGAGGTCCACGCCGTCCACCGCATGGACCACGCCCGCCGCGGTGCGGTGGTGCTTCTCCAGCCCGCGCACGGAGAGCAACTCGCTCATGCCGGGATCCTCTCGCGCTGCGCGACATGGCAGGCGACGCGGCGGCCGGGGCCGATCCCGTCCAGCTCCGGCCGGACCGTGCGGCAGACCTCCTCCGCCCGCTCGCAGCGCGGCGCGAAGGCGCAGCCCGGCGGCAGGGCGAAGGCCGGCGGAACCACGCCGGGAATCTCGACCAGCGGGTCGTCCACGTCCTGCCAGGGGTCGGGGCGGCAGGCGAGCAGCGCGGCGGTGTAGGGGTGGGCTGGATCGGCCAGCACCTCGTCGACCGGCCCCTCCTCCACCTTTCGGCCGGCATAGACCACGGCGACGCGCTGCGCGTGCTCGGCGACGAGGCCGAGGTCGTGGGTGATGAGCACCACGCCCATGCCCAGCTCGTCCTTGAGGCGGTCGATCAGGTCCAGCACCTGGGCCTGCACCGTCACGTCGAGCGCCGTCGTCGGCTCGTCGGCCAGCAGCAGCGAGGGGCGGCAGGCCAGCGCCATCGCGATCACCACGCGCTGGCGCATGCCGCCGGAGAGCTGGTGCGGGAATTCGTCGATGCGGCGCTCGGGCGCGGGAATGCCGACGAGGCGCAGGAGGTCCAGCGTGCGGGCGCGGGCCTCGGCGCGGCGCACGCCTGGCTCGTGCAGCAGGATGGATTCCGCGATCTGCGCACCGACCGGCATCAGCGGGTTGAGACTGGTGGACGGCTCCTGGAAGACCATCGAGGCCTCGCGCCCGCGGACCCCGCGCATGGCGGCCTCGTCCAGCGCCATGATGTCGCGCCCGCCGATCTCGATACGGTCCGCCGTAACCTTCCCCGGCGGGTCGATGAGCCGCAGGATGGAATAGGCGAAGGCGCTCTTGCCCGAGCCGGATTCGCCGACCACCGCCACCGTCTCGCCGGCATGCACGGTGAGGTCCATGTCGGCGACCGCCGCGACAGGCCCGCGCGGCGTCGCGAAGACGGTGCTGAGGCCCTCCACGCGCAGCACCACGGGGCCGCTCACGCGCGGCCTCCCGCGCGCGGGTTCAGCGCCTCGTTGAGCCCGTCGCCCACGAGGTTGATGGAGAGCACGGTCAGCAGGATGGCGATGCCGGGGATGCCGGACATCCACCAGGCCGTGCGGATGGCCGGCCGGCCGGCGCCGATCATCAGCCCCCAGCTCATCACGTTGGGATCGCCGAGGCCGAGGAAGGAGAGGCCGGATTCGAAGAGGATCGCTGTGGCCACCATCACCGAGGCCGCGACCAGGATCGCCGGCAGCGCGTTTGGCAGGATCTGCCGGGTCAGCACCTCGGCATCGCCCATGCCGGTGGCGATGGCCGACTGCACGTAGTCGCGGCTGCGCAGCGAGGCGACCTCACCGCGCACCAGCCGCGCGAGCGGCGCCCAGGAGACCACGATGATGGCGATGAGCAGCGCCTCGATCGAGGGCTCCAGGATCGCCACCAGCACGATGGCGAAGAGGAAAGAGGGGATGGTCTGGAAGAGCTCGGTGAAGCGCATCAGCGCCGTGTCCACGCGGCCGCCGACATAGCCCGCCGCGCCGCCGACCACCACGCCGATCGCCGTGACGAGCAGCGCCGCAAGCCCGCCGATCAGCAGCGAGACGCGCGCGCCGTGCACGATGCCTGCGGCGAGGTCACGGCCCAGCGTGTCCGTGCCGAGAAGGAACTCGCCGCTGAAAGGCGGCAGGTAGGGGCGGCCCACGATCTCGAAGGGATCTTCCGGGTAGAGGAGGTCCGCGCCGGCGGCGAGGCCGATCACCGCCAGGAGGATCAGCGCGCCCAGCACGGCGGCCGGCTGGCGCAGGAAGCGCCGGAGGGCAGGAGGAAGGCGCATCAGGCGAGCGCGACCCGCGGGTCGATGAGGGAGTGCACGAGGTCCACCAGCAGGTTCGCGACCACCACCACGACGGAGCTCAGCGTCAGAATGCCGAGAAGCAGGTTGAGGTCGCGCGCGAAGAGCGCCTCGAAGGCGAGCTGCCCGAGGCCGGGCCAGCCGAAGACGGATTCGACGATGACCGCGCCGCCCAGCGCGCCGCCCACCTGCACGCCCGCCATGGTCACAACGGGCAGCGCCGCGTTGCGCAGCACGTGGCGGAAGACGAGGCGCCGCGGCGGCACGCCCTTGGCCCGCGCCGTCGTCACGTAGTTCATGCGCAGGTTCTCCAGCACGGAGGCCCGCATCAGCCGCGTGTAGAGGGCCATGTAGAAGAGCGAGAGCGTCACCGCCGGCAGGACGAGGTGGTGTGCGACATCGAGCGCATAGGCGATTCCGCCGGCGGGTCCACCGGCTGTGGTCATGCCGCTGGTCGGCACCCAGCCGAGTTGGATCGCGAAGACCACGACGAACATCAGCCCGAGCCAGAAGATGGGCGAGGCATAGGCGAGGACCGTGACCAGCAGGATCAGCGCCGCCTCGACGGTGCCGCGCCGCATGGCCGCGATGAGTCCCAGCAGCGTGCCGAGCCCGACCGAGATCACGATCGAGCTGCCGGCCAGCAGCAGCGTCGCCGACATGCGCCCGAGGATGAGCGAGAGGTTGGATTCCTGGTAACGGAAGGAATAGCCGAAATCGAGCGTCAGGATGTTCCAGGCATAGCGCAGGTATTGCACGATCAGCGGCTGATCGAGCCCGAACTGCGCGCGCAGCTGCGCCATGTATTCCGGCGTGGCGGCCCCCGCCTCGCCCGCCATGACGCTGGCCGGATCACCCGGGGCGAGGTGCAGCAGAAAAAAGTTGAAGGTGACGATCAGCAGGATCGTCGGCAGGCCCTGCAGCGCGCGCCGCCCCAGGAACCGCCAACGCCCGCCTTTGGCGGCGGCCATACGGAACTAGCCTTCGACCTTCGTGTCGTAGAGCCCGCCGCGCACGCCGAGCGCCGAGGTGATGAGGTTCTTCACGCGCTTGTTCTGCAGCGCGACGAGATCCATCTCCATGATCCAGATGATCGGGCTGTCCTCGACCAGCTTGCGCTGGATGGCGTGGAAGATCTGGCCGCGCTTCGCGGCGTCGGTCTCCACGGCGGCCGCGGCCCAGAGGCGGTCATTCTCGGGGTCGCTGTAGCGGGCGACGTTGTTGAAGGGGATGCCCTGGCGGATGTTGCTGGTCACGTATTGCCGCTGCACGCCCAGCGTCGGGTCGCCCATGCCGACATACCAGCCCGAGGTCATGTCGAAGTCGTAGTCGGTGTAGACGCGGCGGACGTAGGTGGCCTGGTCCACGGTGCGCAGGTTCAGCCGCACGCCGATGCGGTTGTAGGCCTGTCGCATGTACTCGCCCATGCGGCGGTAGTCGTCGCCGTAGGGGCCGACATCCTGGGTCAGCTCGAAGCGGATGCCGCCGGCGCCGCGGCGGTAGCCGGCCTCGTCCAGCAGCGCGTTGGCGCGGGCCACGCGGTCCGGCACGTCGAAGCGCAGCACGTCGTCCGTATAAAGGCCGGAGGGTGCGTAGACCGAGGAGATCGGGCCTACGGCCGGCTTGCCGAAGCCGTACCAGACATTGTCCACGATGAACTTGCGGTCGATGCCATAGGCCAGCGCCTGGCGGACGCGCCGGTCGTCCAGCGGCTTCTTGTGGGTGTTCAGCTCCAGCAGCATGACCGGCGCCAGCGCCTCGTAGCCGCCCTGGGCGATCTCGATGCTGGGCAGGCTCGCGAGCCGGCGCATCTCGGCCGGCGTGATGGTGCCGAAGAAGGCCACGTCCACCTCGCCGCTCTCCAGCGCCGCGGCGCGCGTCGCGGGGTCGTTGATGAAGCGGAAGATGAGTCGGTCGAGATAGGGGCGGCCCGGGCGCCAGTAGTTCGGGTTCTTCTCCAGCACGATGGAGGAGCCGCGGTTCCACTCGGCGAACTTGAACGGACCCGTGCCGATGGGCCGGTTGTTCGCGGGGTTGTTGCGGATGTCCGTGCCCTCGTAGAGGTGCTTCGCGACGATCGGCGCCTCAAGGCTGGAAAGCCCCTTCATCATCGGCGGATAGGGGTGGGCCAGCCGCAGGATGGCCGTGTGCGCGTCGGGCGTATCCACCGCCTCCAGCGGGCCGAGATTGCCGGGGCCGCGCGGGTGGAACTTCTTCACCACCTCCAGCAGCGAGAAGGCAACGTCGGCGCTGGTGAAGGGCCTTCCGTCATGCCAGGTCACGCCCTGGCGCAGCCTGAAGGTGACCGACTTGCCGTCGCCCGAGAGCTCCCAGGATTCGGCGAGCGAGGGGATGGGCTGCATGCCCATGTCGTATTCGAGCAGGCCGTCATAGATCTTCGTCGCCAGCTCCGCGACCGAGGGCGCGGAGTTGATGGCGTTGGTGAGCACCGTCGGCTCCGGCGTGGTCACCACCACCAGGGTATTCCCGCGCGCCGACTGCGCCTGCGCGGCACCGGGAAGGACGGCGGCTCCGCCGAGCACCGGCAGCGAACCCAGCAACTGACGTCGAAACATGCCTGTCCTCCAAGTCGATGAGTCGGTGCGGCGCGCACCAGCCAGGCCGGAGACGGAGGCGCGCGGCCCGTCGGCGGCCGCTCACTATTGACCACATGGTCACAAACCGCAAGTCAGTCCGGCTTGATGTCGTTCTCCCGGATCACGCGCCCCCAGGTCTCGATCTGCCGGTCGATGAATCCGGCGAAGGCCTCCGGCCCCTCGTTGGTCAGCTCGATGCCCATGATGTTGGTCAGCCGGACGCGGATCTCCGCCACCTGGGTCGCGCGCCTCGTCGCGGCCTCCATCCGGGCGAGGATGGGCGCCGGCGTGCCGGCCGGCGCGAGCAGGCCCCAGAAGGCCAGCGCCTCGACGCCGGGCAGCCCGGCCTCGGCCATGGTCGGCACCTGCGCCAGGGCGTGCTGCGGCCGCCGGCTCGGGCCCAGCACCGCCAGCGGTCGCAGCACGCCCTGGCGCAGGTGCTCGACGAAGATGGTCCCGGTCGCCACCGCGAGGTCCGTCTCGCCCGCCATGGCCGAGACCGCCAACGGCCCGCCGCCGCGATAGGGCACGTGGCTCACGCGGAAGTCCCCCACCTTCTGCGCGAGCGACATGCCCAGATGGGCCAGGCTGCCATTGCCGATGGTGCCGTAGCTGATCCGGTCGGGCTCGGCCTTGGCCGCCGCCACGACCTCGCGCATCGAGGTCCAGGGCCGCGTCCGGTGCGTCAGCAGCATGTTGGGCGCGGTGCCGAGCAGCAGGACGGGCGCCAGGTCGCGCCGCGTGTCGAAGCCCATGTTCGGAATGAGCGTCGGGTTGGTGACGTGGGTGTCGAAGACCAGCACGAAGGTCTGCCCGTCCGGCGCCGAGCGCGCCACCTGCGCCGTGCCGAGCGAGCCCGAGGCGCCGCCGCGGTTCTCGACGATGACCGGCACGCCGAGCTCATTCGTGAGCGGCCCCTGGATGAGGCGCGCGACGGTGTCCACGCTGCCGCCGGGCGGAAAGGGGGCGACGATCCGGATGGGTCCGTTGGGCCAGGACTGCGCCAGGGCCGGGGCGGCCAGCAGGTTTCCCGAAGCAACCAAGGCGCGGCGGGTCAGCATGGGCGTGTCTCCCGGTTCGTTCTTATGGGAGGACCTTGCCCGGCGCCGGGACGTGACTCAAGCGGGCTTCGCCCCCTCGGACTTTGCACCGTCCCGCTCGATCATCAGCCGCCGCGCCTCGGGCGGGATGGGCGTGCTGGCGCCGTCCTGCACGCAGACCAGCAGCGCCCTGCACTCGAAGCACAGCCCATTCCGCCAGACCGCGTAGTCATGCGTGAAGCTGGTGTTGCGCAGGGACGGCACGCGCAGCGTCAGCAGCACCTCGTCCTCGAAGCCCAGCGCGCGGATGTAGCGCGCCTCCAGCTTAGCCACGACCGGCCCCGGCAGGTCCGCCCGCAGCACCTGGCCGAGCGAGCGCCAGTGCTCCACCCGCAGGTCCTCGAACATGACGAGATAGGCCGCATGGTTCACATGGCCGTAGAGGTCGCATTCCGCCCAGCGGATGCGGTGGCGCACAGCCATGCACCATTCGCCCTCGACGCCGAACTCCTCCAACAGCGATATCATCGCATGCTCCTGTTTCATGCCCCGCAGGCTGGACGAAATCCTCCATGCCATCCACCCTGCGGGCCGTATCGAGCGAGAAACGACATGCTGCGCCGCAGGGCGACCCTGCTGGCGGGAGGCGCGCTGGCGGCGCCGGGCGTGGCCCGGGCCGCCTGGCCCCTGGACCGCCCCATCGAGATCATCATCCCCGCGGCGGCAGCCAGCGCGCACGACCTGCTCGCGCGCGTCGTGGCGCACCACCTGCCGCGGCAGATGCCGGGCATCCGCTGCGTCCCGGTAAACCGGCCGGGCGCGGGCGGGCAGATCGGCTTCGAGGCCCTCTTCCACGCCGCGCCCGACGGCTACACGCTCGGCATGGTCACCGGCACGGCGCTGCATGCCATCGCGATCGAGCGGCGGCCGCGCTACGACCCCGAGGGCTTCACCTTCCTCGCCAACATCGTGGACGATCCCGGCGGCTTCTGGGTGAAGGCCGCCAGCCCCTGGACCAGCCTCGCCGACCTCCAACAGGCGGCGCGCGGCGCGCCGGGCGAGATCGGCGTCGGCACCACGGGGATCGGCAGCGACGACCACCTGCTCATGCTGGCCTTCGAGGCGGCCGCGGAGATCACGCTGCTGCACGTGCCCTATGCCTCGACAGGCCCGATCCAGCGCGACCTGCTGGTCGGCACCCTGGCCATCGGCGCCTTCAACGCCAGCGAGGCGCTGCCGCTGCTGCGCAGCCGGCGCATCCGCGGCCTCGGTCAGGCCGGGCCGGAGCGCTGGCCCGCCACATCGGCCGTGCCCACCTTCCGCGAGGGCGGCTTCGACGTGCTGGGCGGCGCGGCGCGCGGGATCGCGGGGCCGCCGGGCCTGCCCTCCGAGGTCACGCTGCAGTTCGAGCTGGCGCTGAAGGACATGCTGGCCGATCCCGACTTCCTCCACGAGGCCGAGGCGCAGTCGCTCCCGCTGCGGCCCCTGGTGGGCGCGGCCTACCGGCGGAAGATGGCGGCCGACCTCGCGGGGCTGCTGGCGCTGTGGCAGCGGAGGCCCTGGCGAGATTAACCTTGCGTCACGCGGGCCGGACCCGCCAACCTCCCGCAAAATCCTGGGAGGAATCCATGTCCGGTCGTCGCCAGATCCTGGCGGGGAGCGCAGCGCTGCTCGCAGCCCCGCGCCTCGCCGCCGCCCAGGCCGCCTGGCCCGGCGAGCGCCCCGTCGAGGTCATCATCCCCTTCCCTGCCGGCGGCGGCGTGGACGTGATGGCGCGCCTCGTGATGCCGCTGGTCGCCGCGCAGATCCCGGGGATGCGGCACGTCGTCACCAACAAGATCGGCGCGGCCGGGCAGATTGGGCTCGAGGCTATCTTCAACTCGGCGCCCGACGGCTACACGCTCGGCGCCACCACCCTGCCCGCGCACAACGCCATCCCGATGGAGCGGCCGGCGCGGTTCAAGGCGATGGACTTCACCTTCCTCGCCAATATCGTGGGCGACGCGAACTGCTTCTACGTCCGCGCCGACAGCCCCTTCCGCAACGTGGCGGACCTCGTGGCCGCGGCGCGCGCGCGGCCGGGCCAGCTCTCCTACGGGACGACGGGCGTGGGCTCGGACGACCATCTCTTCATGCTGAACTTTGAGCAGGCGGCGGGGGTGCCGCCGATGATCCACATTCCCTTCCCCGGCGCGGCGCCGCTGATCCCGCAGCTGCTGGGCGGGCACATGGACTTCGCCGCGATCAATGTGGGCGACGCGCTCGCCATGAAGCGCGAGGGGCGGCTGCGCATCCTGGCCCAGGCGGCCGAGACGCGGTGGGAGGAAGCGGCCGACGTGCCGACCTTCCGCGAGGAGGGCCTCGATGTGCTGAACGGCGCGGAGCGCGGGATGATCGCGCCGCCCGGCCTGCCCGAGGCGGTCACGGCGCGGCTGACCGCGGCCTTTGCGGTGGCGCTGCGCGACGGCGATTTCCTGCGGGAGGCGAAGCGGCAGTTCATGCCGCTGCACATCCTGGTGGGCGCGGACTACCGGGCAATGGCGCAGCGGACGGAGGAGCAGCTGCAGGTGCTGTGGCAGCGAAGGCCGTGGCGGGAGAGGTAGGGAAAACACGCCCGGAAACCATGGGCGTGGACGAAGACCGGCTTTACCGGCCCGGAGAGCCGGACGGCCCTCCCGCCAATGCGGCCTCCAGCGGGGGTCGGGCCACCGCGTCGCTGACCGGGACCAGCGGTGGAGGGGTCCAGCTTCCCGCCTCGATCACGCGCAGATGCGTGGAGATCTCGCGGCCGATGTAACGGCTGAACGGGCCAAGATCGGCATAGACCGTGGCCGTCCCGATCATCCGGGGCACCGCCCCGGAGTTGAAGAGCCTGGCCCGCGCAACCATCAGCGCCATGCGCAGGGCCAGCCCCGGCTGCCGCAACACGGCCATGGCCATGAAGCGGCGGAAACGGAGCCTGTCTTTCCCATAGAAGCCCCGATAGGTGTGTTTCAGCGCGACGCGCAGGTTCCGGCCCGCGCGCATGACCCGGCCGAAGAAGGCCTTGGGCCTGTAGATGGACGTGACGACCCGATGATAGTCGCGAAGAATCTCGGCCCGCGGACGCTGTGTGACGAAGTTGAGCCCGGCCAGGCATTGGTCGCCGAGATCGGCTTCGGCACCCAGCGTGTGTCCGGCATACATGCGCCCCTCGCGGATGAGCCGGGTCGTGAGCTGGGTGCCCGGCAGGGCGTAGAGCAATCCGACCATGCAGACCGGGATCGCCGCTTCCTCGATCAAGGCGATCATCCGGTCGGCGGCGCCGGAGGTTTCGTCGTCGAAGCCCAGAATGAAGCCGCCGATCACGGCGATGCCGGCCGCATGGATCCGACCGACGCTGGCGGCCATGTCGCGGCGCGTGTTCTGCTTCTTCGAGGCCGTCCGCAGGACCTCCTCGTCGGGGCTTTCGATCCCGACGAAGACCAGGAAGAAGCCGGCCTCGGTCATCATATCGAGCAGCACCGTGTCGTCTGCCAGGTTGATCGTGGCCTCGGTCGAGAAGCGGAAGGGATGGCCGTGCGCCTCCTGCCAGGCGATGAGATCCGGCAGGAAGGCCTTCACGGCCTTCTTGTTCCCGATCAGGTTGTCGTCGACGAAATCGACATGGCCGCGATAGCCCAGCGCCAGGAGCGCATCGAGCTCGGCCAGCACCTGCCCGGCCGATTTGGTGCGGGGAATGCGGCCGAATAGCTCGATGATGTCGCAGAACTCGCAGGTGAAAGGGCAGCCTCGCGAGAACTGGACCCCCACATAGAGATAGTTGTCCAGATTCAGGAGATCGTAGCGGGGAATGGGGGTTCGCCTGACGTCCGCCTGGAATTTCGGCGCGCGGAATTCGCCTTTCCTCTCCCCCGCATTCCAGGCCGCCACGAAGGCCCCGATGACATCCTCCGCCTCGCCGAGAATGAGGAAATCGGCGATGGCGAAGAGCTCCGGACTCGAGGTCGCGTCCGGACCGCCGACGACGACCGGCTTGCCGGCCGCCCTCGCCCTTTCGATCACCGGAAGGGCATCGGCCCGTTGCGCTATCATGCCGCCCGTCAGCACCAGATCGGCCCAGTCGAGGTCGGCGTCGGAGAGGTCTTCCACGTTACGGTCGATCAGCCGCACGTCCCAATCCTGCGGCAGGAGAGCCGCGACGGTGATCAGGCCCAGCGGAGGGGTGTGATAGCGAACGCCGAGCAAGCTGCAGGTTCGCCAGAAATTCCAGAAGGAGGGATTCACGAAACGCGGATACACGAGCAAGGCGCGCGTCTGATGCATCATTGCTGCCTTGTAGGAGGAAGCATGAAATGTACCGCGATCCACGGCCGCCGATACCTTAAATAAAAGGTCCTGGCGCGAAACATATGATAACGTCGAATCAAGGCCAATTAGCTGAAATAAATACCGAAATTCCACGATGATCTGCTCGATGAGCTTTATAAGGTTGTCTTTCGGGATTTTTTACAACTCATTCGTGATTCGGTGCGGGAACCTCCTCGGGATTTTTCGCTCGTGGATTTCCGAGCAGCCCCTTACGCGGTGCAGAATTCCCTACGAATGGCCTAACCTGGGTCGAGCCTGGCGATGTGCCAACAAGTCGCGAAGGTCGGCTCTGCCCGTTAAGCTCCAGAAGCCACCTACCCACTTCTCGGCCAGCTTGGGTCCTTCGGCTGCATCGGTCCCGAAGGGTCAACGACACGGTCGCTGCGGATGGGCCTCTCCCTACACCCCCCGGTACAGAGCCTTCAGCTGCAGCCTCCGCAGCATGTTCCGGCACAGGGCATCCACCTCCCGCCGGTCCGTCAGCTGCGGGTGCACGCTCGCCCAGGCCGCCGCCAGCCTTCGCCAGAAGATGCCGAGGTCCAGCAGCCGGTCCCGCATCTCCGCCTGCGCCGCGGCGAGGCGTGCGGTCGCACCCAGCGTCGCGTCGCCGTCCAGCATGGCGACGGCTGCGAAGCGCAGGTTCTCCGCCGTCTCGCGCGGGATCGAGGCCAGCGGGTCGATCTGGCGCAGCGCATGGGCCAGCAGGTCGCCCGACCAGCCGGCATCGCGCACCAGCACGCGGGTCGTGGCCGTGACCATGCGCTCCATGCCCTGGTAGTCGGGCTGGGCGGCGTGGGCGGCCAGCACCTCGGCATGGGCGCGGGCGAGGCGCTGCAGCCCCTTGGCGAGGCCCGCCATGCGCTCCAGCGCGAAGCCGCCCTCGCTGATGCAGCGCGCGGCCGCGACCTCGAACATGTTCACCCCCGGCGCGGTGCGGCGCAGCGCGTTGAGGAAGGCACCGCCGGCATCGCCCGCCCCCCGCTCCAGCGCGGCGACGAGCGCCGTGGTGGCGACATAGAGCTGGTGGTCCTCGGGCGGCGGCAGCGGCTCGCCGCGCAGGGTGGGCGGCACGGGATCGCCCGGGCTGACGGACTCGACCAGCCGCAGGGCCGAGGGCATGAGGCGCAGCAACCGAAAATCCCGGCTGCCGGGCGGGATGTCGAGCGCGGAATGCGCGGTCTCGATGTCGAGCACGAGGCGTAGCGCCTCGAAGCGGCGGACGAAGATGATCTCGCCCGAAAGCCCGCGCTCGAAGGCCAGGCTGTCGTCCGAGAGCCAGGGCGCGGCGAAGTCGAAGGCCTCGGGCGGCCAGGACTCGTCCGGCGCCACGCCCGGGAAGCGCACGGGATCGAAGGTCTGGGCATCGGGGAGCGGCACGCGCGCAGCATCACCCATCCGGGTTAACAGGAGGTGACTGCAGCCAAACCGGCCCCTGCAGCTTGCATGCCAGGCCGCAACTGCCTATCCGGGCCGCCCGGCCGGGCAACGGCGAATGGCGGGAGATGTTGCAGTTCCTATGCCTGGTGACATGCCTTTCCCGCGCGGCGGCCGATTCCTCTCCCGTCAGTTCCGGCGCCTGCGCAAGATCGCCTACTGGACCGTCACCGGCCAGCTGGCCCGCCAGCTGCGCCAGCGGCGCGGGCTGATGCGCGCCCGCTGGGACTACCTGCTGGACGGCGTGCGGCTGCGCCTCCGCGTGCGCAGGCCGCTCCGCGCGCGCCTCGGCCTGCCGGAGGCCATGGCGACCCCCGTGGCCGCCGCCCTTGCCCTACCGACCTCCGACGCGCCCGTCCTCTCGGTGATCATCCCGACCTATGGCGAGGTGGACTACACGCTCCGCTGCCTCGCCACCCTGGCCGCGCACCCGCCCTCGGCCCCCTTCGAGGTCCTCGTCGTCGACGACGCCTCCGGCGATCCCCGCATCCCCGAGCTCCGCCAGGTCCAGGGCATCCGCCTCACCGAGCGCACCGGCAATCTCGGCTTCCTGCGCTCCTGCAACGCCGCGGCCGGGGACGCGCGCGGCGAGTTCCTCTTCCTGCTCAACAACGACACCGAGGTGATGCCCGGCGCCCTCGACGCCCTGCTCGACACCTTCCGCGACCATCCCCGGGCCGGGCTCGCCGGGGCGCGCCTGCTCTACCCAGACGGCTGGCAGCAGGAGGCGGGCGGCATCGTCTGGGACGACGCCTCGGCCTGGAACTACGGGAACCGGGACGATCCCCGGAGGCCCGAATACAGCTACCTCCGCGAGGCGGACTACATCTCCGGCGCCGCCATCATGGTCCCCACGGCGCTCTGGCGGGAGCTCGGCGGCTTCGACGAGCTGTACCTGCCCGCCTATTGCGAGGACAGCGACCTCGCCTTCCGCCTGCGGGAGGCGGGCCGGACCGTGCTCTACCAGCCGCGGGCGATCGTCATCCACCACGAGGGCGTCTCGCACGGCACCGACACCAGCCAGGGCCTCAAGGCGTATCAGGTCACCAACCAGCGGAAGTTCCGGCAGCGCTGGATCGACACCCTCATCCGCGACCACTACCCGGTCGGCGAGCACCCGCTGCGCGCCCGCGACCAGGCCCGGCACCGCAAGGTCACGCTCGTCCTCGACAACAACGTCCCGGAGCCCGACCGCGACGCGGGCTCGCGCACCATGGTGGCCTTCATGGAAGCGCTGCTCGCCGCGGGCCGGGTCGTGAAGTTCTGGCCGCTGAACGGCCTCGCTCTGCCGGGCTACACCGAGGCGCTGCAGCAGCGCGGCATCGAGGTTCTGTTCGGGCCCTGGTCGGGCTCCTTCGCCGGCTGGATCGCCGAGAACGGCGCGGAGATCGACGAGGTGCTGCTCTCGCGCCCGCATGTCGCGGCCGAGACCCTGGCCCTGATCCGCGAGCACAGCGCGGCGCCGGTCCTCTTCTACGGGCATGACCTCCATCACGCCCGGGCCCGCCGCGAGGCCGAGACCACCGGCAACGCCGCCAGCTTCGCCGAGGCGGACCGGCTCCTGGCCGAGGAGCGGCGGGCCTGGCTCGGCGCGGATCTCTCCCTCTACCCCTCGGAGGAGGAGGCGCTCGCGGTCCGGGAGCTGGAGCCCGCCGCCGCGGTCCGCTCCATCATCCCCTATGCCCTGGCGGAGCGGGACGCGCCGCCCCCGCGGCCGGAGGGGCGGCAGGGCCTGCTCTTCGTCGCCGGCTTCGGGCACAGCCCCAACGAGGACGCCGCGGTCTGGTTCGCGCGCGAGATGCTGCCCGCGATCCGCGCCGGGCGGCCGGGCACGCGCCTCACCCTGGCCGGCTCCAACCCGACCTCCGCGGTCCAGGCCCTCGCGGCCGAGGACATCGAGGTCACCGGCTTCGTGACGGACGAAGAGCTGGCCCGGCGCTACGCCGCCGCGCGCGTCGTCGTCTGCCCGCTGCGCTTCGGCGCCGGGGTCAAGATGAAGGTCGTGGAGGCGCTGCACCAGGGCGTGCCCCTCGTCACCACGACGGTCGGCGCACAGGGGCTGGAGGGGCTCGGCGAGGCCGTGGACGTCACCGATGGGCCGGCCGATTTCGCCGCGTCCGTCCTGCGCCTGCTGACGGACGACCGGCACTGGATCCTGCGCTCCGAGGCCGAGGCCGGCTTCATCCGTGGGCGCTTCTCGCCCTGGGCGCTGCGCTGCGAGCTGTCCCGGGCGCTCGACGACGCAGCTCAGGGAAGCCGGTTGAGGGCCACCCAGACGCGCAGCAGGACGCTCGCCCCGCGCGCGTGATGCGCGAGGCCGGCGCGCCGCAGCGCCTCCAGCCGGCGCAGGGGCGAGGCGCTGCGCAGCCCCTCGGCGACCTCCACCACCCGCCGCGCCTCGGGCGTGAGGGGGGCGGCGCGCAGGGCGCGCAGGTGCAGCGCCAGCGGCACCAGGAAGCCCTGCGCCCCGCGGCCCAGCGCCCGCAGGGCCCGCTGCCGCCAGGCCGAGGCGCCCCCCACCAGGTTCGAGGCGTGCTGGCGGTAGAGGATGCGCGGCTCCGGATCGAAGACCAGCCGCCCGCCGCAGCCCGTCACCAGCAGGGCGCACCACCAGTCGTGGAAGGACCCCTCCGGGAAGGGCGCGCCGAGCGCCAGCGCCCGGGCCGCATCGTTCATCACCATGGTGCAGCCGGCGGCGATGTTGTGCGCGAGCAGGCTCGCGAAGCCCGGCTCGCGCGCCGGCAGCGGCGACAGCCCGATGGGCGCCAGCTCCGGCGTCACCAGCCGCAGCCGGGTGCAGACCAGCGCAGCGCCCTCGCCGAGCCGGCCCGCGGCGCGCGCCAGCTTGTCGGGCAGCCAGACGTCGTCCTGGTCCATGAAGGCATAGAGGCAGCCCGGCGGGGCGGCCGCCAGCAGGGCGAGGAAGGAGCCGCCGGCGCCGAGCCGGCCCCCGGGCTCGGCGAGACGGGCCACGCGCCCCGGATGCGCCGCGGCGAAGCCCTCGAGGATCCCGGCCGTGCCGTCGGTCGACCCGTCGTCCCGCCAGAGCAGGCGCCAGTCCACGCCCTCCTGCGCGGCCAGGCTCGCCAGCTGCTCCGCAAGGTGGGCCGCGCCGTTGTAGGTGGCCAGCAGGACATGGATGGGAGTCATGGGGGGGGGAAGGTCCAGCGGCGGCGCCTCCCGTCAAGTCCACCCCCTTTGGCAAGCCCTGCCACGGCCGCGGGCTTCGGGTTACGCGACCGTGGCGGATCGGCTATCAGTCCGCCCCCACCCCAACCCCGACCCGGACAAGGCATGCGCCGTCAGCCCGTGGACCTGTGGAGCCTGCTCCGCTCGGTCGTCGCCCATCGAGAACTGATCCTCCGGCTGGCCGGCCGCGAAGTGACGCAGCGCTTCCAGGGCAGCCTGCTCGGCGTGGCATGGATGGTGCTGACGCCGCTGCTGACGGCGGCCGTCTTCACCTTCGTCTTCAGCGCGGTCTTCCAGACGCGCTGGGGCGGCACGCAGACCGGGCCCTTCGACTTCGCGATCCTGCTGCTGGTCGGCATGGCCGTGCACGGCGTCTTCGCGGAGGCGGTGGGGCGCGCCCCGGCGCTGATCCTGAGCCAGGCCAGCTACGTGACCAAGGTGGTCTTCCCCATCGAGGTCCTGCCGCCGGTCGTGGTGCTGT
>NZ_JBXAQB010000020.1:0-131967 GCF_058806835.1 Roseococcus sp. GW821-FHT12F05
TCCGCGGCCCGGATCGAAACGCCGTCCTCCAACAACTGCGACAGCGTGTGCGCCCGGCGCGTGATGCGGTCGAGGCGCGCCGCCACCAGCACTGCGCCTAGCTGCCGGCTCTTCAGCAGCGCCGCCTGGAAGCCGGGCCGCCGGTCGTCCTTGCCGCTGGCGATGTCGATATGCTCCGACACCAGCGTCCAGCCCTGGCTCGCCACGAAGGCGCGCACGCTCGCCTGCTGGGCCTCCAGACCCAGCCCGCTCTGCCCCTGCTCCGCAGTCGAGACCCGATAGAGCCCGACCGCGTAGCGTGTTCCTACCGCCCGCATCAGCCGGCGGCGACCGGGCTAGTGACGCGATAGATGCTATAGCTGCCCTTGGCGCCCTGCTTGCCCGAGCCGACCTGCTTCACGCGCTCCAGCACCTCGACCGTGTGGCCCTTCTTCTTGAGGCCAGCAAAGAAGCCGCGGACCGTGTGCTGCGCCCAGCCCGTGGCCTCCATCACCTGGGCGATGGTCGCGCCCTCCTCACGCCGGAGCAGGTCGAGCACCGCCGCCTGCTTCGTGCCCTCGCGTGGCTTGCGCAGGGCGTCCTGGGCGCGAGCGGGCATCCGCCGGCCCAGCGACGCCTTCAGGGCCGTCAGGGCTGCCTCCAAACCGTCCTGCGCTTCCCAAGCCGCCACCACCGCCGCCGCGGGACCTCGCAGGCCCTGACGGCTCGTAGTGGGCGCCGCAGTAGCCTGCTGGTCGCCCTGTCCTGCCACGGCCAGCTCGGCCTCGTTCTCGGCGTCCAGCGCCTCCTGCTGCAACTTGAGCTCGCCAGCCTCTTCCGCCTCGGTCAGCTCGCGGGGCTCAGTGCCGATCTCGCTCGGCTCCGTGGCCTCGATGCCGATGGCGCGAAGGCCGTCGCTCGTGATGCGCAGCGTGATCGGCGCGCCGTCATCGTCCTGCCGCCACGCGAGGTCGCGGTGCTCTGCCGCCGCCGGCACCTCTTCGAGCAACAGGTTCTTCAGCATGCTTCGGAAGACCGCTTGGCGTGCCGCGGAGGGCGGCTTAGGCGCGCTCGCCAGCAGCGCCGGATGGCGGCTGGCCTCGCTGAGGATAATGGCCTGGGTATCGGAAAGCTTCGTCATGGCTGGGCTCCGGTCGGCACCCGATGAGCCGGGTACTACCAGCCCGAGCCCCGCGAGCCGAAACCTGGCGAGGCCGCGCCAAATCCTGCGCGTGCCTGACCATTCGCTCGGACAACCGCAGAAGCCAAGCAATGCATGCGATCACAATATTGCTATCTGATCGCCATGATTTGCTCCTGGAGCAGCGGCACGCCGAACCGCCGCATGACGGTGCGCTTGGCCGAGGCGTCGCTTATGCTCAGATCAGCATCCTCGGCTTCGACGGCCGGATCGAGCTCGAGGCGCTGCGGCTCTATGGACTGCCAGAAGCGGCGCCCGCGATGCTCTATGGTGCCCTTCGGTACCGATCGAGGCGCGCAGCCTGGCCCTGGAAACCAGTTGGGACCTGCTGAGCCTCGCCGCTGGTGCGACCGCGAACATCGACGTGACCGTGACTTGCGCTCGGCGGGGCGACTTCGCCGATGCCTCGCTCAACACCAGTAGCATCGCCTTCGTGCTCGGCTGCTATATGTGGTCGAACAACAGCATGTTGGTCAAGGCGCGCAAGGTCAGCGCGTTGTCGGTGGATCCCTCGCGGGGCCGCTGGCGTTGCAGGTGACGAAGCGAAGGTGCCGTAGATGTCAGCCACCGAGACGTTGCGAAGGCATATCTGCCAGCACAACGATATCGTGGCCAATGCTATCGCAGCCGGATGTCAACGCGCTGGTTCCGTCGCGCGTGGCGCTTACCACCACCGGACTGTCCGCGCCACGCGAGCCGACGTCGAGGGACGCGTGGGGAATGCCCCGTCGCTCGAACTCGGCCGCAACGACGCGTGCACGGCGCAGCGCTAGTTCCGTCGGCGAGACGCCACCATCGCGACGCGACTGAGGCTGTACCTCGGCAACGTCGAGATGGGCGATGACCTCGATCCGGGCAGGTCGCGTCCGTTGGCTCGCTTCGACGAGGTCGGCTATTACCTGCCGGGCCCGTTCTGTCAGCTCAGAGCGACCGAAATCGAATAAGATGCGGACCGGCTGATCGGCTCCCAGCGCGAGCTCAGGAAACGGCACGCCTTGGGAGAGGCTGGCCTGATGCAGTTCGCGCAGCCGGTCCTCGGGAATGCGCTCGATGATCGGCGCGAGCTGCGCAAGGGCCTGCGGCAGCAACGCGGCAAAATCCCGCCTGATATCCTCGGGTGCGCCGACGATCAGGCCGAGCTCCGCCAAACCCTCCTCTGCTGGGCCGCCGAGCCGCACTGCACAGCCAAGCAGCGCCAAGGCGAAGACGCGTCCCTCGCGGATGCTGTGCAGATCCCTCGCCTCGGTCCCGAGCTGCACCGGATAGTTGATGCACCAGTCCGTCAGGAACGTCGGCACGATTGTGCGTAGGTTCTCGGCAAAGGCCGGGGAGCGCATCCGGCTGAGCGTGTATGAGACGTTCGCACTGAGCTCCATCAACTCCTCGCCCATTGGGGCCGGCCTACGGGCAGTCTGGCGGTAGCGCAGGATCCGTTCGGAGGCGCGCATGATGTCGTCGATCGCCCGGCGATGTTGTCCGCGCGTGTGGGCGAGACGACCGAACAAATGGTAGGCCAAGACCACCGGCGAAACGAGGCTCGCCGCCTCTGGCTCGACGTCGAGCAGTGGTAGGATGCGGCCGAAGGTAGTGAGCCGCCACTGATCGGCGCGGTTCAGAATATTCTCGGGGACCGGGCGCCCGTCCCAGTTCATTGTTGCTTCCGTGTACTCAGCCCAGAGGAGAGCAGATTCCACCAATAGGCTCCTAGGGGCTAGTGTCCTCGCGTTTTGCGCATGCCGCCTGCTAATGCGCGCGAGGTCACGTGCGAGCTGGAGATTCCCGAGCGATCGAAAGGTGAACGCAAGCCGGCTCGCCGATGTCGCGTGCCAAGTCTGCGCCTCGGCATCATCCGGATGCCGCCGCGCCCACTCCTCGGTGGCCAGCGATAGCCGGAAGCGCAGTTCCCGCCGATACTCCGTTGTATGATCGTAAGGCTGCAGTGCCTGCGCCGCGGCGTAATACTGGATAAGAGCCTCGAGCCGGTGGTCACTCAGCGCGGAGATTTCCGCCCCATCTGGGGCTAGCCTTCGTTCGAGCGACGCCAAGATATCGGCGGCCCGCGACCTGTTCGACAGGAGTAGCTCTGCATCCGCGAGAAGGTTGGTAATCCGGCCGAACATCGCGAATATGACGCCATCGGCAGGTGCAGAGCCGATTGAACGCTCGATCGACTGTTCCAACTCGAGGAAGATTGGACGCAGGGTCTCCGCAGCTTCCTCGACATGCCCAGTGCGCAGCAACACTCGCGCCAAATCATGGTGCGCAACCAGTCCAGCGCGAGCGAAGTCCTGGTCAGTCTGGCCGGCCATGCGCGACGGCGCCGTGGCCTGGAACAGCATGTCGATGCGAACCGAGCCGGTGAAATACTCGGCGGGGCCTCTCCTCGAAGGCTGCGCACCGGCCCGTGCAATCCGAAGATCGCCCTGCTCGCTCGGAGTCACCGCGGCCGGCCTCGCCGCCTGGGCAGGCGCGGTGCTGTTTGCATGCGCGCCCTGGGCGAGAAGCAGGGACATGGTCAGGCCAAGCATGCCAATTCGCGTCATCACGATGTTCCTTTGATCTAATGGGTCAGCTCGGGCGGCCATCGAGGACAGTCTTCAAGACCGGCACGGCCGAGAAGGCGTTGGGCCAGCCGGCGTAGAAGGCGAGATGCGCCACGACCTCCGACGCCTGCGCGCGGGTCAGGCCATGATCCATCGCCCGGTTCAGGTGGAACGGAAGTTGGGCCGACTGGCCGGCGGTGATCAGGGCGCTGACCGTCACCAGGCTGCGATCGCGCGGCGCCAAATCGGGGCGCAGCCACAGGTCGCGAAACAGCGTCTCCGTCGTGAACTGGTCGAGGCCCGGCGCGGTGGGCCGCACCGTCTGGGCGACCAGATTCGCGCGCCGCGCCTCGCTCGCCTGATCCAACGGCAACAGGTCAGGCTGCGCCGCGGGCAGTCGGTCTGTCCCAATGCCGCGCGCAGCGAAGATCTGCCGCACCGCCGGGATGGCCCCCATCGCATTGCCCCAACCGGCATAGAAGGCGAGATGGGTGATCAGCTCGGAGACCTCACCCGGCGTCACGCCGCTGTCGAGCGCGAGACCGAGGTAGCGCGGCAATTCCGTCGCCTGGTTGCGGGTGATCAACGCCGCAAGCGTGACGATGCTGCGGTCCCGCGGAGACAGATCAGGGCGGCGCCAGAGATTGCCGAAGACGGTCTGCTGCTCGTAGCGCTCCAGCGCGGGCGATACCGCTTGCAGGGAGCCAGCCTGCGGCGCCCCCTGAGCCTGGGCGAGCGATGCGCCAAGAAGTGCACAGGACATGACGGCAAAGGCAAAGCGCTTCATCTGTTCATCCTTTCTGACAGGCAGGTGGAGGATTGGTCGATCGGCTTCCGGACGCGGCCAAGGCGCGTCGGGCCTGTTCGGGCAGCCGGCGCTCTTGGCGGGCGGATCGACCGCGGTCCGGACGATCCAACCTCATGCGGCGCCTGCGTCATGCTGTTGCCGCGGCGCAGTGTCCGCCGGCGCCAACGGTCATACCGCCAGCACATCCATGAACGGTCCGCACGTCACGGCGTGGCCAGGAAGGCGATGATGTCGCGTCGATCCTGTTCGGACGGCACCCGGTTCACCATGCGTGTGCCGCGCACCATCGCAGCCGGATTGGACAGATAGCTGTCGAGCGTTTCGGCGTTCCAGGTGATCCCCGCCGACCGCATGGCCGGCGAGTAGTTGAAACCCTCGACCGCACCGGCGGCACGCTGCATGACGCCCTGGAGGGTCGGACCGACGCCATTGCGGGGCTGAGCGACCTGGTGGCAGGCGGCACACTGACGCTGAAACACGGCGCGGCCCCGCGCGGCATCCTGCGCTGCCGCGGCATGCGGCAGCGTCAGGGCAACGAGGGCGGCGCCGATGAAGAACATCGTCTTCATTCACACGGCTCCAAACCGGGTTTTGGACAGGGGAAGGCTACGGATGCGCTGCCCGGTGAGGGCCGCGACGGCGTTGACCACGGCCGGCGGTACGCCAGGCAGACCGGGTTCGCCGATGCCGCCCATCGGCGCACCGCTCTCGACGATGCGGACATGCACGCGCGGCATCCGATCCGGTGGCAGGATGCGATAGCCATCGAAGTTGCGTGCCTGCGGCGTACCGTCCTCGTACACCACCTCCTCCAGCAATGCCGAGGACAGGCCAAGTGCGACAGCCGATTGCACCTGCGCCTCGATGATGGCCGGGTTGACGATGCTGCCCGGGTCGATCGCCACCCAGACATCGTGCACCAGCACTTCGCCATCGCGGATCGAGACCTCCGCGATGGTCGCCACCTCGCTGCCGAAGGGCGAGGCCATGGCGACACCGCGGGCACGCCTGGTGCCATCGGCGGTCGTAAACGGGCCGCGCCGCCAGCCATCCGAGAGTTCCCCCACCGCCTCCAGCAGCGCGCGGTGACGTGGGCTCTCGGCCAGCAGGCGCAGCCGCAATGCATAGGGATCCTGGCCCCCCGCATCGGCGATCTCGTCGAAAAACGTCTCGTAGAAGAAGTCGTTCATCGAATGCCCGACCGAGCGCCAGAAGCCGATCAGCGCGGGGTCGATTTGCAGCACATGCGCGACGCTGCGATTCGGGATGGCGTAGCGCTTGCCGGCGATGCCCTCCACCGCCGAAGGATCGGCCTTGTCCGACTGGCGCCCGAACCAGCGCCCGACCGGACCCTCGCTCACGGCCTCGGCCTGCAACGCGACGGGCAGGCCCTGCGCATCGAGCCCGGCGCGGAAGCGCGCGAGCGCCATCGGGCGCAGCGCGTCGCGCAGGAACTCCTCCTCCCGGCTCCAGATCAGCTTGACCGGCCGGCCCACCGCCTTGGCCAGCAGAATGGCCTGCGGAAAGGGGTTGGCGCTGTCGTACAGGAAATGGCGGCCGAAGAACCCGCCGAGTATCGGCGAATGGATCCGCACCTTCTCCGGCTCGATCCCGCCGACTGTCGCGGCGACGCGCTGGAACATCTCCGGCGCCTGGTTCGGCAGCCAAAGATCGAGCATGCCATCCGCATTCCAGCGCGCGATCGCCGAGGGCGGCTCGAGCTGTCCATGCGCGAGATAGGGCGCGTCATAGGTCGCCTCGACCACCCGCGCCGCACCGCTCAGAGCCGTCGCGGCATCGCCATGCGTTTCGGCGGCCGTACCGGGGCCGGGTGCGGCGGCCAGCGCGACGCGCCGCCCGGCCGAGGAGAAATCCGCAGGCATGACATGGCGCGCGTCGGGTGCCGGCTCTGTCCAAGTCACCTGCAGCGTCTCGACCGCGCGGCGGGCGCGCCACCAGCGATCGGCCAGCACGGCGACGGCGCCGGGCAGGCGATGGATGGAGTGCACGCCGGGCATGGCGCGCACCTCCGCCTCATTGGCGAGCGCGCCTGGTTCCATGCCAAGGCGTGGGGCGTGCTGCACGGCCGCCTGCAACATGTCCTCGACCGTCAGGTCGATGGCATAGACGGCCTTGCCGGTGGATTTGGCGCGCATGTCCAGCCGCCCGACGGGCTTGCCGATCCAACGGAATGCGCTTTCCGCCCGCAGCGGGACGCCATCGGGCGCAGGCAGGGCGGCGGCGTCGGCGGCGACTTCGCCATAGGCCAGGCTGCGCCCCGATGCGGCATGGATGACGCGACCGGGTTCGGTCGAGAGGCTATCCAGCGGCACGCCGAGGCGCGCAGCCGCCGCTTGCAGCAGCATGTGCCGTGCGGTGGCGCCCAGGCGCCGCATCGCGGCGTAGCTCGACCGGACCGAGAAGCTGCCGCCGGTGAAGCGCCCGCCGTTCACCATCAGGTAGTCCGCGCCGGGCGGGGCGCATTCGACCGTGAAGGCGGTGGGCTCGACGTCGAGTTCCTCGCCGACGATCTGCGCGAAGGCGGTGGTGACACCCTGCCCGCCTTCGACGAAGGGGCTGCGCAGCAGCACGCCGCCGCCGGGGCGAATTTCCAGGAAGGCCGGCACGCGGGTTCCGGGCGTGATGGCGGGCGCCGTGGCGCCTTGGGCGCGGGGCGCACTGCGCGGCAGCGCCACGCCGAGCACAAGCGCGCCAAGCGAGGCGCCAAGCACGCCGCGGCGGGAGAGATTGGCCGGCCGATCCTGCGGAAGACGGGTGGGCGCGTTCATGATGCCGTCCATGGTCTTTCCCTCAGCCCTGGGCGGCCTGCCGCACGGCGGCAGAGATCGCGTTGTAGGTGCCGCAACGGCAGAGATTGGTCATCGCGGCCGCGATGTCCTCCGTGCTGGGCTGCGGGGTTTGGGTCAGCAACGCGGTCGCCGCCATCACCTGGCCCGACTGGCAGTAGCCGCATTGCGGCACCTGGTTCGCGACCCAGGCGGCCACGACCTTCTGGCCGACCGCATCCGCCTCGATGGCCTCGATGGTCGTGATGTGCTGGCCGGCGACGGCATCGATGGGCGTGACGCAGGACCGCGTCGCCTGGCCGTCGACCAGCACAGTGCAGGCGCCGCACTGGGCCGCGCCACAGCCATACTTCGTGCCGGTCAGGCCCAGCTCGTCGCGAAGCACCCAGAGCAGGGGCGTGTCGGCTTCGCTGTCGACCTGGCGGGCGACGCCGTTGATGAGAAGGTCCATGCTGATTCTCCTTGTTGGCGTCGCGCCCTGCGGCGCGCTCTGGGCTGTCCGATGGGGCTCAGGCGAGGTGCCGGTTGAAGAACGCAGCCAGCTTGTCGAACGGGATCAGGTTCACCCGGTCGTACAGATCGACGTGTCCTGCGCCCGCGACGTAGTGCAGTTCCTTCGGTTCCGCCGCGCGCCGGTAGGCGTCCTCGCTGAACTCGCGCGAATGGGCCTGGTCGCCGGTGATAAACAGCATCGGCCGCGGCGAGATCGTCTCGATGTCGTTGAAGGGGTAGAAGTTCATGAACTTGACATTGCTGGTCAGCGTCGGATGCGTCGTGGTGCGGCGCGTGGCGCCGGGCGGCGTATATTCACCACGCGGCGTGCGGTAGAAATCGTAGAATTCGCGCTGGATCGGGTGCGTCTCCGCCGTCAACTCATGCACGGTGCCGCCTGTCAGTTGCACCTCGGCGCCATTGAACTCCGCGTAGCGCTGCTCGGCCGCCTGAGCGATGATGGCCTTGCGCTGCTCGACCGTCTGGCTGTGGTTGAGCGCATCGCGGTTCGCCGCACCCATGTCGTACATGCTGACCGTGGCGATGGCGCGCATGCGCGGGTCGATCTTGGCGGCGCTGATGACGAAGCTGCCGCTGCCGCAGACACCGATCGCGCCGATGCGTTCGCGGTTGACGAAGGGCTGGCTGCCGAGGAAATCCACGCCGGCGCTGAAGGCCTCGGCGTAGACATCGGGCGAGACGAGGTTGCGCGCCTGGCCTTCGCTCTCGCCCCAGAAGGGCAGGTCGATGGACATGGCGACGAAGCCCTGCTCGGCCATCTTCGTGGCATACAGATTGGCGCTCTGTTCCTTCACGGCGCCCATGGGATGCCCCACGATGATCGCCGGCGTCCGCGCATTGCGATCGAGGCCGCGGGGGGTGAACAGATTGCCCGCGACGTTCATCTGGTACTGGTTCTTGAAGGTGACCTTCTGCGAGGTCACCCGGTCGCTGGTGTAGAAATTGGCGGCACCATTGGACATGTCTTGAGCCTTTGCGGAGGAGATGTGGCGGAAGGCCAGGGCGGCGAAGGTGCTGGCACTGGCGAGCTTCAGCAGGTTGCGGCGCCCGCCATCGGGGCTGTGCTGCTGGGGCTGGGTCGGGACGGGGCGTGGGTCATGCATCGAGGTGTCTCCTTGTTTGTGGTTCGCGACTTTCGCCGCAATCGGGATTGAGGGGTCCATCGGGCTAGGCCCTGACGGATGAGGCCGTGGCCCAGCGCCAGCTCAGCAGCGTGAGAACGGCAGAGGCCGTCAGCATCGCGGCGCCGGCGCCAAACGTGCTTTGGTATCCGACGATGTCGAACAGCAGGCCCCCGACGGATGCGCCGAGCGTGATGCCAAGCTGGATGGTCGCGACCATCAGGCCGCCACCCGCTTCGGCATCCTCGGGCAAGGTCCGGCTCAGCCAGGTTCCCCAGCCGACGGGGGCCGGCGTGCTGATCAGTCCCCAGGCGCCGATCAGCGCCACCGTGGCCGCCTGCCAATGGCCGAGGGTCAACAACGCGATCGCGATGGCCGCCATCACCAGCGGAATGGCGAAGAGCACGCCGGGCAGGCTGCGCCGCAGGAACCAGCCGACCGCATAGGTGCCGATCAGGCCGGTCACGCCCAGGATGAGGAGGGTGAGCGACAGCAGCGTGACATCGACGCGCGTCACGGTTTCCAGGAACGGCCGCAGATAGGTGAACAGCGCGAACTGCCCCATGAACAGGAACAGGATCGCAAGCATCCCCAGCGCGACCTGGGGGCGGCGCAGCAGCCGGAAAGCCGCGCCGCCGCCTGAACGCCGCTCGGCCGGCATCGGCGGCAGGGTGGCGCGCAGCCAGGTAAAGGCGATGGCCGCGAGCGGGACGACGCAGAAGAAGGTGCCGCGCCATCCGATCTGCGCACCGAGGAAGCTGCCGAGCGGCGCGGCGACCGTGGCCGCCAGGGCATTGCCGCCGTTCAGGATCGCCAGCGCCTTCGGCACATCACGGTTGAGCACCAGCCGCATGACGGTCGCGGTGGACATCGACCAGAAGCCGCCGATGGCGATGCCCAGCAGCGCACGGCCAGCCATCAGCACGGCATGGTTCGGGGCGAAGGTCACGATTGCGCCCGATGCGATCATCAGCATCGTGAAACCCAGCAGCACGACACGACGATCGATCCGCCCCACCACCAAGGAGACGAACAGGCTGGTGACGACCGCGAAAATGCCGGAGACGGAGATGGCCTGGCCGGCCTGCCCTTCCGTCATGCGCAGATCCGCGGCCACCGGCGTCAGCAGGCTGACCGGCAGGAATTCCGAGGCGATCAACGCGCCCGCGCAGAGTGTCATGGCCAGCACTGCGCCGGAGACGGCACTACGGGAGGTCACGGTCTCTGCTTCATGCGCCGCCAGAACGCGGTTCACTGAACGCGTTCCAGGCGGATGGTGACCGGGCCCGGCCGATCGAAGATGGAGACGTCGCCGTTGACATGGCCGAGCGTGACGATGCCGGGCGAGGGCACGCGCCCGCTGCGATAATAGATCACGAAATCGCCCGAGCTCCACAGCCCCAGGGTCCCGACCGCAAAGTCCTGTCGCCGTTCGGTGGCCGGCAGGGGCTCAGGCAGGCGCCCCGTCTTCTCCTGGCGCAGGTGGTCGCGCATGGAGATCGACAGCGGCAGCATCTGCACGAGCCTGCGCGTCGCGGCATTGTCGAGCAGCTCACCCGTGACATCGCCCCATTCGGAAGAAATCCGGACGCGCTCATTCGCCAGGACAGGGGCCGCGGTGGTGAGGGTGGTCATCAGCGCAACGCCGATCATGGACTTGAACATGCGGGAATCTCCTCGGAAGGGCGTCGATCGTCAGGCGGCCGGGCCGGCGCCGTACTGCGCGTCGGTGACATGCTGCAGCCAATCCACGGGCGAGCCGTCGAGCTTTTCCTGAATGGCAATGTGGCTCATGGCGGTGGTGGCGGAGGCACCGTGCCAGTGCCGCTCACCAGGCGGAAACCACACCACGTCGCCGGGGCGGATCACCTCGATCGGCCCATCCTCGCGCTGCACCCAACCGCAGCCGGCCGTGACAAGCAGCGTCTGGCCGAGCGGATGGGTGTGCCAGGCCGTGCGCGCGCCCGGCTCGAAGGTGACCAGGGCGCCGGCCGCCCGGGCCGGTTCCGGCGGGCTGAACAGCGGGTCGATGCGGACGATGCCGGTGAACCAGTCGCCCGGACCCCGTCCTGACGGCTGTGTGCCTGCGCGTGTGATCTCCATGGTCAGCCTCCCTCGATGGCCGGGAGCCCGGGCCACAACGAGGCCTGGACTATCTGGAGGGAAGGTAGGGGGTGGGGTGGCGGGGGATTAGCCGGTATAACCCGCACGAGCCTTGAAGCAGGACTTCATAATGCCCAGGACGGATCTCAACGATCTCCAAGCCTTCCGGCTGGTCGCGACCGAGCGCAGCTTCACTCGGGCCGCGGCCCAGCTGGGGGTCTCCCCCTCGGCGTTGAGCCAGTCGCTCCGGGCGCTCGAGGCACGGCTCGGCCTGCGGCTGCTGACCCGCACCACCCGCAGCGTCGCCCCCACCGAAGCCGGGGAGCGCCTTCTCCGCACCCTCGGCCCGGCCTTCGACCAGATCGAGGACGGGCTCGCCGCACTCGGCGACCTGCGCGAGAAGCCGGCCGGCACCATCCGGATCACGGCCGGCGAACACCCGGCCGATACCGTCCTGCTGCCTGCCCTGCAACGGCTTCTGCCGAATTATCCGGACATCAAGGTCGAGGTCGATGTCGACAATACCCTGTTGGACCTCGGGGCCGGTCGCTACGATGCGGGCGTGCGCCTGGGCGAGCAGGTGGCGAAGGACATGGTCGCGGTGCGCATCGGGCCGGACATCCGCCTGGCGGTCGTGGGTGCGCCGTCCTACTTCGCGCGGCATCCCACGCCACGGACACCGCAGGATCTAGCCGCGCATAGCTGCATCAACCTGCGCCTGCCGACCCTTGGCGGGCTCTACGCTTGGGAGTTGGAGAAGGACGGGCGCGAGGTACGGGTGCGGGTCGACGGGCAGCTGGTGTTCAACATCTCGCCCCCGCTCATCAAGGCCGCACTGGCGGGGCTCGGCCTGGTCTGCGTCTTCGAGGACCAGGCGCAGCATCACCTCGAGGCCGGGCAACTCGTTAGGGTGCTGGAGGATTGGTGCCCGCCCTTTCCGGGGTACCAACTGTACTACCCCAGCCGCCGCCAGCCCACGCCAGCCTTCGCCTTGCTGGTCGAGGCACTACGCTACAGGGGCCGATAGCACGGCGGTGGTGCACACGAGCGGTTTGGGGCGAAGGGGAGGTATGCGATCGCCTGTGCCACTCTGCGAGACGTCTCTCATCGCACCCAGCGAAGGTTGGAATCCGGTTCCCACCGCTGTGCTCCAGTCGCACCCGCAAATCCTCTGCGGTTCCCGCGACTTACCGGCGTTTGCAGGCGAATGGGCCGGCGTGTTGAGCGAAAATGTCCAACATTTCGTCCAACACGGTATGCCGCCCATGCCCGACTACCTCACCCAAAGATGCTCCACTTGGCACTTCGTCCGCCGCGGCCGGAGGAGTTCGCGGCGCTGGACCGACGCGGTGTCATCCGCCACTCGACCCAAATCCGGGTTGCGGACGACCGCATGGGCCGGCGCGCCATGCGGGTCGCGAGCCGGCTGAACGAAGAGCTGGAGCAGGAGTGGAAAGCGCTGGCGAGTGTCCACACTGCCTCAGACGCCAACCGCTATAACGACGCACGCTGGCGCGCACGCGAGCTGGGCTATGATTACATCCCGACGGAACAGCTCGTCGTGGCGCCGCTCGAGAAGATTCTCGAGCGGCTTGAAGCTTTGGCTGCGCGCGGCCTGGTTCAGGATCCCGGCGCACGCGCGGCCGTCCGCCCAGACGCTGAACGATTGGGTCAAGAAGGTGGAGCGCGATAGCGGTCGCCGACCTGGCCCGACGACGGAGATGGCCGCCAGGCTCAAGGCCCTCGAACGGGAGAACCGGGAGCTTCGGCAGGCCAATGAGATCCTACGCAAGGCGTCTGCGTATTTTGCCCAGGCGGAGCTCGACCGCCGGTTCAAGCCATGATCGCCTTCATCGATGATCATCGTGGGGTCTACGGGGTCGAGCCGCTCTGCAAGGTCCTGCCGATCGCCCCCTCGACCTATCATGCCCATGCCGCCCGGCGGCTCGATCCATCGAAGCTCCCGGCACGTGCAAAACACGATGCGGCCCTGATGCCGCAGATCCAGCGCGTCTTCGAGGAGAACTTCCGCGTCTACGGCGTGCGCAAGGTCTGGCGGCAGCTGCTGCGCGAAGGTCACGATGTAGCCCGCTGCACGGTGGCGCGCTTGATGCGCCACATGGGCCTGCAAGGCGTGATCCGCGGCAAGCCTGTCCGGACCACGATCGGTGACCAGGCAGCGCCTTGCCCACCGGATCACGTCGGGCGGCAGTTCAAGGCTCCGCACCCGAACACGCTTTGGGTCTCCGACTTCACCGACGTGGCGACCTGGAAAGGCTTCATCTACGTCGCCTTCGTGATCGATGCCTATGCTCGCCGGATCGTTGGCTGGAGGGCGTCGCGGACCGCGCAGGCAAGCTTCGTTCTGGATGCCCTGGAGCAGGCTCTCCATGAGAGACGGCCCCTACATCGCGGTGGGCTCGTGCATCACAGCGACCGGGGCAGCCAATACGTCTCGATCAAATACACCGAGCGCCTGGCCCAGGCCGGGTTGGAGCCTTCGGTTGGAAGCGTCGGTGACAGCTACGACAACGCTTTGGCCGAAACCATCAACGGTCTCTACAAGGCCGAGGTCATCCACCGACGAGGGCCATGGCGCCCCTTCGAGGCCGTCGAGTTCGCTACCCTCGAATGGGTGGACTGGTTCAATACCCGCCG
This sequence comes from Roseococcus sp. GW821-FHT12F05, assembly GCF_058806835.1. NCBI lineage: Bacteria > Pseudomonadati > Pseudomonadota > Alphaproteobacteria > Acetobacterales > Roseomonadaceae > Roseococcus > Roseococcus sp. GW821-FHT12F05. The sequence continues at coordinate 13,734 of NZ_JBXAQB010000020.1, forward strand.
ACTTCTCGAACCCATCGGCAACATCCCGCCCGCCGAGGCCGAAGATCGCTACTATACCTCGCTGGAGACGACAGTCAGGGCCGCGTGACTCAAACCAACAGCCTCCGCAATTCCCGGAGCGGTTCACCGCTCGATGTAATCGAACACATCCACCCTCGCTGCGTCGCGCGAGCGATAGACTTTGCGGGCGGTGCGCTCGGTCTTCAGCGAGGAGAAGAAGCTCTCCATCGTGGCGTTGTCCCACACGTTGCCGGATCTGCTCATCGAGCAGGTGATGCCCTGGTCGCGCATCAGGCGCTGGAAGCCGTCACTGGTGTATTGGCTGCCCTGGTCCGAGCCCTGCGTTCCCTCGACACGCAGCCGCAAGGTGCCCCACCCCGCATGATGCCGGCCTCCACCGCATTGAGATCGTGTTGGAGGGCATCGAGGACTGGCGACGTATCGCTGCGCGTTTCGACCGGTGCGCCCACCTTTTTCAATGCCATTGCAATTGCCGCCACGGTCATCTTCTGGATCAAGCAATGAGTCCCGAGCCTAGGGTGAAAACCCAATCAGAAAGGGCCGGATTGAGTTGCTTTACTACAGTCCGCTTTTCGGCTGGCAGGCAGAGTGGAAGGATGCGTGGCTGACGATCCTTGGGGGAGCCTGAATGCCGGAGTTGCGCACCTTCTATCCGCCTATCGAGCCCTACGAGACCGGTTCTCTCGATGTCGGAGGCGGCCACACGATCTACTACGAGCGGGTCGGCAAGCCAGGTGGCAAGCCGGCCGTGTTTCTGCACGGCGGTCCGGGAGGCGGCATTTCTCCGTCCCATCGTCGTCTCTTCGACCCTGAGCGGTACGACGTCCTCCTGTTCGATCAGCGTGGCTGCGGACGATCCGAACCGCATGCCGACCTGGAGGAGAACACGACCTGGCATCTCGTTGCCGACATCGAACGCCTGCGTGAGCGCATCGGGGTCGAGAAATGGCTGGTCCTCGGCGGCTCGTGGGGATCAACCCTGGGCCTCGCCTATGCGGAGACCCATCCCGACCGCGTGAGCGAGTTGATTCTGCGCGGCGTCTACACGGTCACGAAGGCGGAAATCGACTGGTACTACCAGTTCGGCGTCTCCGAGATGTTTCCCGACAAGTGGGAGCTTTTCCAAGCGCCCATCCCCCAGGAAGAGCGCCACGACATGGTGGCCGCCTACCGCAGGCGCCTCGTCGGCGATGACCCGGTCGTCCAGCTTGAGGCCGCCAAGGCATGGACGATCTGGGAGGGAGAAACGATCACGCTCCTGCCCGATCACGGGTTGTCGGCGCCATTCCACAACGGCCACTACGCGCTGGCATTCGCCAGGTTGGAGAACCACTATTTCTCGCATGGGGCATGGCTGGAGGAGGGGCAGCTGCTCGCGAACGCCGGGCGCCTCAAAGGTATTCCGGGCGTCATTGTTCATGGGCGCTACGACATGCCGTGCCCAGTCCGCTATGCACACGGTCTACACAAGGTATGGCCCGACGCGGAGTTTCATCTGATCGAAGGGGCAGGTCACGCCTTCACGGAGCCAGGGATCCTGGATCGGCTGATCCGCGCGACGGACAAGTTCGCAATAGCCGTCCCGGCGGCTAGACCTACGGCCTGCCTTTCGGCTCTCGACCTGACTGCGTTGAATGTCTCGGAAGGGTCGACGGATATCGACCCACAGCGGACCTACGCCGATCGCTTCAGCTGACCCAAAAGGGCATCAGGAGTTGTCTGACAGACGGTGCCATAGGCGTGGCGAGCTGGACAGCAACAGGCCAGCTCAGGGAGCGCAGAATCGATGCTTACGATGAGGGAGCGGAGGACATCGTCCGACTTACAGCGGTGACGACGTTCGTGCTCGTCCCCGGAGCGTGGCTCGGAGGCTGGTGCTGGCGCGGCGTGGCCGCGCAGCTCCGCGGCAGTGGCCACGCCGTGATCGCCGCAACGCTGACGGGCCTCGGCGAGCGTGCCCACCTCCTCGGCCCGGAGGTGGGTCTAGGCACGCACGCCGCCGACGTAGCCAATCTTCTGAAGTATCGCGACCTAGCCGATACGGTGCTCGTCGGCCACAGCTACGGTGGCGTCGTGATCACCGCCGCGGCTGAGCGGGTGCCAGGCCGCCTGCGCGGTCTCGTCTACCTCGACGCGTCCACGCCTGCGGACGGGCAGTCCAACAACGACGTGCTGGGCCCGAACATGGCGGCGCGGCTGCGGCTGTCTGCCGAGCAGGACGGCGAAGGATGGCGGGTGCCGCCTTTCCCGGTAGCGGGATGGAATCTGCCCGATGCCGTGCGCCCCTGGGTCGAGGAACGGCTCACGCCGCACCCGTTGCGCAGCCTGGAGGAGCCGGTCCACCGGCGCTCCGGCGCCGCGGCTGAGCTGCCGCGCGCGTTCCTGCGTTCGTCCGTGCGATCGGCTTTCTACGCAGAACTCGCTGCCCGGGCGGATGCGGAGGGATGGACGTGCCGCGACCTGTCCGGGGGACACTACCCCATGCTAACCGTCCCGCAGGTCGTGGCTTCCGCCCTCGCCGAGCTATGGCCCTAGCTTGTTCGTTCCTCCAGCAGATATGGCGCCCATGCCGGACATCCCTGACAGTCAGAGCCCGATACGCTTCGATGAGCAGGTCGTGGTCGTCACCGGCGCCGGACGTGGGCTGGGCGCGGCCTACGCACGCCTGATCGCTGCGCGCGGCGGCGCCGTCGTGGTCCACGACGCAGGCGTCGCCCAGGACGGGACCGGCTTCGACCCGGCGGTCGCGGACGGTGTCGCGGCCGAGATCGCTGCGTCCGGCGGCATCGCCGCGGCCTGCCACGAGAACATCGCGAACCCAGCCGCCTGCGCTCGGGTGGTCCAGTGCGCGCTCGACCGCTTCGGCCGCCTCGACGCCCTGATCCACAACGCGGGCCTAGTGGTGTTCGCGAGCCTGGAGGAGACTGACGACGCACTCTGGGACCGCATGGCCGCGGTCGGTATCGACGCGCCGCTGCACCTCGCGCGCGCCGCAGCGCCGCACATGCGTCGCGCCGGCTACGGGCGGATCGTGCTGACCACCTCCGGCCGAGCGATGCGCGTCGAGAGCTGCCTGCCCGGACTCGTCGCCTACTCTGCCGCCAAAATGGCCCAGATCGGCCTCATGGTTGGCTTGGCGGCGGAGCTGGGCGAAGCGGGCGTGCGCGTGAACGCCATCTCGCCGGTCGCCGCGACTCGCGTGCTGCGCCGGAGCGCGCCGGAGCTGCTACCCGAGTTGGTGGCACCGGGGGTGGCGTTCTTGGCGTCGGCGGCCTGCACCACCTCCGGCACCATCCTGCATGCGATAGGCGGCCGGTTCTCCGCGTCGAGGTGGGACCACACCGCGGATGTTGATCTCGGCTCGGCTCCAGCCTCAGTGGAAAACTTCGCGGCGCGATGGCAGCGAATTTCAGGCTTACTATGAGGTGCAGGTCAGGCTCAGCAGACCGCAGCCGAGACAGCACCGGATGTCTGGTTTCCACCCATCTCGGTCATTCCTGATGGGGTTTTTACCCTAGGCGGCGAGTTCGCGCATGACCTTGCTCAGGTCCGACTTCCCCTCGAACCCGATGCCCGGCAGGTCGGGCATGACCACGTGCCCGTCCTCGACGCGCACGCCGTCCGGGAAGCCGCCATAGGGCTGGAAGAGGTCGGGGTAGCTCTCGTTGCCACCGAGCCCGAGCCCGGCCGCGATCATCAGCGACATCTGGTGCCCGCCATGCGGGATGCAGCGCGACGGTGACCAGCCGAACTGGCGCAGCACCTCCAGCGTGCGCAGGTACTCGACCAGCCCGTAGGAGAGCGCGCAGTCGAACTGCAGCCAGTCGCGGTCCGCCCGCATGCCACCGTAGCGCAGCAGGTTACGCGCGTCCTGGTGCGAGAAGAGGTTCTCGCCGGTCGCCATCGGGCCAGGGTAGAACTCCGACAAGGCGGCCTGCAAGGCGTAGTCCAGCGGGTCGCCCACCTCCTCGTACCAGAACAGCGGATAGTCGCGCAGCATCTTGGCATAGGCGATGCCGGTCTCGAGGTCGAAGCGGCCGTTCGCGTCGACGGCGAGCTGCGCCTGGCTGCCGATCTCGGCCAGCACCGCCTCGATCCGGGACGCGTCCTCCGCAATCGAGGCGCCACCAATCTTCATCTTGACCACGTTGTAGCCGCGGTCGAGGTAGCCGCGCATCTCGGCCCGCAGCGCCTCATTACCCTTGCCCGGGTAGTAGTAGCCCCCGGCCGCATAGACGAAGACGCGGGGGTTCGCCTCGCGCCCGTGCCGCTCGGCCAGGAGCCGGAACAGCGGCTTGCCCTCGATCTTCGCGACCGCGTCCCAGACCGCCATGTCGACCGTACCGACGGCGACCGAGCGCTCGCCGTGCCCGCCGGGTTTCTCGTTCGTCATCATCGCCGCCCAGACCTTGGCCGGGTCGATGTTGTCGCTGTTATCGTCGAGCAGGATCTGCGGGTCGGCTTCCAGGACGCGGTTGCGGAAGCGCTCGCGAATCAGGCCGCCCTGGCCATAGCGGCCGTTGGAGTTGAAGCCGTAGCCGACGACGGGCTTGCCGTCGCGCACCACGTCGGTGACCACGGCCACCAGGCTCGTCGTCATCTTGCTGAAGTCGATGTAGGCGTTTCGGATCGGGGACGCGATCGGCTGGGTGACCTCGCGGATATCGACGATGCGCATTCGGCATACCTCCTGTGCCCTTGGGAAGCTGAGCTTCGGCCCTGCTTCCCTTCCTGGGGGCCGCTTTCCCGCGGCACAGCTTCTTGGTAGCGTCGTGCCGGAGCGACCTTCCAATGCCAAGAGTTGCGTTCGTCATGCGCGTTCGGCATCAGCCATGGAGTTGAACTGGCTCGAGGATTTCCTCGCGCTGGCGGAGCACCGGAACTTCTCCCGGGCGGCGGAGGCGCGGCACGTCACCCAGCCGGCCTTCAGCCGCCGCATCCGGGCGCTGGAGGATTGGGTCGGGACGCCGCTGGTCGTGCGCGCGTCGCAGGGAGTGATGCTGAACGCCGCCGGCGAGGTTTTGCGCGAGCGGGCAGCGGGTCTGGTGAGCGACCTGCAGCAGATGCGCCGGGCTGCGCTGAAGGCGGCAGGGCGCGAGGGCGCCGCGCTGACGATCGCCGCGACCCACGCGCTGTCCTTCACCTTCTTCCCCGGCTGGATCCGGTCATTTTCCTCGCTGGAGACGCTGGGCACGCTGAACCTGGTCTCCGACACGATGGCGGCCTGCGAGCGCATCCTGCTGGCGGGTGACGCGGACTTCCTGCTCTGCCACACCCGCGCGGACGTCCGGACCGGCTTGGCACCCGACGCCTTCAGCAGCCTCATGGTCGGCACCGACCGGCTGGTGCCGGTCTCGGCCCCCGACGCCGCGGGCGCGGCCCGATGGGCCTTGCCGGGCACGCCGGCGGCGCCGGTGCGCCTGCTGGCCTACAGCGGCGCGTCGGGCCTCGGCCGCATCCTCGAGGCGACGCAGCGGTCGAGCGGCGAGGCGCTGTCGCTCGATCCGGTGTTCACCGCGCCGCTCGCGGCCGCTCTGCAGACCATGGCGCGCCAGGGCCAGGGCATGGCGTGGCTGCCGCAGACCATGGCCGCCGAAGATCTTGCGGCAGGACGCTTGGTCGACGCCGGCGCTGGCGGCTTTTCGATCGGCGTGGAAATCCGGCTGTTCCGACCGCTGCGACGGCAGTCGACCACCGCCGAGGCCTTCTGGAAGGCAATGTCCGGGCAGTATCCAGCGCCGGCGCAGGGCCGAGGCCCATGATCAGCAGCATTCTCAGTTCGTGCCACCAACCGTGCAATCCTGCCCGTAGAAGGGAAAGATCACTCGGCCCATCGCGATCCTAGCCTTTCCGCTTTCGCCAGCATCTCCAGGAAAACGGTCACCTTGGCGGGCCGGAACCGCGCGGCGGGATAGACGGCGTAGATTCCCCCGCAGGGCAGATGCCACTCCGGCAGGACATGGACCAGATGCCCGGAGGCGAGGAGAGCCCGGACCAGGAAGTCCGGCAGCACCGAGAGCCCGCCGCCGCTCTGAACCGCGGCGAGCACCCCGGGCGTCGTGTCGACGGCGAGGGAGGCCTGCATGCGCACCGCCTGCCGGTCCAGATCTCCCCGGGAGAACTTCCACAGCAAGGGCTCCTTCAGGGCCATGTTGGCGACGAAGGGCAGTTTCGCGAGATCCTCCGGAGTGCGGACGTCTGCGATCCGTTCCGCCAGCGCGGCGCTGCCGACCAGAAGCTGGCGGAAGGAGCCGATGCGCCGCGCGAGGAGACTCGAATCATCCAGCCATCCGACATGGATCGCGAGGTCGATCTCGCGCGAGACAAGGTCGAGCGTCTTGTCATGGAGCGTCAACTCTGCCCGGCAGGCCGGATAGCGGGAGGTGAAGGCCGCCGCCACGGGAACGACGGTCGCGGCGCCGTAGTCGTTGGGTGCGGTGATGCGCAAAGTTCCGGACGGCTCCGTCGCGCCCTGCGCCAGTTCGCCGAAAGCGTCCTCCGCCTCCCTGAGGATGAAGATGCAGCGCGCGTGGAAAAGACGGCCCGCCTCGGTCGGATGGACGCGGCGCGTGGTCCTGACCAGCAGAGTCGTTCCGGTCTCGTGCTCCAGCTGGGCCACCTGCTGGCTCACCACGGTCTTGGTGATACCGAGCTGCTCGGCCGCCCGGGTGAAGGAACCGGTGTTCACCACCGCGGCGAAGTAGGACAGGCGATTGAGGTTCATGGCCGCTTGGTTGGACCGCGAAGCATCAGGATTGTCCAGTTCTAACGCACAGTCCGTATGGTTTGTTTGACTTCTGTGCGTGATCGGGTGGTGCCATCTCTCTGTCCACGAGAAGGACGGGGAGACCCCATGCACATCACCTATCTCTTCGATCCGCTCTGCGGCTGGTGCTACGGCGCCTCGCCTGTGCTGGAGAAGATCGCCGCTGATGGAAGCTTCGACCCGGAGCTCGTCACCGTCGGCCTGTTCGCCGGGGAAGGCGTCCGGCCGATGGACGCGAATTTCGCCGCCTATGCCTGGTCCAACGATCAGCGGATCTCGCGCCTCACCGGCCAGGTCTTCAGCGAGGACTACCGCAGCCAGGTTCTGGCGGACCATACGCGCCTGTTCGATTCCGGACCGGCCAGCCTGGCGCTGGCTGCCGTCGCCATCACGTCGCCGCCGCGTGAGCTGGAGGCTTTGAAGGCGATCCAACTCGCCCGCTATGTCGACGGCCGTGACACGACCGATCTGGGTGTCCTGGCCGAGGTGCTGGGCGGCCTGGGCTTGGGCGAGGCCGCCCAGCGCTTTCGTGCGCCTGACGCAGCCCTGCTCGAGGTCTATCGCTGCCGCATCGAGGACGGGCGCGAGACGATGCGCCGCTTCGGCGTCAACGGCGTCCCGGCGCTCCTCGTCGGCGATGGCGGGAAGCAGCGGCTCTTGCCTGCGAACGCGCTCTTCGCCGACGCCGATGACCTGATCGCCGGCCTGCGCGCCGCCTGACCCGTTTCCGGCCCATGACCTGAATGGCCGTGGGCCGGCCTTCCTGACCCGCTTCCACCCTCCACCCAGGAGACGCCCGGTGCTCACAAAGAGAGACATCATGAAGACGACGCTCGCGGCCGCCGCCGCAGCCATGGCTCCCGCCGGGATGGGCACGGCCGCTGCCGCCGACCTGAGCTGGCGCCATTTCCCGGCCGGACCGACGGGATTCTTCCGGGCTCCCGTGCTGGTCTCCGGCGCGACCGAGGCCCTGCTGATCGACGGCGGCTTCACGCTGTCGGACGGCCGCGCGATCGTCGAGGCGATCCGGTCCACCGGCAGGCGGCTCACGACCGTTTACGTGAGCCAGAGCGACCCGGACTATTACTTCAGCCTGCGCCCCATCAAGGAGGCCTTCCCGGAGGCTCGGATCATCGCGGCGCCTGAGACCGTCGCTGCCATCCGCGACAGCGTGGAGAAGAAGCTCACCACCTGGGGGCCGCAACTCCGTGACAACGGCCCGCAGACGCTCGCGGATGTGGTCATCCCCGAGGCCTTCCAGGGCAAGACGCTCACAGTCGACGGCCAGACGATCGAGATCGTGAATGCCGAAGGCCTCGCTAACCGCCGCTATCTCTGGGTGCCATCGCTCCAAGCGGTGTTCGGCGGCGTGCTGATCTTCTCGGGCGTCCATGTCTGGACAGCCGACACGCAAACCCGCGAGCAGCGCGCAGCCTGGGTCGCGACCCTCGACCGGATCGCCGCCCGCCGTCCCGCCGTCGTCGTGCCCGGCCACATGGTTCCGAATGCCGCGACCGACCTCTCGGGCGTGGCGCACACCAAGGCCTATCTGCTCGCCTTCGAGGAGGAGCTCGCCCGGTCGCCGACCGCTTCGGCCCCCCTGATCACCGCCATGAAGGCCCGCTTCCCCGGCCTCGGCATGGAGGTGGCGCTGGACATCGGCGCCAAGGTGGCCACCGGCGAGATGCGGTGGGGGTGATGGGCGTGAATCTCGACCTCGTCCGCGCCACCTACAAGGGATCGTCGGAGGAGAACAGCCGCAACCTGCTGGCCACTCTCGCCCCGGATGCCGAGTGGACCGAGGCGGAGGGCTTTCCCTACGCCGGCACCTATGTGGGTGCGGAGGCGATCATCGCCGGCGTCTTCAACCGGCTCGGCAGCGAGTGGATCGGCTATCGCGCCGAGGTCCACACCTTCCTGGAGGATGGCGACCGTGTCGCCGCCTTTGGCGTCTATTCCGGCACCTACAAGGCGACGGGAAGATTCATCCGCGCCGATCTCGCCGCCTAACCTTCTCCGCGTTCGGCGAGCTTTTTTTGGTATTGCGACCGCATATGGGCCACACCGCCGGTTGTCAGCCCGCCATCCGCGGCGACCTCGCTTCCCGTCATGAACGACGCAGCCTCTGACGCCAGAAATAGCACGATGGCGGCGATCTCCTCGGCCGTCGCCTCGCGACCCAGCGGGATCGCGTATCGGTTGGCCTCGAGGTGCCCGGCCGGGGCGGCATCAGTCAGCGGCGTGGCGATCGTGGCCGGATGGAGGGAATTGACCCGGATCCCCTCCGAAGCGAACTCCAGCGCCGCCGATTTCGTCAGGCCGCGCAACGCCCATTTGCTCGTCGTGTAGGATGGATCCCCATGAGCGATGAGACCGGCGGTCGAGGAGATGTTCACGATCGCCGAGGGCGCCGCGCGAGCAAGAAGCCCGCGGCAGTACTTCATTCCGAGGAAGGCGCCGGTCACGTTCACCGCAAGGGCGAGATCCCACTCCGCCCGCGTCGTGCCGGCAAGCGACTTCCGGACGATGAGCCCGGCATTGTTCACCAGCACGTCGAGGCTACCCGCCTGGTTCGCAAGACTGTCGGCCAGCGCCTTCCAGTCGTTCTCCTGCGTCACGTCCAGCCGATGGAAGGTGGCGCGCAGGCCATCCGCCCGCAGCGTCCCGACGAGATCCTCGCCCTCCCGCTGCAGAATGTCGCAGACATGCACGTGGGCGCCCTGGCGGGCGAAGCCGAGGACGATCGCCGCACCCAGCCCACGGGCTCCGCCTGTGACGCAGACGCTATGCCCACGCGTTTCCGTGTCGGACATCACACCCTCACGCATTCCAGTTCAGCCATCGGCAGAGCGATGCGCCCATCACCGCCGCCCTATCAGCGCCGCCGAGCCAGAGCAGGTGCTCGGTGAACATCGTGACCGCATCGCGATAGTCGCAGGGCAGGCGCGTCAGGTCGGACCCCCAGAACAGTCGCTCTGGCCCGAAGGCATCGAACGCAGCCCTCAGGAACGGCTCGACGCTTCGATACGGATACTCATCCTCCGCCGCACAGGGCAGCGCGGAAGCCTTGACCGCCACATTGCCTAACCGGGCGAGGCGCAGCAGATCGCCCAGATGCTCGAAGGCCGCTGCGCCGCGGTGCTCGACATGCGCGCCCATGTGGTCCAGCACGAGCCGAAGGCCGGGATGGCGCTCGGCAACCAGGCCGACCGCCTCGAAATCCTCGTTGACGAACAGCATCAGGGGCAGGCCGTCGGCCTCGGCCTGCCGGAAGATCCAGTCGACGGTGCCGTCGCGAAGCTGACGGACAGCAGCACGACGGAAGTTGAGCCGCGCTCCCAGCATCCCGGGAATGAACCTCCACTCGCTGAAGCGGTCCCGGCTGTCCGGCGCGTCCAGGGGCAGTCGGCCCATGACGGCGAAGCGGTCGGGATGCCGCTGGGCCGCAGCGAGGCACAGCGCATTGCGGTACCCTTCCCAAGACGGTGGCACCAACACGGCGCGATGCACGCCGGCACTGTCCATCTCGGCCAGCAGGGCCTCCGGCGAGAGTGGCTGGGTGCGCTGGACCACGGCTGGCGGCGGTTGCGGCCAGGGATGGTCGACCGGCTCTCCCGCCCAAACATGCACCTGAGAATCCGCGATCATCATCCGCCCTGTCCCTATTCGGGTTGGTAGTTGACGCTGCGCAGCAACTCCCCGGCCCGCTGGATTTCGGCGGCGATGAAGCGGCGGCTGTCGTCGATACTCTCGACGACCGGTTCGATCACCTGCGTGGCGAGCCGTTGGGTGATCTCCGAATCCTTCATCGTCTCCTGCACAAGGGCGTTCACGCGTTGGGAAATGTCGGGCGGCGTGCCCTTCGGCCCCCACACGCCGTACCACGCCTGGAACTCGAAGCCTGGGAGACCCGCTTCCGCCATGGTGGGCACATCGGCGGCCAGCGGGGAGCGCTGCGCAGCCGCGATGCCCAATGCCCGGATACGCCCATCGGCTCGGCTGGCGAGCAGGGCGAAACTCGGATCGATCAGAAGCTGCACGCTGCCGCCCATCAGGTCGGTCAGCGCCGGCTGGGTGCCGCGATAAGTCACGACGTTGAGATCGACGCCGGTCCGCCGCATAAAGTCGATCGTCGCCAGATGGCCGGCCGATCCCAGCGCCGAGATGGCTATGCTCCAATCCCGCGGCCGCGCCCTGGCCGCCGCGACCACCTCCTGGACCGTCCGCTCGGGCCGCGAGCCGCTGATCACCATGACAAGCGGCGCCTGCGCCGTTCGCCCCATCACCGTGAGGTCCGTCTGGGGATCGAAATTCGCGCCCTTGAGCACCAGCGGCATGACGGCGGTATTGAAGGTCGAGGCCAGCAGCGTGAAGCCGTCCGGCGGCGCCTGGAGCACAATGTTGGTGCCCAGCAGGGCCGACCCGCCCGGCCGATTTTCGACAACGGCGACGGCCCCCAGCCGGTCCTGCAGCCGTTGCGCCAGTACGCGCGCCAGCATGTCGTTCGCCGCGCCCGGCGGGGTGGGGCAGATCAAGCGGATCGGCCGGCCGAGTGGCCAGGCCACTTGCGCGCGCCCGACGTGCGGGGCGCCGAGCGCGATCGTGCAGGCGCCGATCCCCAGCGCCCGTCTTTTCAGCATGCCTTCCTCACTCTGGCTGATAGTTGACGCTGCGCAGCAGCTCGGTGGCGCGGGCGATCTCCGCCGCGATGAAGCGCCGCGTCTCCTCGATGCTTTCCGTCACCGGTTCGAGGATCTGGCTTTTCAGCCGATCGACGATGGCCGCCTCGCGCATCGTCTCCTGCATCAGGGCGTTCACGCGCTGGTTGATCTCGGCAGGCGTACCCTTCGGTGCCCAGACGCCGTACCAGGATTGGAATTGGAAGCCGGGCAGGCCTGCCTCAGCCATCGTCGGCACATTCGGCGCCAGGCTTGAACGCTCCGCCGTCGCGATGCCGAGCGCACGGACCCGGTCATCGCTGGTGGCCGGCAGCAATGCGAAACTTGGGTCGATGAGCAGCTGCGCATTGCCGCCCATCAGGTCGGTCAGCGCCGGCTGCGTGCCGCGATAGGTCACCATGTTAATCTCGACGCCGGTGCGGCGTATGAATTCGATGGTCGCCAGATGACCCGCCGAGCCGAGCGAGGAGAGCGCGAAGTTCCATTCGCGGGGCTTCTCCTTCGCCGCGGCGATCACCTCGGCGAGCGTGCGCTGTGGGCGATGGCCGCTCATCACCAAAACCAGCGGCGCCTGCGCCGTACGCGCCATCACCTCGAGATCGCGCTGCGGATCGAACGCCGCACCGCGGAGCACCAGCGGCATCACCGCAGTGTTGAAGGCTGAGGCGAGAAGCGTGAAGCCGTCTGGCGGCGCCTGTAGCACGGCCGTGGTCCCGACCAGGCCGGCGCCGCCGGTGCGGTTCTCGACCACCGCGGTCGCGCCCAGTTTCTCCAGCAGACGCTGCGCCAGCAGGCGCGCCAGCGCGTCGTTCGCCGCCCCCGGCGGCCAGGGGCAAATCACGCGGATCGGCCGGCCCCGCGGCCAGGCTTCCTGCGCATATACGGCGGGCGCCGCCAGCAGTGCGAGGCCGCCTGTCGTGGCAGTGGCAAGAACATGCCGTCGATTCATGGTGTGCTCCCTCCGAATGGGCACGCGGCGTTGCGCGGCCCGTTGATGGTCTCAGTCGTCCAGCAGTGCGCTCCGCTCCGTAGCGGAGAGCGGCAGCAGCGGCGGGCGCAACCGCTGCCAGCCGTCCTCCCCAGTGCGCTGCGCCAGCAGCGCCTTCAGCGACGCCATCTGCGCGAAGCGTGAGGCACGGTTGCGCATGGCCACGATGCGCGCCTGCGCTGCCTCGACCTCCGCCAAGCGAGCGGGATCCGCGACGTGGCGGAACACGAAGGCCAGGTCGGCGGCGACCAAATTCGACGTGGCGGTGATGCAGCCCGCGCCGCCCTTACGCAGCAGCGGCAGCATCAGCGGATCGGCGCCCGCCAACACCGCCAGACCGGGAAAGGCCTCGACCAGCGCTTCCATGTGCGCGAGGTCGCCGGCGGAATCCTTGATGCCGGAGAAGGTGCCTGAATATGAGTCACGCAATCGCGCGATGACGGGAAAGGGGATCGGCACCGCCGACATCTGCGGGATGTGGTACAGCACGATGCGCAGGCGCGGATCCGCGACGCGCTCCACCACCTCGGCATAGGCGGCGAACAGGCCATCCTCCGTGACGCCCTTGTAGTAGAAGGGCGGCAGCATCACGACCGTGGTCACGCCGAGTGAAAGCGCATGGCGCGTCAGCGCCACCGTCTCGGTCAGCGCGGCAACACCTGTGCCGGGCAAAAGGCGATCGGGCTCGATGCCTGCGGCCACCACCGCTTCCAGCAGTTCGCGGCGTTCGTCGGAAGAGAAGGAATTGGCCTCCCCCGTCGTGCCGAGCAGCGCGATACCGTCGCAGCCCTCCTCCAACAGCCGCCGGCAATGCGCGGCGAACAGCGAATGGTCGGGGGCGAGCGCCTCGGTCACGGGCGTGAGGGCGGCGCTGAACACGCCGCGCGGATGCAGCGCGGTCATGCGGCGTCTCCCGAGGCCCAGTCGGGCGCCACGCGGACATATTTTATGGCCTGCCGCCAGTAGGTGTAGGCGATGTGCAGCGCCCCGTCTGACGTCTGGCACAGCGACGGATAGGAGAATTCCCGGTTGAGCTGGTCCTTCGAATTGTTGGTCATGCAATAACCGTCGCCGGTCTCGAGGTTGCGCCGGCTGGGCCAGCTGCGCCCCTGGTCGGCGGAGATCGCCAGCGTCATCGGCGCGCGGGGCGCGCCCCAAAAGGCACTGCGGCCGGTCGCGGGCGGCGCCGCAACTGCCAGATCCTCGCCGCCGATATCGTCGTAAAGCGACACGCGCCGCCCGGTCGCGTCCGCCGCGCTGGAATGGTTGTAGACCATGGCGAGCCGGCCATCCGAAAGCCGCGTCGCCATCACCGAGGAATTGTTGTTGGGAAGTTCCGTCGGCACCGGTGCGGACCAGGTCCGGCCACCATCCGAGGACCGGCTGACGTGGATCGAATCCGCCCAGCGGCTGCGGTAGAACGCCACAAGCGTGCCGTCGCGCAGGTCGACGATGCTCATATGCACGCAGCCCGTGCTGCCCGGCACGGCATGCTCCGTCCAGCTCGCGCCGGAATCGGAGGAGATCATCACGGAACTGGTGTCGAGGTCGCCCGTCCAGGCGCCGGTCGGCGGCTTCGTGCAGCGCCAGATCGGCAAGAGCCAGTCGCCGTTGTCCAGCACCACGATCGGGCTGCGGATGAAGGTGCCGAAGCCAGGCTGCTCGCCGAACAGCGTCTCGATAGGCCCCCAGCTGTGGCCAGCATCGACGGATTTGCGGCGGCGGATAATGGCGGTGTCCTGGTTGCCCGAGACCTGCGCGGTCCAAAGCAGCCAGAGCGCCCCATCGGGTGCGTGGAACAGCAGAGGGTTCTGCTCCGAGCGCGTCGGGTCGTCGGACAGCCGCACTGCCGGTGACCAGCGATCGGCTCCCGCGGCGAGGCGCGAGAAATGCACCGAGATATCGGGCACACCTTCCTGCGTGCCGCCGAACCACACGCAGCCCATGTCGCCCCCACCAAGCGGCAGCAGGAAGGCAGCGTGGTTCTGCACGCAGGGGGTCGGGATGAAGGCCTCGAGGCGCGCGGGATCGCCCGACGCGGGGGCCAAGGTCTCGGGACGCTCGATCACGCCTTTGGCATCTTGCATGGGCATATCCTCAAAGTGCCGCGCGATAGATCGCGAGGATCTGCTCGCGGCTCATTTCGCGCGGGTTGTTGTCGAGTAGGCGGCGGATGGCATGCGCTTCCGGCGCCATGGTGGGCAGGTCGTCCTGTGGCACGCCCAGGCTCGAAAGGCGCATCTCGATGCCGAGTGCCGCGCAGTGGCCATGGCTCGCCGCCACCTCTCCGCCGTCTGTCCAACGCAGCGGAACGGGGCCGCACGGGCCAGTCATGCCGTCGGCGACCAGGCGCAGGACCCGCCGGGTCATCGCGACGCTCCGCCGGGTCCGATGGCGCCTAACGACAGCCGCAGCCCGGTGCCGAGTTCCTCGGCCAGCGCGCGGACGTGCGGTGCGGTCATGGTGATGAAGTCCGGCAGCGCCAACCGGCCTCCGCCGACGGTCAGGCTGACACCGGCCACCGGGGCACCCCGCGCATCGAGCACCGGCGCGGCGACGGTGCTCAGGCCATAGGCGTTCTCGCCATCCGACACGGCGTAGCCGCGCGCCCGTACCTCATCGAGCCGCGCCAGCAGTGCATCGAGGTCGGTCAGCGTGCGATCGGACAGCTTCACGCGGGGTACACTCTCGAGCTGTGTGACCTGCTCATCCCGCGGCAGCCAAGCCAGGATCGCCTGGCCAAGCGCGGTCGCATAAGCGCCGATGCGCGTGCCGGGGCGGCGCACAACGCCGTGCCGCTCCAGCCCCGCCTCGACGCGTGCGAGGTAAATGACTTCTCCCCTCTCCAGCACTCCGAGGGAGCCGGCGTCGGCCACGTCGGGCACCAGCTCGCGCAGCAGCGGCCGGGCATGCGTCGGCAGGTCGCCCGCCGACAGCGCGGCATAGCCGAGTTCGAGGCATTTCAGCGTTAGCCGGAAGCGCCGCCCGTCCGGGACGGGCCGCAGGTAGCCGAGGTCGACAAGCGTGTGGACGAGGCGGAAGGCGGTGCCGCGGTCATGACCGGTCTGCGCCGCGACCTCGGCCAGGGTGAGTTCGGGCCGGTCGGGCCCGAAGGCCTTTAGCACGGCGAAGGCCTTGGCGACGGACTGGACAAGGTTCTTCGGGTTTTCGACGCGACCCTGTGCTCCGTCCATCTCCACGCTCCCTTGGTTTCGATCGGAATGCGAACACTTGTTCGCTTTCTGATGTCTTGCTATCCGTCTGGCGACCGCGCTGTCAAGCGCATCGCGACCGCCACATGGGAGACGCTGCATGACGCCAGAGACCGCCGCAGGCCACGCGATTGTCACAGGGTCCAGCTCCGGCATCGGCGCAGCCATCACCGCTCGATTGCTGCGCGAGGGCTGGCGCGTCACCGGCCTCAGCCGCAGCGATCCTGGCCTTGCCGACACCCGCTTTGCGCACCGTGCCGTGGACCTGCTCGACGCGACCGCCCTGCCAGCCGCGGTCGCCGACCTCAGCCCCACCGCCTTCGTACATGCTGCCGGCCTGATGCGCGGCGGCGTGGTAGGCTCGCTGGACGCGGAGGCGGGACGCACGCTTTGGCGCCTGCATGTCGAGGCAGCATCGCTGTTGGCGGACCTATTGGTGCCGCGGATGCCGGATGGCGGGCGCATCGTCCTGGTCGGCAGCCGCACGGCCGCGGGCTCGGCGGGGCGCAGCCAATACGCCGCTAGCAAGGCGGCGCTGGTCGCCATGGTGCGGTCCTGGGCGATCGAACTCGCGCCGCGAGGTATCACCGCCAATGTCGTGGCGCCGGCGGCGACAGACACGCCAATGCTGCGCGACCCCGCACGGAGCGCGGTGGTGCCCAAGCTGCCGCCGATCGGGCGTTACGTCCGCCCCGCGGAGGTCGCGGCGCTCACCGCCTTCCTGCTCGGGCCAGAGGCCGGCGCCATCACGGGCCAGCAGATGCTGATCTGCGGCGGCAGTTCGCTGTAACGAGGCCGAGCGCGCGCCGGTTGATCCCTCCGTTCCACACGTCGCCCGCTTGCGGCGCGGTCGCATCCGTTCGCTTCTTCAACTCGCGGCGCGCGTGCCCTCCGGCCCGGCCGCCAGAGAACGTTGTCGTCTCGGTTCCTATCGCTGCTCCAGTCTTTCCCCGAACAAACCGTCTCTCATCAATTGGCACCGCGCTGAGACCCAGATTTGGCTGGGCTTTTCGCGCTGACCTTGATGGTGTGGCCTCGCAACAAGGTGCAGTTTCGGTCTCCAGAGAGCGGAGACTTTCTGAACCTTGAGGGTAGGCCGATTTTACCCTCAAGCTTTATCCGTTGATCCGATTGTGTTTTTCCCCGGCCTCCTCAAGTTAGTTCGGGGTCGCGATCCCTGGGGCAATCAGGAACGCAACCGCTCTATTCAGCACCGGGCTCCTGACGCGGGCGGCGCTCACTGGTTTTGGAAATCCATGAACGACATCAATCGAGTCTTCGCTCGCTTCCGCGACGAGTTGCCCGAACCATCCCCGCAACGGGAGGTCCTGAACATCCGACGCCGGGGCAGCACGCACGCTACCCGAGCCGTCGAAGTCGTTCACCTGAAGACCGATCGATCTTCTTCAAAGGATCAGCCTCGCCGGCCCAGCAGCATCAGGGCCGCGGCGTGGTCCAATGGCTTCCCGGTGAAGCAGGCTCCCGCGCCCACCCCGATCGAGGCACCGGAGCGGCAGGAGACAGCGCAGCCAACCGTCCATGTCATGCCCGCCTGGCAGCCGTCGGACGGTCCAACCGAGGCCCATGGTGGTGACGAGCCGGTGGTCGCGCCACGGCGGCGCGGCCGCCCTCGCAAGGACGCCGCTCCCGTGCCAGCCGTCTCCGCCGATCCATTCAACGATGAGGATGACGGGACCAACTGCCTCCGCTGCGGCTATCGGATTGACGACGCACGCGCGAACCCCGGGCTGATGACCTGCGCTCGCTGCAGCTGATCGATGGCCCGCAAAACCGCCCGCCAACCCTCTCTCCGCCTATGCTTGGCGGCCGGCAAGCAGCGCAGCGCTGCGGCGTCGCGTCGAGGCGAATGCGGCGAAGCTGCGGGACAGCGAGCCCGGCATTCTCAAGTGTCGCGTACGGCGTGAGATGGCCGGAAGCGGCCCTTCTGCTCTCGAGCGATTGAGCCCGGAAGCGGACGTAGGTCGGCCCCACGACAAAGTGACGCAACGGAACCGACGAGGGGTACGGGCGGCCGCAGCGCTCCTCGTATTCGCCCCGATGCCGGGCAAAACCTGAGGCGCCGCGTAGGAGACGTCTTGCCGACAGCTGTCCAGTCCAGAGTGACAGCCCCCAGACGAATGGCTCAACAAATGACGATAGCGGAAATCGGCCAGTCTCGGTGCCTTCCTGCTCTACGACATCCGGCCGCGCGACCCTTCCATCGATTTCTGGATCCGCGACGCCGCCATGCAGCTTTCCGTCTTTGCCGCTCTGCTGGCGAGCTGGTGGGGCGCGCGGCGCGGGGGGTGTCGCGGACCCCGCCCCGCAACGTAACTTTGCGCCCCGCCTCGCCGAATGGCGATTGAAGCGTCTGGAGTGTCCCATGAAGACGACGGCCGTCGAGAGCAGCGACGCGATCCCGCAGGGCCGCGCCCGCCAACCGGCGGCCGGCATCCGGCTGGTTTGAGCGGGCTTTCCCTCGCTCCGACGCGCCGCGCGGACCTACATCTCGCGCTGGTGGGGTTGGCGCTGCTCGCGCTGGTGCTCGTCGGCCCGACGCTGCACCGCCAGGTCGGTGATCTCGCCTTCGGCGCATTGGGCCTGCTTCACGGGGCGCTGGTGATATGGTCCATCCGCCTGGCGGCGCGAATCGGGGATCGGCGCGCGCTCTGGATCATCCTGGGCATCGCCGTCGCGCTGCGGGTGGCCCTGCTTTTCGTACATCCGCATCTGTCGAGTGACGCCTTCCGCTACGTCTGGGACGGCCGCGTCCAGGGCGACGGCATCAACCCCTACCGCTACATCCCGGCCGCGCCCGAGCTCGCTCATCTGCGCGACGCCGCGATCTACCCTTTCATCAACCGCGCCGGCTACGCGGTCACCATCTACCCGCCGGCCGCGGAGATCCTGTTCTTCCTGGTGGGCCGCATCGCCGATGGGCTGGTGGCGCTGAAGCTCGCCTATTTCGCCTTCGAGGCGGTGACGGCGCTGGTCCTGCTCGACCTGCTGCGCCGCATCGGCCAGCCGGCCACGCGGATTGTCGCCTATGCCTGGCACCCGCTGGCGGTCTGGGAGATCGCCGGGAGCGCGCATATCGACGCGGCGATGCTGTCGTTGATGGCGCTCGGCATCTGGCTGGCCGTGGCGTCGCGCCGGCTGGTCCTGGCTGCCGCCGTGATCGCGGTGGCGGCGATGATGAAGCCGCTGGCCGCGCTCGCCTTGCCGATCGCCTGGAGGCCCTGGGACTGGCGCGCACCCGTCGCCGCCATCGCCACCGTCGTGCTGCTTTACATCCCATATCTCTCGGTCGGCACCGGGATGTTCGCCTTCGTCGGCGGCTATGTGCAGGAGGAGGCGTTGGCCTCGGGCGAGGCCTTCTGGCCGGTCTGGCTGGTCACCACCCTGCTCGGGCCGTTGCCGGGGCTGCGGACGGCCTATCTCCTGGCCGCCGCCGCGCTGGTGCTGACCCTGGCCTTCCGCCTGGCCTTCGCCGTCGAGGAAGATGCCGAAACACGGCTGCGGCGCCTGTCGTGGCTGGTCTTCGCAGGGGTCTATGCCCTCTCGCCGGGCTATCCCTGGTACTACCTCTGCCTGTTGCCCTTCCTGGTGCTCTTCGGCTCGCCGCATCTCTGGGCAGCGACGCTCGCCGGCTACCTCCTCTACGACGAGGTCCAGGGCGACCCGCAGATTGCCTTCTGGATTCGCGACGGCGCGATGAACCTCGCGGTCATCGGAGCGTTGCTGTGGACAGCGTGGCGCTCGAAGACCAGGCGCCCGGTGATGGGAGTCGGCTGAATGGACATGACGATCCGAAACAGCGCGACGCAGCCGGCACCCGGGAAGGACTCGCGCCAGGGAACCGTCGCCGTCGCGATCATCTGCAAGACGCCGGCCCCGGGAAAATCCAAGACCCGGCTGTCGCCACCGCTGCGGCCGGAGGAATGCGCAGCGATCTCCGCCTGCTTCATCCAGGACCTCGCGAGCACGATCGGCGGGCTCGATCCCGCCACCACCGCTGGCTACGCGGTCTATACGCCCGCCGGCTCCGAGACCGAGCTGCGTCGCCTGCTGCCAGGTGAGTTCGGCCTGGTGCTGCAGGGCGAGGGCGATCTCGGCGACCGGCTCCACAGGGGTATCGCCGACCTGCTGGCCGAGGGCCATGCAGGCGCGATCATGGTGAATTCCGACAGCCCCACCTTGCCGCCGGCCATCCTCCAGACGGCGGTCGAGGCCACGGCGGCCGGGGACCGGGTGGTGCTCTGTCCCGCCATCGACGGTGGCTACACGCTGATCGGCCTCTCCGAGGCGCACCGGCACCTCTTCGACGACATCCCCTGGAGCACGGAGGTCGTGTTCCAGAAGACACTGGACCGCGCCCGGGAGATGGACCTGCCGGTGGTGATCCTCGACCCCTGGTACGACATCGACGACGCCAGCTCCTATGCCACGCTCGAGGCCGAAATGGCGGGCGAGCGCCCGGCCTTTGCCGATCCCGCGATGCCGCTGCAGGACGCCCCGGCGACGCGCCGCTTCCTCGCCCAACGCCGGGCGGGCAACGCCGCGTGACGCTGGCCGCCGTCTCCCTGGTCATTCCCTGCCTGAACGAGGAGGAGCCGATCGCCGAGGTGGTACGCGAGGCGCTGGCCCAGGGCGTCGGCGAGGTGATCGTCGTGGACAACGGCTCCACCGACCGCACCGCGGAGCTGGCCGCCGCCGCCGGCGCGCGCGTGGTGAGCCAG
This sequence comes from Roseococcus sp. GW821-FHT12F05, assembly GCF_058806835.1. Taxonomy (NCBI): domain Bacteria; kingdom Pseudomonadati; phylum Pseudomonadota; class Alphaproteobacteria; order Acetobacterales; family Roseomonadaceae; genus Roseococcus; species Roseococcus sp. GW821-FHT12F05. Next base: position 34,139 of record NZ_JBXAQB010000020.1, read on the forward strand.
CCCGTGCGCGGCTATGGCCGCGCCTGCGCCGCCGGGGTCGCCGCCGCGCAGGGCAAGATCATCTGCTTCATGGACGGCGACGGCAGCGATGTGCCGGAATTCATTGCGGCCGTCGTCGGCCCCATCGCCGAAGGCCGCGCGGATTTCACCATGGGCTCGCGCCTGCGCGGCCGTCGCGAGCCGGGCAGCATGACGCCGCAGCAGCTCCTGGCCGGGCGTCTCGCGGGGCTTCTGCTGCGCGCCACCTATGGCGTGCGCTTCACCGACATGTCGCCGCTGCGGGCCATGCGCGCCGACCGCCTCGCCGCGCTGGGCATGCGCGAGGAGACCTATGGCTGGAACCTCGAGATGCAGATGCGCGCCGCCGCGGGCGGGCTGCGCTGCTTGGAGATTCCGGTCGACCACCGCTGCCGCCGCGGCGGCGAGTCCAAGGTCTCGGGCAACCTTGCCGCCGGGATGAAGGCCGCGTGGAAGATCAGCACGACCTTCCTGCGCCTCGCCCTCGCTCTTCGCAAACAGTGACCCGGAGAACCGCATGCGCGTCCTGCTGACCGGAGGGGCCGGCTTCATCGGCCAGCACGTCCTGGCCCGGCTCCTCGACCGCGGCCACGAGGTCCGCGTGCTGGATTCCCTGCGCCCCGACGTGCACCGGGACGGCAAGGGCTGGACCCCACCCGACGGCGTCGAGCTGCAGGTTGGCGACGTGCGCGACGCATCCGCCTGCGACAAGGCCCTGGCCGGCGTGGAAGCGGCGGTGCATCTCGCCGCCAAGGTCGGGCTCGGCGTGGATATCGCCGACATGCCGGACTACGCCTCTTCCAACGATGCCGGCACGGGCGAGCTGCTGGCCGGAATGGCGCGGCACGGCGTGGCGCGGCTCACCATCGCGAGCTCCATGGTGGTCTATGGCGAGGGCGTGGGCCTCTGCGCCGAGCATGGCGCGGTGCGGCCCGGCCCGCGGTTGGAGGCCTCGCTGGCCGCCGGCGATTTCGAGCCCCCCTGTCCCGTCTGCGGCAAGGGCCTCGGCACCGCGCTGGTCGGCGAGTCCGTGGCGCTCGATCCCCGCAACGCCTATGCGACGAGCAAGATGGCGCAGGAATTCTACGCCTCGAACTGGGCACGGGTGGTCGGCGGATCCGTGGCCGCGATGCGCTACCACAATGTCTACGGGCCCGGCATGCCGCGCGACACGCCCTATGCCGGCGTGGCGGCGATCTTCACTTCGGCGCTGCGGGCCGGAAAGGCGCCGCGCGTCTTCGAGGATGGCGGCCAGCGGCGCGACTTCGTGCATGTGCGCGACATCGCCTCCGCCACCGTCGCGGCCTGCGAGCAGATCACGGCGGGCGTGCACGCCTTCAACGTGGGCTCCGGCACGCCGCGCACGGTGGGCGAGATGGCCGTGGCGCTGGCGAAGGCGCTGGACGGGCCAGAGCCGGTCGTCACCGGTCAATACCGGCTTGGCGATGTCCGGCACATCACGGCCGATTCCGCAAAGCTGCGTCGGGAACTGGGCTGGGCGCCTTCCATCGAGTTCGTCGATGGCATGGCCGAGCTGGCGCACCAGCCCGCGTCGTAGATCTCAGGCGGCGGCCTCCAACGCCCGCGACAGCGCCGGCAGCGCCGCCTCCAGCTCGGCCGGCGGCAGGTGGCCGAAGCCGAGGCGGAACACCCGCTGCGCCTCGCCGAACCACGGGCCGGGCGCGAGCCGCAACTCCTCCTGCGGCAGGGCCGCCCAGAAGCGGCTGACGCCCGCGCGGTTCACCCGCCGCGGATGCAGCCGCAGGCAGCAGAGCGCCCCGGCATCCGGCCGGATGATCTGCACGAGGCCCGGCGCCGCGCCGTGCCAGCGCAGCACCGCCTGCAGCGCCTCGCCCAGCGCCCGGCGCCGGACGGCGAGCACATGGTCCGGCCGGCGCAGCAGCAGGGCCGCCAGCGCCTCGTCGAGCACGGAGCCAGAGATGACCAGGGATTCCTTGGCCCCCACCAGCCGCTCGCGCAGCGCGGCGTCGCGCAGGGTGAGCCAGCCGATGCGCAGCCCCGGCGCGCCATGCGCCTTGGAGAGCGAGCCGGCGGTCACCACGCGGAGATCCAGCCCGGCTGCGCTCGGGGGCGGCGGGTCGCCATGGGTGGCCTCGCGATAGGTCTCGTCCAGGAAGAGCAGAGCCTGCGGGGCGCGTTGCCCCATCTCGGCCAGCAGGGCCTCAATCGCCGCGCGCGGCACGCGCACGCCGCTGGGATTCTGCGGATCGGCCAGGCAGACCAGCCGGGTATCCGGGCCGAGCAGGGCGGCGATGCGGTCCACATCCGCCTGGTAGCCGTCCTCGAAGCGCAGGCGCGCGACACGGACCGGCACCCGTGCGCGTTCCAGCGCGTCGCGCATCGGGCCGAAGCAGGGGGTAACGAGCACGGCCTCGCCGCCCGTCAGCGAGGCGAGGAGGAAGAGGCCGAGCATGGTGCCCGGCACCGTCACGACCTCGCCGGCCGCGACGCCGCAATTCGCGCCCACGGCCGCCCGCAGCGCCGGCGCGCCGGATGGGTCGCCATAGTCCAGCGCGAGCTCGCCGAGACCTTCGCCCAGCTCCATCAGCTCGCCGAAGCGCAGGCTCCGCACGGTGCTTTCCGCGAGGTTGTACCGCTTCTCCCCACCAGGGGTGGTGAGCCGCCAGATGGCCGTGCTGGATCGAGTCATGGGCGCTCCGCGATGACGCACGGGAATGCAACGCCCGAGGACCGCGTCCGGACGCGCGATCTTACGCTTCCACGCATGAGGATCGGGTGCGGAATCCGCGTCAGAGTCCGCTGAACCAGTTGAAGCCGCGATCCTCCCAATAGCCGCCGGGATAGTCGTTGGTGACCTCGATGGAGGTGATCCATTTCGGATTTTTGAAGCCGAGCTTCACTGCCGTGCGCAGCCGCAGCGGATAGCCGAAGGGATCGGCGATCGCCTCGCGCGCGTATTTCGTGGCGAGCAGCGTCTGCGGATGCAGCGCCGACGCCATGTCGATGCTGCCCCAATAGCCGTCGGCGCAGCGGAAGGCGACGTAGCGGCAGGAGAGATCCGCACCGACGCGTTCGAGAAAGAGCCGCAGCGGCACGCCGGACCATTGGCCGATATAGTCCCAGCCTTCGACGCAGATGTGGCGGATGATGATCTCCTGCTCAGGCAGGGCCATGATCTGCGGCACCGTCCAGGGCTGGCGCTCGGCGATGCGGCCGGCGAGCTCCAGCTTCCAGGTCGCGCCGTCGACGGGCTGGACGTCGCCCACCTCGTAGAAGGCGTTAAAGCGCGGCGGCTTGAGGACCATGGATTCCGGATAGGTGGGCGCCAGCTTCGTGGGATCGAAGAGCCAGGCCTGAACGCGGTCGTTGAAGCGTGAGATGGCGCGCAGCGTGGCCTGAATCGTCTCGGAATCCTTCGGGCTGCAGCCGCCCAGCATCGCCAGCGCACCGAGCGAGAGGCTGCCGCGCAGCAGGCCACGGCGCTCGATCTCCCGCAGCAGGGGCGCGTGCTGCTGGAGGATGGCGGCGTCGGGCGCCGCACCGGGACGGAATCGCGACTTTGAGGCGGGCTTCGTCATGCGCGCTTCTCCGGCGGAACCACCGGCCCCCCGTTCACCATGGCCAGCAACGTGCGTGGCACGAGCAGCGCGAGCGCGACATGCACGAAAAGGAAACCGACGATCCCGGCCATGCCGAGGAAATGCGCGAGGCGCGCGCCCTGGAAGCCGCCGAAGAGCGCGGTCAGACCGGAGAACTGCACCGGCTTCCAGATCGCGACGCCCGAGAGCACTTGCACGATCGCCGCCAGGATCACGCCGATATAGAGCAACTTCTGCACCGAATTGTAGACGGTAAGGTCGTCATGGGCGAGCTTGAAGCGCAGCGCGTCCCTGATGTCATGCACCGCCTCGCGCGCGCTGATCGGCAGGAGCTTGCGCCGGAAGCGGCCGGTGATCAGGCCGTAGAGCAGATAGGCCAGCCCGTTGAAGACCAGCACCCACATGGCCGCGAAGTGCCAGAGCAGATGCTCCGCCGCCCAGCTGCCGAGCAGCAGCCAGTACGGAAAGAAGACCCAGCCCAGGATCGCTTCGTCGTTGTAGATGCCGATGCCGGAGAGGATCATGACAATCATCGCGGCTGCGTTGATCCAGTGCATGATGCGCACCGGCCAGGGGTGGAGCCGGCGCCCAGCGCGCGGCACGGTCACGCCTTCCATCATCGCCCTCCTTGTCCCTGGATTATTCTTCGGCCGGCGCGTGGGGTTGGTTACACACGGGCCCGATCCGTCGAAGAGGAAAACATGGCGGAGAATCATCCATGCGCTCGGCGGTCGCGTTTCTGATACTGATCATCCCCGGCCTCGCCTTGGCCCAGGGAGCGCATTCCGCGGGCGGCGCGCCGCCCGACCGGCCGCGCAGCGAGGCGGCTCTGGCGCGGTACCCGCAGCCGGTGCGCGCCGGCGACCTCGCCGGGCGGCGGGTGATCGAGGACACCCAGCAGCAGGCTGTGCTGGGCCGCGCGATCGCGGCGGCGCGCGGCGCGGACGGACGGACGGCCCTCCTCATGGAGCAGGGCGGCATCCTGGGCTTCGGCACGCGGCGGATCCTGGTGCCCCTGGACGCGCTGGCGCTGCTCGGCCAGCTGATCGTCCTGAAGGATCTGGCCCCCGCACAACTCGCGGCGCTGCCAGAGGTGGCGACCCCTGAACTGCTGCCACCCGAGACTGTGCTGCGCATGGGGCTCGCGAGGAACTAAGGGCCTGTTTTGAAATGTTGCTGCGACGCGGCGAGTGATGATTCAACGACGGTGCATTCGGGTCGCGGCAAGGGGCGCGCGCTCCCGATGCATCGTGGATCGGCGGCTCTGTGATTGCCGCACCCTTCGATCATTCTTGCGTTCAGCCGTCGCGATATCATCGCTTCCTCCTGGTCAGGGATGGCCGAGCAGAGCCATCCGGAAGCGCTGGCGGCAGAAGGATGCATCGAGGTTGCCACGGGCCTCCGGCGCATCTTCGCCCCCCACGCGCAGCAGGACGAAGTTCAGGCCGGGCTCGCGCAGCAGGCCCGCGCCCACGGGGATATCGGCCTCGTCGCGCACCGTGCAGGCGGAGCGGAAGCCGGCGCCACGCGCGATGGCCTCCAGATCGACCCCCGGCCCCGTATGGCTCACCTGGTTGCCGGTCTCGGCGAACATCCCATTGTCCACGCAGAGGATGGACAGGTTCTTCGGCCGGGCCGCAGCGATCGTCGCGAGCGAGCCGAGATTCATCAGCAGGTCCGCATCGCCGACGAGCGCGAGCACACGCCGCGACTTCTGCTGCATCGCCAGCCCGAAGGCGACCATGCAGCCGGCGCCCATCGCGCCCGACATCGCGAAGGCGTGCGAGGCGTCACCGGTCATCTTCCAGCAGTCGCGCACGGTCCCGGCCAGCGCCGCGACGATGAGGAAGTCCTCGTGCTTTCCGACGAGGGCCGGCACCGCCAGCCGGCGCCGCAGCATGTTCTGGCCATGCATGGTGTCGTCGCCCTCCATCACCAGAACGCCTTCGCGCCGATGAGCCGCTGGCTCATGAGCAGGGCCACGCCGGCGCCGGCCACATAGGCCATGTTCGCTGCGGCGCGCGCGGCGGGGATGATGTCCGCCTCGGTCTCCGCGCGGATGCAGTGCAGGCCGATCGCCTCCAGCACCTTCTGCGTCGCCTGCCCCATCGGGAACTGCCAGGGATTCCCCTCGCCGAACTCGCCCCGCATGGTGACGAGGGTGAGAAAGGGGAAGCGCCCGCCGGCGATCAGCGAGAGCATGTTGATGCAGTTGCCGCTCCCGCTGCTCTGCATCAGCAGCACGCCGCGCCCGCCGCCGAGATGCGTGCCGGCCAGCATCGCCACGCCCTCCTCCTCTGTCGTCAGGGGGATGGCATCCACATCTGGATCCGCCAGCGCCTTGTCGATCAGCAGGCGGTGTCCGCCATCGGGGACATAGGCCATCATGTCCACCCGGAACTCGCGCAGCAGGGCGTAGAGTTGCTCCTGCCAGGACATCGTCTTCACCGGGGCGTCCACGGCTCAGGCCTCGCCGTAGTGGATCCGGCGGTAGGGGCGCGACACCACCTTGTCGTCCGTGTGGACGTCCCAGAGAGTCGCCGCATTCGCGGACAGGTGTTCCTTGAACATCCCTCCCATCCGGCCAAGATGGTTCACCGAGGCGCTGCGCAGGCCGAAGCCGCCCGCCACGCCGGCGAGGTCGCCGCGGCCATGGATCACCGTCTTGGGATCGAGGCCGCCGGCGCGGAACTTGTGGATCTCCGCGCCGTAGCCGCCGTCGTTGATGATGGCGATCAGCAGCCGGTGCCCCTCGCGGCGGATGGTCTCCAGCTCCTGGATGTGCATCAGCACGCTGCCGTCGCCCTCGATGAGCAGCACCTTGCCGTCCTTGCGCGCCGCGGCGACGCCGATGGCCGCCGGCAGCCCGGAACCGATCGCGCCGAAGTCGCTGACGATGTGGTAGCGCTCGGGTGGGCGGCCGCGCAGATGCGTCACCGCGATGCCGAAATAGTGGCCTGCGCCGATCACCACGTCCCAGTCCTTCGGCACGATGGCGTCGAGCTCGAGCAGCGCCTTGCGCGGATCGACCGTGCCCGGCGCGATCTCGTATTCCTTGCGGTCGGGGCTGTCGCCGGCGATGGCCTTTTCCGTCTCGGGGCCACGGAAGCCCTGGCGCTTGACGCCGCGCTTGCGCAGGGCGGCGGTGATCGCCTCGACGCCCGCGCGGCCATCGGCACGGATGTGCAGGTCGGCCGTGCGCAGCCCCTGCCAGAGGCCGCGCGGATTCAAATCGACCTGCACCGTCTGCGCGCCGGGATAGAGATAGCCGCTCTCGGTCGTATAGGCGCCGAGGCCGACGCCCACGCCGATGACGAGGTCGGACTCGGCGAAGCGCTCGCGCCCGTAATCGCTGGAATAGGCACCGGCGATGTCGAGCGCGTAGGGATTGCCCTCGAAGAGCCCCTTGCCCAGCAGCGAGGTCGCGAGCAGCGCGCCGGACTGCTCCGCCAGCTCCTCCATCGCGACCCGCGCCTTGGAGAACTTAGCGCCGCGGCCGCCGATGAGGATCGGCCGCTCCGCCGCCGCGATCATGTCGGCCACCCGCTCGACCAGCTCAGGATCAGGTGCCGGGCGCTGCGGCGTGGGCAGCGTGTTCGAGGAGGGCGAGTAGTCCGCCATGAAGGGGAAGGCCTGCTTCTGCAGGTCCATCGGCACGCCGAGGACGACGGGCCGCTGCTCCAGCGCCGCGACGTGGAAGGCCTCGCGGACATTGTCGAGCACGCGGTCGATCGAGCGCACGGGGATGTAGTGCGCGCCTGTGCCCAGCGTCAGCGGCCCCATGTCGATCTGCTGGATGTACCAGGGCGAGGCGAGCGGCGAATCCCCTGCAAAGACCACGACCGGGACCTGGCCGCGCGCGGCGATGGTGAGCGCGGTCATGATCTGGGTGAAGCCGGGCCCGCAGGTCGTGGACGCGACGCCGACCTTGCCGGTGGCGCGGGCATAGCCGTCGGCCATCGCGACGGCGCAATGCTCGTGCCGGGCGTGGACGACCTGCATGCCGGGGAGGCGCGACATCGCCTCCGACCAGTACATGTTCGCGTCGCCCATCAGGGTGAAGAGCACCTCGCAGCCTTCCGCCTGGAAGGCCTGGGCGATCACGTCGCTCACTTTCAGTTTCGACATCTCAGCGTTCCCTCTTGGTGAACAGGCCTTTGGCCCATGATTTGACGATGCTCCAAAGGAGACCGAAGGCACTCAGCTCGCGCGCAGCTGCGGGCGCTCGTGGCGGCACCGAGGCGACCGGCGGCGCTTCGGTTCCGGGCTGCGGATCCGGCATCGCGGCGGGCGAGCGCTCCGCCACCAGCCCCGCAAGGTTGGTCGAGAACTCCGCGAGCAGCGCGCGCGCGACGTGGACGCCGCCGGCATTGGCGAAAGTCTCCAACGGGCCGGTGACGGTGAAGGAACCGTCCACCGTCAGCACGGTCTCGTCGCCGTCCGCGACGGCGGTCAGTGTCCCATTCGACATGGCGCGCGAGGCACCGCGCTGGTCGATGCCGCGCCCCTCGATGACGCAGCGATGCGCGGCATGGTCGAATTCCAGCGTCGCCTCGCCGCGGAAGGTCGCGACGGTGGGGCCGAAGCGCACCTTGATGGAGCCGCGCCACACGCCGTCGCCCTGATCGGGCGCCATCTCCGCGCCGGGGATGCAGGCGGCCACCAGGGCAGGATCACCGAGCAGCGGCCAGACCTCGGCCAAGCGCGACGGTATTCGGGTCTTCTCGCTGATATCCATCGGGTTCCGCGCTCAATCCAGTGGGCTCCCGACGGCGCCGGCCGGGGAGCCGAGGGGATACATTCGACGCGTGCACCGCCCGCGTCTTCTCCGTTCCGGCACCTAACAGCTATAGCGAGATTCTTGGCGACACGCCGTGGATCGACATAGCGGCTATAGCAAAACGCTTGAGGGCCGCGCCGCGGATCGGCTCCTAGTCTCCCGCCCCTCAGCACGCGACCGGAAATGTGGGGCTCATCAAGAACCTCCGATCGGCGCGTAGTCCGGAGGGGGAACGCATGTCTCTTCATCGACGCGCCGTACTGGCAGCACCGGCGGCGCTCGGCGCCTTTCGTGCATCCGCACAGACGGCGGCCTTCCCGTCGCGCCCCGTGCGCATCATCGTCCCCTATACGCCGGGCGGCGTCTCCGACATCACGGCGCGGCTGATCGCCGAGCCGCTCGCCGCCGCCTGGGGCCAGCCCGTCGCCGTCGAGAACCGGCCTGGCGCCTCAGGCATCATCGGCGCCGAGGCCGTCGCGCGGGCGGCGCCCGACGGGCATGTCCTCGGCGTCACCTCCTCGGCGCATGCGGTGAATCCCGGCTTCTTCCACCTGCCCTTCGACACGGTGCGGGACTTCACCTACCTCACCATGGCGACGGCGACGCCCATCGTCCTCTGCGCCTCCGCGGCCTTCCCGCCCTCCACCTTGGACGAGCTGGTCGCCTATGCGCGGGAGACTCCGGGCAAGGTCAGCTATGCCGGCTCCGGCGGGCTGTCGCGCCTGGCGGCGGTGATGTTCGGCCAGCGCGCCGGGATCACCATGGAGCACATCCCCTATCGCGGCAGCAGCCACGCCCATCCGGACCTGCTGGCGAACCGCGTGAACATCATGTTCGAGACCTTGCCCGCGGCGCTGGAGCACATCCGCTCCGGCCGGCTGAAGGCCTTCGGCGTCTGCAGCGCCACCCGGGCCGCCCAGCTGCCCGACCTCGCGGGCATCGGCGAGAGCTTCATGCCCGGCTTCGAGGCTGCCACCTGGGGCGTGGTCTATGGGCCCGCCAACCTGCCGCCAGCCGTTGCGACGCGGATCACCGCCGATGTCGGGAATGCGCTGCGGCTGCCAGACGTGATGCGCCGGCACCAGGGACTTGGCGCGGACGTCGTACCGGGCACCAGCGAGGCAGCGACGCGCTACGTCGCCGCCGAGGCGGCGAAATGGGTGGAAGTGGCCCGGCAGGCCGGCATCGAGCTGGAGGGCGCCCCGCGCTGAGTCGGGGCGACGCGGCTCAGTCGACGGTGATGTTGGCGGAGGCGACGAGCGCCCGCCAGCGCGCCAGCTCCTCCCGGCCATGGGCGGCCAGCGCCGCCGTATCGCCCGGCACCACGTCGAAGCCGAGCTCCGCCAGCCGGCCGATGGCCGTCTCGTTGGCGAGAGTCGCGAGGACCGCGGCGCCGAAGCGGTCCACCACCTCCTGCGGCAGGCCGGCCGGCCCGTAGACCGCCATCCAGGCCGTGATGTCGTAGCCGGCCAGCCCGCTCTCCTGCAGCGTCGGGAGATCCGGCATCAGCGCCGTGCGGCGCGCGGTCGTCACCGCGAGTGGCCGGATGCTGCCGGCGCGGATCAGCGGAATGCCGACCGTGACGTCGACGAAAGCCATTGAGATGCGGCCGGCGACCAGGTCGGTCATCGTGGCGGGAGAACCGCGATAGGGCACCTCCAGGATGTCGACACCGGTCATCGAGGCGAAGGTCCGACCGGCGGCGATATAGAGCGCCGACCACTGCCCATAAGTCAGTGCCCCAGGGCGGCTGCGCGCCAAGGTGACCAGCTCCTGGACCGAGCGAGCGGGAAGATCGTTGTTCGTGGCGAGCATAAGCGGGAAGACGCCGATCCGTGCAATGGGCGTGAAGTCCCGGATCGGGTCGTAGGGCAGGTTGCGAACCAGAGCCGGCGTGATGGCCTGCGTGGTGCCCGTGGTCATGAAGAGCGTGTAGCCGTCGGGCCGGGCCCTTGCCGCGGCGCTGGCGCCGATCGCTCCGTTCGCACCGCCACGGTTGTCGATCACCACCGGCTGGCCGAGGATCCGGCCGACCTGATCGGCGAGGATGCGGGCCACGCCGTCGGCGCCGCCGCCGGCGGCGAGCGGCACGATGGCGGTGATGGCGCGTTCGGGATATTCGGCCCTGGCCTGCGACAGGGGGGTAAACAGGGGGGCCAGGCACATGATGCCGCCCAATGCGGCCATCGCTATCTTCATCCGACGTCATCCTCGCTTCGCTTGCCCGCCTTTTCGGCGTGGTCTTACCGCGAGGATGTTCAGCCAGTTGCGGCCGGCGGCCCAATGCCATGCCGCGCTACCAGCTATAGCGGGTGTCGGAGCGGGCCGGCGCCTCACGCCAGTTGTGGCGCCCGCAGCCCGATGCCGATGGGGCTATCCGAGCCGGATGCCGTCCTCCTGGATGAGCCGGCCGACGAGGCTGCGCTGGGTGTCCAGGAAGGCCAGAAACGCCTGCCGGCTGCTGCCGATCAGATCGACGCCGATCGGCTGCACGCGCGCCAGGACCGCGGGATCCCGCGCGGCATCGCGCACCAGCGCCTGCATGCGGTCGATCAGGGGCTCCGGGGTGCCTCTCGCGGCGAACAGGCCTTGCCAGTCATCCATGTCGAAGCCTGGCAGGCCGCTCTCGGCCAGCGTCGGCACATCGGGATAGAGGGGGATGCGCTGCGCGCTCGTCATCACCAGGATCCGCAGCATGCCGGCCTCGTAGGCCGGCCTGATCGTCGACGTCGTGAGCAGCACCGCATCTAGATTGCCCGCGGCGACATCCCGCGCCGCGTCGGTCGCGGCGCGGTAGGGCACGTGCACGAGCCGGATCCCCGCCCGCCGCTGGAACAGCGCGCCCGCCAGATGGGCCATGCCGGCGGCGGGCGGGGTGCCATAGGTCACCGTCTCGGGATGGCGCCTGGCGTGATCGACGAACGCCTCGATGGTCTGGGCCGGAAAGTCGCGGCGCACCGCGATCACCTGCGGGAAACGGGTGATCTGGGTGACGGGCGTGAAGGCCGTCGCATAGTCGAATGGCAGGTCGGCGATCAGCAGCGGGTTGGTCAGCTGGTTCGCGGCGTCGACGAGGAAGGTGTAGCCGTCGCGGAGCCGGCGATCACCGAATTGCCGCCCGTGCGGTTCTCCACGACGACGCCCTGACCCAGCCGCTGGGCCATGCTGCCCGCCAACGCGCGAGTCGCCGTGTCGGCGGCGCCGCCGGCCCCGAAGGCCACGATGAGGCGCACCGGCCTCGTCGGCCAGTCGCCACCCTGCGCATGAGCCGTGCCGATCAGCGCCGCCGACAGCAGCACCGCGCGGCGGCCGATGGGGCGCCCCGCTGCCGCGCCTCGGCCGACCTCGGAGTGGCGGTCGCTCTCTTCACCTGGCGTCATCTCCATGTCGGTCGACCGCCTTTCCAGCGTGTTCTTCGATGGGGATGTTCAGGCAGTCGGGCTCAGCGGCCCAATGCCATGCGGCGCTACCAGCTATAGCGGACGTGAGACGTCAGTGGGCTTCCTGGAACAGCTTCAGGAAGTCGTCGCGCGTCGTCTCGCGCGGGTTCCAGCGGTTGTAGCCGGCGGCGATGGCGAGATCGGCCATCTCCTCGTACTTCGCGGGATCGGCATCGATGTCACGCAGCCGCGCGGGAATGCCGAGGTCGCGGCAGAGCCGCTCGATGGCCACGACGCAGGACTGCCCCTCGGGCTCGGCCGGCGCATCCGCGTCCACGCCCATCGCGCGCGCTGCGCGGGCATATTTGGCGCTGCTCGACGCGCGGTTGAAGGCCGCGACATGCGGCAGGCAGATCGCGTTCGAGAGGCCGTGGGAGACATGGAAATAGGCGCCGACGAAGCGCGCCATGCAATGGACGTTGCCGAGGCCGGTCAGTCCGAAGGCCATGCCTGCCAGGGCCGAGCCGCACAGCATCTGCAGCCCCGCCGCATGGTCCCGGCGGTCGGCGACGAAGCGGCGGATATTCCCCGCGATCATCTCGATGGCCTGAAGGTTGAGGGCGTCGGTGATCGGGTTGGCGTTGCGCGAGATGTAGGATTCGAAGGCATGGACGAAGGCATCCATGCCCGAATGCGCCGCCACATGGGCCGGAACCGTCTCGAGCGCCAGCGGATCGAGGATCGCGACAGCCGCCGGGTTCAGCGCGGCGCTGCGGATGGACATCTTGAGCCCCTTCTCCGTGTCCGTGATGACGCAGGAGCCCGAGACCTCCGAGCCGGTGCCGGCCGTGCTGGGGACGGCGACCATGCGCAGCGGCGGCTTCGCGAATTTGTCGATGCCCTCGTAGTCGTGGATCCGCCCGCCATTCGTCGCGAGGATGCCGACCGCCTTGCCCACATCCATCGTGCTGCCGCCACCGATCGCCAGCAGCGCCTGGGCATCGATCCGCGCGGCCGCGGCTGCCGCCTTCAGGACGGTGTCGGCGCTCGGATCGGGCTCGATCCCGGTGAAGACCCGGAAGGCGATGCCGTCCGCATCAAGAATGCCGCGGATGGCCGCCCAGAAGGGTGTCTTCTCCAGCGCGCCGTCGAGCAGCACCAGCACCCGCTCCGCCCCCAGCCCGCCAAGATGGGAAGCGACCTCCGCATGCGCGCCGAGGCCCATGCTGACGCGCGTGGGGCAGAAGAAGCGATCGATCTGGGTCATCCGGCCTCCGATGGAAAACGCCGAATAGACGCCAGTCCTGCATCGTTGGGGAAGCCGTTGAGGACCCTTATCAGCTATCGCAAACCGATCTGCCTGAGCTTCCGGACTGCCCGGACGACACCTGAACCGCATGCTCCCGAACCGCCTCGCGCAACGCCACGGCGGGTGCGGGAAGCGGGCGCTGCGTCGATGTGAGGATGCCGATCTCCCGATGGATGACGGGTTCCACCAGGGGGCAGCTCGTCAGGCTGGGATGCGCCGCGGTGGGAAGCGCGAAGGAGGTCAGCGTCGCGACGCCCACGCCGGCCTCCACCATGCCCAGGATGGTGGTTGAAAGGCCGAGTTCCATGACCGGCCGCAAGTCGATGCCCGCCTGCGCCAATTCACTCAGCAAGGCGACGCGGGTTCCCGTGCCGGCAGCGAAGCCGATGACGGGAAGTTCGCATAGCGCGCGCCACTCCACCTGCGTCGCGGAGGCCAGCGGATGGTCGCGCCGCACGACGAGGTGGAAGCGGTCCTGCAGGAGGGGCGAGAAGGTCAGGCCGGGCCGGTCGGGGAGCCGGCTGGTCAGCGCGATGTCGAATTGCCCCGCCTCCACGCCACGGTAGAGCTGCTCGGCCGGCGCATCATGCGGTGTCACCTGGATCGTGGGATGCCGAAGGCCGAAGCTGCGCATCACGGGCGGGAGGAAGCCGACCGCCAGGGACGGCACGGCACCGATGGTGATGCGGCTCCGCCGGGTCTGAGCACCCTCTTTCAGGGAGACGAGCGCGCCGTCCAACTCGCTCTGAACACGCTCCGCGGTCGGCAGCAGGAATTCGCCGTCGACCGTCAGATGGGCCGACCGGGTCGTCCGATGGATCAGAGTGGTGCCGAGCCCCAATTCGAGCTGAGCGATCGCCTGGCTCAGGGCGGGCGGCGAAAGCCCCAGCTCGGCGGCCGCCCGCGCGAAACTCCCCAGGCGGGCGACGCGGGCGAAGGCCTCGAGCTGGCGAAGGGTCGGCTTCCAAGCGGGCATTGATCCATAGAATGGAACAACTCTTCATTTATTTCAAATTGCTAATCAAACCCCACTCCGCTCTGCTGTCCGCCCGCCGAGGGTTCCTCTCCGCCACCGTGCCAAGCGGCGCCGAAGATGCGGGCCTTCCGTCGGCACTGGGAGGAATGAACCGTGCAGATCAATCAGCTCCGCTACTTCGTCCATGTGGCGGAGCTCGGAAGCTTCAGCCGTGCCGCGACCCATCTGAATGTCGCCCAACCCGCTCTCAGCCGTCAGATCGGCCTGCTGGAGCACGAGCTCCGGGTGAAGCTGCTTTATCGACACGGGCGCGGCGTCAAGCTGACCGGTCCTGGCACGGAACTGCTGAACCGTGCGGTCAGCCTTCTGCAACAGGTGCAGGAGGCGCGCGATGCCGTGATGGGCGACGGACCGCGGATCGAGGGCCTGGTCCGCATCGGCCTGCCGACCTGGGCGGCCCAGATGCTGCTGCCCGCGGCCCTCCTGCGATGCCGGCGTGAGCATCCCCTGCTGTCGATCAGCGTCTTTGAAAGCAGCAGCGTCAGCATTCTGGAGGAATGGCTTCTGTCGGGGCGCGTCGATCTCGCCGTCGTCGGCACCTCCCCACTTCTCAGTCGGAACCTGACGACCGTTCCTCTGCTTCGGCAGGCCATCATGCTGATCGGGCGCGGCGCTCAGGATGTGCCCGGCATGGGCGATCACCCATTCAGCACGCTGGCGTCGCTGCCGCTGATCCTGTCGCCTCCCGGGCATGGTGTGCGCGAGGCATTGGACATTGCCGCGCGCGAATGCGGAATGCTGCTCCGGCCCGAGATGGAGGTGGATTCCTTCGCCGTCGCGAAGGAGCTCGTCATGCAGGGCTTCGGCTACGCTTTGCTGCCCGGCGAGGTCGTCCGCAACGAGGTGGCGGCGGGCAGCCTCTGGTGCCGGAACTTGTGCTCCCCTCGGGTCGAACGTGAGTTGCTCCTGGCAAGCAGCGTTGAGCGGCCTCTGACCAGCAGCGGGCGCGTCCTGCAAAAGATGCTGCTGGAAGTGGCGGCGAGTTCCCTTGTCCCGAGACAGAGCGAGCCGAGGCGGAGGATATCCCAAGGACGTATGCCGCCTGTTCCCCATAGCCGGCATCATCCAGGCACGTCACCGCAGCAGAGTTCCTAGGCTTCCGATCGATGTTTCAACCGAACTTCGCCGACTAGCGGCCCGTCTGGGCAAGCACGGCTTCCGGCAGCCGGGCGCCTTGGATTGGGATTGCGGAGGCGGCGGCATCGATGTTCTCGAGTTCCATCGGCGAGAGCTCAACCTCCGCAGCGCCCAGATTTTCTTCGAGGCGATGCAGCTTGGTCGTGCCTGGGATCGGCACGATCCAGGGGCGCTGAGCCATGAGCCAGGCCAGTGCAATCTGCGCGGGCGTCGCCTGTTTCCGGGCCGCGAGGCGCTTCAATAGATCAACCAGCGCCATGTTGGCCGCTCGCGCGCCAGCGGCGAAGCGCGGCGACATCGAGCGGAAATCCGTCGGAGCAAGCTTGGTCGAGGCATCGATCTTGCCGGTCAGAAAGCCCGCGCCAAGAGGGCTGAATGGCACGAAGCCGATCTCCAGTTCCTCGCAGAGGGCCAACACGCCGTTGGTCTCGACATCCCGCGTCCATAGCGAGTACTCGTTCTGCAGCACGCTGACGGGCTGAACCCTGTGGGCCCGCCGGAGGGAATCGAGGCTCGGCTCGGAAAGCCCGAAATGCTTCACCTTGCCGGCCGCGATCAAGGCTTTGACCGCCCCGGCGACATCCTCCATCGGCACGGACGGGTCGACCCTGTGCTGATAAAGCAGGTCTATCCGGTCGGTGCGGAGCCGCCGCAGCATGGCATCGACCACCGCGCGAATGTGGTCGGGGCGGCTGTTCAGGCCGCCGGTACGGGCACCTGTCTCGAGGTCGATGTCGAAGCCGAACTTCGTGGCAATCACGACTTCGTCCCGGAAGGGCTCCACGGCCTCGCCAAGCAACGTCTCGTTCCCGAAAGGGCCGTAGGCCTCCGCCGTGTCGAAGAGTGTGACGCCGCGCTCGAAGGCGGCCCGGATCAGCTCGATGGCGTCGGTGTGCGGGGTCGGCTCGCCATAGGCTGACGACAGGCCCATGCAGCCATAGCCGAGCGCAGAGACGTCGAGACCGGCCTTACCCAATGTGCGATGCTTCATCGTCATCATCTCCTCCTGATCAGCGCGATCTCCGATCGCCGCGGAACGCCCTCGCTGGCGATCCGCACGGTGCCCGTGAAATAAGCCTCCGGCCCCTTGGCCCATGGCGGGGAACCGCTTCGCCTGATGTGCATGGTCATCTCTCCTTGCAGGCAGAGCACATGGCACGACACCGGCGGATGAATTAGGTGAGCCAATCTGCATGGAGTTATATTCTCCATTCATGACCGTTCGCTTGCTGCGACCCGCCAGGACCTGCTGATGCGCCGCGAGGACCTACTGGATCTCAATGCCTTCCTGACCGTCGCGGAAGAGCAAAGCTTCACCCGCGCCGCGGCAAAGCTCGGCACCTCGCAATCCTCGCTGAGCCACACCGTCCGGCGGCTGGAGGCACGGCTCGGCGTTCGCCTGCTGAACCGCACCACCCGCAGCGTGGCGCCCACGGAGGCAGGCGAACGGCTGCTCGGCACCCTCGCCCCCGCGCTGGGCGACATCGGTGCGCAGCTGGCCGCGCTGAGTGAGCTCCGCGAGAAGCCCGCCGGTCTCGTCCGCATCACCGCGGGGGAGCATTCGGCCATCACCATCCTCTGGCCTTCCCTGCGGAAACTCCTGCCCGACTATCCGGACATCCAGGTGGAGGTGGTCGTGGATTACGGCCTCACCGATATCGTCGCCGAACGCTACGACGCCGGCGTCCGGCTCGGCGAGCAGGTGGCGAAGGACATGATCGCCGTGCGCATCGGGCCCGAGATGCGCATGGCGGTGGTCGGATCGCCCGACTATTTCGCCCGCAGGCCCGCGCCGGCAACGCCGCAGGATCTCACCGACCACGCCTGCATCAACCTGCGCCTACCCACTCGCGGCGGGGTCTATGTCTGGGAGTTCGAGAAGGACGGCCGCGAGTTGAACGTGCGTGTCGAGGGGCAGCTGGTCTTCAACAACCTCGCCCTGCGCGTGGATGCCGCCCTGTCGGGGCTAGGGCTGGCTTATTTGCCGGAGGACAGCGTCGCCGCCCATCTCGCGGCCGGGACGCTCCTGAGAGTGCTCGCGAACTGGTGCCCGCCCTTTCCCGGCTACCACCTCTACTATCCCAGCCGACGCCAGCCGACGCCGGCCTTCACGACAGTGGTCGAGGCCCTGCGCTATCGCCGCTGAACGGCGGCGCGTCCGGTTTCATGAATCCTGGACATAAGCCCAATCCTTTTCTTACGCCTAATCGATGAGCGTGCAGCCGCGTTAAAACTCCATCGCCGCATCGCACAACGGATGAGGCGCGCAGCCGTTCTTCCTCCACGCAGGATCCGCGCGGGCGCACGGCGTCGCGCAGAGGATCCTCGTCAGCAGCAACAGAGGGGCGAAAACCGTCATGCATCCTCGCGACGATCTCGAATTTTCCCGGCGAGGCGTTCTCGTCGGCGCCGCCGCGTCCGGAACTGCACTGGCGGTCCCGGCTGGCGCCGAAGCCGCCCTCGAAATCCCACCGGGCGGAGCGCCGAACGTGTCCAAGGTTTCCCTTAACGTGAACGGCGAGGCCCACGAACTCGATCTCGACACCCGCACCACCCTCCTCGATGCGCTGCGCGAGAGCCTGCATCTCACCGGCACCAAGAAGGGCTGCGACCATGGCCAATGTGGCGCCTGCACCGTGATGTTGGAGGGCCGGCGCATCTACTCCTGCCTCACGCTCGCCGTCATGCACGACGGCGAGCGGATCACCACCATCGAAGGCCTCGGCACGCCCGAGCAGATGCATCCGATGCAGGCCGCCTTCGTGAAGCACGACGGCTATCAGTGCGGCTACTGTACGCCCGGCCAGATCTGTTCCTCCGTCGCGGTCCTGCGCGAGATCGAGGCCGGCATCCCGAGCCATGTCAGCGCCGATCTCAACGCGCAGCCTCGCGTCACCGCCGAGGAGATTCGAGAGCGCATGAGCGGCAACATCTGCCGCTGCGGCGCCTACGCCAACATCCTCGACGCCATCACCGAAGTCGCGGGGGGTCAGTCATGAAGCCCTTCACCTATGAGCGCGCCCGTTCCCCTGCCGAAGCGGCGTCCGCCGCGGCGCGGAGCAGCGGCGCGAAGTTCATCGCCGGCGGCACCAACCTGCTGGATCTGATGAAGCTGCAGATCGAGACGCCGACCCACCTGATCGACGTGAACGGCCTGTCGCTGGACCGCATCGAGCCGACGCCTGAGGGCGGGCTGCGCATCGGCGCACTGGTCCGCAACACCGACCTCGCAGCGCACGGGCGCGTGCGGCGCGACTATGGCGTGCTCTCACGCGCGCTGCTGGCCGGAGCATCCGGCCAGCTCCGCAACAAGGCGACGACAGCCGGCAACCTGCTGCAGCGGACGCGCTGTCCCTATTTCTACGACACGAACCAGCCCTGCAACAAACGCCAGCCCGGCAGCGGCTGCTCGGCGCTGGAAGGCTTCAGCCGGCACAACGCGGTCGTCGGCGTGAGCGACGCCTGCATCGCCAACCACCCGAGCGACATGGCCGTCGCCATGCGGGCGCTGGATGCGACGGTGGAGACCGTGAAACCTGACGGCGCGGCGCGGCAGATTCCCATCGCCGATTTTCATCGACTTCCCGGAGACACGCCGCAGGTGGAGAACAGCCTTGAGCCGGGCGAGCTGATCACCGCGGTCACGCTGCCTGCGCCGGCCGGCGGCGCGCAGATCTATCGCAAGGTGCGCGACCGCGCCTCCTATGCCTTCGCGCTGGTCTCGGTGGCAGCCATCGTCCAGCGCGACGGCACGGGCCGCGTCGCGCTCGGCGGCGTGGCGCACAAGCCCTGGCGCGTGGAGGCAGCCGAGGCCGAGTTGCCGCGCGGTGCGCGGGCTGTCACGGCCCTGCTGTTCGAAGGGGCCCGCACCACCCACCACAACGCCTTCAAGCTGCCGCTGGCCGAGCGCACGCTCGCCGCGGTGCTGACGGAAGCGAGGGCCTGAGACATGCGCTTCGACACCCCCGCCACCACCAATCCGATCGACCAGCTGAAGGTCGTCGGCCAGCCGCTGGACCGTATCGACGGTCCTCGCAAGACAACCGGCACCGCGCCCTATGCCTATGAGCGGCACGACGTCGCCCCGAACCAGGCCTATGGGTTCGTCGTCGGCTCGGCCATCGCCAAGGGCCGCGTGAATGCCATCGACACCGCCGCGGCCAAGGCGGCACCGGGCGTGGTCGCAGTCGTGACCACCCTCGACCTGGCGCCCCTGGCGAACGGGCCCATGAACACGGCTGTCCTCTTCGGCGGGGCGGATATCCATCACTACCACCAGGCTGTCACCCTCGTGGTGGCCGAGACCTTCGAGCAGGCACGCGCAGCCGCCGCACTGGTGCGGGTGGACTACGCCGAGCGGCCCGGCCGCTTCGACCTGGCGGCGCTCGCCAAGGACGCCCCGCTGGCCGGCGACGGCAGCGGCCCGCCGCAGGAGGATCGCGCGGGCGATTTCGAGGGCGACTTCGCGCGCGCGCCGGTGAAGCTCGACGAAACCTACACCACGCCTGACGAGAGCCACGCCATGATGGAGCCGCATGCTTCCATCGCGGCCTGGGAGGGCGAGAAGCTGACGGTCTGGACGTCGAACCAGATGATCGCCTGGGGCAAGCGCGATCTGGCCAAGGCCTTCGACACACGACCCGAGAACATTCGCCTCGACAGCCCGTATATCGGTGGCGGCTTCGGCGGCAAGCTGTTCCTGCGGTCCGACGTCGTCCTCGCGGCCATTGGCGCAAGGGCCGCGCGGCGGCCGGTGAAGGTCGCGCTGACGCGCCCGCTGATGATCAACAACACCACCCACCGGCCAGCCACGATCCAGCGCATCCGCATCGGCGCGACCCGGGACGGGCGGATCACCGCCATCGCGCATGAGAGCACGTCCGGCAATCTCAAGGGCGGCAAGCCCGAGACCGCCGTGCAGCAGACGAAGCTTCTCTATGCCGGGGCGAACCGCCTGACCTCGCTGCGCCTGGCGGAGATGGACCTGCCGGAAGGCAATGCCATGCGCGCGCCCGGCGAGGCTCCGGGGCTGATGGCCCTGGAGATCGCGATGGATGAGATGGCCGAGAGGCTGAATCTCGATCCCGTCGAGTTCCGGATCCTGAACGACACCCAGGTCGATCCCGAGAAACCGGAGCGCCCCTTCTCGCAGCGCCAGCTGGTGCAATGCCTGCGCATCGGCGCCGAGCGCTTCGGCTGGAACCGGCGCAGCGTCACGCCCGGCCAGAGGCGGGAGGGACGCTGGCTGGTCGGCCTGGGCATGGCCGTGGGCTTCCGCAACAACCTCCTGACGAAGTCCGGCGCACGCGTACGGCTGGATGGCCGGGGAATGGTCACGGTCGAAAGCGACATGACCGATATCGGCACGGGCAGCTACACCATCATGGCGCAGACCGCGGCCGAGATGATGGGCGTGCCTATCGACCGGATCGTGATGCGCCTGGGCGATTCCGACCTGCCGGCCTCGGCCGGTTCGGGCGGCCAGTGGGGCGCCAACAACGCGACGGCCGGCGTCTACGCCGCCTGCATGAAGCTGCGCGAGGACATCGCCCGGCGGGTCGGCTTCAACTCCGCGGAGGCCGTCTTCGCCGAGGGGCAGGTGCGGTCGGGCGACCGGTCCGTCGCGCTGGCTGAGGCGGCAGGCGCAGGAGAACTGATGGCCGAGGATGCGATCGAGTACGGCGATCTGGCGCGCCGCTACCAGCAATCCACCTTCGCCGGGCACTTCGTCGAGGTCGGCGTGGACGCCGCGACCGGCGAGACCCGGGTGCGGCGGATGCTGGCCGTCTGTGCCGCGGGACGCATCCTCAACCCCAAGACCGCGCGCAGCCAGGTGATCGGCGCCATGACCATGGGCGTCGGCGCCGCGCTGATGGAGGAGCTGGCGGTGGACACGCGCCGCGGCTTCTTCGTGAACCACGACCTCGCCGGCTACGAGGTGCCGGTGCATGCCGATATTCCGCACCAGGAGGTCGTCTTCCTCGACGAGACGGATCCGGTGTCCTCGCCGATGAAGGCCAAGGGCGTGGGTGAGCTCGGCCTGTGCGGAGTGGGGGCGGCGTTGGCCAATGCCATCCACAACGCCACAGGCCTGCGCGTACGCGACTACCCGATCACGCTCGACAAATTGATCGAGCGGCTGCCGCAGCCGGCGTGATCTCCAGATGAGGACATTGGCTATGACCGCAGCGGTTTCGGCTCTCGCCGCCTCCTCGGCGCAGGCGCAGGGCAATCCCAGGGTAGCGCCGCAGGACGTCTATGCCGTCGCGCCGGCGCTCGGTGCCTATACCGACAACGTGCTGTTCGGCGACCTGTGGCGGCGCCCGCAGCTCTCGCCGCGCGACCGCAGCCTCGTCACCATGGCGACGCTCATCGCCAATGGACGCGCGGCGCAGCTGCGCGGTCATCTTCGCCGCGCGCTGGACAATGGCCTGAAGCCCTCGGAGATCTCGGAGGTCATCACCCATCTCGCCTTCTACTCGGGCTGGCCCACGGCGATCTCGGCCGTCACCGAGACCAGGGCAGTCTTCGACGAGCGCGGCATCGCCTCGGCGGATGTGGAAGCCCTCGGCGAGCCGCTGCCGCTCGACGAGGCCGCCGAGGCGCGGCGGGCCGCCAATGTGCGGGACAATGTCGGCACCTTGTTCCCGCCCCTGGCCGATTTCACCAACGACGTGCTGTTCGGCGATCTCTGGCGCCGGCCGGGCCTCGCATCGCGCGACCGGAGCCTCGTCACCGTCGCGGCCCTGATCGCCAACGGCCAGGCGGAGCAGCTCGACTTCCATGTAAACCGCTCCCTGGATGCGGGTCTGACGCGCGTGGAGCTGTCCGAGGTTGTTACACATCTCGCCTTTTACGCTGGCTGGCCTCGCGCCATGTCAGCCACCTCGGCGATCCGGAATATCCTCGCGGCCCGTTCGGAGTAGCTTTCGGCTTTCGTCAGTGCCGCCGGACAGGTGCTTTGGCCCAGAGAACGTTGTCGTCTCGGTTCCTTCGCCCGCTCCAGTCTTTCCCGGCACCTGAAGCACCAACGGTTCAGTTGCGTCCGGGACCAGAGCCAAGCGTGGGGAATCCCCGGCGACCTGAAACCTAGATCGCCGGCTTCATGTCCCCCAGCAGGGTGGGGATGAGTTCGGAGACGGTCGGGTGGATCGGCACGGCGCGCTGCAGCGTCGTGTACGGCGCGCCGGCATTCATCATGTCCAGGATGCCGTGGATCGCCTCGTCGCCACCGGTGCCGAGGATGGCGGCGCCCAGGATGCGCCTGGTCCCAGCATCGACGACGACCTTCATGAAGCCCTGCGTCTCGCCCTTCTCCACGGCGCGGCCGACCCGCGTCATCGCCCGCTTGCCGACGAGCAGGGGACGACCCGTGGCGCGCGCCGCCGCCTCGGTCATGCCCACGCGCCCGAGCGGCGGATCGGTGTAGAGCGCGTAGCCGGGCACGCGTTCGCTCAGCTTCCAGTCCTGCCCGTCGAGCAGATTGGCGGCCACGATCTCGAAGTCGTTGTAGGCGGTGTGGGTGAAGGCGCCGCGGCCGTTGCAGTCGCCCATCGCCCAGATGCCGGGCACGTTCGTGGCGAGGTGGTCGTCGACCTTGATATAGCCGCGCGCATCGGTCTCGACGCCCGCGGCCTCGAGCCCGAGATCGTCGGTGTTGGGCCGTCGGCCAACCGCCAGCAGGAGATGCGATCCCACGATCTCCGGCCCGCCGCTCGCGCAGTCGACCGCGACCGCCACGCCTTCCTCATGCGGCGCGAGCCGGATGCATCTGGCGCCGACGCGGATGCCGACGCCCTCCGCCGCCAGGATGTCGGCGATCGCCGCCGAGACGTCCTCGTCCTCGCGCGAGACCAGGCGATCGCCCATCTCCACGACGGTGACCTCGGCGCCGAAGCGGCGATACATCTGGGCGAATTCGAGCCCGATATAGCTGCCGCCGATCACGACGAGATGCTTCGGCAGATGGTCCAGCTCCACCATGTCGCTGTTGGTCAGGAAGGGCACGGTGTGGATGCCGGGCATGTCCGGCACCGCGGCGCGCCCGCCGACATTGATGAAGATGCGGGGCGCGCTCAGCACCTCGTCCCCGACCCGGAGCCGATCCGGCCCCTCGAAGCGGGCATGGCCGTGGAGCACGGTGCAGCCCGGCATGCCGCCCAGCCAGGTTTCGATCCCCTGCCGGGAGTCGGCGATCACCTTGCCGGCCCGCGCCTTCACGCGCGCCATGTCCATGGCCGGCGGCCCGTCGAGGACCACGCCATACTCCGCCGCGCGGGCGGCCATGCGGGCCGCATAGGCGCTTGCCACCAGGGTCTTGGTCGGCCTGCAGCCGGTGTTCACGCAGGTGCCGCCGAAGAACTTGCGCTCGATGACGGCGACACGCATGCCGGCCTCGGTGAGGCGCCCGGCCAGCGGCGGCCCGGCCTGCCCGGCACCGATGATGATGGCGTCGAAGGTGCGGCTCATGGCGATACCGCGACAATCCCGGGAGCGCCCGGGGCAAGGTCCCTGGCGCGGGCTTGCCGCGCAGCCTTGGCGATGACGACCGTCTTCTTGTCCATCCTGAGCCCTTCCGAATGATGGCGTTCCACTCCCGTTCGCGAGAGACTGCGCCAGCCGCCGTCAGATGATCGATAGTATCTTGGTGTCGGTCCGAAGGCTTCCACCCCGGCAGGCCGTCGCTGCGTCGATGCGGGGGCGCCACCGGCTGATACTAAGGTATTGTCGATACCATCGTGCAATCGCCGAGCGAGGTTCGTTGTCGTCCGCTCCCTGACCCGGATCGAGTGAAGCAGGAGAGAGCGATGCCAATCGTCACCTCGGTCAATGTCGGAATGCCGCGCGACATCCAATGGCAGCGCCGGACGGTGCGGACCGCGATCTGGAAGTCCCCTGTCGCCGGCCGCGTGTTCGTGCGTCGGCTCAATATCGATGGCGACGGACAGGGCGATCTCGATGGCCACGGCGGCGAGCAGCGTGCCGTCATGGTCTACCAGCTGGACTCGTATCGATACTGGGAGGCCTATCTGGGCCGGCCGGAGATGGAGCCCGGCAGCTTCGGCGAGAATTTCACCGTGACCGGCCTGGCCGATGCCGAGGTTTGCATCGGGGACCGCTACCGCATCGGCGAGGCGCTCTTCGAGGTCAGCCAGCCTCGCGTGACATGCTACAGGGTCGGCATTCGCCTCGGGCATGCAGAATTGCCGTCGCTTCTGGTCGCGCACCGGCGGCCAGGCTTCTATCTCCGCGTCATCGAGGAAGGCTTCGTCGAGGCGGGGAACCCGATCGTGAAGGTCTCCAGCGGACCGGAGCAAATGACGGTGGCCGATATCGACGGCCTTCTCTATTCGTCCGACCACCCGGTTGAAAACCTCGGGCGGGCCCTGCGCATTCCGGCTCTCAGCCTCGGATGGCAGAGCTCCTTCAAATCGCTGCTGGAAACGACGGGCAGGACGAATGTCAGCGGGAATGCGGGCCTTGCCTCCCCCGTGCCCCTGCCCGCCTGGCCCGGGTTCCGACCGCTGCGCGTGGCCGCGATGTCCCAGGAAAGCGACGACATTCGCTCCTTCACGCTGGAAGCCATCGACCGGACACCGCTTCCGACCTATCTGCCGGGGCAGCATCTCATACTCCGTCTGCCGGCAATCGGCGGCGCCCCGATCGTCTCTCGCATCTACTCGCTTTGCGGCGTGCCCGATGCCGGGGTTTACCGCATCGCGGTCAAGGATGAGGGTGGACCGGGCAGCAGCTATTTTCACCATCGCGTCCAGGTTGGGCATCTCCTGGACAGCAGCGCGCCTCGAGGGACCTTCACGCTGAACGAGGGCGGCTCGCCCCTCGTGCTGCTGAGCGGGGGCGTTGGTATCACGCCGGTCCTCGCCATGTTGCACGCGGTCGCCGCGTCTCGATCGCGTTCCGGGCGAGGCCTCTGGTGGATCCATTCAACGCGGAACGGCAAGAGCCAGGCCTTTGCCGGCGAGGTGAAGGCGCTCCTCGCCGGGCTGGGAAATATCCACTCCCGCACCGTCTTCAGCCGGCCCCGTCCGAGCGACCGATCGGGCGTCGACTACGACGAGCAAGGCCACGTCACGGCATCCTGGCTTCGCGACATCGCTGTCCCTCTCGATGCGGATTTCTATCTGTGCGGCCCGCCCGCCTTCATCACGGAGCTTCGTGCCGGCATTGAGGGCTGGGGCGTGAGCAGATCCCGGGTTCATGCCGAGCTCTTCGGAACGGCTCTGCCGCTCGCGCCGGGCGTCGTATCCCGCGCCGGCGAGACACCCCATCAGCCGGAAGGACCGAGGGGCTCCGGGCCGTCGGTCACATTCGTGCGCAGCGGGCTCACGACGCCGTGGGGGGAGCGATTCGGCAATCTCCTTGAACTCGCCGAGGCTTGCTCGATTCCGGTTCGCTGGTCGTGCCGAAGCGGCGTGTGCCACACCTGCGAAACTGGCCTGATCGATGGCCAGGTCCGTTACGACCCCCAGCCGCTGGACGGAGCGGCCGAAGGATCGACCCTGATCTGCTGCGCGCGTCCTGCTTCGGATGTGCAGCTCGATCTTTGAAGTGGGCACCCGGTCCTCGGGACCTCCAAAGCGGGACATTTGCGACTGGCACACCACATACCCGCTCGCGCCGACCTCTTCCTGCGCAGCGCAAGCATGACCGGGAGTTCCTGCGATGACAAAGCTCGTCCTTCAGCCTTCCCCCGAACACCCCATCACGATCGAGCCGCTCGGGCGCCGGGTGACCGTCACAGTGGCGGGCCAGACGATCGCCGATAGCGACAAGGCGCTCGTTCTGCGAGAAGCCGCCTACCCCCCGGCGATCTACATTCCGCGCCGGGACGCCCGGATGGACCTGCTCGAGCGAAGCGACCACAGCTCCTACTGCCCCTATAAAGGCGACGCGTCGTACTTCAGCATCCCGGCCGGCGGCTCGCGATCGGTCGACGCAATCTGGACCTATGAGGCGCCCTACGATGCCGTCATCGGGATCAAGGATCACCTCGCCTTCTATCCCGACAGGGTGGATGCGATAACCTGAGGCTGGCCTGTTCCAGACGCGTCGGCCGGCACCCCTTTCAGGAGAGTGGAGGGCGGCCTGTCATGCGCTGAGCGATTTCGGGCCGCTGACGAACGGACTCATCCGGAGGTAAAATCGCAGGAGGCGGCTCGCCTCCTGCGAAAGGCCGATCCTGGTGCTCTGTCCGATCTCGCTGGGCTCGTGGTCACTGCGTCCGCGCCACCGCATCCTCCCGGTCCTGCATTCCATATCTCCCTGACCGTCGCCTGCCGGATGGGTGCTTCCGCCATGCGCGGCCTGGCGGGCCGAAGGTTCATCCCGATCGTTTCCCGGCAAGCAAATCCGAAAGTCTCGCCGATACCAAAGTCCAACTGCTTTTCCCTGACTTTCGTGGCGGGATGAAGGGCATCAGACCCGCCGCTCACCAAAGGTGAAGAACAATACAGATTCCGAAGGTACTGACGTCGCGCGCAGGCTGATGCTGCCACCCGCTGACAGCAGCAAGCGCCGCGAACCCGAATATCCCTTGGCAACATATCCTGAAGAGCCACGTGTACCGAGAGGCAGACCAGCATCGGCAGCGAGCACGGGCAACGGGTCGTCGCGCGACCAGAGCGGAATAATGAACCATGATCGACGAATCGGATCCGCAGAACATCGCCGGCATCGCGGTGAATGGCCTGCCATCGACACCAATCTTGGCCCTCCAGGGGAAACCCGAGGGCTCTCCAACAATTCTATCACGGCTGGCCGGCTTCAACGCGAGCGGCCCCGCGTGCGGCGCGCTGCAGAAATCTGGGGGGAACCGCTCATGAACGCCATCGATCGCCGCGCCGCGGCAACCGCCCGCCCTGTCGCCGATCACTATGCGCAGGTGCGGTCAAGGACGGAGACCCTGGCCGCCCCTCTCTCGCCGGAGGATCAGGTCGTCCAGTCGATGCCGGACGCCAGCCCGACGAAGTGGCACCGCGCGCACACGACCTGGTTCTTCGAGACTTTCCTGCTCCTGCCCTTCCTGCCCGGCTACCGGCGCTTCGACGAGGATTTCGCCGTCCTCTTCAACTCCTACTACGTGGCCGCCGGCCCCCGGCATGCGCGCCCGCAGCGCGGCATTCTGACCCGTCCCGGCAATGCCGAGGTCGCGGCCTATCGCGCGGCGGTGGACGCTGCCATGGCGGAGCTGCTGCGCGATCCGCCGCCGGAGGCGCTGCCGCTGATCGAGCTCGGCCTCCATCACGAGGAGCAGCACCAGGAATTGCTGCTGACCGACATTCTGCACGCGCTCTCCGGCAATCCGCTGCGCCCGGCCTATGACTCGGATTGGCGCGAGCCGCCGGTTGCCACCGGCGCTGCCGGGATGCTCGAAGGTCCGGAGGGCGTGGTGGAGATCGGCCATGCCGGCGCGGATTTCGCCTTCGACAACGAGACGCCCCGCCACCGCACCTATCTGGCGCCCTTTCGCATGGCCGACCGGCTGGTCCGCAATGGCGAATGGCTCGCCTTCCTGGAAGATGGCGGCTATCGGCAGCCCCTTCTCTGGATGAGCGATGGCTGGTCCGCCTGCCAGGCCGAGGGCTGGGAGGCGCCGCTCCATTGGGAGCGCCGAGACGGTGCGTGGTGGCAGTTCGGCCTGGGCGGAATGCGGCCGCTCGACCCGCTGCTGCCCGTCCGGCACATCTCCTGGTACGAGGCGGATGCCTTCGCCCGCTGGGCCGGCAAGCGCCTGCCGACCGAGCAGGAATGGGAGGCCGCTGCGGCATTGCCCGGCTTCGCCGAGCGGTCCGGGATCGCCTGGCAATGGACGGGGAGCGCCTATCGCCCCTACCCCGGCTTCACGCCCTGGGCCGGCGCCGTCGGCGAGTACAATGGCAAGTTCATGATCGGCCAGATGGTGCTGCGTGGCGGCTCGCTGGCGACCCCGCCCGGACATGCGCGTCCGAGCTACCGCAATTTCTTCCCCCCCGGCGCGCGCTGGCAGTTCACGGGCCTGCGGCTCGCGGAGGATATGACATGAGCAATGCGTTCACACGCGACGCGGCGACGGCGCAGGCCGAGGCGCTTCGAGCCGACGCCCTCGCGGGGCTGGCCGGCACGCCGAAGACGCTCCCCTGCAAATGGCTCTACAACGCCGAGGGCTGCCGGTTGTTCGAAGCCATCACCCGGCTCCCGGAATACTACCCCACGCGCACCGAGGTGCGGATTCTGCAGGAGAGCGGCCCTGATATCGCCGATGCCATCGGCCCCGGCGCGGCGGTCGTCGAATTCGGCCCCGGCGACGGCGCCAAGGCTGTGCAGCTGCTCGGTACCCTTCCCGCCCCCGCCGCCTATCTTCCCGTCGATATCGCCGCCGAGTGGCTGGAGGCGGCGGCCACGCGCGTGTCCGCCGCTTTCCCCGGCCTCAGGGTCCGGCCCGTCGTGGCGGATTTCACGCTGCCCTTCGACCTCGCGGGACGGGCGGCCGGCAGCACGACCCATCTGGGCTTCTTCCCCGGCTCCACCATCGGCAATTTCGAGCCGCAGGAGGCCATCGCCTTCCTGCGCCGGGCCCGGACCAGCCTGCGACCCGGGGCGCGGATGCTGCTCGGCGCCGATCTCGTCAAGAAGGCCGCCGTCCTGGAAGCCGCCTATGACGACGCGGCCGGCGTCACGGCCGCCTTCAACCTCAACCTGCTGGCGCGATTGAACCGCGAAGCGGGCGCCGATTTCGACCTCTCGGCCTTTCGTCACGAGGCACGTTGGAACCCCGGGCTGGAACGGATCGAAATGCATCTGGTCGCGCGGCATGCCCAGAGCGTGCTGGTCGCCGGGCATCGGTTCCGCTTCGCAGCGGGCGAGAGCATCCACACCGAAAGCAGTCACAAATACCGGCCGGACCGCCTGCGCGAACTCGCGGAAACGGCGGGCTGGCGGCCTGCGAGGATGTGGACCGATCCGGAGCAGCTGTTCTCCGTCTGGCTGCTGGAAAGCTGACGGGCCGGCTTTCTTCGCGATGCGATCGGCTTGGTCGACTCAGGTCGCGGCCCTTTCCAGCAGGGTCTCCAGCGTCACCGAGCCGCCTTCGGCCAGGGGCACCGCGCGTGTGCCGCGGGCCAGCATCTCCGACAGCGCGTCGCGCAGCGTCGCGTCGGGCGGCAGAGCCAGGCCGGGGGCGGCGGCATCGCTTCTTGCCGCGGCAGCCGGAAAGAGCTCGAGCCGCGTGAGTGCCCGATCGGTGCCGAGGAAGTCCGCCACGAAGCTGTCGGCCGGATGCGCAAGCAGCTCCGCCGGTGGCGCGTGCTGCACGAGCCTGCCCCCGTTGAGGATCGCCACGACATCGCCGAGACGCATCGCCTCCGCGACATCATGCGTGACGATCAGCACGGTCTTGCCCAGCTCGCGAAGCAGTTTCAGCACCTCGTCCTGAAGCTGTCGGCGGCGCAGGGGGTCCACCGCGCCGAAGGGCTCATCCATCAGCAGGACCGGCGGATCGCCCGCCAGCGCCCGGGCCACCCCCACCCGCTGGCGCTCGCCGCCCGACAGCTGATACGGCCGTCGGTCCGCAAAACCCGGGAGTCCCACAAGCTCCAGCACTTCCGCCACGCGCCGCCCGATCCTCCCGGCATCCCAGCCCAGCAACACCGGCACGGTCGCGACGTTCTCGGCAATGCTGCGATGGGGAAACAGGCCGACCTCCTGGATCACGTAGCCGATGCGGCGCCGGAGCTGGACCGGATCCTGCCGCAACGCCTCCTCGCCCGCGATCCACACGCGGCCGGCGCTCGGCTCCACCAGGCGGTTCACCATCCGGAGCGTGGTCGTCTTGCCGCAGCCGGAAGGGCCGATCAGGGCACAGCAGGTCCCCTCCGGCACCTCCAGGGTGATGTCCGAGACCGAGGCCTTCGCGGCGCCCGGCCAGCGCTTGGTCAGCCCTTCCAGCCGGATCATGCCTGAACCCTCCGTTGCAGCCGCCGTTCCAGCAGACCGAAGCCGGCCTCCGTCAGCAAGGCGAGCGCCGCGATCGCCGTCGCGCCGAGCAGCATGCGGCCCGTATCCAGCAGGGCGAGCCCCTGCGTGACCAGATCCCCAAGCCCGCCTCCTCCGATGAAGGTGGCGAGCGCGGCGCCGGACACCACCTGCACCGCGGCGATGCGCAACCCCGCGAAGAGCAGCGGCAAAGCGAGGGGCAGCTCCACCCGGAGGAGCACCTGGCCGGGCGACATTCCCAGCCCGGTGGCGGCGGCGACCGCCGCCGGATCGGCCCCGCGAAGGCCGGCGAGGAGGTTCACCAGGACCGGCGGAACGGCCAGCAGCGCCAGCGCGATCACGGACGGGGTGAACCCCACCCCGAGCAGCGGCAGCAAAGCCGCCAGGACGGCCAGGCTCGGCACGGTGCGCAGCGCGCCCGCGAGGGTGATGGCAAGCTCCGCCAGGCGCGGACGGTGCGCGACCGCGAGCCCGAGAGGCACCGCCACGCCGATGCCCAGCGCGAGCCCGACGAGCGACAGCAGCACATGCTCGCCGACCGCGTCGTTGAAGACGGCAGGATTGGCCTGCAGCCACGCGAGCGTTTCGCCCAGCATCTGCATCATGCGATCTTCGGCAGGCGTCGCTGCACGGCGCCCAGGGCCTGGTCCAGCGCCAAAGCCAGGGCGGCGACCAGGAAGGCGCCCACCAGGATCTTCTCCGTATGCCCCTGGTCCAGCCCCGTGAGGATCAGCGTGCCCAGGCCGCCGGCGCTGATATAGGCCGCGACGGTCGCCGCGGAGACGACGGTGACCGACGCGACGCGAAGCCCGGCGATCAGCACGGGCAGGGCCAGCGGCAGCTCGACCCGCCAACGCCGTTGCCAGGGGCTGAGACCCATGCCCATCGCCGCCTCCTTCACCGGATCCGGCACGGCTGCGATGCCGGCGATGATGGCGCGCAGCAGCACCGGCAGGGCATAGGTCACCAGGGCCAGCAGCGCGGGGGCGAAGCCGAGGCCGAGCACCGGCACCAGCAAGGCGAAGACCGCCAGCGTCGGCAGGCTGTAGAGCAGGCTGGCGCTGCCGAGCAGCCAGGCGCTCAGCCGCGGCCTTCCCGCCGCGATCAATCCGAGCGGCAACGCCAGCGCCAGCGCGATCGCAAGCGCCGGAAGCACGAGCTCCAGATGGGCCACCGTCGCTGACAGGATGGTGTCGAGGTTGCGGCCGGTCCAGCGCATCACCGCGGAATCCGCCCGCCGAGAAAGCGGCTGACGACCTCGCGCGGCTCGTCGCCGTCCCGGTCGACCTCGCTGTTCAGCCGCTGCATCACGGCATTGTCCAGCCGGCGGCTGACGGCAGCCAGGGGCGCTTCCATGCCGGGCGTCTCCCGCAGGGCCGCGCCGCGGACCACGGCGCAAAGCTGATACGCCGGCCACAGCCGGCGGTCGTCTCGAAGTGACGCATATCCACCCGCGGCAATCTGCCAGTCCGTGGCATAGGCGTTCACGACATCCGCCTGGCCATGCGCCAGGGCCGCGTAGCGAAGGCCGAGCGCAGCGAACTGCCGCAGGCGGCAGAACCGCATGCCGTAGACACGGCGCAGGCCCGGCAGGCCGTCCGACCGGTCGGCGAACTCATTGCCGGCCGCAAGCGTGAGCTTCGGCGCCTCGCGAGCGAGATCCGACAATGTTGCGAGATGGAGCCGTCGCGCGGTGGCCGCCGTGACCAGGAGCGCGTTGCCGTTGTCGATGCCGGAGGGGGCGATCCAGTGCAGATCGAAGCGTTCGGCGTAGCCGGCCCGGACCTTGGCGAGAATCTCGGCGGGATCGCCTTCGGGAGGTTCCTTCAGCACCACGCCAAGGCCGGTCCCCGTGTATTCCGGATAGAGGTCGATGTCACCGCTCAGGAGCGCGCTCTGCGCGATGGCGGTGCCGCCGAGATTGAAGCGCCGTTCGACCGTGGCGCCCCAGGCTTCCAAGGTCTGGGCGTACAGCTCGCCGACGACGAGCTGTTCGGTGAAGTTCTTGGAGCCGACGCGAAGCCGGGGGCCGGCGCGTGCCGCGGTCGGCAGCAGCCAGGGAAGCGTGAGCGAGGCGCGCCGCGGGAGGATCACCGCCACATCCTATCGGAAGCGACGTGAGTTTCCAGGGGAACGGCTTGGAGCGGGCCGCAGCCCCGTTGCGGGATTTCGCGACCTCGTCCCGGCGGTCACCTTCAGCTCCTGCATCACCTCGGCCCAGAGCCGCGGTGCCAGCGACCTACGACCCGAGTTTCCGCTTTGGAGCAGCGCGTTTGAAGCATGAGCGACCGTACCGGGCGCAGAGCCCACGCAAGGCCCTGAAGTGCCGAGAAGCCGGCAGGCGATCCTGCTGACGCATCCAGTCTCCAGGAAACGGCTCAGCCGTTCGCGTAGATCGAGCCCGCCGTCATCCCGGCCGAACAGGATCAGTGCAGAGCCGGCGGAACGCTCACGCGCGATGCCGCGATGCGCGTCCGGGCGCAGCTTCGAGCGGATCCGAGCCGCCCGGCGTTTGACACGGACGATCGGACCTGCGCCATTGGGCGCGCCTTCCCTGACCGTTCCGATCCCAGAAGCTCTCGCAAAGACCAGCTGGATGCGTCCCATCTGTCCGGCTTGAGTTGGCGGTTTGCGCCGGAAATTTCCGAACGCATGTGATCAGGAGACGAAGCGGATGGCCTCAGGCACCGTGAAGTGGTTCAACTCGAGCAAGGGCTTCGGCTTCATCACGCCGGCCGGCGGCGGCTCCGATGTGTTCGTGCACATCACGGCCGTCCAGGCGGCGGGCCTGCAGGGCCTCAATGACGGCCAGCAGGTGACCTTCGACGTGACCGCGGAGCGCGGCAAGCAGGCCGCGGTCAACCTCAAGCTCAGCTGATTTTCCCCGGCTTCGAGGCTTTATCGGAGAGGGCAGCCCAGCAAGGCTGCCCTTTTTCGTTTCGGGCGATCGCTCTCGCCCCCCCCCGCGACGGCGGCGGATCATGTCCCTGCGGCTCCGGTGCCGGCAGGCGGCTGATCGACCTCGCCGAGGCACCACGGGCATAGGTTCCGCGCAGCACATTTCGCTCGAGCTCCTCAACAAGATGGCCGGCCTGCGCATCAACCACGTGACCTATCGCGGCACGCCCGCCGTGAGGAACGATCCGCTGGCGCGGCGGATCGCCCTGAACTTCTCGAACGTCCCTGGCTCCGTGCCGATGCTGCAGGTGCCGGAAGTGCGGGTGCTCTGCCATGCGGGCCTCGTTCCCGTCGAGGTGCTGCCGGGCGTCGAGGCGATCGCCGACACCTTGCCTGGCTACGAGACCTATGAGTGGAACGGCATCTTCGCGCCGGCCGGAACCTCGCGCGAGATCATCCGGTTCCTCAATGCCGCCTTCAACCGCGCGATCCAGGCGCCCGCCGTGGCGGAGCGGTTGAGAACGCTCGGCGCCGTGACCCGTGCGAACACGCCCGAAGAATGCGCCGGATTCCGGCGCGAGCAGATCGTGCTGCATGGAAGCATCGTGCGGGACGCCAACATCCGGATCGAATAGGATCCGGATGCGTGGTCCGCTCGCTCGTATCGGATCTCTCTTCGGAATCACGCGGCGCGCTGCATTGAGCGGTGGAAGTCGACGATCCGTCATCTCGCGCTTCACGTATATGGAGCATGTCCCCTTTCGGATCCTCCACCGTTGACGGGTCCTGTTTTTGCCCGATCCTCTGCTCGCTGCATCGGTGATCTTCCGGCTCGCGGCCGGTAGGACAGCCCCGGAGTTTCGGATGACATCGCCAACCGGCCGGAGCCCTTCAGCCGCCACCTGAGGCGCGCCCCATCCCGATCTCGTGCCCCGAAGAAAAACGTCCAAGGAGAAAGAGCATGTCACAGGTCCTGCAGAAACCCGTTCCCGTCCGCCAGCGCGTGAGCGAGGAGGAATGGAAGGTGCGCGTCGACCTCGCCGCCGCCTACCGGCTCGTCTCGCTCTACGGCATGACGGACATGATCGCGAACCACATCTCGGCCGCCGTGCCCGGCGAGGAAGGGCATTTCCTCATCAACCCCTACGGCCTGCTCTATGACGAGATCACGGCCTCCAACCTCATGAAGATCGACCTCGACGGCAACGTCGTCGACGAGCCGGAGCTGGACTACGGCATCAACCGCGCCGGCTTCGTGATCCACAGCGCCATCCACGCGGCGCGGCACGATGTGGGCTGCATCATCCACACGCACACGCCGGCGGGCATGGCTATCTCCGCGCTGAAATGCGGGCTGCTGCCGATCACCCAGACCGCCACGCGCTGGGGCCGCGTCGCCACCCACGCCTTCGAGGGCATCGCGATCGACCTCGACGAGCAGGCGAGCCTGGTGCGCGACCTCGGCGATGCGGAGGTGATGATCCTGCACAATCACGGGCTGCTGGCCGTGGGCCCGTCGATCCCGGAGGCGTTCAACAGCATCTATCGCCTGGAACTGGCCTGCAAGGCGCAGCTCCTCGCCATGGCCTGCAACACCGAGCTCCTCATCCCCGCGGACGACGTGGTCGACAAGGCGAAGAGCCAGTGGAGCCCGAAGGTCACGCGCCGCTACGGCATCCTGGAATGGCCGGCGATGCTGCGGCTGCTCGACCGCTCGGACCAGTCCTACAAGAACTGAGGCGCATGCCCCGCATCCTCGTCACGAGCGGCGCGCTCGCCCCGGAGGCGATGGCTCTCCTCCGCGAGGCGGGCGCGACGGTGACGCTGATGCCGGGGCCCGTCACCGGCGAGGCGGTCGTCGCCGCCCTGCGCGCCGCGCCGGTGGGCGCGATCATCATGCGCAACAACCCGCCCATCGGCCGCGCGGCGATGGAGGCGGCGCCGGGGCTGCGCGTGATCTCGCGCCACGGCATCGGCATCAACTCGCTGGACCTGGCGGCCGTCACCGAAGCCGGCGTGCTCGTCACGCTGGCGATCGGCGCCAACACCGACGCGGTGGCGGAGCACACGATCGCGCTGATCCTGTCGCTCGGCCGCGACCTGCCGCGGCTGGATGCCGGCATGAAGGCCGGCCGGTGGGAGCAGGCCGGCTACCTGGGACGCGACGTCTCCGGCCGGGTGCTCGGGCTGGTCGGCTTCGGCGCCATCGCCCAGCGGGTGGCCGTCACGGCGCGGGCGCTCGGCCTGGAGGTCCTCGCCCTGCCGCGCCGACCCGGCACCGTCGATCCCGCGCTGGCCCGGGAGGCCGCGAGCCTGGGCGAGCTCGCCGCGGCCGCGGACATCGTCAGCCTGCACCTCCCGCTGACGGCGGAGACCCGCGGCCTCTTCGGCCGCGACGTGCTGCGCTCCCTCCGGCCGGGCGCGCTGCTGATCAACACCGCGCGCGGCGGAATCGTGGACGAGGCGGCGCTGGCGGAATGCCTGCGGGACGGCCATCTCGCCGGCGCGGCGCTCGACACGCTGGCGGAGGAGCCGCCGCCGGCGGACCATCCGCTGCGGACCGCGCCCAACGTGATCCTGACGCCGCATGTCGCCGCCTTCACCGAGGGCGCGATGCGCCGGATGGGCGTCATGGCCGCGCGGAACGCGCTGGCCGTGCTGCGCGGGGAGAGGCTTGACCCGGCCGTGGTGGCCAATCCGTCGGCGCTCGCCTCAGCGGGGCGCTGACAGCAGCATCTCACGCCTCAGCTCGCCCAGGTCGTGCAGGCCCAGCATGGCGAGGTCGCGGTCGACCTCCTCGCCGAGCAGGTGGATCGCGTGGCGGATGGCGTCCTCGCCGCCGATGCTGGCCGCGTAGAGGAAGGGCCGTCCGACGAAGACGAAGTCGGCGCCCAGGGTCAGCGCCTTCAGCACGTCGGTGCCGCGGCGGATGCCGCTGTCGAACATCACGGCCATGCCCTGCGCCGCCTCCGCCACCGCCGGCAGGACGCGCAGCGGCGAGGTCGTCCCGTCGAGCTGCCTTCCGCCGTGGTTCGAGACGACGATCCCGTCCGCGCCGCAGTCGCGGCAGCGGATGGCGTCGGCGGGCGAGAGGATGCCCTTCACGACCAGCTTGCCCTTCCACATCCGGCGGATCAGCTCGACATGCCGCCAGGCGAGCGAGGACCGCCCGCCGATGGCGCGCACCAGGTCGCGCGAGACGACTGGCGGGCCGCGCAGGGCGTCCATGTTCTCGAAATGCGGCATGCCGTGGTTCCGCCAGGTGCGCAGCGCCGTGCCGAGCAGCCAGGACGGGTGGCTGATCCCCTGCCAGAGCAGCCGCGCGCTCGGCCGCAGCGGGGTGGCGTAGCCGTTGCGGACGTTGTTCTCGCGGTTCGCCGGGACGGGCACGTCCGCGGTGATCACGAAGGTGTCATAGCCGGCGGCGGCGACGCGCTCGACGAGCGGGACGATGCGCGCCTCGTCGCCGGGCAGGTAGGCCTGGTACCAGCCGGTGGGCGCCTCGCGGCGCACCTCCTCCAGCGGGATGAGCGAGGAGGCGCTGAGCACGAAGGGGATGTTCGCGGCCGCGGCGGCGCGGGCGAGCGTCAGGTCGCTGCGGTAGCCGCAGATGGCGCCCGCGCCCATCGGTGCGATGCCGAAGGGCTGATCGTACTCGCGGCCGAGGAGGCTCCTGCGCGTGTGCCGGACGGAGACGTCGGTCAGCACCTGCGGGACGAAGAGATGCTCGTCGAAGGCCTGCCGGTTGTCGCGCAGGGAGAGGTTCGTCTCGGCGCCGCCGGAGACGAAGCCGAAGAGCATGCGCGGCAGGAAGCGTCGGGCCGGCTCCTCGAAGTCCTGGAGCGCGAGGAGATGGGGGAAGCGGCGCTTCAGGGCGGCGGCATCTTGCATGGCGGCTTGGACGTCCGGCAGTTCTCGTTGGGGCCGATCATCCGGGCGGGCCGCGGCGAGGTCAACGCGGCTCCCGCGATTCCATGGATGTGGATCGGCTTTCACAGATCGAGCGCCGCGAGCTTGCGCCGCATGAGCCGCACGACCTTCTCCCGGTTCCGCCGCATCCGCTCCAGCGGCCCGCTCACCGCCATGGCGAGCGGCCGATGCCCGCCGGAGACGGGCAGCGCCATGGCGATCATGGCAGTGTCCGGCACGATGGAGGCCTCGCTCATCGCATAGCCCTGCGACCGGATGGCGGCGAGCTCGGCCAGCATCGCCTTGGCCGGCACGCGGGCCTTCGGGTTCTCGGCATTGACGCGGCGCAGCATGGCGCTGACCTCGGCGTCGGGCTTCTGGGAGAGCAGGGCCTTGCCGGCCGCCGGCAGCCAGATCGGCCGGCGCGAGCCGGGCTTGATGTGGAAGCGCACGGGCAGCGTGGATTGCAGGATGCGGATATAGTCCACATGCAGCCCGTGCTGCATCGCCAGCACGATGGTCTCGCCGGATTCCGCCAGCAGCTCGTCCATCACGCGCGGAATCGGTGCTTCGTCGGAGAAGAGCCGGTCGAAGATCCAGGTGCCGAGGACGGCGAAGCGGATGGTCGGCTGGTACTCGCGCGAGCGCGGCAGGTATTCCAGATAGCCGAGCGTGAGCAGCGACTTCAGCAGGATGGAGGCGGAGCTCAGCGGGTATTCGAGCGAGTTCGCCACCTCGGAGACGGTCGCGGGACCGGCGCGGTGCGCGAAGAACTCGAAGATCTCCAGCACGCGCCCGGCGGATTTCACCACCTTGTCCATCGTCATCTCCTGCCGCTTCACATATATGGAATTCCGCCACCAGCCTGTAAACCGCATTGAACGCGCCGGGGCCGACGGGCAACTTCCGTGGAGAGTTCCACGGGAGGAGCATCTTCATGCGCATCACACCGAACGAGCAGCTTGGCGCCCGCGTCGAGGGCATCGACCTCTCGGAGGAGTTCGGCGACAACACCTTCCGCGTGCTGCTGCGCGCGCTCGGCGAGCACGGCGTGCTATGCTTCCCGGGCCAGGACCTCGAGCCCTCGGAGCTCTCGCGCTTCGGCTCGCGCTTCGGCGAGCTGGAGATCAACGTCGCCAACCTCTTCCATGCCGAGAGCCATCCGGAGGTGATGGTCCTGTCCAACATGGTCGTGGACGGCAAGCCGGTCGGCCTCAACGATGCCGGCCAGGGCTGGCACACCGACATGAGCTACAGCCACGAGATCGCGCTCTCCAACGTGCTGCACGCGAAGAAGGTGCCGGTGCGCGACGGCCGCCCGCTCGGCGACACGCAGTTCCGCAACATGCACGCCGCCTATGAGGAGCTGCCGGCGGAGGTGAAGCAACGGCTGGAGGGCCGCACCGCCATCCATGACTTCCAGAAGTTCTGGGACGTGATGCGCACGCGGCCGGGGTCGATCCGCGGGCCGCTGACGCCGGCGCAGCGCGCGAAGAAGCCGCCGGTCTCGCAGCCCATCTTCCGCGTCCATCCGATCACCGGCCGCCGGGTGCTCTACTGCAACCCGGGCTACGCGATGGTCATCGAGGGCATGGCGCCGGCCGAGAGCGACGCCATGCTGGAATTCCTCTTCAAGCACCAGTCGCAGGAGCGCTTCCTCCACTCGCATCACTGGACGCCGGGCGACGTGCTGATGTGGGACAATATCGGCACCACCCACAACGCCATCGCGGACTACCGGCCGGACGAGCCGCGCTTCATCCACCGCGTGCAGGTCATGGCCACGCTCGACTACGCGAAGCTGGCGGCCTGACGATGAAGCTGGTCAGCTTCCGGGCTTCCCCCGACGCCGCGATCGGGCTCGGCGTGGTGCTGGGCGATGAGGTCGCATCCCTTCGCCCGGCCCTCTCCGCCGCCATGGCAGCGGCGGGCGAGGCCGACGGCGCCACCGCGCTCATCCCCGCCGACATGACGGAGTTCCTCGCGCTCGGCGAGGCGGCGATGACCGCGGCCGCGCGCGCCGCGGCCTTCGCCGCGCGGCCGGAGCAGGCGGCGCTGCGCCGCCCCCTTGCCGAGGTCACGCTGCTGGCGCCGGTGCCGCGTCCCGGAAAGATTCTCGGCGTCGGCCGCAACTACGGCGAGCATGCCAAGGAGGTCGGCGGCCCGAAGCAGGAGATGCCGCGCATCTTCCTCAAGCCGCCCTCCTCCGTGGACGGGCCGGGCTGCGCCGTCCGCGTCCCCGAAGCCGTCACCAAGCCCGACTGGGAGGCGGAGCTCGCCGTGGTGATCGGCCGCACGGCCTCGCAGGTCCCGGAATCGGACGCGCTCTCCTATGTCGCGGGCTACACCGTGCTGGACGACGTCTCCGCGCGCGAGTTCCAGTTCGACGTGGCGCCGCCGCAGACCTCCTTCGCCAAGGGGCTCGACGGCTTCTGCCCCATGGGCCCCTGGCTCACCACGCCCGAGGAGGCGGGCGAGCCCTGGAACCTCGGCCTGCGCTGCTGGCTGAACGACGAGCTCGTGCAGGAGGGCAACACGCGGGACATGATCTTCCCCGTCACGGCGCTCATCGCCCATCTCAGCCGCTACATGGCGCTGCAGCCCGGCGACGTGATCGCGACCGGCACGCCCGCAGGCTCCGGCGCCTTCCGCAACCCGCCGCGCTGGCTTCGCCCGGGCGATCGCCTCAGGATGGAGGTCGAACGGGTGGGCGTGCTGACCCACAGCATCGCCTGAACGACGGGACGGAGGAAACAACACATGAAACGCAGGACCGGACTGGCGCTCGGCCTCTCGGCGCTCGGACTGCCGCTTCCGGCGCGGGCGCAGGCCCCCTTCCCGACGCGCTCCATCCGCCTCGTCGTGGGCTTCGCGGCCGGCGGGCCGACCGA
Organism: Roseococcus sp. GW821-FHT12F05; assembly: GCF_058806835.1. Lineage (NCBI taxonomy): Bacteria > Pseudomonadati > Pseudomonadota > Alphaproteobacteria > Acetobacterales > Roseomonadaceae > Roseococcus > Roseococcus sp. GW821-FHT12F05. The sequence continues at coordinate 74,069 of NZ_JBXAQB010000020.1, forward strand.
CGTGATCGGGCGCCTCATCGCGCAGGACATGTCGGCCACGCTCGGCCAGCCCGTGGTGGTGGAGAACCGCACGGGCGCCAATGCGCTGATCGCCACGCAGTTCGTCGCGCGCGAGGCGCCGGACGGCTACACGATCCTGCTCGCCACGCTCTCGCACAGCGTCAACGCGATCCTGCTGCCGAACAGCTACCGCCCCATCGAGGATTTTTCCCCCGTCGGCCTGGTCTCCGTGCTGCCGCTGATCGCCGTGACCGGGGCCAACACCCCTTACCGCACGCTGCAGCAGCTGGTGGAGGCCGCGCGGGAATCGCCGGGCTCCATCTCCTACGGCTCGGCGGGGAACGGCGGCTCGGCGCATCTGGCCGCGGCGCTGCTGGCCACGCGGTCCGGCACGCAGATGACGCATGTGCCGTTCCGCGGCAACGCGCCGGCGCTGACCGAGGTGATGGCGGGCCGCGTCTCCTTCATGTTCTACCCGATGATCGGCATCGGCGAGTACGTCTCGAAGGGCCAGCTGCGGCCGCTCGCCATCTCCACGACCGCGCGCAACCCGGACTATCCGGAGGTGCCGACCATGCGCGAGATCGGCTATCCCGGCTTCGAGGACTACGCCCAGGGCCTCGGCGTCGTGGCGCCCGCGCATACGCCGCCCGCGGTGGTGGCACGGCTGAACGCGGCGGTGCGGGCGTCGCTGGCGAAGCCGGAGACGGCGGAGCGGCTGAAGGCGCTGGGCGGCATCGCAATGCCGTCCTCGCCGGAAGAGTATGGCGAGTTCCTGCGTGGGGATCTCGATCGCTGGCGGCGCGTGATCGAGGCCGCCAACATCAGCATGTAGGCGACGGCCGCGCTTCACATATGTGCAATCGCAGCAGCCTCCTGCCGCGCTGCTTGACGGTCCGGCAGCGCGGATGACGTAGTTTCCTCCGGGACGTCCGAGGGCACCCGCCGCCAAGGCCGGGCCGTCGACAGGGAGGAACCAGGATGAATCGCATTCCGCTCGCCGGCATGCGCCGGCGGCAGGTGTTCGGCCTCGCGCTCGGCAGCGCCGGCGTCACTTCCGCGGCGGCGCAGGAGCCCGCCTGGCCCAGCCGTTCCATCCGCATGATCGTGCCCTTCGCACCCGGCGGCACCGCCGACCTCGTGGCCCGGCTCCTCGCCGACCGGATGCCCGCGGAGCTCGGTCAGCCGGTCATCGTCGAGAACCGACCGGGCGCCGGCGCGACGCTCGGCGCCTCCGCGGTCGCGCAGGCGCGGCCGGACGGCTACACGCTGCTCTACTGCACGCCCGGGCCGCAGATCATCAACAGCTACCTGATGCGCCGGCTGCCCTACGATCCCTGGACCGCCTTCGCGCCCGTGGTCAGCATCATGCGCGCGCCGAACGTGCTGGTGGTGCATCCCTCCCTGCCGGCGCGCTCCGTGCCGGAGCTGATCGAGCTGGCGAAGCGCGAGCCGGGCCGCATCTCCTTCGCCAGCTCGGGCATCGGCTCGTCCATCCATCTCGCGGGCGAGCTCTTCAAGACCATGGCGGGCGTGGACATCCTGCACGTGCCCTTCCGCGGCACCGGCGAATCGCTGCAGGCCCTGCTCTCCGGCACCGTGCAGATGGCGATCGACACCGTCTCGAGCATGCTGCCGCAGATCCGCGCGGGCGGTCTTCGCGCGCTCGGCGTCTCGACGCTCGCGCCCTCGGAGGTGCTGCCGGACGTGCCGACCATCGCGGCGACGCTGCCCGGCTTCGAGGCCTCGCCCTTCAACTACGTCACCGCACCGGCCGGCACGCCGGAGCCCGTGATCCAGCGGCTGAACATCGCGCTCAACGCGATCCTGCGGCAGCCGGATTTCCGGACCGTGCTGCGCGACCAGGGCATCGAGCCGGTCGGCGGCACGCCCCAGGCGCTGCAGGCCACCATCGTCGCGGATGCCGCGCGCTGGCGCGACGTCATGGAGCGGGCCGGCATCCGTCCGGAATAGCCGTGCCGCGACACGGATGTGGAATGTGGCGGCGCGCCGCCTCTTCGCATTGCGCCCGGTCGGGCGGCTGATCAGGCTTTCCGGCAACGAGGAACGACAAGAAGGAAACCTGCCATGCCGTGGAATTTCGCGAACACCCGACGCGCGGCGCTGGCGCTCGGCGCGGGCGCCCTGCTTCCGCGCCCGTCGCGCGCGCAGGTCGCAGGCTTTCCGTCGCGGCCGCTGCGCGTCTTCGTCCCCTTCTCCGCGGGCGGCAGCACCGACGTGATGGCGCGGCTGATCGGCGGCGCCGTCTCGTCGCGGATCGGCCAGCCCGTCGTGGTCGAGAACCGGACCGGCGGCGGCGGCCAGGTGTCCCTCCAGGCCCTCGTCCAGTCCGCGCCGGACGGCCACACGCTGATGGCGGGGTCTCCGGGCACGCATGTCTACGCGCTGGCCCTGTACCGCCGCCCGCCCGTGAACCCGATCGAGGATCTGCGGCACGTCACCATCAGCGGCGCGGCGCCGCTGATCCTGGTGGTGCACAAGGATCTGCCGGTCACGGACCTCGAGGGCTTCCGCGCCCTGCTGGCGCGCGAGCCGGACCAGCACAATTTCGGCTCCTCCGGCGTGGGATCGAGCGCGCATATCGCCGCCGTCTACCTGCTGCAGCAGCTCGGCGTGCGATCCCAGCACATCCCCTTCCGCGGCTCCTCGGACGCGATGCCGAGCCTCATGGCCGGCCGCGTCTCCTTCATGGTCGACACCATCCCCTTCACGCTGGAGCACATCCGGTCCGGCGCCGTGCGGGCCCTGATGGTCTGGATGCCCGAGCGCTCGCCCTCGCTGCCCGCCGTGCCCTGCGCCGTGGAGCTGGGCCGGCCGGAATTCCAGGCCGCCACCTGGACGCCCTGGTCCGTGCCGAAGGCCACGCCGGAACCGGTCGTGTCCTTCCTCCACCAGCAGATCGACGCGGCCATGCGCGACGAGACCGTGTCCTCCCGGCTGCTGGAGACGGGCAATGTCCTGACGCCCGGCATGACGCCGGACCGCACGCAGGCCTTCATCGAGGCCGAAGCCCGGAAGTGGCTGCCGATCATCCGTGCCTCGGGCGCCAGCGCCGACTAGCCGTGGACACCCTCCAGGACATGCGGCTCTTCGCCAAGGTCGTCCGCGCCGGCAGCCTGTCCGGCGCCGGGCGCGAGGCCGGCCTGTCGGCCGCCTCGGTCTGGCGCCACCTGAACGCGCTGGAGGCCCGGCTGGGCGCGCCGCTGCTGCTGCGCAGCAGCAAGGGCATCAAGCTGACCGATGCCGGAGCCGCCTTCGTCGAGCGGGCGGAGGCCATCCTCGAGCAGTTCGACGAGGCGGCCGAGGTCGTGGGATCCTTCCAGGCGGCGCCGCAGGGCCATCTGCACATCCACTCCTCCGTCGCCGTCGGCATGAACCGCATCGCGCCGGCGCTGCCGCTGTTCCTGCGGCGCTATCCCGATATCCGCGTGAAGCTCTGGATCAGCCAGGACACGCCGAACATCGCCGACCACAAGATCGACCTGTCCGTGCGCTTCGGCCGCCAGCCGGATTCGGCGCTGACCACGCGGAAGCTCGCGACGATCCCGCGCGTGGTGATCGCGAGCCCGGCCTATCTCGCGCAGCACGGCGAGGCGAGGACGCCGGACGAGCTGCGCCGGCATGACGGCCTTCTCTACCGGTTCGGACCGACGCCGGCGCCCTGGTCCTTCATGAACCAGGCCGGCGTGGAGGAGGTCCTGGTGCCGCCGGTGCTGGAATCCAACACGGTCGAGCCGCTGCGCCTGGCGGCGCTGGCGGGGCTCGGCGTCGCCCTGCTCCCGGAATGGTGGGTCAGCGACGACATCGCCGCCGGCCGCCTGAGAGTGCTGCTGAAGGGCTGGACGGCCTCCGCGACCGGCTTCGATTCCAACATCTATGCCGTCTGGCACCGCGGGCGGCAGACGATCCCGAAGATGCGCACCTTCATCGACTTCCTCGTCGAGACTTTCGAGGACCGCGCGCCGGTCAGCGACGACGCAGCGGCCGAGCCGGGGGTCAGGTCACCGTCGCGGCGCGGCGCGCGGGCGAGCGCGCCAGCTCATCGCTGAGGATGGCGGCGCCGACCGCGCAGCTCTGGATCCCGATGAGGCTGGTGAGCTTCAGCACCTCCAGGATCTCCTCCAGGCTGGCGCCGTGGCGCAGCGCGTTCCGGTAGTGCACCCGCAGGCCCGGATCGTAGAGATGCGTGGTCGAGGCATCGATGGCGATGTACATGAACTCCCGCTCCTTCGGCGCGAGGCTGCCGTTCCGCCAGGGATGCGAGGAATAGGTGGCGTAGCCCTCGAAGAAGTCGGGATCGAGCCGCAGCAGGGTTTCCCAGCGCTCGCTCCAATAGCCGCGGTCGCGGGTGAAGGCGGCCTTGATGGCCTCCTGCCGCTCCGACAACGGGGCCTGCATCGCGGGATGCGGCGGAAGCCCGGCCTTCTCCATCTCGTCGGTCAGCGAGGCGATGCCGAGCGAGCAGCTGTGGATGCCCAGCACGGAAATGAGCTGCAGCACCTCCAGGATCTCGGCCTCGCTGGCGCCGGCATCCAGCGCCGCGCGGATATGCCCGCGCATGGCCGGCGCGTGCAGATGCGTCACCGCGCCGTTCACCGCGAGGCCGACGAGCTCGCGGAGCTTCGCGCCGAGGATGCCCCGGCCGACGGCGGCACCGGCGAGCTGGAGATAGGCGTGGAAGAAGCCGGGATCGCGGTCCAGCAGGGCCTGGTGCTGCTCGTCCCAGCCGCCGTGCCGCTCGACGAACGCCTGCTTCAACTCCGCCGCCTGCTGCATCACGCGCCTCCCTCCCGATGGGCTTCTCCCGGGCGATCTTAAGGGCGGCGGCCCATCGCGGCATTTCGGAATGCGTAAAGCGCCTTGTCGAAATGCGGCATTCCCGTTGCCGTCGCCCGCGTGCTGACCTCCACGGCAACACGGGCCAGGAGCCCGGCTGAAGCGAGGAAGCCCATGCAATTCGGTATGTTCTACGAGCACCAGCTTCCGAAGCCCTGGGGCGAGAACGCCGAGCTCCGCCTGTACCAGGAAGCGCTGACCCAGGTGGAAGTGGCCGATCGCGTCGGCCTCGACATGATCTGGGAGGTCGAGCACCACTTCCTGGAGGAGTATTCCCACTCCTCGGCGCCCGAGGTCTTCCTCGGGGCCTGCTCGCAGCGCACCTCGCGGATCCGGTTGGGCCATGGCATCGCGCTGATGCCGCCGCGCTACAACCACCCCGCACGCGTCGCGGAGCGTGTCGCCACGCTCGACCTCGTCTCGAACGGAAGGGCCGAATGGGGCACGGGGGAATCCGCGTCGCTGATGGAGATGGAGGGCTTCGGCATCGACCCCTCCGAGAAATCCGCGATGTGGCGCGAGGCGGTCGAGCAGGCCGCCAACATGCTGGCGATGACGCCCTATCCCGGCTTCAAGGGCCAGTATCTCGACATGCCCTGCCGCAACATCGTGCCGAAGAGCCTGCAGAAGCCGCACCCGCCGGTCTGGGTCGCCTGCTCGAAGCGCGAGACCATCCACCGCGCGGCGCGGAACGGGTTGGGTGCGCTGGCCTTCGCCTTCGTCGAGCCGGAGATGGCGGCGAAGTGGGTGCAGGAATACTACGACATCATCAAATCCTCCGAATGCGTGCCGCTGACGCACACGGTCAACGCGAATGTCGCGCTGGTCTCGGGGATGATGTGCCATCCGGACGCGGACGAGGCTGTCGCGCGCGGCCTCGATGGCTTCAAGTTCTTCGGCTACTCCCTGGGCTTCATCGGCCTCTATGGCGAGCTGAAGCCAGGCCATACCGACATCTGGTCGAGCTTCAACGAGGTCAAGGACACGCTGGAGGACAATGCCGGTCGCGGCGGGATCGGCACGCCCGAGCAGGTGCGGAACCACCTGCTGCGCTACGAGAAGGCGGGCGTCGACCAGATCATCTTCGTGAAGCAGTCCGGCATGAACCAGCACCGGCACATCTGCGAATCGCTGGAGCTGTTCGGCGAGGCGGTGCTGCCCGAGTTCAAGGCGCGGGACGCCGCCCGGCAGGAGGCGAAGCGGCGCGAGCTGGCGCCCTATGTCGAGGCGGCGCTGACGCGGAAGAACTGGATGAAGCCGCTGACGAAGGACGAGGTCCCGGTCTTCCTGGCCCCGGGCAGGCGCTCCGCCCAGGTGGGCAACGCGCGCCGCACCGCCTTCGCGGACCGCGCCCTGCCGATCCCGGCCTTCGACCCCCACGCGGCCAGGCAGGCCGGCGACTGACGAGCAGGGGGATGCCGGACCGCAGCCCCGCTCGTGTCGATGAGCGCCCGTCGCGGATGACCCCCGCGCGGCCTGGACCGGCCCCGGGATATCTGGCCCCGGGGTATCTGGCCGCGGGGTATCTGCAGGTGGTCAGCGCCGTCGCGCCGATCGATCCGGACGCCGCGCGCGTGCTGGAGATGGGCCGTGCGGCAGGGCGCCCGCCCTTCGAGGCGCTGTCGGCGCCGGAAGCGCGCGAAGCCTATGCACGCGGCCGCAAGGCCGTGGCCGCGCCGCCCGAGCCGGTCGCTTCCGTGCGGGACCTGGAGATCCCCGGCCCGCTCGCGCTGCGGATCTATCGCGGCGGCGGCACCGGCGAGGCAGAGGTCCTGCCGGCCCTGCTCTACCTGCACGGCGGCGGCTGGGTCGTGGGCGACCTGGACTCGCATGATTCGGTCTGCCGCGGGCTGGCCAATGCGGCGCGCTGCTGCGTCGTCGCCGTGGACTACCGCCTTTCGCCGGAGCACCGCTTTCCCGCCGCGCTCGAGGACGGCATCGCGGCCACGCGCTGGATTCACGAGGCCGCGGCGTCGCTGTGCATCGATCCCCTCCGCATCGCGGTGGGCGGCGACAGCGCGGGGGCCAATCTGGCGGCCGTGCTCGCGCTGCTGGCACGCGACGGGGCCCTTCCGCCCTGCTCCTTCCAGCTTCTCGTCTATCCCTGCACCGACCTGACATTCGGCCATGACGCGCATCGCCGCGCCATTCCGGACCTGGGACTGACTGCGGCCACGATGCGCTGGTTCCGTGCGCAATACCTCGCCTCCGAGGCGGAGCGGCTGGACTGGCGCGCCTCGCCGCTGCGGGCGCCAGGCCTGCGCGGCGCGCCGGCGGCCTTCGTCGTGACGGCCGGGCATGATCCGCTTTCGGACGAGGGCGAGGCCTATGCGCTGCGGCTTCGCGACGAGGGCGTATCCGTCACCCATCGGCATCTGCCCGGCCAGATTCACGGCTTCCTGGCGATGGGCGGAGTGATCCGTCAGGCGGGGACGATGATCCGGGAGATCGGCGCGACGTTGCATCACCGTTGGAACACGGGGCCGCCCTGAGATGACGGGACAAAGGGAGGAACGATGAAACAGGTCCAGGGGACCAGCCGGCGGCAAGCCCTTCTGATGGGCGCGGGCGCCCTGGCGCTGGCCGGCCGCGCGCAAGCGCAGGGCCTGGCGGGCGGCAGGCCCGTGTCGATCGTCATCCCCTACACGCCGAGCGGCGGGCAGGAGCTGGTCAGCCGCATCATGGTCGAGGGCCTCTCCGAGCGCTTCGGCGGAAGCTTCGTCAACGACCATCGCCCCGGCGCCGGCACGACCCTCGCCGCGCGCTATGTCGCCCGCGCCAGGCCGGATGGATCGACCCTGCTGATGGGCACCAACGTCACCTTCTCGCAGGCGCAATTCGCCTATCGCGCGCCGGGCTACGATCCCGATGCCGATTTCACCCATCTCAGCCTGCTCGCCGAGGCGCTCTACCTCCTGACGGTGAACCCGCGCTGGGAGAGCGTGGCGGCGCTGGTGGCCGAGGCGCGGCGCCGTCCGGGCGAGCTGGCCTTCACCAGTTGGGGCGTCGGCTCCGTCGCGCATCTGCTGGGCGTGGATTTCTGCCGCCGCGAGGGGATCGACATGATCCACGTCCCCTTCAACGGCACCGGCCCCGCGCTGACCGAGGTGATGGCCGGCCGCGCCGACCTCATCTTCTGCATCATGTCGAGCTGCCTGCCGCATGTGGAAGGCGGGCGGCTGCGCGCCCTGGCGACGCCCTCGCCCGAGCGCATTCCCGCCTTCCCGCGGATCCGGACCATGGTGGAGCTCGGCTATCACGACTTCGTGTCCCTGCCGTGGTTCAGCCTGTCCGGCCCGGCCGGGCTTTCGGAGGAGACCGCCGCGGCGCTGGAGGCCGCCGTGATCGCGGCCTTCGCCACCGAAGCCGCGAAGCGTCGGCTGGAGCAGCTCGGCCTCGTGCCCGCCGCGCGCGGCTCGGCGGACATGAAGGCGCGCATCGCCAGCGATCGTGCGGTCAACCAGCGACTGATGCAGCAGGCCGGGATCGAGCCGCAGTAGCGAAGGCCGGAGGACCCGGCCCGGAAACCGACGACCCCGGGACACACCGGGGCACCACAGCAGGGAGAACAAGAATGCCGTCCGGATCCATCCCAACCCGACGCCGCGGCCTGCTCGGGGCGGGCGCGGGCTTGCTGGCCCTGCCTGCCCTCGCGCAAGGCACCCCTTGGCCGGCGCGGCCCATCCGCCTGGTGATTCCCTACGGCGCCGGCGGTTCCGTCGACGTCGTCGGCCGGCTGCTGTCGGACAGGCTGGGCGCGATCTTCGGCCAGCCGGTCGTGATCGATAACCGTCCCGGTGGCGCGACCTCCATCGGGGCCATCCACGTCGCGCGCTCCGCGCCGGATGGCTACACGCTGTTCTACGGCACGCCGGCCACGCAGATCATCAACCCGTCCCTGATGCCGTCGCTGTCCTACGATCCCGACAAGGACCTGATCGCCACGGGAAGCGTCATGCGGGCGCCGAACCTGCTGCTGGTCCATCCGTCCCTCGGCGTGCGGGACATCCCGGGGCTGATCGCCAAGGCGCGGGAGATGCCGGGGCGGCTGACCTATGCCAGCGGCGCGGTCGGCTCCTCCAACCACCTGTCGGGCGAGCTCCTGAATCGTCTGGCCAACATCCAGATGATGCACGTGCCCTATCGCACCTTCGGCATCTATTCGGTGGAGCTGCTGGCCGGGCGGGTGCACATGTGCTTCGGCACCATCTCCGACATGCTGCGGCTCTCGGCGGGGACCGATCTCGTCCAGGTCGCCGTCACCTCCCTGCAGCGGTCGCCGCTGCGGCCCGATCTGCCAACCGTGGCCGAGTCCGTCCCCGGCTTCGAAGCGACGGCCTACAACTACATCGCGGTGCCGGCGGGCACGCCGCCCAACATCATTCTCGCGCTGAATGCGGGGTTCAACCGGGCGCTGTCAGATCCCCATGTCGTCGAGCAGATGGTGTCCACGGGTCTCGTGCCTCTCGCCGGCGACACGCCGGAGGACGCGCAGACGACCATCTTCCGCGAGCGCGCGCGATGGAAGCAGGTGATCGATGCGGCCGGTATCCGGCTCGAAGGTTAGGGAGCCGGCTGGTCAAGGCGTTTCGAGGAGGGAATGCCACGGGTCGAGCGATAAGGCCTGGACGGCGATCGAGCCGCATCGGCCGAAGAACCGACCTGGCGCGCGTCGCATCGGCGACCGGCGGGTGATCCGTGGCATCCTGCACGCGCTGCGCCCAGGGTGCCGCCGGCGCGCCGCCGCCCGCCACGGTCGCCTCGCCAGGATCTTCCTCTCCACCCCCGCCCCCATCGCAACGGTCTGCTTCTGGCTGCCCGGGCCAAGGCGGCAGCCCGGTTCGCGCGCGTGGCGCTGCGTGGTCAGTCGAGCTGGAGGTCCATGGTGCGGACCAGTTCCGCCCAGGCCGCGCGATCCCGCCCTATGAAGTTCCCCATCTCCTCCGGCGTCGTGGCGAGCGGCTCGGCCGCCTGCGCCCGATAGACCTGCTGCACCACCTCCGCACGCATCGCCTCGGCCGTCACCTCCGAGAGGCGCCGCGCCACCTCCGCCGGCATGCGGCCGGGGCCCATCAGGCCGAACCAGTTGCCGCCCTCCACGGCGATGCCCAGCTCCCGCAAGGTCGGGGTCTGCGGCATCAGCGGCACACGCTGCGCGCTGGACACGGCCAGCAGCTTCACGCCGTTGCCGCGCGCCGCCGCTTCGCCGCCGCCCGCCGTCAGGAACATCACATCCACCTGCCCCGCGGTGACCGCCGTGATGGCAGGCGCCTGTCCGGTGAAGGGCACGTGCAGCAGGTTCAGCCCCTGCGACTTGATCAGCAATTCCATGCAGAGCCGGGAGGTGCTGCCGGCGCCCCAGCTGGCATAGCTCACCTGGCCCGGCCGGGCGCGCGCGGCGGCGATGAAGCCGGCCACGTCGTTCACGGGCAGGCTGGGCCCGGCCACCAGCGCGAAGGGCGCTCGCGCGATCATGCTGACGGGCGTGAAGTCGGTCTCCGCGTTGTAGGGCAGGCGGCGATAGATCAAGGGATTGATCGCATGCGTCTCGGCATTGGCCGCGACCAGGGTGTGGCCGTCGGCAGGCGCGCGCGCCACCACCTCGGCCCCCACGGCGCCGGTGGCGCCCGCACGGTTCTCCACCACGACCGGCTGGCCGAGGGGGCCGGATGCCGCCTGGGCCAGCACCCGCACGACGACGTCGAGCAAGGCGCCCGGCGGCCAGGGCACGACGATCCGCACGGGACGGTCGGGAAAGGCCGCCAGCGCCGGCGCCGCGAGCGGGACGAGCGCGGCGCCGAGCACGGCCCGGCGGCCGAGGACGGAATTGCGGGGCCGCGGCATCATCGGCCCACCGCCGCCGAACCCGGCGGCAGGGGGATGCGAGCCAGACCCATGCGCGGGGTCGGGATCCTGGTGGTTCATCGTTTTCCTCCAGTGGTGCCGGTTCTGACCGCGCACCATTGCGTTATCGCTAACCTAACGATGCAAGAGAAGGCGGGCAAGGGCAGAAACGGGCGCTCCAGCCAGAGCGCACCGGCGGGCAGGGACTCCGGCGATTCCCGGTTCAGGCGCTCTCGCGTTCCATGATCTCGAAGCCCAGATCGAGAACGGCCGATCCGTCGGAACGACCCCCCAGGCGGTCCAGCAGCATCGCCGCCGCCCGTCGCCCGATCTCGTATCGCGGGAACCGCAGGGTCGTCAGCGGCGGGGAAACGCTCTCCTGCAGCTCGTTGTCGTCCGAACCCGCGATCGCGACGCGCTCCGGGACCTTCCAGCCCCGGCGGTTGGCCTCGAGCAGGGCGCCGGTCGCCAGCACATCCCCGGAGAGGAAGACCGCGTCGATATCGGGAGACGCCTCCATCAGCCGCACCAGCGCCCGGCCGCCGTTGCGCAGGCCGGGGAGGCTTTCGGTGATGCGCGCGGGGTCGGCCGCGATCCCGGCCTGGGCCAGGGCGCTCAGGTATCCCGCCTTGCGCTCCGCGGCGCGGTCATTGTCCCGGATGGGCAGGCTGACGAAGCCGATGCGGCGATAGCCGCGGCCCAGCAGATAGGCCGTCATCGCGCGGGCCGCCTCGTGATTGGAGAAGCTGACGGACATATCAATGGGTTGGCGGATGAGATTGCCCGTTTCGATGCAGGGGATGCCGGCCTCCTTCAGCATGGCCCGGCTGCGGGGCGTGTGCTTCGTGTTGTGCAGCACCACGCCCGCGATCCGCTGGGCCAGGAAGGCGCGGATCGCGACCTCCTCGCCTTTGAGCGTGTAGCCGCTGTCGGCGATCAGGAGCGGATGCTCCGCCCCGAGGATGTCCGAGACGCCCTGGATCGTCTCGACGAAGAGCGAGTTGCGGAGGCTGGGGACGATCATCCCCACGACGGACGAACGCCGGGACGCGAGGCTGCCGGCGAGCCGATTGGGCACATAACCGGTCTCCTCGATGGCAGCTTGGATGCGCCGAAGGGTCTCGGGCGTCACGCAACGAGGGTCGCGAAGCACCCGGGAGACCGTCATGGCCGACACGCCGGCCATTGCGGCGATATCGGTCATCCGTGCGGCACGACGGCCGCCGGGCTTCCCGGAGTCCGGAATCGCCCTGTTTCCCCTCGCTGCCATCGTCCCCGCGCCCACCGATGACATCAAATTATCCCATCCGCAGCGGGAACAGGAGGCCGGCTGAAGCCTGCACCCCCGCAGTTGCCTGGCCGGCCTCGGCGAGTTACGTTCGCGCTAACCTAGGCAGGCTTGAACCGGAGCCCTGCCGACCGACCGGGCGCCGCCCCGCAGAAGGAGACCGCCTTGAGCCGCTCAGCCCGCTTCCGCGACTTGTTGAAGACCCCGCCCTTCGTCTGCATGGGCGCGCATGACGCCGTGACGGCCAAGCTGGCCGAGCAGGTTGGCGCGCCCGCCATCTATGTCAGCGGCTTCGCGGCCTCGGCCATCGTCGCCGGCGCCCCGGATGTGGGCCTGCTCACCCAGACCGAGATGTTCGACCATATCCGGCGCATCTGCCGGGTGACGAAGGTCCCGGTCTTCGCCGATGCCGATACGGGCTATGGCGGCGTGCTCGACGCGGCCCGCACCGTCGCGCTGTGGGAAGAGGCGGGGGCCTCCGTCCTTCATCTCGAGGACCAGGCGATGCCGAAGAAATGCGGCCATTTCGCCGGCAAGCAGCTCGTCAGCGCCGAGGAGATGCAGCAGAAGCTCCGCGCCATGCTGGAGGCGCGGCGCGACCCCGACTTCTTCATCGTCGCCCGCACCGACTCCCTGGCCGTCACCGGCCTCGACGATGCGATCGAGCGCCTCACCGGCTATGCCGAGGTCGGCGCGGACGGCCTCTATGTCGATGCCATGGAGAGCGCGGAGCAGATGCGGGAGATCAGCCGCCGCCTGCGTCCCCTGGGCAAGCCGCTGCTGTTCAACATGGCCCGCTCGGGCAAGAGCCCCTTCCTGTCCCTGCAGGAGGCCTATGAGCTCGGCTTCGATTATGCGCTGTGTCCGATCGAGCCCATGTTCGCCATGCACAAGGCGGTGAAGACCATGATGGAGCGCTTCATGGCGGAGGGTTGCTCGACCAATGCCGTGGCCGATCTGATGACCCCCTTCGACGAGTTCAACGACTTCGTCGGCCTCTCCGAGATGGTGGAACAGGAGAAGAAATACGCGTCCTAGGGCAAGCGGAGCGGCTGCGGGCCGTCAGCGCGGCGGGCGCTCGTCGCGGGCGCCCAGCGCCGCGCCGAGCGCGAAGCGCGACTTGTCCAGCGCCTCGGCAGGGCTCAGTCCGCGCATCGCGTAATAGAGGTCGCGGCCGAGCGCGAGGACGTCCGGATTGCCGCCGGTGGCCCGCTCCACCGCGCGCACGGCTTCCGCCACGACCTCCCCGCGGGGCACGGCCTTGTTGGCGAGATGGAGGGCGCAGGCCTCCTGCGCGTCCATCAGGCGTGCGTTGTAGATGATCTCGAACAGGACCTTCTTCGGCAGCGCGTCGCGGACGATCGCCAGGGCCAGGAAGGGAAACAGTCCATGCGCCGCCTCGGGCAGGCCCATCGTCGCGTCGTCTGCGACGTAGGCGAGGTCGCAGGCGACGACGAGGCTGAAGCCGCCGGCATGGGCGTCGCCATTGACGGCGGCGACCAGCGGCTTGCCCAGCCGCGCCATCTCATTGACGAGGTCGATATGGGCGCGCCCGAACTCCATCCGGCCCGCCACGCGCGGGCCGGCCCCCTGGTAGTCGCCGCCGAGGCAGAACACGTCCCCATGCCCCGTCAGCACGCAGCCCGCGACGGACGGATCGCGCCGCGCGGCATCGAGCGCCGCCGTCAGCTCCTCGGCCATCTGCTGGGTGATGCGGTTGCCGGCGCCGGGCCGCTTCATGGTCAGCACCGCGACGCGGCCCTGATGGGCAATGTCCAGATCGGGCATTCACTCTTCCTCGTTCGAGAGCCGTTCTCCAGCGCTTCCCGCGTTCGGACACGCTCCTTGGGCCGGGGTGCCGGGGCCATGCCGAGAGCCGCAGGCGCCACCACGCAGCAACCTACTGCGCCCTGGTGATCAGGCCCTCTTGTGCGGCCCGCGCCCAGCGCGCGTCGTCTTCCTGCCGAAAGGCTGCGAACCGGGACGGATCCAGCACCCCGAGGTCAGCGCCGATGGCCGTCAGACGATCGCGCACCGAGGGGATCCGAAGGGCCTGCATGATCGCCGCGTGCATGCGCTCCGCGATGCTGTCGGGCAGCCCTCTCGGACCCATCATCCCGTACCAGCCGGCAAACTCGTATCCCGCCACACCGGCCTCGGCGAGGGTCGGCACGTTCGGCAGGAGCGTGGAGCGCTCCGCCGTCGTCACACCCAGGGCCCGGAGCCGGTCGGCCTGGATGTGCGGCAGGGCCGCGACCGTGCTGTTCCAGCTCGTCGCGAGATGACCGGCGATGATGTCGTTCATCATCGGTCCGGCCCCTCGATAGGAGATTTCCACCATCTCGATCCCCGCCAGGCGCGTGAACAGATTGCCGGCATAGGAGATGGCGGCGTCCGTCGTGCCGAAGGCAATGCTGCGGGGAGCGGCCTTGGCCGCGGCGACCAGCTCGGCGACGTCCCGGTAAGGCGCCGCATTGGACGCCACCAGCATCATGGGAAAGCGCGACAGCAGCGCGACGGGCGCGAAGTCGCGCAGGATCTGATAGGGCAGCGAAGGCATGGTGTAGGTGTTCATCACATGGCTGCCGGTATCGACCAGGAAGAGCTGGCCGTCCGGCTCCGCCCGGGCCACGGCCTCCGATCCGATGGAGCCGTTCGCGCCGGGGCGATTCTCCACCACCACGGTCTGGCCCAGCACCTGGCGCAGCCCCTCGGCGAGAGCCCGCGAGAAGACATCGGTGCCGCCGCCGGCGGCATAGGGCACGAGCAGGCGGATCGTCCGCTGCGTCCAGGCCTGTGCACGGACCTCGCGCCCCGTGCCTGCCAGGGCCGCAGCCGAGAGGAGACCTCTTCGTGACGGGTTCCACATCGTTCCTGATCCTCCCTTTGCGCCCCGGCTTTCTGCCATGGTGCGGCCCTAGCTACGTTAGCGATAACCTGCCAGACGAAGGCAAAAGAGGCAAGGGCGGGCCTCGGCTGGAAGCCGGCCAGGGCTGACGTCACCGACGTTCCCGGCCGACGGAGGCTGAGGCCCGCCCCGAAGGTCACCCCGCCGTTCGAGGCGCCTCTGCCCCACGCAGCAGGTGCTCGATCGCGATGGGGAAGCGCCGGGCACGAAGGCCGGTCGCATGCCACACGGCATTCGCGATCGCGCCGGCCGTGCCGGTGATGCCGATCTCGCCGACGCCCTTGATGCCGAGCGCGTTCACATGCCGGTCCTCCTCCTCGACGAGGATCGCCTCGAGCGAAGGAACGTCCGCATTCACGGGCACGCGGTATTCGGCGAGATCGGCGTTCATCACACGTCCCGTCCGCGCGTCCAGCACGGCACCCTCGTGCAACGCGAAGGAGACGCCCCAGATCATCCCGCCATAGTACTGGCTGCGCACCAGCCGCGGGTTGATGATCCTGCCTGCGGCGAAGGCGCCGACCAGACGCGTGGCGCGGATCTGCCCGAGCTCGGGATCCACCTTCACCTCGGCGAAGACCGCGCCATGCGCCTGCATCGCGTAGCGTTCCGCCACGGCCGCATCCGCGGCCGCGCTGCCGCGCCCTTCGATCTCCCCCAGCCCGGCACGGGCGAGGATGTCCGCGAAGCTGTCGCCGCGGCTCTCGTCGTCCCGGCGCAGCAGCCGGCCGTTCCGCGCGACGACGCCGACATTGCCCGCGCCGAAGAGCGGCGAATGGGGATCGGCCAGCGCCAGCTCCGCCAGCCGCTCGATCGCCTGCGCGCCCGCGGCGTGGATCGCGCTGCCGGCCGTCGCAGTATGCGCGGAGCCGCCGGCGATGCCGGCATCCGGCAGGTCGGAACTGCCGGAGCGGAACTCCAGCTGCCCGACATCGAGGCCGAGGCTGTCGGCGGCGATCTGCGCGAGCGCGGTCCAGGCGCCCTGCCCCATGTCGTGCGCGCCGGTCTCGACCAGGCCGGTGCCGTCGCGCCGAACCACCGCCCGCGCCTGGCCCTGGAACATGTGCGCCGGGAAGGTCGCGGTGCCCACGCCCCAGCCGACCAGCAGCCCGTTCTCGTCGCGCATCTGCCGCGGCGCCAGCGGGCGGCCCGCCCAGCCGAAGCGCGCCGCGCCCTCCGCGTAGCATTCGCGCAGCGCCTTCGAGGAGAAGGGCCTGCCGGAGACCGGCTCGACCTCGGCGTAGTTCCTCAGGCGGAACTCCAGCGGGTCCAGGCCGCAGTCCTGCGCCATCTCGTCGATCGCGCTCTCCAGCGCGATGCTGCCGCTCGCCAGGCCGGGAGCACGCATGAAGCCCGGCGTGCCCGTGTCCAGCCGCACGGCCTCGTTGGTCGTCGCGATCGCCGGCGCGGCGTAGAGCGTGCGGCTGACACCGGCGGACGGCTCGAGGAACTCGTCGAAGCGGCTCGTCGCCGTGCGGACATGGTGGTGGATCGCCGTGAGCGCGCCGTCCTCCGTCGCGCCGAGGCGCAGCCGCTGCCGCGTCGGCGCGCGATGGGTGACCGGGCCGTACATCTGCTCGCGCCGGAGCACGAGCTTCACCGGCCGTCCGACGAGCCGCGCCGCCAGGATACCCAGCACCTGCGGCCCGGTCAGCAGCTTCGATCCGAAGCCGCCGCCCAGGAAGGGGCTGCGGATGTGGATGTCCTCCGGCCGGATGCCGAAGAGCGCGCCGAGGCGCATCTGCGTGAGGGCGAAGCCCTGCGTCGGCATGTCCAGCGACAGCCGCTCGTCCTCCCAGACGGCGACGACGCCATGCGGCTCCATGGCGTTGTGGAACTGCTGCGGCGTCTCGTAGCTCGCCTCGATCTGTCGTGGCGCCGCGGCCAGGCCGGCCTCGACGTCGCCGTGCCGCATCTCCGCGGGATCGCCGATGCCGACGGCCTTCGGCACGAAGGCGTCGGCGGCATCCAGCGTGACCTCGACGGGCTCGACCTCGTAGCGCGGGGCGAGCAGCGCGGCGCCTTCCGTCGCGGCCTCGAGCGTCTCGCCGATCACCACGGCGATCGGCTGTCCGGCATAGCGCACGCGGTCGTTCTGCAGCAGGTCGAGACAGAAGGAGAAGGGCACGGATTTGTCGTCGGGATCCAGCGCCAGGGCCGGACGGTTGGCGGGCGTCATCACCGCCACCACGCCGGGATGCGTCCGGGCCGCCTCGACATCCAGGAAGGCCACGCGCCCGCGGGCGATCCGGCTGGCCGCGAGGGCCGCGTGCAGCATGCCCGGCGGGTGGTTGTCGGCGGCATAGCGGGCCCGGCCCGTGACCTTCAGGAGACCGTCGCGGCGCGTGATCGGCTGGCCGGCGCTGGAGCCGTGCCGCATATGAAGCACCTCAGCCATGGAGACCTCCGGGAACAGGGGCGAAAGGAGAAGCCGGCAGGGCCGGCAGCCGCTCCGGCGTGCCGGCGGCGGCCAAGGTCAGGGCGCGGACGGCGATGCGCCGCGCCAGCTCGATCTTGAATGCGTTGTCGCCGGAGGGCCGGGCCTCCGCCAGGGCGATCTCCGCGGCCCGGAGGAACGCGGCCTCGTCGGGCGCGGCACCGGTCAGGGCCGCCTCCGCGGCCTCGGCACGCCAGGGCCTGGCCGCGACACCGCCAAGCGCGAGCCGCGCCTCGACGATCCGGCCCTCGGCGATCCGCAGGCCCGCGGCGGCGGAGACCACGGCGAAGGCGTAGGAGGTGCGCTCGCGCAGCTTCACGTAGCGGGCATGCGCGGCGAAGCCGGCGGCCTCCGGCGGCAGGCGCAGCGCGACCACGAGCTCGCCCGGCGCCAGCACGCTCTCGTGCTCCGGCGTCGTGCCGGGCAACCGGTGGAACTCCTGCAGCGGGACCTCCCGCGCGCCGGCCGGCCCCTCGATCTCCACGACCGCGCCGAGCGCCACCAGCGGGACGCAGAAATCCGAGGGGTGGGTCGCGATGCAGGCCTCGCTCCAGCCGAGCACGGCATGCAGCCGGTTCTCGCCGCCGCGCGCATCGCAGCCGCTGCCGGGCTCGCGCCGGTTGCAGGCGCTGGCGGTGTCCTGGAAATAGGCGCAGCGCGTGCGCTGCAGCAGGTTGCCGCCGACCGTCGCCGCGTTGCGCAGCTGTGCCGAGGCGCCGGCCAGCAGCGCCTCCGCGACCGCCGGAAAGCGCCGGCGGAAGGCGGGATCATGCGCGAGATCCGCGTTGCGCACCTGCGCGCCGATCCGCACCCCGCCATCCGGCAGATGCCCGATCGCGTCGAGACCCGGGAGGTGGTTCAGGTCCACCAGCCGGGCGGGGCGCGCGACGCCGATCTTCATCAGGTCGAGCAGGTTGGTGCCGGCCGCCAGATAGGCGCTGCCCGGCAGCGCGGCGGCGGTGACGGCCTCGGCGACCGTGCGCGGCCGCACATATGCGAAGCGGTTCATGCTGCCTCCTCCTGCGTGGTGGCGGACATGCTGCGCGTGGCCTCGACCACCGCCTCGGTGATGCCGCGATAGGCGCCGCAGCGGCAGAGATTGCCGCTCATGCCCTCGCGCACGCGCTCGGGATCGTCGCCGGCCTGGCCCTCGCCGATGAGGCCGACGGCGCTCATGATCTGGCCGGGCGTACAGAAGCCGCACTGGAAGGCGTCGTGCTCGATGAAGGCGGCCTGCACCGGATGCAGCCCCTCCCCCTCCGCCAGGCCTTCGACGGTCAGGATCTCCGCCCCGTCATGGCTGATCGCGAGCGCCAGGCAGGCGTTCACGCGGCGGCCGTCCAGCAGGATGGTGCAGGCGCCGCACTGGCCGCGGTCGCAGCCCTTCTTGGTGCCGGTGAGGTCCAGCCGCTCGCGCAGCAGGTCCAGCAGGGTGACGCGGGGATCGTCCAGCTCGACCGTCCGCGGCACGCGGTTGATGGTGAGGTTGACCGACAAGCTCATGCGGAGCCTCCGATGAGGGCGGTTTCGGATAGGCCTCCCGGCCGGGGCGGCTTAGCCTGCCCGGCGCGGAACGCTGGCGGCGGCCGGGGCTACCCGGCTCGCTGTCGCAGGCCCATATGTGGAGGTAACCTCCGCTTGCAAGGTATAAGCGGAGGACTCCTCCGTTTAAATGAGGAGACCAGGGCCGGCCATGACCGACGAGTCCGCCAGCCGACAGCGCAAGCCCCGGGCCGATGCCATCCGGAATCGCGAGCGCGTGCTGGAAGCGGCGAAGGCCGTGTTCAGTGAGGGCGGCGCGGGAGCCGGCCTGGAGGCCGTGGCCCGGAGGGCCGGCGTGGGCATCGGCACGCTCTACCGCCATTTCCCCACGCGCGAGGCCCTCTACGAGGCGATCTACCGGCGCGAGGTGGAGCAGCTGGCGGAGCTGGCGCAGCAGCTCGCCGCGGAACTGCCGCCGCTGGTGGGGCTGCGCCGCTGGGTGCAGGCGCTGCTGGAGTTCGTTGCGACGAAGAAGGGAATGGCCGAGGCGCTTGCCCTGGCCGCCCACAAGCCGCCGGAGCTCATGGCCTATACGACCGGCCGGCTCAACGAGGCGATCGGGATGCTGCTGCGCCCGGCGGCCGAGGCCGGCCAGGTGAGGCGCGACATCGGCCCGGAGGATCTGCTGCGGACGGTGATCGGGCTCTGCTACCTGCAGGATGGGCTTGGCTGGCAGGCGAAGGTCATGCGGCTGCTCGACGTCTTCCTGGACGGTCTGCGCCTGCGGCAGGACGACCCGTCAGAACCGCCGTGACCTTCGGTCAGAGGTGTGAGGCATGCTCCGAGCCTTTCATTTGATGCCCAGCCCTTCAATATGCTCTCATGCCATGGCAATATATAACACCTGAAATGCCCGGAGTAGAGCTGCAATGTCGGTGCAGGATTACCTGAAGAAGAGGGACGAATTTTCCAGTACGGCCATGGGATTGGATTCGCGCTTCCGAGTTCTCCAGCACGCGATGCACAATCTTCGCGCCCATCCTGCCCGGACGGTCGTATTGAACACGGCGATTCCCTTCCCCGACACCAGCGTGCAGTGGGCGACGACCCGGATCGACGGCAACATCTGGCCATCCGCGGAGCATCTGGCGCGGCTGCTGCAGGACTTCCAGACGAAGCGCCTCGCCATGGAGGAGGCGTGGAACGCTCTCGCTCCCGAGGCCCGCGCCGGGTTGCCCAAGCCTCCCGGCGACGCCGGGATGTAGGCGGCAGGTCCAGGATGGCTCCCGCGCCGCCTGCCATCCCCTCGCCGGCTCACGGGTCCGGCAGGGCCTCGACGAGCTCGCGGGTCTCTAGGATGGCATGCGCATAGGTCGGGCCGTTCAGCACGTGCGCGGCATGCATCATCTCCGGCGTGAAGGCGGCCGTCGCATCCCGGACCAGGGTGACGTGATAGCCGAGCTCCATCGCGTAGCGGCCCGTGGATTCGAGGCAGGTGTTGGCCAGCAGGCCGACAAGAATGACATGCGTGATGCCGTGCTGCCGGAGCTGCTGGTCGAGGTCGGTGTTGGCGAAGCCGCTCTGGGCCCAATGCTCCTTGACGACGATGTCGCCTTCCCGGGGGGCGAAGTCCGGGTGCCAGTCGCCGCCCCATTCGCCGCGGGCGAAGGAATGCCGCTTCATGATGGCGACCTGGGTCGGATTGGGATGGCACCAGCACGCGTAGTCGCCCGGCTCCCAGCGGCGGTGCGGGACGATGAAGACCTTCAGGCCCGCGCTCCGCACCGCCTCGTTGATCCTCTTCAGATTGCCGATGAGGCCGACCTCCTCGGCGACGGCTTTCACGCGCGGCCATATCTTGCCGCCCTCCGAAAGAAAATCGTTGTAGGGATCGACGAACAGCAGCGCCGTCGATCGCTTCTCATAGGTCGGCTGCGACATTTGATTCTCCCTCCATCCCCGTGATCAGCCGGCCGTTCCGTTTCCCAGCGCGGCCCGCTCGAGGCTCTCGGCGAAGAACGGCGTCTCGCCCCGGTTGTGGGCGATCGACATGGGCTGCCGCTGCGCGCGGAACACGTCGAAGGGAATGCCCTGGCGATCGAGGAAGGCCGTGAACTCCTCGGTGGCCTTCGAGCGGACGCGGTTGGTGAACTCGCAGCTCCCGCCATCGATGGCCTTGACGCTCATCTCCCACTGGACGTGGATGGTGGTCCGTCCCGTCGGGGTGAAGACGTCGGAGACCGATTCCAGAATCAGGTGATCCTTGCGGCCCAGCGTCTCGACGTAGTGCTGCACCATCAGGCTGCCGCCGATGACCTCGACATTGATCGACATCCGGCGGCCGTCCGGTGCCGTCGTGAATCCCGCCGCGATATGGGCGGGCGAGCACCCCTGATACTCCTTCTCGCCGAGCGAGAAGCACCAGGCGGGAATGTCGATCTTCTCGATCGGCGCGCGGATCGTCGCCGTGAAGCTGGAATCGACGATGTCGTGGTCGTTCATGTCATGCTCCTTCGGTGGGGCTGGTCATCGGAGGAAGCCGCGGACCAGGCCGGCGATCCGGTCGGCGGCCGTGTCCAGGGCGAAGTGCCCGGCGTCCAGGACATGGATCTCCGCCTGCGGCACGTCGCGCCGGTAGGCTTCGGGCTCGGAAATGTCGAAGGACGGGTCGTAGCGCCCCCAGAGCACGAGCAGCCGGGGCTGAACCTCGCGCATCCAGGCCTGCCACTTCGGATAGGCGGCGACGTTGCTGCGGTAGTCGTAGAACAGCTCCGTCTGGATCTCCGCCTGGCCGGGGCGGCTGAGGAAGGCGAACTCGTCCGTCCAGAGATCGGGATCGTAGCGCCCGGCATCCGGATCGTGGCCGACGTGGCGCAGGCGGGCCGCCTCCAGCGAGAGCAGGTTCCGGCGCAGCGCCGCCTCGTGCGTGGCGCGGTCGGCCCAGAAGGCGCGGCGGGCAGCCCAGAGATCGCCGAGGCCCGTGTCGTGAGCCACGGCATTCTGCACGATCAGCGCGTCCACGCGCCCGGGATGGGCCATCGCCATCCGGAACCCGACCGGCCCGCCGTAATCCTGCAGGAAGAGGCTGTAGCGGGAGAGCGCCAGCGTCTCGGTGAAGCGGGTCATCACCTCGGCCAGGTGGTCGAAGGTGTAGGCAAACGCGCCCGGCGCGGGCCAGGCGCTGTGGCCGAAGCCGGGATAGTCGGGCGCGACCAGGCGATAGCGGTCCGAGAGCCGTGCGAACAACGGCTCGTACATGCGCGACGACGACGGCAGCCCGTGCAGCAGCAGGATCGCCGGCGCGTCGCGGTCGCCGGCCTCGCGCCAGAAGATCGGTAGGCCGCCGACATCGACGGTGCGGTAGGTGGTCGGGCGGCCCATCGGGATCACATCCGGCGTGCGTCGGGGGTGGCCGGTCAGATCGTCACGTTGGTCGTGACATCGATGTTGCCGTGCGTCGCCCGCGAGTAGGGGCAGAGCGTATGGGCCTGGTCGGCCAGCGCCTGCGCGACCTCGCGCGGCAGCCCCGGAAGGCTGACGTTCAGCCGCGCGCTGAGCGTGTAGGCGCCCTCCACCAGGCTGAGATCCACCTCGGCGTCGATCACGAAGCCCGGCGGCAGGGTCACCTTCTTCTGGTGCGCGGCGATGTGGATCGCGCTCGTGAAGCAGGTGGACCAGCCGGCGGCGAAGAGCTGCTCGGGATTCGTGCCCGTGCCGTGGCCACCGGGCGGCGAGATGCGGATGTCGAGCAGGCCGTCCGAGCTGCGGGACGCGCCGCCTTCGCGCCCGCCCGTGGTGTGGACCTTCGCCGTGTAGAGCAGCTTGGTGGACATGGGGTCTCTCCGTGGAAGGCGTTACGCGCGCAGCGAGCGGAAGGCCGCGCGCAGCTCGGCGGTGAAGGCGTCCGGCTGCTCCCAGGCCGCGAAGTGCCCGCCCTTGGGGAGCCGGTTGAAGTGGAGGAGGTTCGGGAAGGCCTTCTCCGCCCAGCTCCGCGGCGCCGCGTAGATCTCGTCCGGGAAGACGCTGACGGCCACCGGGATGGTGATGCCCTTCGGCGCGAAGAAGGCGAGGTCGTTCTCCCAGTACAGGCGCGCCGAGGAGACCGCCGTGCCGGTCAGCCAGTAGAGCGCGACGTTGTCGAGGATGTCGTCGCGCGTCAGGCCCTCCGCCGCGCCGTCGAAGACGCGCGCGATGAGGTCGTAGCTGCGCGCGTCGTGGTCGAGCATCCAGGCGGCGAGGCCGATCGGCGAATCCTCCAGCGCGTAAAGCGTCTGCGGGCGGTTCGCCATCTCCTGCGCGTAGCCGAGGCCGTGCTTGTAGAAGAAGGCGAGCTGGTCGTAGGCGTTCCTCTCCTCGGCGGAGAGTCCGGCCGGGGCCTCGGCGCCGGCCGCCAGCGCCCGCGCGATCTCGTCCGGCACGGTCGCCGGCATGTTGGTGTGGATGGCGAGCAGCCCCGGCGGCGCCTGCACCGCCATCTGCTCGGAGACGGCGTCGCCCCAGTCGCCGCCCTGCGCGACGTAGCGCGTGTAGCCCAGCCGCCCCATCAGCGTGGCCCAGGCGCGGGCGATGCGCTGCGGGTTCCAGCCGGTCGCGGTGGGGATGGCCGAGAAGCCGTGGCCCGGCAGCGAGGGGATCACCACGTCGAAGGCCTCCTCCGCCGTGCCGCCATGGGCGGTCGGATCGGTCAGCGGGCCGATGATCTTCAGCTGCTCGATCACCGAGCCGGGCCAGCCATGGGTGATGATCACCGGCAGCGCCCGGGGATGCCGCGAGCGGACATGGATGAAGTGGATGTCGAGCCCGTCGATCTCGGTGACGAACATCGGCAGGGCGTTCAGCCGCGCCTCGACCTTCCGCCAGTCGTGCCGGTCGTGCCAGTGCTGCGCGAGCCTGCGCATCGTCCCGAGCTGCACGCCCTGCGACGCGTCCGGGACCAGCTCCTGTGTCGGCCACTTCGTGGCGGCGACCCGCCGGCGCAGATCGGCGAGCGCCTCGTCGGGCACCTGGACCCGGAACGGGCGGATCTCGCCGGTCACGGACTGGGCCGGCGCCGGCGCGAGGGCGACGGCCGCGGCCGCGGCCGCAGCGACGAGCATGTCGCGCCGCACAGCGGGCAGCTGGGCCCCCGGCATCGCGGCCTGGACCGGCGCCGGCATCATGGTGGCGGCACCGGCGGCGGCCGCGGCGACGAGCATGTCGCGCCGCGTGGAAGACGGCAGGGATTCCGGCATGACGGTTCTCCTCTCGGGCCATCGCTATGGCTGGCTGGGCGTGTCTGGCCTCGTCATGGTCGGTCACCGGTCGCGGCGCGGCGATTGCACCTTGGTATCGGCGATACCTTAGATACCGGCCGGTGGCTCATGGCCCAGGCCCGGCGCCCGGCGGCGAGGCGGAAAAAGCCCTGGACCGATACCAAGGTACTATGGGTCGCCGGAGCGCGGCTGGCGCATCCTCGGGCGGAGCATCGAGGCCGTTCCCCCGGAGGGGCTCATCGTGACGACGTCAGCGCAGCCGATCCCATTCGCGGGCGCCCAGCTGCATCGGGCATGCCACCTCTGCGCCGTCTTCGACAGCGAGGAGGAGGAATACCGCGTCCTCCTGCCCGACGGCTGATCATGCAGCCCGAGCCTCTCCTGGCCGAGAACAGGCGGCTTCAGCGCTGCATCGGCGACCTGGTCGGCGTCATGGCGCTGCCCGCGATGTGGGCGGGCCGCGAGCCCGCGGAGATCGCCGGCAGCCTGCTCGATTCGGTTCTCGGCATGCTGGATCTCGACTTCGCCCATCTGCGCCTGAACGATGCGGACGGAGACCTGCCGCCCGACGTCACGCGGCTGTCGCCCTGGGCCGGCAGCGTGGCGCCGCCGGAGGGATTTGCCGCGCTGCTGATGCCCTGGACGAGCATCGAAGCGCAGGAAGGGCCGCGCCGGCTGACGGTCGGCGGCCAGGGCCTCGCGGTCCTGGCCCTGCGCCTCGGCCTGACGGGCGAGATCGGCGTGCTCGTCGTCGGATCGCGGCGCGCCGGCTTCCCGCTCCGGACCGAGGGCCTCGTCCTCGGCGTCGCCGCCAACCAGGCCACGATCGGCCTGCAGGCGGCCTGGCGGTGGGGCGAGCAGAAGCGCCTGGCCCGGGAGCTGGACCGGCGCGTCGCCGCGCGGACCCGGGAGCTGGGCGAGGCCAACGAGGAGCTGCGGCGCCGGGAGCTCGATTTCCAGCTCGTCGTCGACAGCATCCCCGTCCCGGTCGCCGTCACGACGCCGGCCGGGGAGGTCGAGGGCCTCAACCGGCCCACCCTGGCGTATTTCGGCAAGACCTTCGACGAGCTGAAGGAATGGAAGGCCTCCGATGTCATGCATCCGGACGACCTCGAAGGCACGATCGCGGCGCAGCGCGCGGCCCATGAAGCCGGCGAGACCTACAATGTGCAGAGCCGGCACCGCCGCTTCGATGGCGTCTACCGCTGGTTCAACGTCCTCGGCGTGCCGCTGCGCGACCCGCAGGGGCGGATCCTGCGCTGGTTCCACCTGATCGTCGACATCGACGACCAGAAGCGCGCGGAGGAGCAGCTGCGCGCCAGCGAATGGAACCTGCGCCGCCTCACCGAGACCATCCCCCAGATGCTGTGGAGCGCGAAGCCCGACGGCGAGTGCGACTACTGCAACGCCCGCCTGCTGGATTTCTCGGGCTTCACCGCGGAAGAGATCATGGGCGGTGGCTGGAGGAACCTCTTCCATGCCGACGATCTCGACCAGGCCATGCGGGCCTGGTCCGCGAGCGCCGCGACCGGCGCGCCCTACCAGGTGGAAGCGCGCATCCTCCACGCCGCGGACTCCTCCTATCGCTGGTGCCTGACCACCGCCCTGCCGCTGCGCGACGAGGAAGGACGCATCCTCAAATGGCATGGCGTCTGCGTCGACATGCACGACTGGAAGCAGGCACAGGACGAGCTGCGCGAGACCCAGGCCGAGCTCGCCCGCGTCACGCGCGTCATGACCATGGGTCAGCTCACGGCCTCGATCGCGCATGAGCTGAACCAGCCCCTCGCGGGCATCATGACGAATGCGGGCACGGCCCTGCGCATGCTGACCGCCGAGCCGCCGAATATCGACGGCGCCCGCGAGACCGCGCGGCGAACCATCCGCGACGCCAGGCGCGCCTCGGAGGTGATCGCCCGGCTGCGCGCGCTCTTCGCCCGGAGAACCACGGCCGCGGAGCTCGTGGATCTGAACACCGCGACACAGGAGGTCATCGCATTGTCGTTGAACGAGCTGCAGAGAAACGGCGTCAGCCCCCGCCTCCATCTCGCCGGGAATCTGCCCGACGTCATGGGCGATCGCGTCCAGCTGCAGCAGGTCATCCTCAACTTCATCCTGAACGGCACCGAAGCGATGAACGAGGTGACGGACCGGCCGCGGGAGCTGATCGTCTCGACCGGGATCGAGGAAGGCGGCCATGTCCGGCTGGCGGTCCGGGATGCCGGCACCGGCTTCGATCCGGCCATGGCCGAGAAGCTCTTCAGCCCCTTCTACACGACCAAGAGCAACGGCATGGGCATCGGCCTCTCGGTCAGCCGGACCATCGTCGAGAACCATCACGGCCGCCTCTGGGGCGAGCGCAACGACGGCCCCGGCTCGACCTTCTGCTTCTCCATTCCCTCCAGGCCGACAGGCGCATGATGCAGCAGGGCACCTACGTCGCCGTGGTCGACGACGACGAGTCCGTCCGGGAGTCGCTGCCCGACCTCATCCGCCTCTTCGGCCACGAGGCCGAGGCCTTCTCCTCGGCGGAGGAGTTCCTCGCCTCGCAGCGGCTCGATCAGGCCCGCTGCCTGGTTCTCGACATCGCCATGCCCGGCATGTCCGGCATCGATCTCCAGCGCGCGCTGGCGCAGCAGGGGCGGAGGATTCCCATCGTCTTCATCACGGCGCATGGCGACGAGCAGGTCTGTCAGCGCCTGCGCCGGAGCGGGGCCGTGGAATGCCTCCTGAAGCCCTTCACGGACACGGCGCTGCTGGATGCGCTTCACGCCGTACTTCCACCGAGACCGCTGCCCTGATGCTGCGGCCGCAAAATGACGGAGGCTATCCATGGGATGGGGAAGCGTGTTGGGCGATGGGACGGGCTCCAGGACCATGACCGAGGCCACACCGATCGTCTACGTCGTGGATGACGACATCTCCGTGCGCGAGGCGCTCGAAGCCATGATCCTCGACGCGGGCTGGCAGCCCTGGGTCTTCGCTTCGGCGCAGGACTTCCTGTCCCACCCGCGGGCCTCCGTGCCCAGCTGCCTGGTGCTCGACGTCTCGCTGCCCGACCTCAACGGCCTCGACCTGCAGCAGCAGCTCGCCACCGACCGGAACGACATGCCGATCATCTTCATCACCGGCTATGGCGACGTGCCCATGACCGTGCGCGCGATGAAGGCCGGTGCCATCGAGTTCCTGATCAAGCCCTTCGGCGACGAAGCCCTGCTGGACGCCATCCGCAACGCCATCCAGAGCAGCGCCACGGCACTCGGCCATGGCGCGGAGCTGCTGATCCTCCGGGAACACCATGCCTCGCTCAGCGCGCGGGAGCGCGAGGTGATGGCGCTCGTCGTGTCAGGCCTCATGAACAAGCAGGTGGGCGGCCGGCTCGGCATCAGCGAGATCACGGTGAAGGCGCATCGCGGCAGGATGATGCGCAAGATGGGCGCGACCTCGCTGGCGGACCTCGTGAACATCGCCGCCCGGCTGGGGATCTCCGGCCGCGACTGATACCAAGGTGCCGTCGATACCTTGGTTCCATAGAACGCGCCTCGACACCCCGTCATCCTGGCCACGCCGGACGAAGCCGGCGCATTCGGCCCGGAGGCGGACATGTCCAACAGGAAGCAGATTCATCTCGATCGGCCTTCGCCGGCGCTCTGGCACGTCACCTTCGACAACCCGCCGCTGAACATCTTCGGGCCGGACGCCATGCCGGAGCTGAATGCGGTCGTCGCCGCGCTGGAGACCGATCCCGCGGTGAAGGTCGTCGTCTTCGACAGCGCCGTCGAGGGCTTCTTCATCACCCACTACGACTTCCTCGCCGACCCGCAGGAGACGCTCAGCCTGCCGCCGGGGCCGACCGGCCTGCAGCAATTGCCCGACATGCTCGTCCGCATCAGCCGCGCGCCGGTCGTCTCGATCGCCAAGATCCGCGGACGCGCGACCGGCGTCGGCAGCGAGCTTGCGCTGGCCAGCGACATGCGCTTCGCCAGCCGCGAGAAGGCGATCCTGTCGCAATGGGAGGTCGGCGCCGGCCTGGTGCCGGGCGGCGGGCCCATGGCGCGGCTGCCGCGGCTCATCGGCCGCGGCCGCGCGCTCGAGGTCCTGCTCGGCGCCGACGACATCGACGGCGAGCTCGCCGAACGATACGGCTACGTGAACCGCTCCTTTCCCGATGCGGAGCTGGACGCTTTCGTCGATGCCCTCGCGCAGCGCATCTCGACCTTCGACCGCCAGGCGATCGCGGAGACGAAGCGCCTCGTCGACATCGCCAGCCTGCCCGCGGATTCCGACATCGCGCCCGAATGGGACGCCTTCCTCGGCGCCCTGAACCGCCCCGCGGCACAGGAGCGGATCCGGAGGCTGATGGACCGCGGCTTCCACAGGCCCGGCGAGGTCGAGACCCGGCTGGGCCACTACGTCGGCCAGATCGGCCTCTGAATCAGCCCCGCAGAAGGAGGTCACCATGGACACGGACAGGAAGGTCGCCGTCATCACGGGCGCATCCCAGGGCATGGGCGCCGCCCTCGTCGCCGCCTATCGCGGGCGCGGCTACAGGGTCGTGGCGACGGCGCGCACGGTGAAGCCGGCAGAGGATCCGGACATCCTCTCCGTCCCCGGCGACATCGGCGACCGCGGGACCGCCGGGCGCGTGATCTCCGAGGGCATGGCGCGGTTCGGGCGCATCGACACGCTGGTCAACAATGCCGGCATCTTCATCGCCAGGCCCTTCACGGACTACACCGTGGCCGACTTCGACGCGATCCTCGCCGTCAACACCTCCGGCTTCTTCCACGTCACGCAGTTCGCCATCGCCGAGATGGAGAAGCGCGGCAGCGGCCATGTGGTGCAGATCACGACGACGCTGGCCGAGCAGGCGAATTCGGCGGTTCCGGCGGTCCTGGCGGCCTTGACCAAGGGCGGTCTCAACGCGGCGACCCGGGCGCTGGCCATCGAATACGCCCGCCGCGGCATCCGCGTGAACGCGGTGGCGCCCGGCATCATCCGCACGCCGATGCATCCGGCCGCGACGCATGCCGCCCTCGATGGCATGCACCCGATCGGGCACATGGGCGAGATCTCCGACGTCGTCGACGCCGTGCTCTTCCTGGAATCGGCGCCCTTCGTGACGGGAGAGATCCTCCACGTGGATGGCGGCCAGAGCGCCGGCCACTGACGGTGACGCAGGCCTACGCGATCACCTCTTCGAGAAGGCGCCGAACTGGGAGAGCTTCGCCATCACCGACGGCCGGCTGATCAAGGGCCAGAACCCCGCCTCCTCGACCGCCGGGGCCCGGGCCCTGCTGAAGCTGCTCGCCGAGATGCGGCCCCCGGAACGCGGTTCGGGCGCCGCCTGATCGCCGGGCCGGCCGGCCCCGCGTCGAGGAAAGCCTTTTCGCGCCCTTCTCGATATCGCGATGGATTGCAATTCCGCAATTCCGATATTGCTCACACCGCTATGGCATTGCGCGTTTCGCGCCCGCAAGCTGGTATCCGTGATCAGCGAGCGAGAACCATGATGCTCTTCTCCGCAGCGGGATGGCGCCAGGCGCCCCTCCTGGCGATGGCCCTGCCCCGGCGCCGGGTCGGCCGTCGCGGCGGAAGCCTGTGCGCCGCGACGGCCGCCGCGCTCGTCCTGGCGGCCGGGTTCGGCCGTCCCGCCGCGGCGCAGAACGCCACCGATCGTCCCGCCCTCACGACCTTCCGCTACGACGAGGACTGGTCCGTGATGCGCGACCCCGCCCGCCGCACGGGCGTGCTCGACCGGCTCAAATACATCCCCCTGGACCAGGACGGGTCCTGGTTCCTCACCCTCGGCGGCGAATCCCGCACGCGCTACGAATCCTCGCGCAATCCGGTCTTCGGCCTCTCGGCGCCGGCGCGGAACGACTACCTGCTCCAGCGCTCCCTGCTCTTCGCCGACGTCCATTTCGGTCCCAATCTCCGTGCCTTCCTGGAGCTCGGCAGCAGCTACGCACCCGGATGGAACGGCACCCCGCCGGCGACCCAGCGGAACCCGATCGACATCCAGCAGGCCTTCGGCGACGTGTCGGTGCCGCTGGGCGGCGGCGAGATGGTGCTGCGCGCCGGCCGCCAGGAGATGGCCTTCGGCTCGTCCCGGCTCGTCTCGGTGCGGGAATCGCCCAATGTCCGGCGGGCCTTCGACGGCGTGCGGGTCTCGTGGAGCAGCTCGCCGCGGTTCCGCGCCGACGCCTTCGTCGTGCGGCCGGTCGTGCCGCAGGCCGGGAACTTCAACGACAGCAACGACCCCGCCCAGGCCTTCTGGGGCCTCTACACCACCACCGACATCCAGGCCGTGCCCGGGCTGAAGCTGGACCTATACTACCTGGGTCTCGAGCGGGAGAATGCGCGCTTCACGCAGGGTGTCGGCACGGAGCGCCGCCACACGGTGGGCGCGCGCCTGTTCGGCCGGCGCAGCGGCTTCGACTGGAACCTGGAGGCGGCCTATCAGTTCGGCTCCTTCGGCAGCGCCGAGATCCGCGCCTGGACCGTGTCGTCCAACCTCGGATACGCCGTCCCGTCCTGGCCGCTCTCGCCCCGCTTCGGGCTGAACGCGGATGCGATCAGCGGCGACCGGAACCCGCACGATCGCGTGCTGGGCACGTTCAATCCCCTCTTCCCGCGGCTTCCCTATTTCTCGGAGGCCAATCTCCTCGCGCCGGCCAACCTCCTGGACCTCCAGCCCAACCTGACCCTGACGCCGGCGCGCGGGGTGAGCTTCAACATCGGCTGGAATCCCTTCTGGAAGCAGGAGCGGGCCGATGCCTTCTACGCGCCGCCCCTCGCGGCGGTGCGCGGGACTTCCGCCTCGCGCGGGCGCTTCATCGGCCAGCAGGTGAGCACCCTGGTCGAATGGAAGGTGACGGAGCGGGTGACCCTCGCGGCCACCTATGTGCATTACGAGCCCGGGGAGCTCACGCGGCAGGCCGGCGGACGCGCGGGCGATTTCGCCGCGGCCTGGGTGCAGCTGCGCTTCTGAAACCTCGTCTGGAACGACGGCAGGACGAGCGCGCCCGATAGGGCACGCTCGTCCTTCGTCGTTGCCGACCAACACGCGATCGTCCATCCCCTGAAATTGCATTTATGCAATTTCAACCTTGCCGCTCTCGTCATGGAATTGCAGTCCGACATCGCACAAGGTCGCTTCACCACGAACGGAGCGACTGAGATGTCCATCTTCACCACCGCCGACGGCACCGGGATCTTCTTCAAGGACTGGGGCACCGGCACCCCCGTCGTGTTCAGCCATGGCTGGCCGCTCAGCGCCGACGCCTGGGAGGCGCAGATGGTGCACCTCGCCTCCGCCGGCTTCCGCGTCATCGCCCATGACCGCCGCGGCCATGGCCGCTCCGCCCAGACCTGGCGCGGCAATGACATGGACACCTATGCCGACGACCTCGCCGCGCTGATGGACCACCTCGACCTGCGCGACGCCATGATGGTCGGCCACTCCACCGGCGGCGGCGAGGTCGCCCGCGTCATCGGCCGCCACGGCATGGGCCGCGTCGCCAGGGCCGTGCTGGTCAGCGCGGTGGCGCCGATCATGCTGCGCAGCGTCTCCAACCCCGACGGCCTGCCGATGGAGGTCTTCGACGGCATCCGCGCCGGAATGCTGAAGGACCGCTCGCAGCTCTTCCAGGATTTCACCACGCCCTTCTTCGGCGCCAACCGCGAGGGCTCCGCCGTGACGCAGGGCATGCGCGACGCCTTCTGGCTGCAGGGCATGACGGGCGGCCTGAAGGGCCAGCTCGACTGCATCGCCGCCTTCTCGGAGACCGATTTCACCGAGGACCTGAAGAAGATGGACATGCCGGTCCTCGTCATCCAGGGCGATGACGACCAGGTCGTCCC
Organism: Roseococcus sp. GW821-FHT12F05; assembly: GCF_058806835.1. NCBI lineage: Bacteria > Pseudomonadati > Pseudomonadota > Alphaproteobacteria > Acetobacterales > Roseomonadaceae > Roseococcus > Roseococcus sp. GW821-FHT12F05. The sequence goes on from NZ_JBXAQB010000020.1 coordinate 106,003, forward strand.
CTTCGCCGCCACCAGCAGGCGCTCGGCCGAGATCGCTCCCCGCGCCACGCTGAAAGTCTATGCCGGCGGCGCTCACGGCCTGACCGACACGGCGCGCGACCGCCTCAACGCCGACCTGCTCGCCTTCGCCCGCGGCGAATGAGCCGCAACCCCACCACCCCCCACACAGGAGAGACTCCCATGACCATCACCGCCACGCCCGTCCCCGGCAAGAAGCTGCTCACGCCCCAGGATCACACGCTGATCATGATCGACTTCCAGTCGCAGATGTCCTTCGCGACGAAGTCGATCGATGCGGTGACGCTGCGCAACAACGCCGCCCTCGTGGCCAACGCCGCCAAGGGCTTCGGCGTCTCGACCATCCTCACCACCGTCGCCGAGAAGAGCTTCTCCGGCCCGATGTTCGAGGAGATCACCTCGGCCTTCCCGGGCCAGGCCCTGCTCGACCGCACGAGCATGAACACATGGGAAGACGCGGCGGTCATCGCCGAGGTGAACCGCATCGGCAAGGGACGCATCGTGCTGTCCGGCCTCTGGACCTCGGTCTGCATCGTGGGCCCCGCGCTGTCCGCGATCGACCAGGGCTTCGAGGTCTATGTCATCGCCGATGCCTGCGGCGACGTCTCCGACGAGGCGCATGAGCGCGCCATGCAGCGCATGATCCAGGCCGGCGCCCAGCCCATGACCTCCGTGCAGTACCTGCTGGAGCTGCAGCGCGACTGGGCGCGCGGCGAGACCTACGAGATGACGACGGGCATCGCGAAGAAGCTCGGCGGCGCCTACGGCCTCGGCATCACCTATGCCAAGACCATGTTCGGCGCCCACGAGGGCTGAACACTCCCGCCTGTTGGCCTGCTCGCCCTCCATCCCGGCGAGCAGGCCGTGATCTTCCCCCGCCACTCTCGCCCCAAGGACCACGACCATGGCGCATGATCCTGCGAAACCCGCTCCCTCCGGCAGCTTCGCGGCGCTGCGCCAGACCACCTTCGCGGTGCTCTGGGCCGCGACCATCCTCGGCAACACCGGCAGCTTCATGCGCGATGTCGCGAGCTCCTGGCTGATCACGGACCTGGCGGCCGGCCCCGCGGCCGTGTCCATGATCCAGGCGGCCGGCACGCTGCCGATCTTCCTGCTCGCCATCCCGGCCGGCGTGCTGTCCGACATCCTGGACCGCCGAAAGTTCCTGATCGCGATCCAGCTGCTGCTCGCCGCCGTCAGCCTCACGCTGCTGATCCTCTCGCATACGGGGTTGATGACGATCGAGGCGCTCATCGGCCTGACCTTCGTCGGCGGCATCGGCGCCGCGCTCATGGCGCCGACCTGGCAGGCGATCGTGCCCGAGCTGGTGCCGGCGCGCGACGTGAAGGGCGCCGTGGCGCTCAACTCGCTCGGCATCAACGTGGCACGCTCCATCGGCCCGGCGGCGGGCGGCCTGTTGCTCGCCTCCTTCGGCGCGGCGCTGACCTATGGCGCGGATGTCGCGAGCTACGTCGTGGTCATCGCTGCCCTGCTGTGGTGGCCGCGCCCCAAGCGCGTGGCGGATTCCCTGACCGAGCGCTTCCCCGGCGCCTTCCGCGCCGGGCTGCGCTACGCGCGGTCGAGCCGCGAGCTGCACGTCGTCCTCTTCCGCGCGGCGGTCTTCTTCGCCTTCGCCAGCGCGGTCTGGGCGCTGCTGCCGCTGGTGGCGCGCAACCTGCTGGGCGGCGATGCCGGCTTCTACGGCATCCTGCTCGGCGCCGTCGGCGCGGGAGCCATCCTCGGCGCCCTGGTGATGCCGCGGCTGCGCAGCCGGCTCGACGCGGACGGGCTGATGCTGGCCGCGGCCGTCGTCACCGCGGTGGCCATGCTCGTCCTGGCCTCGGCGCCGCCCTCCTGGATCGCGCTGGCCGTGCTGCTGCTGCTCGGCGCGGCCTGGATCGTCGCCCTGACCACGCTGAACGGCACCGCCCAGGCGATCCTGCCGAACTGGGTGCGCGGGCGCGCCCTGGCCGTGTACCTCACGGTCTTCAACGGCGCGATGACGCTGGGCAGCCTCGGCTGGGGCGCGGTGGCGCAGGCGCTCGGCGTGCCCGCCGCGCTCGTCGTCAGCGCCATCGGGCTGGTGCTGGTCGCGATCCTGCTGCACCGGGTCAGGCTGCCGGTCGGCGAGGCCGATCTCGCCGCCTCCGGCCACTGGCCGGAGCCGCTGACCGCCGAGCCGGTCGAGCACGATCGCGGCCCGGTGCTGATCCTCATCGAGTACAAGGTTGCCCAGGCCGATCGCGCGGCCTTCCTCAAGGCGCTGCATCGCCTCTCCGGCGAGCGCCGGCGCGACGGCGCCTATAGCTGGGGCATCACCGAGGATGCGGCCGATCTCGAAAAGCTGGTGGAGTGGTTCATGGTGGAATCCTGGGCCGAGCACCTCCGCCAGCACCATCGGGTCTCCAAGGCCGACGCCGATGTGCAGCAAGAGGTCCGCCGCTTCCATGTCGGGCCCGAAGCCCCCGTGGTGCGGCACTTCCTGACGGTGGAGGCCCGCTAGGTGCGGGGCGCCCGCCCTTCGATCAGCGGGCGCCTCTCCGCGATCGCCTCGACCAGGCTGTCGAGGACGGCCCGGATGCGCGGCGTGTTGCGCAGATCGGGATGCGTCAGCAGCCAGAGGTCGGAGGCATAGGCCTCTTCCGGCGCCGCGAGGCGCTCCAGGCCCGCCCAGGCGTCGCCGAGGAAGCAGGGGAGGTGGCCGATGCCGAGGCCCGCCGCCACCGCATGCGCCAGCCCGAGCACCGTGTCGAAGCGCCCCACCAGCCGCTCCACCGGCACCATCGCCTGCGCCTCGCGCACCACCCTCAGCCCGGAGAGGTTGTCGCCCAGGCACACCCAGTCCGGCGCGTGGCCGCGCTCCTGCCCTGCCGCGCCGTAGAGCGCCCAGGCGATGCGGGCGACGCGGCGCCCGACCAGCGTGTCCGGCGGCGCATCGGTCGCGCGGACCGCGACATCGGCGTCGCGGCGGGACAGGTTCAGCGCGGCGTTGCCGGTGACGACATCGAGTCGGATGGCCGGATTGGCGCGGCGGAAGCGCACCAGCATGGGCATCAGCAGGTCGGAGAGGAGGCTGTCGCTGGTGGCCAGCCGGACATCCCCGGAGGGCGCCGGGAGCTGTCCCGCGAGACGGCGGGTGACGGTGGTGATGTCCTCGTCCACCCGTGCCGCCAGCGCCGCCATTTCCTCTCCCGCCGGCGTCAGCGTGTAGCCGGCGCGGTGCCGCTCGAAGAGCGGCGTGCCGAGCAGCGCCTCCACCTGCTTCAGCCGGCGGAAGACGGTGGAATGGTCGATGCCCAGCCGCGCGGCGGCGGCCGGCAGGTTGCGCGTCGCGGCCACCGCGTCGATCAGCCGGAAGTCGTCCCAGGCGAGGGTTCGGGCGGATTCCTTCAATCGGGCGGACCTTGGGCAGGAGGGGACCCGACAGTGTAGTCCCAAGGGATGGCGCAATGCCATAAATCCATCCGCAAGATCGGCATTGCGCCACCGCAATCGCTTTGCCCTGGATTCCGGCCCCCGCCAGGCGTCATCTGCGCCCGCACCGAGCGCCGATGCGCTCCCCCCAGATGGAGGCGAACCCCATGTCCAGCAACGGAATCCACCACGTCACGGCCATCGCCGGCCATGCCCAGCGGAACCTCGACTTCTACACGCGCACCCTCGGCCTGCGCCTCGTGAAGAAGACGGTGAACTTCGACGATCCCGGCGCCTACCACTTCTACTACGGCGACACCGGGGGCACCCCCGGCACCATCCTCACCTTCTTCCCCTGGGAGCATGCCGCCCCCGGCCGCGCCGGCGCCGGCGAGCTCCAGGAGACGGTCTTCCGCATCCCGCAGGCCGCCATCGGCTACTGGACCGCACGGCTGATCGCCCAAGGCGTCGAGCGCGCCACGCGCTTCGGCCAGACGGTGCTGACCTTCCGCGACCCGGACGGCCTGCGCCTGGCCCTGGTCGGCCTGCCCGGCATCGAGGCGGAAGCCGCCTGGGACAATGGCGAGATCCCGGTCGAGAACGCCATCCGCGGCTTCCACAGCGTCAGCCTGATGCTGGAGAAGACCGAGCCGACCGGCGCCATCCTCTCCGACGTCTTCGGCTTCGCCGAGGTCGCGCGCGAGGGCAACACCGTCCGCTACCGGGCGGAGGGCACGGAGCTCGGCGGCATCGTCGACCTGCAGGCGGTCGGCGGCTTCCTGCCGGCGCGGCTCGGACGCGGCTCGGTCCACCACCTCGCCTTCCGCGCGGCGGACGACGCCGATCAGGCGGAGATGGTGCGCAAGCTCGCGGCCAACCACGGGATGCACACGACGGAGCAGAAGAACCGCGACTACTTCCGCTCCGTCTACTTCCGCGAGCCCGGCCACGTGCTGTTCGAGATCGCGACCGACATCCCCGGCTTCGCCGTGGACGAACCGGCCGAGAGCCTCGGCGCGGCGCTGAAGCTGCCGAGCTTCCTGGAAGGGCATCGCGCGCAGATCGAGGCGACGCTGCCCGTCCTCGCCTGACCATTACGATCGAGCGGCCGCGTCCCCGGGGCGCGGCCCAGGAGATTTCCCATGAGCACCACGGCCCTCGACATGATCCACCGCTTCGAGCCCGCGACCGACACCGCGCAACCTCCCCTGCTCCTGCTGCACGGCACGGGCGGCAACGAGGCGGACCTGCTGCCCTTCGGCCGCCTGGTCGCGCCCGGCGCGGCGCTGCTCTCGCCGCGCGGCGCAGTCCTGGAGAACGGCATGCCGCGCTTCTTCCGCCGTCTCGCCGAGGGCGTCTTCGACGAGGCCGACCTGCGCCGCCGCACCGACGAGCTGGCTGCCTTCGTCCGCGATGCCATGGATCGCCACGGCATCGCGGCGCCGGTGGCCGTCGGCTTCTCCAACGGCGCGAACATCGCGGCGAGCCTGCTGCTGCGGCATCCCGGCCTGCTGCACGGCGCGGCGCTGCTGCGCGCGATGGTGCCCTTCACCGATCCGGCGGCCGGCCCGCTGGAAGGCACGCCGGTCCTGCTGCTCTCGGGTGCCGCCGACCCGATCGTCCCGCCGGCCAACAGCGAGAAGCTGGCGGCCATGCTGCGGCAGGCCGGGGCGGCCGTGACCTATGAGCAGCTGCCCGGCGGGCATGGCCTGTCCCAGATGGACGTCGCCCTGACCCGGAACTGGCTCGCGGGCCTCCGCCGTTAGCGCCGCGCGAACGGGCTTCGAGCCTGCCGGCAGGACAGCCGACAGGCTTGCGCGGATGCGCGGCAGGCCGGCGCCGACAATTGCCGGGATCCGCGGCGGATTGATTTCATGGCGCAGGTCCCGCGGGCGCCCCGGAAAACGATCCGGTCGCGAATTCATGTCCGGCGCGTGGTTTTGTTGGCACGGATCCAAATAAATCCTGTCCATCCCAACACTGTCATCGAAGGCCGATAGAAGTGTCACGGGACCGCTGGCTTTTTAACGCCGGTTCATGCGCCAGAAGGGGACAGGCAGACGCTTGCCGTCTTCCCGTCGAAGCCTGGGCCGTCAAGCGGGCAAGGAAAACAACATGCAAGTGGATTGGTTCCGGGACATACTTGTGCCCGTGATCGGCGGCCTGGGCATCTTCATGCTCGGCCTTGAGTTCATGACCAACGGCATCCAGTCGCTGTCGGTCAACAAGATGCGCAAGGTGCTCGCCAAGGCGGCCGGCACGCCCGTCACGGGCCTCATCGCCGGCACGCTCATCACCGGCGTCATCCAGTCCTCCACCGCCATGACCGTCATGGTCGTCGGCCTCGTCGATGCCGGCGTGCTGGCCCTGCGCCCGGCCATCTCGGTGATCATGGGCGCCAATATCGGCACCACCCTGACCAACGCGCTGATCGCGCTGCCGCTCGGCCCGCTGGGCCTGCTGGTGGCCGGCTTCTTCGCGCTGGTGATGGTCTTCACCAAGAGCGACAAGGTCCGCAGCGTCGCGCTGACCTGCATGGGCTTCGCGCTGATCTTCTACGGCCTCTCTCTGATGACCGGCGGCCTGCGCCCGCTGCGCAACATCCCCGAGGTCATCGAGGTCATCCGCTCGCTCCAGGCCGACAGCTTTATGAACGTCGTCGCCTGCGTGACCGTCGCCGCCGCGATCACGGCGATGATCCACTCCTCCTCGGCCACGATCGGCATCGTGATGGGCCTGGGTGCCGCCGGCGTGCTCGACTGGCAGACGGCGCTGGCCTTCTCGCTGGGCGCCGACCTCGGCACGACCATCACCTCCTTCATCGCCTCGCTGAACCTGTCGAAGAACGCGAAGCGCGCGGCCTATGCGCACATCGCCTTCAACTTCATCGGCGTCGCGGTGATGCTGCCGCTCTTCCCCTGGATGACGCAGCTGGTGCCGCTGCTGGTCGGCGATCCCGGCACGCCCATCACCGTGAACGGCGTCGAGACCTTCCCGCTCGTGCCCGTCGCGGTCGGCGCCTATTCGACGGCCTTCAACATCTTCAACACCCTGCTGATGTTCCCCTTCATCGGCGTCTTCGAGCGGGTGCTGAAGAACGTGGGCAAGACCACCGCCGAGGACATCGAGGACTACACGGTGCCGAAGTTCCTCGACCCGAAGAACAAGGACCTCCCCACGGCGATCGCCTCCGTCGAGAAGGAGATGCACCGCCACCTCGAAGGCGCCGCCGTGCTGCTCGCGGTCGCCGAGGAGAAGCTGGGCGCCCCGAAGGATCCCGCCGTGCACTTCACCGCGACGGACATCCTGAGCCGCGAGATCCGCGCCTACACGGCGTCGCTCTTCCAGCCGGGCATGCCGCACGAGCAGGCCGACCTGCTGGCGAGCCTCATCGAGGAGGCCGACTTCTCCGCCAGCCTCGGCGAGACGCTGCACCAGGTCGCGCGCCGCATCCAGCGCGACGACTTCAGCGCGGAGGGCGAGGCGATCCTGGACCGCATGCTCGCCGAGCTGAACGAGGCGATGCAGGGCCTGCTGCGCCACGGCCCGGCGGCCGCGGTGGCCGGCCATGCCGACACGGTCGAGCACGTCTCGGGCCTGCTGCAGCTCCGCGAGGACACGCTGCGGCTGGCGAAGGCGAGCTCGGCCGAGCGCGGCGCGCTGATCGCCCTGCTGGGCAGCGCCGAGCGGGCCTACCTGCTGATCGAGCGCATCCACGCCGAGCGCCGCTCGGTGGACCGCTCGGGCACGGGCCAGGTCGCGCCGGAGCCGGTGACGGTCTGACGCCAGGCGCTTCGGAAACAGGAACGCCGGCGCGGGCAACCGCGCCGGCGTTCCGCGTTTCAGGGACGGCGATTCACGGCGTCAGCGGACCAGCCGCACCGTGCTGGTGGTGCTGATGTCGCCCGCCGCCTTCTGGATGTTCAGCAGCTGGGTCGCGATGCCGAGCACCCGCAGCGTGTAGTCCTCGTTGTCGTCGTGCTCGGCGACCCACCAGCGCTGCCCCCGGTACCGCGCCGAGATCCGCCCGCGCGCGGGCTCGCCGGGCCAGAGGCGGAACAGCCGCGGCGAGCCGCCGGTCGTGCGCACCCCGCCGCGGATCCCCTCGCGGATCTCGATGCGGTAGGGCACGCCCTCCTCCTCGCGGCGCTGGACGGCGCCCAGATATTGCAGCACCTCCTCCACCGAGCGCAGGTACCAGGCGAGGCCGACAGCCGGCGCGCCGCCGCCGGGCGGCGCCGATTCCTCCAGCACCTCGTCCGCGATGCAGGGATTGCCGGACTGCGGCATCGGCGAGATCTGCGGCGGATCGCGGTCCACGGCGGAGGCGAAGTAGCGCTGGCGCCCCTGGGCGTCCGGCGGCCCCGGGATGCAGATCGCCATCTGCTCGACGGCGCGCATGAGCCGCCAGCCATTGCCGTCCGGGCGCAGGCTGACGCCGGCCTCGCGCAGCGAAGCCAGGAATTCCGGCTTCGTGCTCTCCTCCCGCGTCAGCCGGGGGCCGACCGGGATGTAGCGGGTGTAGCCGTTGAACAGGATGGGCCCGTTGGCGGTCAGCCGGTCCACCATGGCCTGGAAGGGATCGCAGGGCGGCTGCGCATCGAGGCCGGCCGCCGCGCAGGCCACGCGCTGCTCGTAGGTCAGGTTGTTGCGCAGCCGCGGGTCGTTGACGGCGCGGCGGCCGCCCGGCCCCTCGTCGAAGCGCGAGACCAGCAGGTACATCAGCAGCTGGTCGGGCATGTTGCGGTCCCACAGCACGCGGAACAGCACGGGATCCAGCGGGCGCATCAGCCCGCGGGCGAATTCCTGCCGGTCGAGCGGACCGATGTCGAAGCCCGGGCTGCTGCTGCCGACGAGGCTGGCGAGCAGCCCGTTGCCGAAGCCGGTGCTGCCGTCATAGCCGAGGGCTGCGGTCGCATTGAGCTGGCCGCGGATGCTGCCGATGGTGGTGAAGTGCAGCGGCGCCTGGTCGCGCGCGCGCAGGATGTTCATCAGCATCTGCGTGTCGGTCGCGCGCTCGACCGTGTCGTTGTACGCGATGGCGTGGTCCGCGATGGTCTGCGGCATGGCGCAGCCGCCGAGCGCCATCGAGAAGGCCAGGGCGGCGGCCCGGCGGTTTCGGCGTTTCGCCACGGGCGAAATCCTTTCAGGTGGAGGAGAGGAGCGCGCCGAACCAGCGCGTGGAGCGGAAGGGCCAGAAGCCGTGGGGCCGCGGCCGGAGCCCGGCTCCCTCAGCGATGCGGGCGGCCTGGGCGTCGGCCTCGCGGGGCGTGACCCCGCCGCCCTGCAGCCGGCGGTAGAGGCGCGCGGCCTCCTGCATCTCGGTGGGGCCGACGCGGCCCTCGCGGTCCATGCGCGAGCGGAGATATGTGATCACGTCGCGCCCCACGTTCACGGCCGAGGGCCGCTCGCCGCGCGCGGCGTCCAATGCCCGGCGCGCCTGCGTCGCGGTCAGCCCGGCCTCGGTGACGCCCGTGCTGAGCAATGCAAGCTCCGCCTCCGCCTGCATCGGCCCGGCGCGGTTGCGCAGGCGGGCCAGCTCGGTGAAGCGCGTCTCGCCGGTCGGCGGCGCCTCCACGGGCTCCAGCATCGGAATCCCGTCCGTCCCGACCGGCCCGAGGCGAAAACCCGCCGGCACGCAGCTGCGGCAGGCGGGGCGCTCCACATGGCCCCCGAGGTCCATCAGCTTGATCTCGATGAGCAGGTCCGGATGGCGGGCGCGGATGGCGTCGGCCGCGGCGTTCAGCACCTCGGTGTGGACGCGCAGCTCGTCGGCGGGATCGTCGGCGAGGCGGCGGCCGGCCCATGCGTTCATCGCCCCGCAGTCGCGGTGGTTGAGCAGCGTGACGTTGCGGATGCCGTGCATCGCGCGCGTGGCCGCGAGGTTCTCCCACAGCGTGGCCTGCCAGCCGGGGTTGCGGTCGTCGACAACCGCCAGCGCGGCGCCGGCGATGCGCATCTCGCTGTAGCGGTTGGTCCGGCCCAGCGCCTCGAAGCGGAAGGTGGTGTCGTCCGCGAGGCGCGGATCGATGCAGGAGATCAGGAAGGTGTCGGCCTTGCTGGGGACGAGACCGGTGGCGCCGCTCAATGGGGGACCTCCTCCACATGCTGCACGCCGGTCAGCCGGTGCAGGACCGAGGCGAGGGTCAGGCCCGCCGTGAGCAGCACCACGAGGGTGAACATCACGCCGATGAGCAGCGCGTCCGGATCGCCGCGGTCGAGCAGGCCGAGTTCGGCGAGGGTGACGAAGCCGAGGAGGCAGATCGCCGTCAGCAGGATAGCGCCCCAGGGGCGCAGCACGGAGAGGACGGCGCGCCAGACCAGCACATGCACCAGCAGCAGGATCACGCCGCAGAAGGCCTTGGCCCAGGGGCTGCCCTCGCCCCGCGTCACCCAGTGCCAGTAGGAGGTGCCGCTCGGATTGTAGACCGAGAAGACGAGCAGCAGGCTGAACAGCAGCCGCGCCACCACCGCGCGCCAGTCGTAGGGCCGCGCGATCATGGGCAGCGCGCCGCCGCGTCGCGCAGCGTCGTGCGCAGCGCCGCCCTGCCGTCGGCCAGCACCGAGGCCTCGGCCACGCCGATGGCCTGCTGCGCCTGCGCCTCGAAGCCCGCGCGGTTCAGCCCGGCATCGACGCGGTTGATCATCCAGTCCACGCCCCAGGCCAGCCCGATGCCGCCCGCCGCGCCCGCCACCACGCCCGGCACGCCGGCCGCGCTCCAGCCGAGATAGCCGAGCGCGGCCACGACCGAGCCCGCCTCGCTGACGCGCAGGGTCACGGCGCCGATGCGCGCGGCCATGGGGCGCATGCTGCGCAGGAAGACGGTCTCCGCCCCGGCGGCCTCGGCGAGGCGGTCCGCGGGATCGATGGCCAGCGCCGCATTCAGCCGCGCCTCCAGCCCCGCGCAGGCGGGCCAGCGCTCCGCGAGCGTGCGCGCGAGATGCGCGATGTCGCGCCCGAATCCGCCGTCGCCGAAGCTCGGTTCCGTCACGCGCTGGCGGAAGGCGGCGCGCACCGGCTCGGCGAGGTCGTGCGCCAGCGCCTCGGGGTCGGGGATGCGCTCCTGCACGGCTGCGTCGCCGAGCCGCGACAGCGCGCGGCCGATGATGCGATAGGAGGTCAGGTAGCTCTGCGCCCAGCCATAGGCCCAGTCGCCGAAGGCGGGCACCAGCATCCGCGCCGCGCCGAAGCGCGCCGCCACGCTGTCCTCCAGCATGCGTTCGCCAAGCGCGAGCAGCCGCTCCTGCCGCGGGACGGCGGCGGCCTGTCCCGCAAACGTCACCAAGATCATGATGGCGGCGAGCCAGCGCACACCCCATCCTGCGGGACCATGGACTGGATGACGCTTCCCGCGCCGCTCATGGATGCGATGGCCGCCGTGGCGGTCTTCGCCGTGGCCTACGGTCTCATCCGGGTGGGCCTGCTGCAATACGGCATGGTCGCGCCGAGCGACGCCGATGCGGTGCCCATCCTGCACGTGCTGGCGCTCGCGGCCGGCGTGCTGCTGGGCGTGCTGCTGCTCGCCAATGTCCCCCATGCGGAGGATTTCCGGCCCTCGCGCATCTACGCCTCCGACAGCCCGTGGGACATGAGCGCCGGCCGGTTCCTGGCCCGCCACGCCCTGCCGGACGGCCCGACGGTGCGCGGCGCGGCCGCGATGCTGATCCCCGGCCACACCTCGGTCGGCGCGATCGCGGGCCAGATCGGCGCGGCCGTCGCGGTCATCGGCGCCATCCAGGCCCTGCTGCTCTGGGGCGGCTGGGCGCGGATCCGCGGCGCGCTGGCCGTGCTGCTGCTGGCGGGATGGACGGCGCTGGTCGTGCACTATGCCGCGCACCTGATCGCCTGGGGCGCCACGCAGCTCAACTTCTGGCTCTTCGCCCTGCTGCTGCTGGTCTGGCAGCGCTGGCGCTACCGGCAGCCCCGCACCGCGCATTGAGGCCCTCACGTCCCCACCGACATGAGCTGCAGGAAGGGTGATGGCGTCAGGAAGGGCGGGTCGCCGGTGAAGGGGAAGGCCAGCTTGGCCGAGACCGCCAGCACCGTACCCACGATCAGCGCGATCACCCCGCCCATCGTGTAGTGCACGACGGTCGTCGAGCTGCCGACGAACCACTGGAAGGCCAGCACCGCCACCGAGACCGTCAGCACGAGCACCCAGATCAGCACGCCGAAGGTGCGCGAGTTGACGGAAAGCCGGGCGATCCGCGCGTCCGAGATCTGCGCCACCCAGGCCGGGATGTTCTGCGCCAGCGCCTGCTGCGCGCCGGTCATCGGCTCGGCGTCCAGGAAGGCGCGGGTGAGGCGCTGGAACTCGGCGTCCGAGCCGGAGCGGTTGGTCGCCGCCTGCATGTTCGGCCAGTCCAGCGCGGCGACGGCGGAGGCGTAGCCGCGGATGGCGGAATACATCTCCTCGCGCCGCCAGATCTGGGCGGGCTCGCTGTAGGTCGGCACGGCGAGCGCCAGGAGGTAGAGCCCGCCGGTCTCGCGCTGCAGGTTGTCGCGCGAGGTCTGGTAGATGTCCCAGGAGCCGACGAGCGTCAGCGCCGCCACGACCGCATAGACCTCGACGATGAAGCCGTACTTCACCGAGCCCACGACGGCGTTGGCCGCCAGCTCCCGCGGCGTGAAGAGCGACTGGATCACCTGGCCGATCGCGAGCGCCAGCAGCAGCGGCACGCCCAGCGTCGCCAAGATGAGCAGCGGCAGCGGCAGCGCTGTCAGGAACTGGACGATGTCAGGGTTCATGCGAAACCACGATGCGGAAGCTCGATGAAGAACAACGCCAATGACGAATCCGGCCGCATAGCGGCCGGCGCCGCCCACTCAACCCTCCGGCCCGGCGTTCCAGTGGCGCGGCGAAGCCAAGGCCGCGGCCGCCCGGCGTCTGAGGGCGAAAAAACTCTTCACACTTCGATCGCGCGGAACCAGCGGCGCGTGGGGATGACCTTCCCGGCGCGGCGCGCCTGGATGTCGTTCTCCAGCATCAGGCGCTTCACCTGGCGCCGCGCCGTCTCCTCCGGCATCGCCGAGCCGGCCCGCCCGCGATAGAAGGCCGCGACCTTGCCGAAATCCTGCGGCGTCACCCGGCCCCGCCTGTCGCCCAGCGTCTTCAGCAGCTGCAGCGTGGACCGGTCGAGCTCGGCCTGGTTCGCGACCCCCGCCTCCTCGGCGCTGCCCCGGAGCGCGCCGGACGCCTCGGCCGCGGTGAGGTTGTAGCGTAGGACGCCCTCCTCCAGCAGCTTCAGCTCCTTCTCGCGGTCGAGGAAGCGGCGCCCCTGGAGGTGGAGCTTCACGAGTTCGGCGAACTGCGCCGCCTGCGGGTTGTCGCGCATGATGGGTCCGATGAAACGAAGGCGTCAGAAGGTCGAGGAGGCGGGGCGCAGCTGCGGCGGCGGCGGCATCTGGAAGTCCAGCCCCTGGGTCGACGGCGCGGTCTGCTGCAGGCGCTGGTTGAGCCGCTCGATGGCGCGCAGGATGCGGCTCGCCTCCTGGCCCACCGGCGCGTCCACCGGCACGAGCTGGAACTTCACGTAGGGGAGCGGCAGCAGCGTCACCGTCAGCTTCTCGACGCCGAAGCCCTGGATCTCGTTGGCCTCGATGATGCCCGAGACGATCATGCGCTGGATCGCGGCGAAGGGGCCGGGATTGCGCCGCGCGTGGCGCTCCAGCGCGCGCTCGAGGTATTCGCGGTCGGCCTCGGAGAGCTCGCGCGCCTGGCCGAATTCGAGGGTGAGGCCCGGCAGCAGGCCGACCGTGCTCTCGATCGCCTTCAGCTTGAAGCCGGCGATGCCCATCAGCCAGTTGAAGTCGTCCGTGCGGCCGCCCTCGGCGCCCCGGCGGGCGATGGCCAGCGCGCTGCCGCCGAGGCCCACGCTCTCACGGATGTCGGCCCACCAGCGGCGCATGCGCTCGCCCGTGCTCTCGGTGATCGGGATGTCCTGCAGCGGCACCTGCACCGGCGGCGCCGGCACCGGCACCGGGGGAGCCGCTGACGGCGCGGCATTCGGCGCCGCGTTCTGGGCCCGCACGGGAGCCACGAGGCTCGTGGCGAGCAGCACGCCCGCGAGGATCAGGTTGAGGCTGGGACGCATGGATCGTTCCTCCGGTTCTTATCGGGACATCAGCGTCTGGCGCGCGGCGATCTCGCGCTGCCGCGCGCGGTCGGCCGGGGCGAGCGGCACGAGGCCGTGATGCGTCAGCAGTCCGCCCGGGCCGCCCGTGGCCTCGGCGACGGCGTCGCCGGTGAACTCGCGGATGCCGCGGACCACGCCCACGCCCTGCTCGTTCCGCGAATGCTGGCGCTTGGCGTAGAGGTAGATGGTCCGCGTCACGTCGTAGTCGCCGTTCGCGATGGTGGCCGCCGTCGGCAGCGTGCCGTTCAGCGCGACCGCCACGAGGTTGCCGCCGCTCTCCAGCAGCTGCGCGTAGGAGATGGCGCCGATCGTGCCCGCCGGGCTCTCCAGCAGGGCGGCCGGCACGGCCTCGCTCGGCACCTCGCGGATGCGGTTGTCGGCGCGCAGCGTGATGCAGCGCTGCACGCGGAAGGGCGCGCTGAAGATCAGGCGGACCGCCTTCACCTCGCGGCAGCCGCCCTCCATGATGAAGTCGTTGAACAGCCCGCGCGTGCCCGAGGCGCGGTCGGGGACGACCGCGCGGATCGGCTCCGCCGGCAGCGTGCTGGACAGGTCGGACCAGTTGTTCAGCGGGTTGGGGCGGAACTCGTCCTCGACGGCGTATTCCGCGGCGAGCGCCGCGTAGATCTGCCGCGTGGTGAGGTTCGGGATCGCCTCGCCGCGGCGCATGGCGATGACCACGGCGCCGAGGCCGATCTGCACCTCGACGATGTCGGTGACGCCGTTGGCGGCGCAGGTCTCGGCGACCGTGCGCGGGATGCGGCGGCTGGTCAGCGCGAGGTCGGGCGTGTTGACGCCGACGCCGGCGCAGAAGCGGTCGAGCGCGGCGGCGGAGCCCACGATCTCCATGCGCGGCGGCAGCACGCCGGAGTAGCGGTGGGAGAAGGCGTCGACCAGCGCCTCGGTGACGGCATGCGAGGAGCCGGAGCTCACGATGTGCAGCCGGTCCCGCAGCACGGCCGACTGCTGCGGCTGCGCGGGCGCGGTGCCCGGCAGCAGCAGGACGGATGCGGCGAGGAGCGGCGCGCTCCAGCGGGAGAATCGGCTCAGGAAGGATCGCATGGGAAGGTTCCAGCTGGCGTCGTTGTTGTCGTTGGGCATGTCAGTTCGCGTCCCGCCCGAGGGCGCGCAGGATGGTCTCCTGCACCGCCTGCTCGGCCGCAGCCCGGGCGCGGGCCTGGGCGGTCCAGCCGGCGAGCAGCGGCTTCAGCGAGTCGTCGAGCGTCTCGACATCGGCCAGCGCCGGCGCGAGCTGCCCGCGCGCCAGCAGGCGCGAGACGTTGTCGATGGCGGCATGGGCCGGCCTGGGCGTGGGCGCCTCGCCGAAGCCGATGGAGGCGAGGAACCGGCGGGCCTGGTCGAGCAGCCAGTCGAGCCAGCCGCCCTCGCCCGGGCTGCGGGCGACCAGCGCCGGCGCCAGCGCGAGGAAGCTCTCGCGCAGCTCGGTCGTGGTGGCGAGGCCGCGGCTCGCGTGGCTGATCAGCACGTCGGCGAGCGGGCCCGGCAGCGCGCCGGCCGGCGCGGCGTCGCGCAGGGCCGCCCATTCGCGCGTGTAGGGGCGGCTCGTGGCCAGTGCCGACTGCAGGTTCAGCGCGGCGAGGATGTAGCGGTCATTGCGCGCCTGTGAGATGGAAGGCGCGGCCTGCAAGGAAGCCAGCCGCGTGGAGAGTCGGCTGACCTCCGCCTCCAGCGCGGCGATGCGCTGGCTGGCCGAGCGCTGTCCGGGATCCTGGGCCAGGCCTGCGGCCGGCGAGAGGGCGAGCAGCACAGCGGCGCCGAGCCAGGCTTTCGCCCGCCGACGCGGCCTCGATCCATGTGGCAAGTATCACCTCAGCAGGCGGATGGCTGAATATTCATCCCCAGGCACGGATATCTCCTGGAGTTGTCCGCATACTCGCTGGGACGCAGAAACCGGGCACGCCTGCCCAGACGAAAGTTGCATGATGTTTCCGAGACATTTGTATCCCGTAACGTCAGCCGCCTCAGCCGCTCCGGGTCATCATGATCATCCGGCGCGGCGGCAGGTCGGCGATGGCCGCGTCGATGCGGCGCATGAAGGCGAGCAGCGGCCGGTTGTCGCGCAGGCTCAGCATATAGGCGTTCTCGGCGAAGGCATCGCGCAGGTAGTGGCCGCTCGGCGCGGGACAGCCGGCATAGGTGAAGCGCAGGAACTGCACGAGCAGCAGCGAGCGCACGAGGTGCACGCCCACCAGCTCGCGCAGGTAGATCGTGCTGCCGATCTCGCGCTCGACGTGATAGCCGAGGTTGAGCAGCGAGAAGAACACGCCGTGCCGCTCGATCTCGATGCGGTCGGGCCGCAGGATCAGATGCCCGCCGATCCCGGTGAGGGAGGCGAGCACGTCGCCCCTGGCCCCCGGCAGTGCGGGGGCGGGCTGGATCACATCGGGTTCGGCGGCCAGCATGCGGCCGGCATCCATCCCCATTTGCGGCGCGGAGGCCAGTTATGAATCCATGTCCGTGCAGCCGAGGCGGGCGGCGACCACGCAAGCCCCGAAACGATTGAATTCCTTATGGAATAACAAATGGTTCATCATGTCGTAATTTCGGCATGGCTAATGGCGGAGCGCATCGAGGCTCTGTCTTGTGTCTGTTGGGTTGCAGCTGAATCCTCCTGCCCGGATCGCGTCCGCTGAGGGGTGCGCCTGGCCGCGGCAGGCGCCGGATGCCTCGCTGCTCCCCGCCCCTGCGACGGAAGCCCCGGACAGGACCGAGGTCACGGTCCTGCTCTCGCTCTTCCGCGGCGGCACCTATCTGCAGGAGCAGCTCGACAGCATCGCGGCCCAGGACGGCGCGGCCTGGCGCATCCATTGGCGCCATGACGAGGCGGTGTCGGACCTGGTCACGGCGCGGATCATGGAGCGCTTCTCGGCGCGCCATCCGGGCCGCGTCCGGCAGGCCCAGGGCGGGAGCTTCGGGATCGCCCGAAGCTTCGGGCTGCTCCTGGCGCTGGTGCCGGACGATGCCGGCCACGTGGCCTTCGCGGACCAGGACGACGTCTGGCTGCCGGGCAAGCTCGAGCGGGCCAGCCGCGCGCTGTCCCTGGTTCCCGGCGACGTCCCGGCGCTCTATTGCAGCCGGCAGCGGCTGGTCGATGCGGAGCTGCGGCCCATCGGCCTGAGTGCCCTGCCCCAGCGCGAGCTGACCTTCGCCAACGCGCTCGTGCAGAACGTGGCCACGGGATGCACCGTCGTCCTGAACCGCCCCGCGCGCCGGCTCCTCGCGCGCATGCCCGCGCCGGACGGCTCGCTGCACGACTGGTGGGCCTATATCGTGGTCTCCGCCCTGGGGGGCCGGGTGATCTACGACCCGGAGCCCGCCATCCTCTACCGCCAGCACGCGACCAATGCCGTGGGCTCGGGACACACGCTGCTCCGCCGGGGGATGCGCGCCCTCGCCCGCGGCCCCTCGCCGTTCCTGGCGCGCCTCGAATCGCACCTCGCCGCGCTCCACGCGCATCGGGAGCTCCTGCCCCCCGCCACGATCGAGGTGCTGAAGCGGATCTCGGAGGCCCAGGCGCCCTCGCCGCTCCGGCGGTTGCGGGCGCTGAGGGCGTCGGGCGCGTATCGCCAGCACCTCTTCGAGGATGCCGCGCTGCGGCTCTGGCTGGCGCTCCGCCGGCTGCCCTCCAACCCCTCGCAGGAAGCCCGATCCTGGTCCTGACCGGCGCCTTCGCGGCATCGGTCCGGCCGGCGGCCATCGACGGAACCTCCCCTTGATTCACTGGCTCGGCTCTTCGGCCGTCGCATCTTCCGGCCCATCAGGCCTGGTCTGCCCGAACTGCCTCGACGCGATCGCGCGCCGCCCGATCCTCTCCGCGGCGCGGGCGGACCGGACGGAAGCGGTGCTCCTCCGCTGCTCCGCCTGCGGCGCCTGCTTCTTCGAGAGCCCCGAGGTGGGCGATTACGGGGCGGAGCCGCCGGGCGGCGGCCCGGCCCTGGCCTTCTACCTGCAGCAGGGCGCGGGCCTCGGCGGCATCGCCGCGCGCCTCGCCTCGCTGGGGCGCCCGGCCGGGACACGCTATCTGGAGATCGGCTGCGGCTTCGGCCTCGGCCTCGACATTGCGCGGCGGGGCCTGGGCTGGGACGTGCTCGGCCTCGACCCCTCCCCCTTCGCCGCGGCGGGCCGCGAGCAGCTCGGTCTGCCCATCGAGCGGCGCTACCTCACGGAGGGCGACGCCTCCCTGGGCAGCTTCGACGTGGTGCACGCGTCCGAGTTCCTGGAGCACGTGCCCGAGCCGCTGGCCATCCTGCGCGTGCTGCGCGCGGCGCTGCGCCCCGGCGGCACGCTCCTCCTCACCACGCCGGCTGCCGAGATGATCCGCCCGGAGACGCCGCAGGGCCTGCTCGTGCCGCTGCTCTCGGTCGGCTGGCACATGGTGATCCAGACCGCCGCGAGCCTCGACCTGCTGCTGCGCCGGGCCGGCTTCGGCGAGGTGCGCGTGGTCCGCGAGGGCGCCCAGCTCGTCGCCCGCGCCGGCCCCCTGCCCGCCGCCACGCCCGACGGCGCCGCCCTGTACCGCCGCTGGCTCGAGGAGGCGCTGGCCGCCGTGCCCGCCGCCTCCGACCTCGGCATCGGCCTGGCCGCGCGCCTCTTCCGCGAGCGCGCCATCGCGCGCGACGCGGCCATGGAGGCGGCGTGGGCCGCGCTGGAGGCCGCGGTCGCGGCCCGCTACGGCCGCAGCCTGGAAAGCTTCGACGACGGCCCGGACGCGCCGCTGGCCGGGCTCGCCGGACGGGAGCCGCTGTGCCTGGGCGGCGTGCTGCTGCACCGCGGCCTCGAAGCGGAGCGACGAGGAGCGCCCGCGGAGGCGCTGCTGGCGGGCGCGCTCGCCGCCTCGCGGCGGCTGCGGTCGGCGCTGCGGGAGATCGGCTCCGACGACGGCGATGCCGAGGATGTGGGCTTTGCCGCGCAGGCCGCGCTGATCCGGCGCGCTGCCGGGCGCGGCGAGGCCGGGCTGCCGGCGCGCTGCGACGCGCTGGAGGCCGCCGGCAGCCTGCGCCATGCCGAGGCGGCGCGCCGGCAGGCCTTCGTGGCGCTGGTCAATGCCGGCGCCCTCGACCTCGCCCGCCCCTTCGCCGGCGTCGCGGAGGCCGCCCTGGCGGCGCTCCGGCGCGCCGAGCTCCTCAGCCACGAGGACGCATCGGTGCTCTTCTGCGGGGCCGCGCTCGAGCTCCAGACGCCGGACGGGCGGCACGCCGAGGCGATCGAATGGCTGCGGGCCCTGCGCTTCGGCCTGCTGCACGGCTTCGCCTCCGGCCGCCCGGAGGCCGCGGCCGTGCTGCTCTGGCCGGCGGTGGAGGCCGAGGCCCTCGGGCTGCGCCTGCTCGGCCGCGACGAGGAGGCGGCCGCGCTTCCCGGCCGGGTGGCCGACGAGACCTCCCTGCTGCCCGGCATCCCGCGGCGTCCCGGCGCATGAGCCTGCGCGCGCGCCTCTCCCGCTGGCGCCGGACCGCGATCGGCCTCTGGCGCCGCGCCATCGCCGACCTGGCCTTCTGGGCGGCCGCGGGCGACCGCCGCCGCCTGGTCCTGGACACCCTCCCCGGCGAGGCGCCGCTCGGCGCGCGGATCTGCGTCTTCGTGCATTTCGACCGGAAGGGCGTGGTCCGCGCCCACACCCGGCGCTACCTCGAGGCCCTGGCGGCGCAGGGCCTGTCCCTGGTCTTCGTCACCAATTCCGGCCTGCTGGACCCGGAAAGCCGGGCCTTTCTGACGCCGCGCTGTGCGCGCATCCTGGTCCGGCGCAACCGCGGCTACGATTTCGGCGCCTATCGCGACGCCATCCTGGAGCTGGAGCCGGCCCCCGGCCGCTACGCCCAGATCGTGATCGCGAACGACAGCGTCTACGGCCCCATCTCGCCGCTGGCCGATGCGCTGGCCCGGATGGACTTCGGGGCGGCCGACGCCTGGGGCCTCACCGACAGCTGGCAGCAGCGCTACCACGTGCAGAGCTACTTCGTGGCCTTCGGCGGGCCGGCGCTGGCCCATCCGGGCTTCCTGGAATTCTGGCGGGGGGTGCGGAACGTCCGCTCGAAATGGGCGGCGATCAAGCACTACGAGATCGGCATGACGCAGGCGCTGCAGGCGCGCGGGCTGCGCTTCGCCGCCGTCTGGGACTACTTTCATCTGATGGAGATCGCGCAGCGGGACGCCGAGGCCGGACCGGACCTGCCCGCGCATCCCTTCGCCGCGGCCACGCGGCGCGCCGCCGAATCCGCCCGGTACGCCTTCCTCGGGCGGCGGGCGCTGAACCCGACGAACGAGCTCTGGCTGCTCCTGGTCCTGCACGGCTACCCCTTCCTCAAGCGCGAGCTGCTGCGCGACAACCCCGGCGGGGCGGAGGAGCTCGCGCTGTGGCACCGGATCGCCCGGGAGCGCGAGCCGTCCCTCTACCGCGAGGTCGTCGAGGACCTGAAGCGCACGGTCCGGAAGGCGGTGCCTTGACCGCGTCCGGAGCGGCCATCGTCGCCCGCGGCGTCGCCAAGGCCTTCCCGATCTACGCGCGCCCGGCGGACCGGCTGAAAGAGGCGGTGGTGCCGAAGCTGCGGCGCGGCCTGCGCCGGCTCGGCCTGCCGGTCGCGGAGCGCAGCTACGCGGCGCTGTTCGACGCCCTGCGGCCCCTCGATTTCGAGGTGGCCCGCGGCGAGACCGTCGGCGTCATCGGCCGCAACGGCTCGGGCAAGTCCACGCTGCTGCAGCTCGTCTGCGGCACGCTGACGCCGACCTCCGGCGAGATGCGGGTCACGGGCCGGGTCGCGGCGCTGCTGGAGCTGGGCTCTGGCTTCAACCCGGAATACACAGGGCGCGACAACGTCTTCCTCAATGCCGGCGTGCTGGGCCTCTCGCGCGAGGAGACCGAGGCGCGGCTGCCCGGGATCCTGGCCTTCGCCGACATCGGCGGGTTCGTCGACCAGCCGGTGAAGACCTATTCCTCCGGCATGGCCATGCGGCTGGCCTTCGCGGTCGTCGCCCATGTCGATGCGGACATCCTCGTCATCGACGAGGCGATCGCGGTGGGCGACGCCTATTTCCAGCAGAAGTGCCTGCGCTGGCTGCGCGACTTCCAGACGCGCGGGACGCTGCTCTTCTGCGGGCACGACCCGGCGGTGATCCTCTCGATCTGCGACCGCGCGCTCTGGCTCGACCGCGGGAATCTGCGCATGGCCGGCCCGGCGGCCGAGGTGGTCGAGGCCTACAACGCCTTCAACTACGCCGAGGCGGCCGGCCTGCCGCCCGAGGCCGTGCGGCCCAGGGCGGAGGCCCCGGAGAGCGCCGGCTTCGGCAACGGCGACGCGCGGATCGTCGAGGTGTCGCTGCGCCATCGGGACGGGACGCCGGCCGGCGTGCTCGCCGGGGGCGAGGCCGTGACGCTGCGCGTGGCGGCGGAGATCCTCCGGGAGGTGCCGAGCCCCCTCGTCGGCTTCCTGGTGCGGGACCGGCTGGGCCTCTCCGCCTTCGGCGACAACACGCACCTCACCTATGCGGCATGCCCGCTCGCGGCCCGGCCGGGCCAGCGCGTGGAGGCGGAGTTCGATTTCGTCTTCCCCAGGCTGCGGACGGACAGGTACGCGCTGACGGTCGCGATCGCCTCCGGCACGCAGGACGACAACGTCCAGCTCGACTGGCGGCATGAAGCTTTGCTCATCCCGGTCCAGTCGCCCGTGCCGGATTTCGGGCTGCTCTACGTGCCGCCGGAACGCATCGCCCTGTCGGTGACAGGCGGCGGGCCGGGAATGTCCCGGGAACAGTGACATTCTCGGGATTTTTAACAAAAGAGCAAATAAATCGTCACACCTCCAAAAGTAACAGAATAGTCACCGCTCCCCTCAAGATCGCCCGGCCCGGGATCGGTTAACTCCCCCTTAACCTTCGGGAGAGTTGAGCGAATGTCAGGCAATCTTTCGGTCACCAACCAGTTCACGGTCGAGAATGAGGGGCTGCCAGGCGGCGGCGCCGACGGCGCCGAGGTCGTCGTCTATGACGCCGCCCGCAATCTGATCTACGTCCTCGGCGGCGAGGGCGTGGACGCGCTCGACGCCACCACGGGCGAGCTCGCCTTCTCCGTTCCCTCCTCCATGATCGAGGTCGTCGGCGGCGGCTCCGCCCAGGCCGTCGGCATGGGCAACTCGGTCGCCATCCACGGCGACAACCTGGCCATCTGCTTCGACGGCCCGACGCCTGGCTCCAACGGCTACGTCGCCGTCTTCACCGTGGCCCCCGACGGCCAGTCCGCCACCTGGCGCGCCACCGCCGAGGTCGGCGCCGTGCCCGACATGCTGAAGTACACCGCCGACGGCAGCCAGCTGATGGTCGTCATCGAGGGCGAGCCGACGGAGGACTACGCGTCCGACCCGGCCGGCGGCGTCACCCTGATCGACGTCGACACCTGGATGCCGACCTTCTACGGCTTCGATGCCTTCGACGCCCAGGCCGACGCGCTCCGCGCCGCCGGCGTCGAGATCAGGCACGGCATCCCCGGCAGCTCCGGCGCCGAGGCGCTGGCCTCGCTCGACATCGAGCCGGAATACATCGCCATCGCCGGCGACCGCGCCTTCGTGACGCTGCAGGAAGCCAATGCGATCGGCGTGTTCAACCTGAACCCCGGCAACGGGCCGATCGGCTGGACCTCGATCATCCCGCTCGGCACCTCCGACCACAGCCTGGCCGGCAACGGCATCGACGCCTCCGACCGTGACGGCGGCGCCATCATCCGCCAGGTGCCGGTCAAGGGCATGTACATGCCCGACGCCATCCAGACCTTCGAGCACGGCGGCAAGACCTACCTCGTCACCGCCAACGAGGGCGACGCGCGCGAGTGGGGCGGCCCGGACGACATCTACAATGCCGGCGTCCGCATCGCCGACCTCGTCCCCGCCTCCGGCAGCACGCCGGCCGAGGGCATGCCGGCGCTGGACCCGACGCTGCTCGCGCAGCTCCAGTCGCGCCGCGGCGACGCCGATCTCGGCCGCCTGGAAGTCTCCCGCTGGTCGGGCGACACGGACGGCGACGGCGACCTGGACGAGCTGCACAGCTTCGGCGCGCGCAGCTTCACCATCTGGGAGGTGGGCGGCGACAACGCCAGCCCGACGCTGACGCCGGTCTTCAACTCCGGGCAGATGATCGGCCAGATCATCGCGAGCCAGCACCCCGAGCTCTACGACGACGCGCGCTCCGACGCGAAGGGCGCCGAGCCCGAGCAGATCACGCTCGGCGAGATCGACGGCCAGCTCTACGCCTTCGTCGGCCTCGAGCGCGCCCAGGGCAACATGGCCTTCCGCATCGACAGCCCGACCGAGGTGAAGTTCGTGGGCTTCCTGGGCACCGACGGCGACATCGAGCCCGAGACCAGCGCCTTCATCCCGGCCAACGGCGGCGAGCCCGCCCGCCTCGCGGTCGCCAACGAGCTGAGCAAGACGACCTCGGTCTACAACCTGGAGCCCGAGACCGGCCACTACCGCCTGCAGATCCTGCACGCCTCCGACTTCGAGGCGGGCCTGCAGGCCACCCAGCGCGCCGACCGCTTCGCCGCGATCGTCGACCGGCTGGAGGACATGGAGGCGAACAGCATCACGCTGTCGGCCGGCGACAACTACATCCCCGGCCCCTTCGCGGCCGCCGGCACCGACCCGAGCGTGCTCCCCGCGCTGCGCGCCTATTACGAGCAGGCCCTGGGCCTCGCCCCCGGCTCGCTGTCGAACCTCGGCGGCACCAGCTCGCCCTTCTTCGCGACCGACATCGCCATCCTGAACGCCATCGGCATCCAGGCCTCGGCGCTCGGCAACCATGAGTTCGACCTCGGCACCAACCCGCTGAACGCCGCGCTCGATTTCGCGGCCGGCACCTCGGGCGCGACGCTGGCGCGCATCAGCAACATCGGCGCGATGTTCCCCTACCTCTCCGCCAACCTCGACTTCTCGAACGACCCGAACATCCGCGCGGCCTTCACCAACACGCTGCGCGAGGCCTCGACCTACGCCACCACGGCGGCCGACCTCGCCAGCAACCAGACCGTCGCGAACGAGGCGGCGGACGCGCAGATCGCGCCCTGGACCACCATCACCGAGGGCGGCCAGACCATCGGCGTGCTGGCGGTGACCACGCAGCTCCTCGCCTCCATCTCCTCGACCGGCGCCACCACGGTGCGCGACCCGCTGGCTGACGGCGGCGTGGACAACATGGCGGAGCTCGCCGCCATCCTGCAGCCGCTGATCGACCAGATGCAGGCGCAGGGGATCAACAAGATCATCCTGATGAGCCACCTGCAGCAGTACCAGAACGAGCTGGCGCTGGCCCCGCTGCTGAGCGGCGTGGACATCATCCTCTCGGGCGGCAGCCACGCGCTCTTCGCCGACGGCACCGATCCGCTGCGGCCGGGCGACACGGCGGCGGAGAACTATCCGCTGATCCGGACGGGCGCGGACGGCAAGACCGTCATGATCGTCTCCACCGCCGGCGAGTACTCCTATGTCGGCCGCCTGGTCGTCGAGTTCGACGAGAACGGCGAGCTGATCACCGATCCCGACGGCGCCGGCCCGCTCGGCGCCGGCGGCATCGACCCGACGGTCTCGGGCGCCTATGCCGCGACCGACGAGACGGTCGAGGATCTCTGGGGCGCCGACGACGCCTATGCCGACGGCACGCGCGGCGGCGAGGTGCGCCAGCTCCTCGATCCCGTGGCCACGGTGATCGCGGCCAAGGACGGCAACGTCTTCGGCCAGACCGACGTCTTCCTGGAAGGCCGCCGCGGCGAGGTCCGCACCGAGGAGACCAACTTCGGCAACCTCACCGCCGACGCCAACCTCTGGCAGGCGAAGCAGCTCGATGACGCCGTGATGGTCTCCATCAAGAACGGCGGCGGCATCCGCGCCGAGATCGGCACGGTCTCGGCCGGCGCCATCCCCGTCGAGCTGCCCCCGTCGGCCAACCCGGACGCGGGCAAGCCCGAGGGCGGCATCAGCCAGCTCGACATCGAGAACTCGCTGCGCTTCAACAACGCGCTCTCCATCGTCACGGTGACCGCCGAGAACCTCGAGCGCATCTTCGAGCACGGCGTGGCCGGCGTGGCGCCGGGCGCGACGCCGGGCCAGTTCGCCCAGGTCGGCGGCGTGTCCTTCTCCTTCGATCCGACGAGGACCGCGCAGGTGCAGGCCGGCGGCGTCGTCAGCGTCGAGGGCCAGCGCATCCAGAACCTGGTCATCCTGAACGACGACGGCAGCATCGCCGACACGATCATGAAGGACGGCGTCCTGCAGGGCGATCCGAGCCGCCTGATCAAGCTGGTGACGCTGAGCTTCCTGGCCGATGGCGGCGACGGCTATCCCATCGGGGCCTACGCCGTGGACCGGGTGGACATGCTGGGCAACGACGCGCTCGATGACGGCGAGGCGAGTTTCGCCACCAAGGGCTCCGAGCAGGATGCCTTCGCCGAATACCTCGCGCGCTTCCACGACAGCGAGGCGACGGCCTACGACACGCTGGACACCACGGCGGCCGGCGACCTGCGCGCGCAGAACCTCTCGGCGCGCGAGGACACCACGGATATCGAGTACGTCCAGGTGACGGCCAACGGCGTGACCCAGCTGCAGCAGTTCAGCCGCTACGCCGGCCCGGTCTCCTACCTGGAGTTCGAGACGCGAGGCACCGGCGCGGGCGAGGTGATGATCCTGCGCGACACGAACGACTTCGTGAACCTCGGCGGCGGCGACGACGCGGCCAATGGCGGCCTCGGCAACGACGTCCTGGACGGCGGCACGGGCTCCAATTTCCTGACCGGCGGCCTGGGCAGCGACGTCTTCTTCCTCGACGTCCGCGGCGCCGGCACGGGTCCGACCACCTGGAGCACGATCACGGACTTCCGCGCCGAGGACCAGCTCAGCATCTTCGGCTGGCGCCCCGGCACGAGCCGCTCCTTCTGGGCCCCGAACGAGGGCGCGGAAGGCTTCAAGGGCGCCACGCTGCACATGGACGTCAACGGCGACAACCGGGTCGATGCCAGCGTGACCTTCACGGGCCTCACCCAGGCGCAGGTCGGCGCGCCGGTCGCGCAGGAAGGGCTGCTCTGGTTCCTCTGATCCGGCGACGGGGCGGGCCTTCCGCCCGCCCTTCCGGCTGAAACGCTTGTCGGGGCCTTCCGCGAGGAGGGCCCCGACAAGGCATTTTTGGGGGCTCCGCCCCGCGAACTCCGATGAATGGGCCGTCCGGCATGATCCGCAACCTTCCGCTTCCCGCCTCCTTCCGTGAGGGCTTCCGATGAGCGGACGTATCGCCCCGCCCACCCGCGAGACCCTGCTGACGGAAGCCCTCCGCCGTTGTCGTGCGTATTTTGGTGTGGTGGGTGTGTTCTCGGGCGTGGTGAACCTGCTTCAGCTGACGGTGTCG